>NZ_BIXY01000013.1 GCF_008326305.1 Dictyobacter arantiisoli | reverse complement strand
CGGCTCTCTCGCGATCACGAGGGCTTGCCCGAAAGTTCGGAGGCGTTTATCAGAATCGCCTCCTGCCATCGCCTCTTGACCAAGCTCGCGCCTGCATACCCATCGTGATGGGAATCAAACACTATCTTAGAACAACTACAAGGTGAAGCTGCTAAATCGACCCTACCCTGCTATCTTTATAAATGCTGCTGCAAAGCCGTCAGCAGATACTGCCGGGCTTCCTCCTCAGTCTGAGCCGCAACAACCTGAAGCAGTATGGCATTCAACTCCTTCGCGGTGAAAGACTTTTGGGGGAAATCCTCCAACAGTGCTAAGAGCGACGGAAAGAGACGCTGTACAAGTAACCGTAAACTCTCCAGGATGCCTTCTATCCGACCTTCTTCTCGACCTTTTGCCAGGCCGATTTCTTCGCCGCGTTGGCGGAGTTCACGGAAAGCCCAACTGTCATTTAAAAGATCTTCTAACATGCGAAACCTCCAGTCCAGCCACTGTTTATCAGCCTGATCATCGAATACTAACGACGAGATACCATAAAGAAGTGAGAGGAGATCTTTATTCTGGTTTTCAGGATCGTCCTTCAGCAGCGCCTTAATCGCCTCATCCACGACTTCCCGCCGGGCTCCTTCCTGAGTAATGGGAGCGAGCGGAAGAATCCCTTTCAGATGTTTTTGAAACAGAACTGCTGTAGGCAATTCCCAGAGCTTGATGATGTCAAAATGGAAACGCATAATCTCACTTCCCTTATGATTATATATTACGTAGGGTGAAGTGAACGTGATGCTCTCTTTTTTCAAAAAGATGACGATTGAATAGATGGGACATTTGAACTTACTGCTTGCCATCACATTGTATTCAAGCAGCCGATGTGCCATTGTTCTGTCTCGGTGGGTTTGAAATTCGAGAAAAGAAAAATGTCGAGGGATTTAGAACCTATTTTTCAATTCGTGAATAGGTTGTAATGGATGCTGGTTTATCCCCGCATTTGTGGAGATAAACCAGCATCTTAACGTTGACTGTTGTGCGAACAATGGATGAAGCGGTCTTCAGGAGAGGAATTGGTTAGTGTAGAGTGCGTCGAGGTTGAGGCTGGTGATGGGTTTGCCCTGGGCGTCCTGTACACTGCCGGTTGCCAGAATAAATTGTGGATAACCGTGCCAGGCTAGAGCGTCTTGCAGGCCCCATTTGCGACCACTATCAGCGTAGCGCGTGCTGAGATATTTCTGGCTGTCGAGAACATAGGCTGGATCGGGAAAACTGCCTTTGGGGGCCTGCTGGATGAGCATCTGGGCGGATTGGTCGCTATGGGTGCGAGCGTATTCGTAACCACGGACAGTGGCAGCCATGAAACGATGTAATACATCCGAGTTGCTCTTGATCTCCTGTGGACTGCTGATCAGGTTGGGCGTGTAGTAGTCGGCGATGCCATAGTCAATGATAGGGAAGGTTTTGAGTTTGATACCTTCGTGCTGGGCCTGAATGCCTTCCGCTCCATCAAAGATCCATGCGAAGTCGATGCGATGACTTTGCAGGGCTTGCAGGGTGTCGATATTCAGGGTGACGCTCTTGAAGTTGCCTTTACCACCAGCATGCTGGATGATATGGCGCAGGACAGGTGTTTCGTAGGGCGCGCCAAAGGCTCCATAAGTCTTGCCGTCCAGATCCCGGGGCGTGTTGATGCCGGAGTTGGCCAGCACGGCCAGGGATGAGGTGTTGTGCTGTAGAATGGCGGCAATCGAGACGACAGGCTGACCAACAGCCGCATCCGCCACAATCGATTCGGTTGAGCTGATACCAACATCGGCCTTGCCGGTGCTGACCATGGTATCCGGCGAGACATTCTGTGAATAGGGCAAGATCACAAGTTTGATGCCCGCTTGCTGATACCAGCCCTCATGCTGCGCGACATAGATACCAGTGTGGTTGGTATTGGGGGTCCAGTCCAGGGCGAGCCGCACGGTGGTGAGATTCTTGACTATCGTGGTCTGGGATGATTGCGCAGCAGTATTATCACTGTTACTGCTGCGTTGCTGGGCAAGATAAACTCCGACAATAACGACGATTAATAAGACCGGGATGCCGATGCTTAACCAGAGTCGTGTGCGAGATTTCATGAATTCAAACCTTTCAAAATAGATGGCTGCTCACTTGAGAATTAGCGTTTCGAGATTTGGCTTTGATGCCAGGGTAGGGCAATGCGTTCCAGTAATGAAACCAGCCCAAAGAGCAGCAAGCTGAGGACAGCGGTGACGACGATGGCGGCAAAAACGAGCACAACGACGTTGGAGCGCGCCGCCAGTTCCATGTAAATACCAAGTCCTTGCTGGGCCGCGACATATTCGCCGACGATGGCTCCTGTGACGCTATAGGTGGCAGCGATACGCAGGCCAGAGAAAAAGGATGGCATGGCACCCGGCAGGCGCACCAGCCATAATGCTTGCCAGCGTGTCGCCTTCATACTCTGCATCAACTTCATCAACTCGGGATCGGTGCTTGCCAATCCATCGGCGAAGGCCACGGCGATGGGGAAGAAGCAGTAGAGCGCGACTACGATGATCTTGGGACTGAGATCAAGTCCAAACCAGATGATCAGCAATGGTGCCAGGGCTACCATTGGGATAGTCTGCGAGGTGATGAGCAATGGATAGACCGCACGCCGTATCCAGGGCGAGAGATCAAGGAGTATCGCCAGTACAACACCCAGGATGGTGGCAATGCCTAGTCCCAATACGGTTTCCATAGTGGTTTGCAAAGTATGGACCGAGAGCACATCCCAGTTATCCAACAGCGCCTGCACGATAGCTGTGGGCGGCGGTAGGATGGTCGCGGTAATCAGATGTCCTTTGACAATCAGTTGCCAGATGAGCAGGATGGCTACGGCAAGGACGAAGGCGGGCCCATAGCCAGCCAGGCGTTTGAGTGTCATAAGGGCTGCTCCTTGACTAGCAGGGATAAGAGTTCCTGTTCTAAACGGAGCGCCTGTGGTTGCGCCAGATCTTCCTGCCGTCTGGGGCGTGGCAGGTCAACCTCGATGGTTCGCAATACCGAGGCCGGACGCGCACTCAGGACGTAGATACGATCAGACAACAAGATGGCCTCTCGTACGTCATGAGTGATAAAGATCACACTGGAATGGAAACTCTGCCAGAGATCCTGCAACCACATCTGCAAGGTGAAGCGCGTCAGGGCATCCAGCGCGCCAAATGGCTCATCCAGCAGCAGAAAGGATGAGTTAAAGAGGACAGTACGCAACAAGGCGATACGCTGGCGCATCCCGCCGGATAAGTCCGCTGGATAGCTATTGGCAAATTCAAGCAATCCAAAGCGCTTGAGGAGGGCGCTGGCCTGTTGTTGGGCCTCTTTGCGCGGCACACGACGTACATCCAGACCCAGCATCACATTCTCCTCCACGGTCCGCCAGGGCAATAAGAGCGGCTGCTGCGGCATATAGCCGACCTTTCCTGCTCGCTCGTTTGTGTTCGTGAGCTTACCATCCAGCAGCAAACTCCCGGCGGTTGGCGTATCCACGCCCGCGATAATATTAAATAAGGTACTCTTGCCGCAGCCGCTGGGGCCGATCAGCGAGACAAACTCGCCTGGCGCAACACTAAGATCGACCGGAGACAACGCCTCAACCGTCCGCTTCCCGGAGCGATATATCTTTGTCACACCCTCAACGGATAGTCTTGCGTGCTGCGCAACTGGCGCAACCGGCGTATCCGTTTGTGTGTCATCCATCTTACACCTCGTAAACTTGATCAATCGACCAGGCATCAATCTTTCTCAAGCAGCACTTCTGCCTGTTAGCATCAGGCATACAAAAAGCCGCTCACCCCAGAGGCGGGGAGCGGCTCCAATCATTACAGACAAAATTGACGCAAAGATAGATATCTCGATTGATCAATCCTATCTATAACGCAACCATAAGTCAGAATGTTGATGCTACTTCCCTACGCTGGCATTACCCAGATCAGGTCAAACTCTCAAAGGGTCGGTAGTTGCCTACCTCTCAGCCGAAACGGCACCCCTAGCAGCAAATTGATACTTTATTCTATTGAACAATAAATGCGCAATGCATTTGTATTTTTTAATTTAGCTTGCGTATAGAGTATAACCTAAGAAATATGTTTTGTGAAGATGCGTTTTGTTTTGTTGTTTTGTTTTTTTGCCGCCTCACGGCAGCAACTCAACCCACTCAAAGAAAGAAGGCCTCATCCTTTATGGTGAGGCTCCGTGAATCGTACGATACTATCCCTTTTGCCTTCCCTGGATCAAACGTTCTTGTTCCTCGTCTTTTATCTCCTGTGCAAAAGATGTAAAAGCATCATTTTTTGATATGCAAAAAGTCATTTTTTAGGATGCGGAATGTGGGCTATAGGTTTCCGCCTGATTGCACAAGAGTTTTTTTGAACCTGCACTAAGTACAATCAAGCAACTTTTTTGGGATTGTCTGTGCCTGCTGAGTAGGTTTTATCTCGCGTTTGTTGCTTGATTGCACTTAGATTGTGATATTATAGAGAAAAATTTATTTCCTGAGATTCCCAAGGTGAGGCTTCCTTTGTTTTTTTATCTCAATAGTGAGTGGAACAGTTATGGAGAATAAAAATGTTTGAATTACAATCAGGTAGCGATTTAGATAGAAAAGCTTTTAGTGGTAGATTAGAGACAGTAACAGCAAAAGCAATGGAATATAATCGCGTTGATGTACTAGAAAACATAGCTAATTTCTTAAAGAAAGAAAAGATACCAGAAACAGATAATATAATCTTTTCAGAGAAAGATGCACTTAATAAAATATTAGAAGCACGAACCATTGGAGCCGCCCGTAGTGACAATGAGAACAGAGAAAGGTTACTGGAAACCCATCCTCAGCCTCCAAAAGAAGCAATTCGTATTCATGGTCAAAGCCTTGAGATATTTTTAAACGCAAAAAGTGGTCAAGCATTCACTGGATTGGTACATATCCGAGAAAAGGGGGAATACAAAATGTTTATTGCTCCGATTTCTCCTTCACAAGGAAACCGAGATACCCCTGATAAAATTTACGCCGTACGGGAACATCAAACCGACGTTCCCTATTCTATCTACCAAAAGAGGAATATAAACTTTTCTCCTATTGAGCATTTTCGGGTGATTGATGGAAAACCAAGACCATGTCATGCGCAATTTGCCAAATTGATAGGGGAAAAATATGCATCTGATACACCAGAAGAAGGAAAGTTCATAGGATTTTCAGTGATTAAAGGTCGTATCACTGATGGCGTAACAAATCAATATGCTTTTGTTTCAAGAACAGCTAATCCCTTTACGTTTAAGGATGAAAAAGGAAAGGAAGGAGATAGAGTACTTCCTCCAGGATGGCAGTCAGCGATCAAACGAACCCTTGATAGAACATCGATAATGGAATATAGCATACGTAAGGTTGAACAAATTGATTCAGAGGCGCAATCAAAAGATTATGAGAACAAAATACCATCCCTTTATGTAGATCAAATAAAAGATTTGATCAATCACCCATCTTTTGCGTCTGCGAGGGCGAAAATGGCCGCTAAATGGGATCTCTAGATTACGGCGGGTAAAAGGGGTTTGAGTATGGTAGGAACCAAAAGTTGGAAGAGGAATGTAGCTCAGAGAGGCGAGAAGAGGCAGAAAAAGGGCTTTCTCGTCAAAAAACGTCTTCAGAAATGAAAAAAGCAGAGCTTTGGGCTTCTGTACATCTTGAAGGCCTGGGGGATTACAAAAAAGAGCCAGCTGCGAATATGCAGGCTGACTCTCTTGTTTTTGTCAAAGGATCAGGAAACGATAGTGTCCTGGGCTTTGACGATGACTTTGCCGTCTTCGATGGTGAGCAGGGCTTGCTGGCTGCTGCTGAGGGTTCCATCAAGGATGGCATCCGCCAGGGCATCATCGACATGGGTCTGGATGGCACGACGCAGTGGGCGAGCTCCATACTCTTCGTCGAAGCCGACCTCTAGCAGGAAGTCACGAGCTTCGTCGCTGACAGTCAGGCCAATATGCTGCTCTTGCAGGCGTCCCCGTACCTGCTCTAAGAGCAGATCCACGATCTGATAGAGCTCTTCACGTCCCAGGCTGTGGAAGACCACAATCTGGTCGATACGGTTGATGAACTCTGGACGGAAGGCTCGTTTGAGTCCCTCCATCGCTTTGGAGCGCATCACTTCAAACTGTTCAGTCTTCTCATCGGCCCCTTCTTTCTTGGCGGAGAAGCCCATGTTGACGGCCCGTCTGAGATCTGCACTGCCAGCGTTGCTGGTCATGATCACGACGGTATTCTTGAAGTCAACCGTGCGACCCTGTCCATCGGTCAGGCGACCATCATCCATGATCTGCAAGAGGGAGTTGAAAACTTCAGGATGCGCCTTCTCGACCTCGTCCAGCAGGATCACGCTATAGGGATGGCGGCGCACTTGCTCGGTCAACTGTCCACCGTCCTCATGGCCGACATAACCGGGAGGGCTCCCGAAGAGACGCGAGACGGTATGTGGCTCCATGTACTCGGACATATCGAGCCGGATCATATGGTCCTCACCTCCGAACATCTCGGCGGATAAGGATTTTGCCAGCTCGGTCTTACCCACACCGGTCGGTCCCAGGAACAGGAACGAACCAATCGGACGCTTTGGATCTTTTAATCCAGCCCGCGAGCGACGGATCGAACGGGCGACGGCGGCAATGGCCTCATTCTGACCAATTACGCGCTGCCGTAAATCAGACTCTAAGGTCAGAAGATTGGCACGCTCGCTCTCTAACATCTGGCTGACAGGGATATGGGTCCATAGCTCAACAACCTGCGCGATCTGCTCTGGCGTCACCAGCAGGGATACTGTCTGGTTTTCCAGGCGGGCACGCTCTAATTGCGCTAAGACCAGAAGCTCTTGCTGGCGCAATTGCGCAGCCTGCTCATAATCCTCGGCCTCAGCGGCGGCCTCTTTCTGCTGCTGCAAGTCGGTTAATTCTTTTTCGAGTGCAGAAGGATTTAGCAAACCTTTTTCGCTGGCATCCAGCATCAAAGCTGAACCAGCCTCATCCATGACGTCGATGGCCTTATCAGGCAAGAAGCGGTCATTGATGTAGCGATCAGAGAGCTTAACAGCCGCTTCAATAGACTCGTCAGTGATGCTAACACCATGATGGGCTTCGTAATTGGGTCGCAGCAATTTCAGCATCTCGATGGCATCTTCTACCGATGGCTCGTCAACCAGCACAGGCTGGAAACGGCGCTCCAGAGCGGCATCTTTCTCGATATGCTTGCGATATTCATCCAGGGTGGTCGCGCCAATACAGCGCAGCTCGCCACGGGCCAGGGCTGGCTTGATCATGTCTGCCGCACCAACCGAACCTTCAGCCGAACCCGCACCGACGACGGTATGTAGCTCGTCGACAAAGACGATAATCTCTGGGGCGTTACGCACCTCTTCCAGGATCGATTTGATGCGCTGCTCAAACTGTCCACGGAAAGAGGCACCGGCAATCATACTGCCCATGCTGAGCGAGACAATACGTTTGCCGCGCAGGGTCGCGGGCACATCTTCGGAGATAATTTTACGGGCCAGGCCCTCTACCAGAGCGGTCTTACCAACGCCTGGTTCACCAATCAGGACAGGATTGTTTTTCTGGCGTCGTCCTAAAATGGTAACAACGCGGCGTAGCTCACGTTCACGACCAGCAGCGGGATCTAATTTTCCTTCAGCTGCTTCGGCGGTCAAATCGCGTCCATACTGATCAAGGGTCGGAGTTTTACTCTGCTTCTTCTTCTCAGCCGTGGCAGTATTAATACCACCAGCCCGGGATGTAGAAGAGGTCGCGTTGTTTAACATTGAACCAAATGGAGCTCCAGCCGAATCAGGAGAGTCAAAACCGCCCAGTTGATTCATCGCGTCCATGATATCTTCGACGCAAGATTGGCAGAGGAAATGGGATTCACGTTTGCCATTCACCATGGCCTCCACACGAACTTGAGCAGAATTCTTCTGACAGCGTTCACACTTCATGTATTTATGCTCCTAACTCTTCTATATGCAATGGAAATCTCTTGTGAAATCTCCACGAGATATGCGATACGCATTGAATGAGTAGCGGGATACATAAGATCATGCATTGGTATGCAGATAGGTGTCTGTAAAGATTTACCCTGGCTTAGCGCTCATTCACTTATTATAACGGTATCATGGAACCTTTTATTCCCCATGTTAGCAGTCTATCTCCAAGATTGCCAGGTACTTATCATAACAGGAAGAATACATGACTTATTCCAATTCCTTGAAAAGAATTATCGGCAACCTTTTATTTTGTACGAATAAAGACGCATTTTAGATGCTCATACAGGTAACCTTGCCCCTACATCCTTGCTCAAGCAAGAGAGCATAACCGCTGTTGAGATATTACATGCAGAGCGGATGAGACGGCCTTTCGGCAATCTCATCCGCTCAGGGGAGGAGAGAAAAAGCAGGGTGTATGGATCAGGCTGCGATAGCCGTCTGCTCTTTCACAACGATTTTGTTATTTTCAACGGTCAACAGGGTTTGCTGGCCGCTGCTGAGGGTTCCATCAAGGATGGCATCCGCCAGGGCGTCATCGACATGGGTCTGGATGGCACGACGCAGTGGGCGAGCTCCATACTCTTCGTCGAAGCCGACCTCTAGCAGGAAGTCACGAGCTTCGTCGCTGACGGTCAGGCCAATATGCTGCTCCTGTAGGCGTCCCCGTACCTGCTCTAAGAGCAGATCCACGATCTGATAGAGCTCTTCACGTCCCAGGCTGTGGAAGACCACAATCTGGTCGATACGGTTGATGAACTCTGGACGGAAGGCTCGTTTGAGTCCCTCCATCGCTTTGGAGCGCAACGCTTCAAACTGCTCACTCTTAGCCTCAACACCTTTCCCGGTGGAGAAACCAATATTGACGGCCCGTTTGAGATCCGCACTGCCAGCGTTGCTGGTCATGATAATCACGGTATTCTTGAAGTCAACCGTGCGACCCTGTCCATCGGTCAGGCGACCATCATCCATGATCTGCAAGAAGGAGTTGAAGACTTCAGGATGCGCCTTCTCGACCTCGTCCAGCAGGATCACGCTATAGGGATGGCGACGTACTTGCTCGGTCAACTGTCCACCATCCTCATGGCCGACATAACCGGGAGGGCTCCCGAAGAGACGCGAGACGGTATGTGGCTCCATGTACTCGGACATATCGAGCCGGATCATATGGTCCTCACCTCCGAACATCTCGGCGGATAAGGATTTTGCCAGCTCGGTCTTACCCACACCAGTCGGTCCCAGGAACAGGAACGAACCAATCGGACGCTTTGGATCTTTCAATCCAGCTCGCGAGCGACGAATCGAACGGGCAACCGCGCTAATAGCCTCATTTTGACCGATCACACGCTGCCGTAGATCGGCTTCCAGGGTAATCAAATTCTTACGCTCACTCTCCAACATCTGGCTAACCGGAACACCCGTCCATAGCTCAATAACGCGAGCAATCTGCTCAGGCGTCACGAGCAATGAGAAGGAGGCATCGGAAGCGGAGCGAGCATGTTCCAGCTTCTGCAGGAGAAGCAATTCCTGCTGCCGTAGTTTAGCGGCTTGCTCATAATCCTCGGCCTCAGCGGCGGCCTCTTTCTGCTGCTGCAAGTCAGCCAGCTCTTTTTCAAGCGCAGAAGGGCTCAAGAGTCCTTTTTCATTGGCCTCAAGCACCTGCGAAGAGCTTGCCTCATCCATGACGTCGATAGCCTTATCAGGCAAGAAGCGGTCATTGATGTAGCGATCAGAGAGCTTAACAGCCGCTTCGATGGCCTCGTCAGTGATGCTGACACCATGATGGGCTTCGTAATTGGGTCGTAGCAATTTCAGCATCTCGATGGCATCTTCTACCGATGGCTCGTCAACCAGCACAGGCTGGAAACGGCGCTCCAGAGCGGCATCTTTCTCGATATGCTTGCGATATTCATCCAGAGTGGTCGCGCCAATACAGCGCAGCTCGCCACGGGCCAGGGCTGGCTTGATCATGTCTGCCGCACCAACCGAACCCTCGGAAGCTCCGGCACCCACGACGGTATGCAACTCGTCGATAAAGACGATAATCTCTGGGGCATTGCGTAGCTCTTCCAGGATCGATTTGATGCGCTGCTCAAACTGTCCACGGAAGGAGGCACCAGCAACCATGTTCCCCATGTTCAACGAAATCACACGTTTGCCGCGCAGGTTCGCAGGAACCGAGCCAGCCATAATCTTACGGGCCAGGCCCTCTACCAGAGCGGTCTTACCAACGCCTGGCTCACCGATCAGGACAGGATTGTTTTTCTGGCGTCGTCCCAAAATGGTGATGACACGGCGTATCTCACGTTCACGACCAGCAGCGGGATCTAATTTTCCCTCAGCCGCTTCGGCGGTCAAATCACGGCCATACTGATCAAGGGTCGGGGTTTTACTTTGTGTCGCCTGGCGCTCGGCAGTGGCTGTATTGACGCCACCAGCGCGAGACCCAAAGGCTGAAGCATTAGTATTAGCAGAGCCAGAGGGAGCACCAAAATTCTCAACACCATCCGCCTGCTCCATCACGCTCATCAACTCATCAACGCAGGACTGGCAGAGCAAATGGGAGACACGGCGTCCTTCCATCAACTGATCAACACGGACCTGAGCAGGATTTTTCTGGCAGCGTTCGCATTTCATAATAAGTAGGCTCCTCACTTTTATATTTATGTAGAGAGAGAGGAATCCGCTTCGTACAGACTCCTCGGAAATTATCGAAAGGTTTATTGGTTGTACAAATAGGTGAGAATTGTATTGTATTGTATCTGTCTTAGCACTCGATCACCATAATTGCCAACTCACTTACTATAACACCATGGTTGGGATACTTATTCCCGTGTTTAGCACTCTCTTTTCATAATTGCTAACTCACTTACTATAACCAGCCTACAGCTAGCTTTATTCCCTCTCAGACACTTTATTTTGCGGTGTAGCACTTGCTGTACAAGATTGCCAGAATACCTATAATAACGCCGTGGCAGATAATTTTATTCCACAATTAGCAATTCTGATTAAAGACTGCTAATTAAATACCGAGAAAAATTCGCGTGAAAACGAAGAGATATCCCCACAATTGGTCGTTCCAGATACAAAGTGCTCGTGTGCTGCCGAAGCACACGAGCACTTTGTATCTGGAACGACCAATCGATCTCAGTCAACGTTTATTGCGCTTGCTGCGCCTCATTCCCTTGCAAACGCTCGACTCTCAGCAGACCAAAGGTGGCTCCCAGAGTAATCGGGTTGAAGTATTCATAATACTCCTTGATTTTGCCCTCTTCATTAAAGATGAGGATACAGACAAATGTATTATCGTAGCGTCTTGTGCCGCCTTTCATGATATTGTGAGAATCAAAACGCATGATGGCCGTCTGTTTTGTCACATCCACATAGATGTCGTGAATAGGGAAGCTGAGGCTCTCAAACAGTTCAAAGACCCCTTTCCAATTTTCATAGATTGCCTGTTTGCCGACTATTTTCTCAGGAAATATCCCGGAGCCATAGGGATAGTAGTTGATAGCATCATCAGCCCACAGATCCATCCAGGCAGAGAGATTCTTTTCTTCGAGCAAACGCTGAAAGTCTTTGACGACCTGAATATAATGCTCTTTCTGGTTGAGTTGCTGTTGATTTGACATTCTTCTTCTCCTTTTCATTCATCGTTCTTCATAAGGAATATTCGTTGCCACCCGTTCCGTGCCAAGCACAAGATAGCCTCCATCGACGGGTAGATCAATACTTGTAATGAACTTCGCTTCGTCAGAAGTCAGGAACACGACCGCATGCCCGATATCTTCCGGGTCCTGGTGCGTTGTTCATGAAGTATCTCCGTCGAGAAAGTCATCTGTCACTGACTCTTTCTTGTTCCGGGTGGCGCAGATCAATCATCTATTTGATACTGCTATGATACATGGATGAACAGGAAGGATTCTTGCGCATTCTTGCTCTCGCTATCGAAAACGTGCGCTGTTTGAGGACTCCTGCCGATACCTGTACGGAGTCAGGCCCAGTCGGCGTTTAAATGCGTGGGTAAAATGACTTTGATGAGGAAAGCCAACCTCTAACGCGATCTGAGCAAGGGGGAGATCGGTTTCTTTGAGCAGACGCTGCGCAGCCTCAATGCGTTTGTAGAGTACAAATTGGTGTGGGCTTTCTCCTGTGGTTTGCCGAAAGAGGCGTGCAAAGTGATAGGCGCTGAAACCGATCTGTTGTGCCAGAGCTTCCAGGGAGAGATTCTGGTTGAGATGAGCCTGAATATAGTCCATAATCCGCTTCATTTGCGGGCTCGTGAGTCGAGGCTCAACGTCTTTGATGGAAACGTCTGTTGCCAGGTAATGGCGCAAGAGGTGAACGGCAAGCATCTGGGCGGCAGTTTCCGCATAGAGTTTTCCCGCAGGTGCAGGGCTATGCAATTCCTGTCGCAGCGCCAGTCCCATTTGAGCAAGCAAAAGGTCCTGAAAGCCCGAACGCTCCACCAGTTCCACACGGGCAGGATCGCGATCTGCGAGCTGGAGAGCAGCACGAGAAACCAGATCGGTACTCACATGGACGTGGAGCGTCTGGATCGGTTGAGAAGAGAGGCTGCTCCAGCGCAACTCATAGGGCAACCCTCCTCCGGGGGTTAAAAACCAGTCTCCCTCGACGAGGGTCAATGCTTCCCAGGAACCACCCACATCTCGACTTTCGAGGCGGATTGCCCCTCCAGTGACCATGACCAGCGAGACATCAGGAACGGCAGGAGCAATCACGCTCTCAACCACCATTGGCTCATGGTAGGTGCGTACAATGATTCCTTCCCATCCTGCCTGCACGCTCGAAAGAATGGGAGATGTGGGCGTATACGTTTCAAAGGCGAGCGTTGATGTGTGTTGAAAAATAGCTTGCTTCTCAGACATAAGACTTCTTCTGCTCAGGGTAATGAATGCAGGTGTGGTGATTACCTTTGACCTGAAAGTTCTCTCCTGAAGGAAGTATAACATATCTGTGGAGAAAAGAGGAAATCTCTCCTGGGACATTTTGGCTCTGAGTAGAAGAATGACTGGAAAGCTTGACTGCCAGATCAGCTTGTTTTCGAGGCTCGTTTTTTTACAGGCTCTTAGAGAGAGCTTTGGGGCGAGATGGTCTTACGAGAAACGGGCAAGCGGACCTCCGTTGCGACGTCGGGCCGCACCTACGTTTTTCGTCATGATTCTCGGTATTGAAACGGTATTGCCCTTTACGAGGACAGGCAAAAGCCTAATTCCCTCGAAGATTTGCCAGAAAGCCGTGGAGATCAGCGATTTCAGCTCAGGCCATTCTACCTCTGATATTTCTGGATTGTGGTAGCTACTGAGCGACTACGTTCGGCAGTGAGGGTAGACATGTGCTGTAAGGTTGCAAGATTGACAGCGGAATTCTCATCCCTTTGATCCCAGACATCGAGGTGTTTGAGGTTGACAGGCGGAAAGGAGAGCAAGAGCGGCTCGGATGCGAGCACAACTCCCGACTGACCATGAAAGGGTATGGTGAGCTTAATACGATACCAGACATAGGCAAGGCCAGGATCATCATTGCATTGTCCCAGATTAAGCTGAATGCGATCACTCTCCCCGGGTTGAAGCTGTTGAGATACCTTGAGCGTTTGCTGCTGACCCTGCATATCTGGCGCTAATTCAACCTCATATTGCTGGCTGGCTGGTAGAAAGGAACGTGTGCTATCCTCCGCTTCGCGATAGAATGGACCAACATCAAGGATGTCAAGCAAAACACGCGTCAGCAGGATAGGACGACTTCCAGCGTTATAGAATGTTAGATCGAGCAGCGTCTTCTGATTGTCCTCAGAAATATACACATCCGCCAATTGCAACGGCTGGTTGTCCTGATTGCTATCCTGCTGGCTGGCTGGAGGAGCCGACCTCTGCACGTGTGCTTGCGCGCCTGATTGCGTCGCCGAAATCGCGGCTGTATCCATGCTGGCTGAAGCATTTACAGGAGGATCTAACTGAGCCAGGATCTCAAAGGCGAAGGCGCTGGCGGCACTGGCGGCACGTGGCTGGCTTCCCTGGGCATCACTGTTCTGCTTATTATCCAACAAATCTGAGATACCACGAATGATCAATGCCTTGACAGGCTCATTGGCATGGGCCGCTTTGAGGAGGCCGCGTCCCTCCATCTCGACGGCCAGGGTATCGTTGTAGGTGTTTTTAAGGAAGGTGACGATCTGAGCATCAGCCGAGGCCAAAACCTTTTCACCAGCGGCAATCGCTCCAACAAGAACGATGGGTGGCTCGCTCTCCTGTGCCTGCGCGCTAGCTGCGGTGGTAGAAGAAAGTAGACGCTGACGCCAGTTGTTCTTGCGCGCCTCCGCCCTGGCACGCTGAATCAAACCATAGCTGGACTCGCCAACATCCGGTCGCGATCGGAATGAGGAACGAAAAAGCGACTTGCCTGACTCATAGCCATAGACTTTCGTAGCCGCAACCACATCACCGACCCGGACATCCTTAATCCCTCCCGCCACGCCAACAAAGAGGATAATCTGGGGCTGGAAATAATTAATGGCCCGCTCAGCCTCAAAGGCAGCCGCATTATTGCCCGCGCCAGTCTGTACCAGACAGATCTCCCAGCGCTGGGAACCTTCAATAAAGCTCCCGACAGTATAAACCGTACCTTTATGGATCTCTTCACGC
Source organism: Dictyobacter arantiisoli (assembly GCF_008326305.1). GTDB lineage: Bacteria > Chloroflexota > Ktedonobacteria > Ktedonobacterales > Ktedonobacteraceae > Dictyobacter > Dictyobacter arantiisoli. Next base: position 87,151 of record NZ_BIXY01000013.1, on the reverse strand, counting down.
ACAGCGCGGAGATGTGCCAGTACCGCCAGAAACTCAACCTCAAGCGCGGTCAGGATCACCGCTCGTTTATCTGTTGTCTGTGTTATCATAGGACAGTTATCCTCTTCTTCGACTCTCATATACGCTACGCAGCAGTTTCGGTCCCGGAATTAGCCCCGGAATGATATATGCCTTGATTGTAGATAAAGCTGATGTTGCTACTGAGCGAAAATCCACCGAGCAGCCCTATCAGAATGCCACCTGAGAGGCTAATAATGATTGAAGCAGTGCTATCAGGCACGAACCAGCAAATGGTGGCAAGGATAAACCCATAAGCAAGCGGTACGCCCAGGCGATACCACCACGGAATAAGCCGGGCGGCTGGCGCAGGATTACCAGCGCATTTGAGATGGATTGTGATGGCATTGCTGATCTGAAAGCCAAACCAGAGACAGACCAGCGGCGCAACAACAAAAAAATCCCACCAACCAAGCAGGCGCGTAGAGTTGAGCAGGGCAAAAACGATCCCAACCAGGAATGCGCAACCAAATGCGCGCGAAAAACGATCTGATAGCTTGCTCTGTGCGCGCAGGCTTTGCCAGAAAGTGGGATAGAGCGCGCCCTGGAGCGTAATCACCTCTGGTCCACGCGCGCCGGGGATGGAACTGTAGTCAAGCGGAAATTTGACCTCAAAGCGTTGGCCGCGCGGCAGGTCAGCGGTATCGACGCTGAGAGTCAGGGTATCTTGATGGTGGAAACGATTGGGTTTGACACTGCCAATGGCGCTGGTAGCCTTGATGCTTGCGGTCAGCGGCACGCGTTCCTCATCCCCTTTGTTCTCGACCTGTACGCTGACAGTAGCCGTCTCGCCTTGTTGCTTGATACCCAGCCAGAGGGTCTGTGCCGCTGGTTGAAATTGCACTCGTGGTGGACGTGCCTGCAGGTGGAACTGAATCTGTAGTGGAATCTCACGCGGTGGATCGCTATTCTCAATCTTGAGCAGCATCAGCCCGACATAATTCTCATATGGTTCCAGCCTGTCGAGATGAAGTGCGATGGTACACTTTTGCTCGTATGCTCCCAGCGCGGGATCGCTGCCCGAAGGCAATAAAGCAAAGCGTTGCTCACTCAAGCCATTATTCAGCGTAATCCACGAGGTGGTGGATGCGAGGGTGCCAAACACACAGCCACGCAGCCCTTCATGATAGAGGGTAAATTCAATGTATTCAATTTGATCAGGCAGGCAGTCACCTGCGTTGAAAACATAGGTCGCGCCGTCAAAGAAGGGACCCTGTATTCCGACACCTGGACGCTCAATAGCGGGATTAAGAATAGCGATGCAGCGCTCAATACCCTCATTGATATTCATACGCTGCTCAGAGATGGCCTCAATGAGACGTTCGATCTGCTGCGCGAGTCGCTTACGGCCTGCCGCGAAGATCAGATAGCCTACCAGTACATGCACATCACGCGTGGTATGCATAATCCATTTATGGGTAGTCGGCCATTCCTCATCCAACTTCAGGCCGACCTGACGCAACGTCAGGGCAGGCATCTCCGTATCGTAGGCCGTAAAAGGATCAAAGAAGAAGGGCTGCGGCAACTGGTCATCCAGCCCCTCTGTATCCTCGATTTCAAGCTCACCCCGCGCTTTCTGACGCGCCTCTTCCAGCAGCTGATTATAGGCCGCCCGCGCCTCCTCACCGGCAAGCAAGTACTGCTCGATGAGCGGGAGCGTGCTGGTAAGTGTCTGTCTGGCGGCTTTCATCTGCAATGGATTATTGAGGCGCGCCTCAAGCTGCTCCCGATAGGATTTCACAGCTTGCTGGATCGTATCCTGGCTGGCGTCCTGCGCCACGCCCAATACTTCATAATAGCTTTCGCTCGCCTGCACAGTATTATGATTGATCATACCTATTCCCTCCCTGGCAAATCCAACAGCATTGCGTAACGCGTGCGTAAATATTTTTCTAATTGAGAACGGATAAGAACGATAACTTGCATGATTACAAAACAGAGTAGCCAGAGTATACCATCACCAATCAGGTAGGGCGCGCAATTCAGCAGCGTCTGATTATTGTTATCCTGTAAGTAAATGGAAAGAATGGGATATTGCAGGCGCCAGATTACGCCAACAATCAAAAAGAAAAAGAGCCAGCCTGTCCAACGCCGATAGCTACGGGCGTTACTGCGTGGACTTTCGTCGCGATGCCCTTTAGCATAACCACATCTAAGGCCAGCAAAAGCGATCACAGCGCTAAAAATCAATACGGCAAGCAGATCGAGCGACTGTAATGGCGCGACAGCCTCAACAACCGACATCTGGAGTAGAGGAAAAATAAAGTCAGAGGGGGTTGTCCAGGTGCTATACCAGGGGGCAGGAACCAGGAGGGGCAGAATTTTGAAGACGGTAAAGCTGAGCAGCAGAGCAATGAGGGCATTCCAGAACAGGCCCGGCAGGTTGCCGCGCAATCCCCATAGCCAGAGCTTGCCGCGCAATCCCTGATAGTAGCTCTGAGTGCGTATGGTAACCGGAAACTCCTGTACAATCACCAGCTCATTCTTAGCAGCGAGCGTCTGGAGGACCAGTTTGCGTTGATAGCTTTTGCCACGCGCAAGCCGGGATAGCTGCCAGAAGGAGAGCAAGGATTGGACAGGAAATGCCTCTTTTTTAAGTCCATGGGCAAATAAGGGATTATCGGGTTTCAATTCAACCCAATCGCCTTGCGGGCTGGCATCCAGGCGCAGCTTGAAGCTGACAAAACCACGTGTCAAATTCTCTACTTTCACGTTCACCAGCTTATGATTCAGCTCACGATCCCAATTTTTAATCGCATAGCCATCTTCCTCGCCATCAAAGGTCACCCGTAGTTGGGGTTTCTCCAATGTCGGTACAGCGTGTTCCAATAAGAGTTCCAGGCCGACACCGCGCTGATCTTTCTTGCGATCATAGCGTGCCAGGTGCTCAATAAAATAGCTGCGCACATCGGGAAGCTGATGACAGGCAGCCAGCCAGAAAACCATGGCTCCTTCAAAGAGATTGCGTTCCCCCAGATGCCAGTGTTGATCGCACAGCGCGGCTAACTCCTGTGGATCTCTGGCGCTGGGAAGGGTACTTAATGGCTGCCACTTTGTCTCGCTGTAGAGCCGGAAGGGGCGCTGCATGTCCATCCGATAGAGCGCCTCATTGAAGGCATGGAAGTCAGACACCTTATTCCAGGTCTGATAATTCCCAATATCAGTTGCCAGCGCCACATCACCAAGCTGGAAGAGCACCCAATGCTTGAGCTGTCCCATGCGCAGATAACGCTCACCATCCGCCCATCCCTCCTGACTGGCCTCACAGGCAGCCACAAATTCCTGAGTGGTCAATACCAGACGGCCACCGACCGAGAGCGCGTTTCCCTTGCGCTGTGGCTTCATACTCTCACGGTATGCAGCCAGGCGCTCTTCATCCTCGATCAGTTCCTGCCATTCTTGCAGACGATCCAGCATCGTTGTCTTCTCAGGCGAGCGGGGCGCACGCATCCAACCTTTCATACTCTTCTCAAGCGCAGCCTCGATGGTGGAGAGGGGCGCATCAAGCGGCAACGAGAGGACCGCAAAGAGACTATCAGGCGGCAATGGCGGAGGCTGGGAGAGACTGATTGTGCGACGCGGCCCGGCAATGGTCTGAGCGCTCTGAGTCTGAGCTTGTGATGCAGAAGAGAGCGGAGCGGGAGCTGTATCAGTCGAAGCCCAGGCGATTTGCTTGCCCTGCTGTTCCGCCTCCCGCTGACAGTCCGCACAAATAAACAAATGGTTGCGCATCTCATAGAGTGTGACGTCCGCACCTGAAAGCCGTCCACACTTGACGCAACGTGCATCAATTTGCAAGCTGCTGATATCCTTCATTACAATCCCTTCTATCATGCTATTGGCTGCTAATATAGGAAAGTGAACCGGGACCCGACCTCGGAACCCAACCCCCCTTCACAATCCCGCATCTATTCGCCCCTATGGGATCGTCATTCCCTGCTCCTCTTTGCGCATGATCTATAAATTGATCAGGGCTGTTTCCATTCCATACAGAGAAATGACGGCTTCGCGCTCGCTTAAGCGGCTTACCCGCGCTTGCTGACGCGTGGATAAATTCAGTAATGCAGCGGCGGATCTTTGCATACTGAGACTAAAACTTTGTGTGATAAGCGTGGCTCCGGCTTTACTGATCAACTCAGAGGAGAAGAGATCTGGACGCCGGTCGCTGAGCAGGGTTCCCACATGAGCACGTCCTAATGAGAGCAGGAGCGGCAAGAGTATTGCTGTGCTCGCCTGCTCATGAGCATGTTGCTCGTCACTGATAGGCGCGAAGAGTCCATGTGCGTCCTCCAATGCGATGATGCCACGTACGCCATCCCCTGCGGTGGCAGGCCGGGCACTCAGCGCCAGCGCCAACCAGGACCATAAACATCCTTGCAAGACACGGGTATGCAGATCATTTCCCAGTTCACCGAGTTCGACGACCGTAGCTTCTGACCACAGGTCGCTCGCCGCTGTGGCACTGGCATGTAACAAAGGCGCGGCAACGATTGCCAGATCGCGCAGGGGCAGGACGCAGCGTGTACGCAGCAGGGTACCAACCTCGACTGGGACTTCCGGACTGAGAGCAAGCTTTTCCAGACAGGACGCCAATGCATCCAGTTCAATAACCTGTCCACGCGTGGTAGCCGTCCATCCCTGCGCCTCATAGGTCGTGTGCAGGGCGCGGCGCAAGAGAATACTGGCGGCTCCATCCAGTCGATAGGATGCCGCCAGCACCCTGACCAGACTATCCAGAAAGGCAGGATAGGTAATGCCAGGTGGGGGTAGGAAAGGATGCAGGGGCAGTATTGCGCTTCCCAGCAGGGAATCAAGCGAGATACGCCGCACCCCCAGAACCTGCGTGGCATCACTATCAAATGGAGCGCTCCCACGGATCAGAATCCAGGGAATATTGCGGGCAAGCAGGCCAACAAGGATGTGCTGCAAAGCCAACTCACGCGGGCGGTCAGCATCCCCAAGGATCAGTGTGGGGCGCTGCAAATTGGCAAATGGGAGCGCAAGCGTAGTCCCGGTCGGAGTGCCACGATCCAGGATATGACCAAGCGGAATGCCCTGTCCCGGCGCAGTCAGGATGCGCGGCGGGGTAAAAGGCTCATCTCGTACATCCAGGCCAGCCAGTCCACCGTGGCTGGGAGCAATCGGCAGGCGAAACGCGCCCGCTGCCTCCTGGACAGTCACAAGCTGGCGCAAGCGCAGGAGAGGTGGATATTGTTGGACCAGGGGCGAGTTGCCCCAACGCACAAACTCCAACCATTGCAGGTTAAAGCGTGCCCAACGACTATCCCGGGCCGTTGGCTCAACACGCGTCCAGCGGCTGGGATAAGCATTGCCAGCATTCGCCATCACCTCTGAACCCAGCGCCTCAATCAGATCATCCTGTGCAATGGGAGCGCCCACAACTTGCAAGCGCACCAGAAAGAGGCTACGCTGCTCACGCACCAGATTTTCATAGACCTTCAAGCCCAGGTCAGCACGCCTGCGCACATACGCTTCAAAGATATCGCTTTGCAGCTCGCGCATAGCTTCAACCAGCGGCCCGCTGATGACCGTCTCCCCCTGGGATGATTTCTGATACCAGCTCGCAAGCTCGTGCAGGACAATGATTTCCTGGTCACTGAGGCGCTGTGGACGAAGCGTGATGGCAACCATGCATAATTCGCGTTGACGCGCCATCGTCTCGAAGAGCCGCGCCATAGCAGTATAGTCCAGGGCCGCCACAAAAGGATGAGGAATATAGTCTCGCGCATACATGACCCCACCGATGCCCCGCACCGTCGGCCAATCCTCATATTTACGCAATTCAACGATGCTACGCAGATCAGTGAGCTGTGTCAGCGGAAGCGGCTCAAACCATTCCGCGAAACTATGGCTGGAAAGACCATTGGGATCAGCCGCCTCCTGGATTGGCACCAGAGGATAAGAGAGCGGAGCCTCGTGAGGAAAGATGGCACTGAACTTATCCCATAATCCCAACGCCAACTGACGCGAAATCCGCTCATCGGGATGAAAGACCTTCCCGATGAAGGCAATACCGACCTGCGCATAGCCGCCTTCCTGCGGCCACGCCACCAGCCGCATCTCAAAGGTCGAATGATTATCGCGCGATTGCGCCAGATCATAGAGAAAGCGCACCTGTCGTTCAAGCACGCGTGTAATATGTAACGAGGTATCCTGTTCAAAAGTATTTTCGTTTGTCTGCACATAGGCAGGAATAAACGGTACTTCAGCAGCCCAGAGCGTATGATAGCCATAGACGGCATCCGCAATTGGACCTTCACGCGGAACCATTTGCGGTCGATCCACCATAGCAATCATACGTGGCGAAGTATGGATATACGGTTGCGGTAGTTGCATTGCACCTCTTCTCACATGCGACCCAGCGGCCCACGAACATGGTCCATGCTACGGCAGATCGTTATTGATCTCTTGCGCTATCTCTACCAGCAGGCGACCGGCCTGCCAGCTATTGAGAGTATTGGGTACCGTCCAGGTCAGGCTTCCAGTGGCCTGACGTACCTGCACAGTTGGTGCGACGGTAGGATAAAGCACAGGACAGTGAAAAACAATCAAAGGAAAACCATCCGCACGGGGGGACTGGACCATCAAGACCCATTCACGCGTGGTTGGATTGCCATTCTGATCGCGCAGTGGCTCAACCTTGCCCACCCCCACAGGAATAAATCCCTGCTGTTGCAACGCCTCCAACTCACGAGCGCGGCGGGCACTCTCGACTGGCTCTCCACCTGACGCAGGTGCGCCGGATGGCGATCCGCTGCTGGGCGGGGAGAAGGGTGAGGTGTTTGATAGCGTCGTATTGTCATACAGTTGTCCAGAGACCTGAGGCTGGGCGCTATTATAGAGAGGTCCTGAAGCTCCCGGAGGTGGCGCTGGTATGCCCCGAGGATCGGCGGACGGTGGATTTAGATATCCAATCTGGCCGGTTTGCCCTGAAGTCAGTTGTCCGGTCGTGTCCCGAATAGGTTGGATATTGACACCAGGATTGAGGCCCGCCGCGAAGGCCATATTGCGCAGGCTCGCATCATGTTTGAGCAACTCGATACCAATTGGAGTATCCTTCAAGGCCAGAATAGATGGCGCGATATTCAGCAATTCGCCCTGAGCACGCAGAGAGGCAGCGGTCTTGACCGCACCCTGTTCTTTCGCCTCGGCCTCAGCAACCTCACGGCGTACACGCTCCACCAATTGATAGTTCGCCATCATATTGCGATCATGCGCGGTATTGGGCTTAAACTCGCGTACAAAGACCTCCTCAACGCGAATACCCACGCGGCGCTCCGCATTATCGCGTCCTGGAAGCGTTAAGCGATCATAGATTTGTGTGCGCAGATCAACGGCCCACTTGCCCAACTGGTCGTAGGGAAGATTCCCAATCAATTCAACGACCATATTCTGGAAGGAAGAGGAGAAAACCGAGAGAGGATTGCGATATTGCAAAAATGTATCAATGTCGGCCAGCCTACAAACCAGATCAAGCGCTGCGGTCACATCGCAGGCCAGATCTACAGCGGCGGCTCCCGGCACGTCCTGCGGCATAGCAGGTCCCTTGACGCGCCCTTTGACGGAAAAAGGGAGCATCTCGACCCGCATATTGATACGTTGCTTTTTCCATTTATGACGGAAGCCATTCCACCAGCGATGCGGCCCCGGTCCAAGTGTCTTAAATAAGAGGCCATCGCGATAAATCAGACATTTCTCAGTCGCGTCGACCTGTACGCGATGGAAACCGATCAGATTGGGATGTAACTGCTCTTCCGTTAAAATGAACACATTATGTTCATCATCCAGCTCAACAATAGTATTATTTTCATCCTTTGGCATCGGGGAATCCTTTCTCTTTTTGCATGCGAATCAGTGTTGTACACGTTGCAGTGCGCCCGGTACAATCTGTTCATTCATCACAATTTGAATATGGATCAGGCCACTTTGATCCTGCAACATTTGGATCATGGCACGGGTTCCCGCATTCAAGCCAGGCGGCAGCGTAACAATCGTCTCACCTAAATAATCTGCCGCATCAAGCTGAGTCTCTTCACCGCGATAGACCGCGATGGGTGGAAAATTACTGGATGCGCTGGCAAGGCGGACCGCGTAGGGTGGACTCCAGGTATCGAGTGGATCGCCCGCATGCAGCATAATCAGCTTGACCTGCTGATCACCGCGTGCATTGAGGATCGCGATACCGACCGCGTAACTTACACAATCCACGATCAGGCCGCCAGAGAGCAGCTGAAGGCCCGCTTCCTGCCCTTGCTGAACACGCTCACAGTTCGCCGCCTGATAAGCCGCCCCAAGGGCGACACTCAAATCCAGATCTAAAATACGCTCAGGTGGCTTCCCAAACAGATCCTCCAGCATCGCTTGTACGGCTGGAATGCGCGATGAGCCGCCACAGAGCAGCACGCGCTCAACCTTTTCAGGCGTGAGCCGGGCCCGCTCCAGTGCAATCTCTACTGCTGTCTGTAACTGGATCAAATGCAGATTGATCTGGCGCTCAAACTGGCGACGCGTCAGGATAATACTGGCAGCAGGAGCGCCAATGGGCGCGAGTTCGACAGTAATCTCATTCTGCTCGCTTAACTGGCATTTGGCCTTCTCAGCCTCGACGACTAACAGATCACTGGCAAGATGATCGGAGGGATAACGCTGCTGCGTCTGACTCTCATAGCGACGCTGCAACTCGCCTGCCAGCTTATTGGTAAAATTAATACCGCCCAGTTCTTCAATCCCCTGTGTCGCCAGTACCCGCGCATTCCCCTGTTCATCGTGCTGGAGTACAGTAGCATCAAAGGTGCCACCACCCAGATCGAAGACCAGTGCCACGCCCGGCTGGACCGCTTTCCCATGGCTATAGGCCAACGCAGCGGCACTTGGCTCATTCATCATCTGCAAGACCTGTAATCCGGCCATCTCTGCAGCAGCCTTTGTCGCGCTCCGTTCGCCATCCCCAAAATGAGCTGGCACGGTAATCACTGCCTGGCTAACGGGAAAGCCAAGTTGGGTTGATGCATCGCGTGCCAGCTTGGCGAGAATCGCCGCCGAAACCGCGACAGGCGTGGTCCGAAAGCCACCAGTCAACAAACCACCATCCGGCGGTTGTCCGATCATACGCTTTACGCCGCGCACCAGAGAAGCCGTCAATGGCTCGCGCTGCTCCAGAGGGGCAGATTGTACCAGATCCAAAGCGGACTGACCGACAACAAAGGTCCCTTCATGCCAGAGCGCCACCGATGGGGTTGTCAGACTTCCTTCCGCGTTGGGAAGCGCCTGTGCCTGACCATTTTGATCCAGGATAGCCACAGCGGAAAAGGTAGTCCCCAGATCAATCCCAATCGTGTGAATTTTTCTCTCTCCATCACCAACACTCATACATAATCATCTTTCATTTTTCATCTTTCATCTTTCTATAATCCCCCACCCTTACGGTACTACCTGCCATTGCTTTTTATTCATTAAAATCTATAGAATCCTCATAGCTGCATTCAGCGTGTAGAAAGATAGAAAGCCATAAAAACAATCATAGCAGTTTCAAGTAGTAAGAGTAGCCAATAAATAGGTTCAAAGCTAGCCAGAAAAGCCAGAGCGGGATTCATAACCGGGATACGCCACTGGAAATGATCAAAGCCATATCCTCCCAGGAGGGCAAGTTGCACCACAAAGACAGGAATGGACCAGCGTGTAACAGCAATCAGCAGGATAGGGGCAATGATTCCCCATAGAGCGAACGCACCAAAGAAGAAGCCACCTAATACGGGTACAGTCGCCGTGGCAATACTACAAAGCAGCAAGGCAACAAGCAGCGCAACGCTACCGATGATCAGCTGCTGGCGCGAAATGTGAGCGGCTTGTTGTGGGATAAAGGTTGGCAGGTGAATCTCTCCATACACATTAGTCAATTTAGTACCGGGTTTGAGAGGCTCGATCTTTTCTTTCACTGCCTCGCTGGAACGAGGTTGTCCCCGCTGTAGCTCGATTTGACCGGCCCCGCGAATAGTAAACTGCGGGACCTGGCGATCACGGGCAAAGCGTTGGGAAAGATAGTGGGCCAGCCCCAGCAGACTGACAACGCCCTGCTCATCGCCAGCCAGGCCATCGCGCCAGCCCTGAAGAATCTCATCGGTATAGATGCCATGCCCGCGCTCTTTCGTCTCGCGTGCCTCCTCTGAAGAACGACAGGCGGCAAAAATAGCAATCGTCTTATCCTCACGCCCCTGTAACGTCTCGATAGCCTTCTTCGCCTGCTCTACCGGCGAAATATGGTAAACGCGCTTCATATCCTGTACATTGATAATATCTCCGCTAAAGCAAGCATCAATAATCGCAATATTGCAGTCCGCGCCGCTCCTATGTAGCAAATCATAAATATCATTGAGACGGATGCCACCATGATTGGGATTAGCAGGATCAACATCATGACAACATAAAAGAATACGATCATCCAAAGGATGGGGCGTCCCATGGCCTGCGAAATAAAAGAGCGCCACCGTATTACTCATCTGTCGACGTGAGAAAAAGGTCGAGTTCAAGCTCTCCTGTACCGCGAACTCGTTGGCCTGCCCATCCAGCAACACATCCACACGCTCCACCTGGAATGCGCTGGAGGAAGCGAGCAGTTGACCAATAGCCTCCGCATCCGCACGGGCGAATTTTAGCCAGGCATCCTTTGTGCGTCGATCAGAATACTCATTTAAACCTACAACGGTTGCTCTAAGTGAGGCGGTCATATGATACCTTTCATTGAAAAGAAGTGCTATCCTCTGCTAAAGTATGACGCCAATAAAGAGAGTTTATCCAAAACATTGATAAAAATACTAGAGCAGAAATAAGTATAGTACTATAGTATAAGACTGCCAATAGCCTCATAAGTATACGAAAAAAGTGAGCTTATGACAAGCAGTTACTGCACAATTCCTACCGATATGAATGGATAATAGTGCATCATCACTCCCAAAAAGGTATCTTTTTAATGGTGATTTTCTGTTCTTTATATATGATATATATGATGTTTCGCGCTGTATGATGTTTCGCGTCAATGGCGCTCAAAATGGCTAAGGCCTGCGTAAATCTTATGGCAGAGATGAGATCCGCAGCGGGCCTGTAGCGGATGAGGACGGATATACGTATCAAAAGAAATGTTATGATAGATGCATGGGGAACTGAATACTCACTCTCCATGGTTATTTATTCCTGTACCAGATGTGTAGAAAGGAAGAAGCAGTGAGTACACGCGATTTAGGTCAGCATGTGGTGGAATTACATGAGCAAGAAGGGGCACTGGCAATCACAGGAGAAGGGGTCCGTCTGACGCTCACGCCACAGGAGGCGCTCGATTTGCAACATTGGCTGACCGGCCAACAGTCGCTCCTGCAAGAGTGCGCTCGCAGGCATGCCGAGCAGGCGGTTCCAGAGATATTGCGCGAAGAGACCTCACATCCAGATCCGACAGAACGAGAAGTGCCAGTCGACGAGCCCTAAACAGTGGTGTCGCAACAAACAGAGCAAAAAAGGAGCCGCAGCATTGAATACTGCGGCTCCTTTTTTGTCCATAGAAAATGGAAAGCAAAGGGCGAGAATCTTACTCAGCAGCCGAAGCTACTGTATCGAAGACAGGCTCGGACACCTGCTCAACCAGGCTCTCATCCTCAATGACCGTGGGACGTATACGGATCATCGAGATGAAACAGCCAACCAGACACATCGCGGCTGAAACGTAGAAGGCGATGTGCAGGCCAGAACTGAGAGGACTCGCAATCAGATTAGGGAAAAAGGTCTTGCCAGCCAGATTGCTCATGCTGGCAGGTGACAACAGTTTCTGCACGGCTGTGGGCAAGAGGGTTTGCATAGGATTGTAGCCCAGGAAGGCTGCGAAGAGGGCGGCCACCGGGGGCAACTGTGCAATCCCGGTCGCAATCTTGCCCGGCAAGCCAGCCTGGGTGAGACCGTTAAAGAGAGCGCTCGGTAGCGAGGAGGCCAGACCAGCCGTCACCACGCTAAAGAACATACCCATACTGATCACCTGAGCAGCATTCTGGAAGGTACTACGCATGCCAGAGCCAGCTCCACGCATGGATGGCGGCATACTATTCATCACCTCGGTGGTATTGGGCGACGAGAACATTCCCTGTCCCACACCGATAATAACCAGTGTCAGGGCAAACCAGATATAGCTGAAATTGATCGGCAATAACGTCAGCAATATAAAACCGACAGCCTGCAAAAACAGACCAAAGATCGAGAAGAAACGCGCGCCAAAACGATCTGACAGCACGCCGCTGAGGGGTCCCATCACGACAAAGCCCAGCATCTGTGGCAGCATATAGATACCAGCCCACAGGGGAGTATCCTCAAAGCTGTAGCCATGGAGCGGCAGCCAGACGCCTTGCAGCCAGATAATCAGGATGAACTGCAAACCGCCACGCGAGAGGCTGGCAAGCAAGTTTGTGATATTGCCATAGGTAAAGGCGGGAATCTTAAACAGATGCAACTGGAACATCGGATCTTTAATATGCAGTTCGATCCATACAAAGAGGACCAGCAGCAAAATCCCACCCACCAGTGAACCAATTACGAACGGATTTCCCCACCCCATGGAGGAAGTGCCGTACGGCTCAATACCATAGGTCAGGCCGATCAAGGCAATCGTCAGACCCAGAAAGAAGGTAATATTTCCGATATAGTCGATGCTCGGGCGTTTGGTCATAGTTGGCGTCGTCTCACGCAGCATCAGATAAGCCCAGATGGTCCCAAAGATACCGACCGGCACGCTCACCAGGAAGACCAGGCGATAATCAATCACCGAAAGGACACCGCCCACAACCAGACCGATAATCGAACCCAGCGTCGCAATCATCTGATTGATTCCCAGCGCCATACCACGCTGATTGGCCGGAAAGGCATCCGTCAGGATAGCGGTACTATTCGCCATCAAGAAACCACCGCCAATTGCCTGTACAATGCGGAAAAGAATCATAAAGATGATAGCAGTATTCCCGGTACCGGGCGTAAAATAGAGGAGAATACTTCCAATGGTAAAAATCAAAAAGCCAAGATTATAAAATTTAACACGCCCAAAGATATCACCGATACGTCCAAAGGTCACAACCAGTGTAGCGGTAATGATCATATACCCCATCAACATCCACAACAGATAATTCGACTCGCCTGGAGCAAGCGGGCTGACACCAACCCCTTTAAAGATCGCAGGCAGCGAAATCAACACAATACTTCCATTCAGGGTCGCCATCAACACGCCCAGAGTCGTGTTAGAGAGCGCAACCCACTTATAACGCGGGCCTACGGGCCGAGCAGCCCGTGTACTTTTCGTTTGAGACATAGAAATCCTTTATATAATCCTTTACCACGCTGTATCACCTTCACCACTGTGTGTCATTGGTACTTTTTGTGGGGTTCAAACTACGCATGCAACGGCTTGTCAGCATTGTCACATCGATACTTGTTTGAAAACAATACTATAAGAAGAGTGAGAGATAAGAGTTTAGTGCTGTTTTATACGCCTAGTATACGCTTGAATATTTATAATTTCCAATATATAATTTGCTATATCATTATTCCCTGGAAGCTATAAGCGAGAAATAGCAGGAAAAAAATTATGGATCTACTGCAATTAAAATATTTTCAAACCGTCGCCCGCCACGAACATATGACACATGCGGCGGAAGAATTAAGCATCGCACAACCCTCATTGAGTAAGATGATTGCGCGCCTGGAAGAAGAGTTGGGGGTGCAGCTCTTCGAGCGTCGAGGCCGGCAAATCCGGCTCAACGATTTTGGCAAGATCTTTCTCAAACAGGTCGAGCGCTCATTTTTTGAACTTGAAGAGGGAAAACGCCAGATTCAGGATATGTTGGATCAGGAGCATGGACATGTCGCTGTCTCAACCGTCAATGTAACCTTACTGGCAAAGATACTGAGTGAGTTCTGCACGCAACATCCCCACATCAGTTTTCGCCTCTATCAACATACCAACCGAACCATGATTGATCAGCTTGAGCGCGGCGAGATTGATCTATGCCTCACCTCGCCCCGCATCAATCATCCCGGCATCGGCTGGCTCTCCTTGATTACCGAAGAGATTTGCCTGTATGTACCTAAGACGCACCGGCTGGGCACACGCACCAGCATTGATCTGAGCGAGGTTGCGAATGAGCCATTTGTGGGCGTCAAATCAGGCTATGGCTTGCGTGATATTACCGATTACTATTGCCAGGAAGCAGGCTTTACTCCCAAAATTGTCTTTGAAGGCAACGAACCAGGAGTGATCCAGGGACTGGTCCTGGCAGGATTGGGATTGGGCTTCGCCGCCGGTATGAGCCGGGAAAGCCTGAGCAGTCAGGCCAACCCGAGATTACAAATCTTGCGTATCGACAAACCCATCTGTCGACGGACTATCGGTCTGGCATGGTTGGAAAGTCGCTATCGCTCGAAGGCTGTGAGCTGCTTTCGCCAGTTTATGATTGATTATTTTGCAAATCATCAGCTAGCCGATCCAACTGAATAACAACTGGCTGGCCCTCACGAGAGACCCTGCATCAGACTTCTTGAGGCACGACTGCATCCTCATTGAGGATATGAAGGAGGAGAGTATTAAGCTCACCAAAACCGCTTTTCTCCTGAGGCTGCACAAATGAAGCCCGGTTCCATTTAGCAAGCTGCACATCGATAAAGCTATTCAAAACAGGATCAACAGGACCCGTACCAATCTCCTCAGAAGCTTGCCTGGCCTGTAGCAGTTGCTGAATATGCTCGCGCACCTCGGCGGGCAATTCCACCTCGGCCAATGTGCGCACAAAACTGGTTGCAGGAAGCGTCTGATGCTGCTCAAGGAAGAGTAACGCCACAATTGGACGCAGCACATAGAAATATTTCTTCAACGAGGCAGTAGATTTGCCTTCAATATATTGATGATAACTCCGATACGCCATACGACTATAGTGGTAGAAGAGCGCAACCGATGAATAAGAGCGCCGGGCGAGCGTGCGCAGTTCCTCGATGTAACGCGAATTTTCGAGATAGACAATAGGAGAAAAGAGCCACTCTAGCAAGGGAGGATTTGAGTTGCGCAATAAGCGGAGCACCTTCATAATATCCCAACCATTGATATCCAGATCATCCACAATCGGGCGCTCAATCACATCCTGCAAGGCATCCAGACGCAAATAATCTTTCTGAGGGCGTACATATAAAAAGCGCACATCGTAATCACTATTGGGGCTGGCAAACTCCCAGGCGCGGCTACCAGACTCGCAGGCATAGAGAATGCGCACCTGCTCCTCCTTTTCAATGGTAGACAGGGCGTTCTGAATAGGGATAGCCATTTTGTTCACTCGTTACCTCAATCTTCTTCCAACAAGCCAGACGAAAAGCTGCATTTCATATCCAGGGAAGATTATATTTCACTCGCATCGCATACAGTAGTGTATAGCACCTTATTATAGCGCAAACAACACAGAGTAACGCAACTTTAGGCGGCAATATAGCCGCATTTTCCGCGCCAGAGAAATTTTCCAGATCATCCATATTTACTAATACCGATCAATGATCAGTTTTCTGATCATTGATCGAAACCAGACTATTCCTACTTGCCGCTCAGGCAGTGTGGATAGGAGAGAAAATTGGGGAACAAACCTGAATCCCGACTATCCTTGATCATCCCGCTTCCTTTAATAGTATGAGAATATCCCCAGGCGAGGGATTGCAAACAGAATATCAACCGAGGGAGAGAGGAATAGAAAATTGTTCGAGTAATACTGCCGGCGCGCTCCAGGATTCCTGTGAGCGAGGGACGGTATAGTATTCACCGCTGATAGCCTGTGGAGTAACGGTCATTTTAAGATACCCATGTCGGTTATCACTGAAAGCATGCAAACTGACATCAGGACGATCAGGCAAAGGATAGGGGAATTCGATCGGTGTGGGAGGATTGCGGATGGCACTGAGCATGGTATGCAAATTCCAGTAACCGCCCGAGCCAACAACCAGATAGGTGATAGTTTTACCATTGTGCTGATGCGTGAAGCGTTGATAATTATGCACATGACCTGTCAGCACCAGATCAGGAATCCTTCCCGTAGCATCCATGGCAGCCTCGAGAATACCTTCCATATACTGGCTACCTGAATGATGGCTGTCCGCCGAATAAATGGGATGATGCATCGCAACAATCAATGCTTTGGTCGTAGGAGCTTGCTGTAATTCGCTATGAAACCAGGCAATCTGTGTATCATCCAGTTCGCCACCCTCCGGTACATTCGTATAGAGACCGATAAAGGTAGCCAGCGGTGTATCCAGAGTCCAGTACACATTGGGCTGGGTCATAGTATCCCGTGGGGCATCGCCAGATGCGGTTGCCAGTTGCGGCTCTTTCGTACAAAAGTTTTCCACAAACGCCTGTAATGACGGCACAGACTGATCCTGGAGATCCCCATCATGATTGCCAGGGATGGCAAAGATCGGGGCGGGATAATGAGAATTCGGCTCATAGAACTGAGCATAATACTGATTTTCCTCACCATAGTAATAGATCACATCGCCCAGATGATAAAAGAAGGCCGGGTGATCCTCAAGCGCGGGTGCCGAAAAATCTTGCTCCATATGCGAGACCACCAGTTGCTGATCCTCTGGCCGCTTCACCCCTCCGGTATCTCCGATGGTATGAAAGACCATTTTTTTGGCCGTCTCGATACTCTGGATCGTTTGCACCGGCACAATATCTGCCAGCACCACATGATAAGGAGCTGCGCCCGTAGGAGATGGTAAAGGACGAAAAGGCTGGGTAGCAATCCTGCTATGCAGACGATTCACCTGTGTCCCCCGGGCATCTGGTAAATCCGCACTAAAACGTCGCAGTGGCGAAGGATCTGATTGAGGCTGACTCATATACTACTCCATTCCTGCTCATTTGCAAACAAATAGGCATCATCTCAGGGCTTTCCAGTTCGCTGATTTTTCACCTGCACCTCCTGCACCCTTTCTGGTGAATTTGGAAAGCCCCATTATGCTTTCAATGAACATCTACCATGACACTCTTTAGCATACCATTTCCTCTGCTTTTATGACACAAAACTCTCTATAGTACTAGTAACTCATCATAGCTTGCGAAAAGCGAACAAGGATATTTAATATAAAATACAGCATAGGAAGCGTCCCTACTGGCACTATTTTCACGAAATCCTCACGAGAGAATTATGAGGAGATGGTATGATGAAAAGGACAAAAAGACACGACAGTCAGGAAGAAAGTCCGAAGAAAGTCCCGGATAAATCTGACTGGTATGTGGAGAGAATGCCAGGCAACGACCCCAAAAAAACTCTGGCAAGCAAGCGAAACGGGTCGGCAGGGAGGAACGTGGAAAGGGTAAGTCATTCACAAAAATGTCACGGAATAGCCAAATACTCACAGAAAAGTTTGGAAATGGCGCGATCAGGCAAGCAGATATGGTATACTTTATCAAAAGTGTATCTCATTCAATGGCTAACTGATGGGCCAGGCATACACTCTGGCGACAAGGGATGGAGACGGGTTCACGGTACGCTCACACAAACAAAGTGAGAGGCATCCATCCCAGACAAGGCGGAATGAGCTTTAGCTTGTCGCAAGCGTGGTTGCGAAATGGCACGATACACGACGCCCACTTCTCCGATGGAAACATCTATCTGTCACAAAGTGTACAGGAAATGAGCCTGGATCATGGCTGAGCGTATGCTAGTCGCACTGTAGTGCGCAGCAAGCGGGAGCGCCAGGGTGAGAGGTTTCCAGGAGGCACAAGGACGAGGCGACAACGGCCACTTACCAGGCACAGTCCTGCTGATTGCAGCAGTGAACATATGAAAATATCCAGGGGCTTGTCAGGGATCAAACAGAGGTAGAACAAGGGAATAGAAAAGCTCCCAATTGTGTTATGATAGAGTGATAGTAAAAGAGATGTACGCTACTACACGACACCATCTACGCATGAGATCGGCGCAATTGTTGGCAGTATACTCCTGGATTTCCCCAACTACGCTCGTTTATTTACACGATGTCTGATTTGCTACTGTGAATTTTGGGACAAAGCTTTAAGTTTTCCCTATGTCGGTCGTCTAACATTCATACTACCAGCAAATTGAGAGTGCCTGCCCAGATCATCTGGCTTGAATGTCACTTCTACACGTTTTTTATGTGCAGTCAGTAATGCCGCATTGGCGTTGCTTGCTGCGCTTCACTCACTGATAGGCATTGGGTTTATGCAGTTAT
Organism: Dictyobacter arantiisoli; assembly: GCF_008326305.1. Lineage (GTDB taxonomy): Bacteria > Chloroflexota > Ktedonobacteria > Ktedonobacterales > Ktedonobacteraceae > Dictyobacter > Dictyobacter arantiisoli. The sequence continues at coordinate 68,821 of NZ_BIXY01000013.1, read as the reverse complement.
TATTCTTATAATGGAGATTCCAATGGCGACTATGCTGAAAGAACAAGATAAAGAGCAATCACAGACTTCCCTGCCACTTGGCATGGAGAATGTGCACCCTGACTCTGCATATGATGTAATTGAGGATATTCACAGTCACATGTTAGAGAATGAGGCATTTTTGGAGGAGGAAGAGGAGAATGAAGAGCTTGAAGAGGGTGCCCATTTTAAGAAACATGGTATCCTGATTGCGGGTACCAGCGATGTTGATGACTCGGTTGCAATGTACTTGCGTGAGATCGGACGTGCCCCCCTGCTGACAGCAGCGGAAGAGGTACGCCTGGCCCAGGCAATTGAAGCAAGTAAAAATGAGCGCGAACGCGCCCGACAACTCAATGTTCACCCTGACCGCCGCACGATCGAGCGTGGAAAAGAGGCACACCGCCATCTGATCGAGGCGAACCTGCGTCTGGTTGTGAGTGTCGCAAAAAAATACACGGGTCGTGGCTTGTCATTACAAGATCTCATCCAGGAAGGCAATACTGGCTTGATCGGAGCAGTGGACAAGTTCGACTATACGAAGGGCTATAAATTTAGCACCTATGCCACCTGGTGGATTCGTCAGGCTGTCAGCCGTGCCATTGCCAATCAGGCACGCACAATCCGCCTTCCAGTACATCTGGCCGAGACGATCAATCGTATGGGCCGTGTGAGCCGTGCCCTGGTACAGGAATTGGGTCGCGAACCAACCTCGCAGGAGATCGCCGATAAAATGGGCATTTCTCCCGAGAAGGTGATGGAGATCATTCACGTCAACCAGAAACCTGTCAGCCTGGAAACACCAATTGGTGAGGATAGCGATAAGAACCTGGGCGACTATGTAGAGGATGAGACCTCAACAACCCCAACGGAAGGCGCGGACCGCCAACTGCTGAAAGAGCAGATTAATAAGGTATTGGATAATCTTTCCGAGCGTGAGCGCAAGATCATTCAGATTCGCTTCGGCTTCGTGGATGGGCAAAGCCATTCTCTGGAAGAAGTCGGCAAGACGTTTAATGTGACCCGTGAGCGTATTCGTCAGATTGAGGCTAAAGCGCTCCGCAAACTTCGTCAATTGAGTACAACACATCACTTGCAAGACTACCTCGACTGATTTTTTCAGTCGCTGTCTTGCGCGCCTACCTTCTCTTACAGAGCAAACCATCACCAGGGTATCCTGGTATGGATCCTCTGCCAGATGGATGGCGGCAAGCATGTTTCTAGCATTTCATTTTATCCGGACTCTTCATTTTTTTCTTCAACCAGAAGCAAGCACTGAAGCAATCACCTTCGCATAAAAGAAGGAGCTTTCAGTGCTTGTTGCATTTTCTCTGCACTCCCACCCACCGGCAGTACCTCTGTATTACACAGATGGTGACTGCCATAGGCGCTGTTCTGAGTACCACCAGGAGCAAACTTCCTGTGGAGCGCACTGCCATTCTCTCTAGTGTCTGAAAAAAAGTACCGGAGAACTGCATGTGCTCCACTGAAGAGAAAATCAAACTCTTACGCTACGTTGTCAATACCGCTATCATCTCATCCACATCCGGCAAAAACGTAAGAGCTGAGGTTGCCATGCTATAAGCTGCATGGCAACATGCACAACTAATGACCGTGCCCGTGCCCGTGCCCGTGCCCGTGCCCATGTCCACCACGATGATGTCCACGTCCACGATGATGTCCACGTCCACGTCCACGTCCACCACGTCCACCAAAACCAAAACCGCCGTAACCACCGTAGCCACCGTAGCCACCGCAGCCACAACCACCGTAACCACCGTAGCCACCACCACAACCGTAGCCACCACCACCACCACAACCACCAAAGACATTCTGTAAATCGAGATCGGTCAACTCGTCAACTTCTACCTTCAACAGAAACTCTGGATATGCGCTCTGTGTTTGATTGCTGTTAACCATTACGTTATTCCTTTCACCAATTATCAGGAAGTCTCACTGGAAAGTTCCAGTTGGCTACTTGCCACTTCATATGTACCCGATACTGATTTATATGTCAAGGCATGTATATTCTGTGAATTGAGTAAATTTAATAATAGATTAATAAAGTATAGGTTGAGCTCTATTGGCAAATGGTGAATCTCCAGGTATGGATAGTTTTGTATCTGTCTTTATTGTGTTCGCGACGAGCAGCAATGAGGGTGGTGAAACTTTGGAGGGGATCCAAGTAAGGGTAAGGAGTTTTTTTAATAAACCTGGATGCGGGAAACTCCTATTAAAGCAGCCTCCGCATAGGTCTGACAAAGTCTTAATATATCATCTTGTGCATGCCTGTTCAGGGCTCTAATCGATAAGTTTATCGATTAAAAACTCAGCTTCTCTGGCATCTCTTCTATAAAAAAAGAGTGCTGAGGTAATAGTAATAATCTACTCAGCCGTAGCAGAAACGTGACCTTGTTCCCTTATTTTATGCGAGCATATGCTGCAGCAAAAGAGAATAATGACTGTGGGTCAGCCCGTATCCAGTGAAACTTCCTAAAACCACAGCAATCATGATGGATAACACCCACAGTCATAAAGTAGTGACGATAGACGACTCGAATTTGTTGCCATTGATTATAGACACAACATTGTCAGCACCAGAAGTTAATTATGGGCGCTATGTGTGTGGATCACACGTTCGTTGGTAGCTAATACTTTCGCCGCATCTGCTGCATCCGCCACAACCTGATAACCACCAAACAGATAAGGTTGGATAAAGAAGTCCTGCGCCAGCAAATGATGAATTCCATAGTGGGGATGGCGATGATGGATATCACAAAGCACCATGATGTTTGCTTCTGAATCAATAAAGTCTTCTAATGTCTGGTGATCTTTTACCTGGGGAAACATCAGATGAATTTTTTTGGGATCACAGGCGTTGAGTAAACTGCGCTCAATGGGATAATGATGGGTTTCTATGTCCTGAGCACCAAACGGGTTCTCTGTGGAATCATGCAGGGTGCTCTGGCGTACACCACAAATAGCACAGGGCGTATCCAATTTATAGACCAGATGGCGATGCGTTTGCAGATAGATCGGGGTATCTTCACGTGGTGGATGCGGTGGGGTCATCTCGATTGAGGCAACGGCAAACGAGGTCGCATGAACATGCGCTAACGTCTCAGAAGTCTGCGTTTGCACATGGGTTAGTGTTTCTGAGGTATGAATAGTTTTTCCATTGACCTGTTGCACTTGCTTAATCTTGATATCTTTACTGACGTTCTTTTGCACTTCAGTAGCATGCTGACCACGCGCTGGCGTCACTTTGATATCTTTTTTGATATCCTCATGTATATGCGTCTCCTGCGCGCCATGCGCTGTACGCTTGACCTTTTCAACATCAACTTCTTCTCTGATATGGGCATAGATAGGAGATTTCGCGTGATGCGCAGCCCTGGGTGTGAGTTGTAGATGGTCTAAGCCCGGAATAGCTTTGAGGAGCTTATTGAAACGTAACGGTTCGAACATATGTTTTTCTCCAAACGCAAAAGGTGACGGAAATAAATCTGGGGTAGATAGAAAAGACACAGGCTTTATAAAAGGGGTTGCGCTGTGTGTTTCTTTTAATGGGATAATTATCGTTAAACAATCATAAGTTCCCAAAAGCTCTTTGTCAAGAAAATTGATCAATCGTCCTGTAGAGAAAAATATCTGTTCTTGCACATGAGTTTTCGCACGCAAGGTGCTCAACAAATTATAGTATGTGATACAGGAAATGTTCAAAGAACATTTCCTGTATCACATACTATAATTTTGTGCATGGGGATGGGAGGGCTGTATTTGCTCAGAATGTGTCAGACTCTCAGTATCATCGGGATCTTGCTGCTCCCTGACTGGCAGGCGCTTGTGCGCCTGCGCCCTTTTTAGTGTGTGGTGCAGGAAAGGTGCTGTGCACCTTTCCTGCACCACACACTAAAAACTGTTTTGAGCACCGCAGGTGCGAAAACTCATGCACAGAGATCGTGGAGAGCATGGGAATCAAACACATCATGTTCTTCAGGCTATGTTTATCAACTTGATAAACACAGCCTTTTTTATTTTTATATGGTGCAGACATACTAGAGACACATAAAAAAACGCGCTGTATCTTTTAAGGGATACAGCGCGTTTTTAGTGGGGTGACCGATGGGGCTCGAACCCACAACCACTGGAGCCACAATCCAGAGCTCCGCCTATTGAGCTACGGTCACCACGTTTTGTGTGCTCATTTCTTAGCACTTCGACAGTATACCGGAGTGCTTGCGAATTGTCAATAGCTTATCAAGCAATTTTTCTCAAAATTCGAAAAATTCGTTGAGTTTCCATTTTTGGATGCTGAAATGGAGAACTAAACAGACTTGACAAGCAGAAATCCCTGTCCTACACTCCAAAGAGAAGACCTAGACAGATATTGTCATCGAGAGAAAAGGACACGAACAGGTATGTCACAGGGACCTAATGGTGCATCACAGGAAACAGGCACTCCTCTGGATGCACAAGAAAACGAGCAAAGCCCGACCATGATAGATGGTGGTGAGGAGATTTCATCGTTGCCTGAACTTCCACCAGGCATCTTCATTCCCGTTCCAGAGAAAACGCCACGCAAGAGAACACGCTGGTCTGACGATATCGATGTTATCTTTGAAAAAGATCCGGCATGTAAGAACATCATTGAAGCCTTGCTTTATCAAGGACTCTGGGCGATCCTGTTCCACCGTGGGGCACATGCACTCTATAAAGCGCACATTCCCTTTATCCCACGTCTGATATCACAGTTTGCACGTGTGCTTACGGGCGGTATCGAAATTCATCCCGGAGCTCAAATTGGGAAACGCTTCTTTATTGACCACGGAGCAGGTGTCGTGATCGGCGAAACGGCAGTTATCGGTGATAACGTCATGCTTTACCATCAGGTTACGCTGGGAGCAACAGGTTGGTGGCGACCCAGCCCATTCCGCAAGCCCAAACGCCATCCAACCATTGAAGATGATGTCACGATTGGGGTGGGAGCTGCTATCCTCGGTCCTATCACCATTGGCAAAGGCAGCAAAATCGGTGGCATGACGCTCGTACTGGAATCAGTGCCCCCCAACTCGGTTGTCGTCTCCAAACCAGCGGAACTTCTCGTCAAAGGCGGTGAAACGCTCGAAAAGCACCAGGAACTCACGCAAGGCTGGAATGGCAAAGATCCCTGGGAAATGGATTATCAAATTTAAATAAGATCTTGTCTTTTGCATCCTGGAGTCGCAATGGCAGCCCCTTCCTCTCATGGTTGGGGCCTCTCTATCCTACAAATATTAACCGCAAACAGCGTTTCCATTCAGGCATAAAGTGCCAACGTCTCCAGCAAGAGATCCCAGAAACGTTCAACGTGCAAGGCATAGCCTACCTGTACATTTGGAGGCAGTCCAGTCTTGCCATAGAGATCACAGACCGTACGTCCTTCTGTCCACTCTCCACGCGTTTCAATATCTACATGCATATCTTTAGAAACTATGATATCAGGATCAATAACCGCTGCAACAGCGCAAGGATCGTGCAGGGGAGGAGCAGCAAAGCCAAAAACCTGCCGATAGGATTCACCAAAGTAGCGCATGAGATCTATGACAAAATCTGGCACCGCTTGATGCATAGCCTGTAAACGCTGCATGATTGCTTCCGTTGCCAATGCCTGATGGGTCACCTCTAAGGGAACCATTGTGATTGGTCGACCACACGCGAAGACAAGCGCTGCCGCCTCAGGATCAGCCCAGATATTAAACTCCGCGCTGGCCGTGACATTCCCCACACTGATCGCCCCCCCCATCAGCGAGATGGCTTTGATTTTAGGGATAATTGCTGGTGCGCGTCGCATGGCAGTAGCGATGTTAGTCAGGGGTCCGGTTGGTATCAGAATAATATCTCCATCCGATTGTAAGAGCAGATCAATCAGCACATCGACCGCATGTTGGGAAGTCAATGAAAGATAAGGCGTGGGAAGAGCAGGTCCATCCAGACCAGAGTCGCCATGGATATCGGCAGCATGCCTGGCCCGGCGAATCAAGGGCTGATTCATCCCTTTTGAAATAGGGACCTGCTCAATATGAGCCAGCGAACAGATCTTTAACGCATTCAGAGAGGTTTTCTCTACCGACTGATTCCCGGCTACAGTTGTCACGGCCAGCAGTTCCAGTGCTGGATGGCGGGCCGCCAACAATAAAGCAATCGCATCATCATGGCCGGGATCACAGTCAAGGATAATTTTTTGTCTCATATACCAACTCACTCCCTGGCAGAACTATCGCCAATGTGTAAGATGCTCGATGAATGAAAAGATGAGTAGCTTCATGCACCAGAGCATAGAAGTATATTTACAGTCGCACAGCCGATTATGCTGAAATTCCTGATAAGCTCCCATAAATACTCGACGCATAGCAGTGGCATTGTTATAATAACGTTGGTAAATCATAGCTGCGACAGCTAGTAAACGAAGAGGATACTACTTTGTCATCTATACATTCTGGAAACTTGATCATTGGGCAATCCGGCGGTGCCACCGCGGTCATTAATGCCAGCCTGGTTGGCGCGGTTGAGGCAGCTCTGACCAGTCAACGCATCAACGGTATCTATGGCATGCATCACGGCATTGAGGGTCTGCTTAAAGAAGATATTATCGATCTACGCCAGCAGCCGAGCTCTATCTGGCCTCAACTGGTACACACGCCATCCGCCGCCCTGGGTTCGTGCCGTTATAAATTGCAACCCCACGATCTGGAGCGCACCATCGAGATCCTGAAACGCTATGACATCCGCTATCTGCTCTACATTGGTGGCAACGACTCGGCTGATACCGCACATCAAATCGCGCAGGCGGCCCGTCAGGCCAATTATGAGCTCTACATACTCAGTATTCCCAAAACAATTGATAACGACCTGCCGTTTACCGATCACTGCCCCGGTTATGGAAGCGCGGCCCGCTTTATCGCCCAGGCGACGCAAGACTCCACGCTGAACACGCTCTCAATTCCCTGGCATTATCCAGTGAAGGTTATCGAAACAATGGGACGTGATGCAGGTTGGCTCACAGCATCTGCAGCATTGGGCAAGCGCAGCGAAACAGACGCACCCCATATTTTGCTCTTACCCGAACAACCTTTCCGCGAACAGACATTCCTGACCCAGGTTGAGGATATCTATCGACGTCTGGGCTACGTGATTATTGTCGTAGCCGAAGCGATGCGTGACGATAAAGGACAGGCATTAGGAACAGCCGGACAGGCTGGCCTGGATGCTTTTCAGCATCCTTTGCTCAGTGGAGCAGCCCAATATCTTGTCGAACTGGTCAAACGCGAACTAAAGATCCGCGCCCGCTTCGACAAACCAGGGGATCTCCAACGGATGTCATCCACCAGCATCTCCAAACCGGACCAGGAGGAGGCTTATCTCGTCGGCAAGATGGGTGTACAAGCCCTACTGGCTGGCGAAAGTGATAAGATGATAACGTTGGTGCGACACACCGAACCAGACTATCATTGCACCACTGGACTGGCTGATCTTGATACGGTCGCGAACGTCCAACGGTTGATACCAGACCATTACTTAAATGCAGATAAAACTATGGTCACGCAGGCCTTTTATAACTATGCGTTACCATTGATTGGTGCACCACTGATCCCCGCTAGCAAACTGGAAATGACAAGGATACAGTAATATGACACAACTAAAGCGAGCAATTGTTATCGTGCTGGATGGCGTAGGAGCTGGCGAAAATCCCGATGCACGAGCATATGGAGATGAAGGAGCCAGTTCGCTTGAACACTGCGCGCAGGCAATCGGTGGCCTGGAACTCCCCAATCTGGGTCGTCTTGGACTTGGCAATATCACACCCATCCTGGGGACCCCCCCACGGGCAGATGTGGCAGGTGCCTATGGACGTATGGCCTCGGCCGCGGCAGGCAAAGATAGCACGACCGGACACTGGGAAATGACAGGGGTAGTCCTCTCCAAGGCCCTGCCAACCTATCCCGATGGCTTCCCCGCCGCTATCGTTGCAGAGTTTGAGCAAAAGATCGGGCACAAAGTCATTGGGAACAAGGTCTCATCCGGCACTGAGATCATTAGAGAGCTGGGTGAAGAACATATGCGCACAGGATCGCCTATTCTCTACACATCGGCCGACAGCGTCTTCCAGATCGCTGCTCACCAGGATATCATCCCGCTCGCTGAGTTGTATCATATCTGTGAGATTGCACGTGCTATGCTTACCGGTAATCATGCGGTCGGACGAGTGATTGCCCGTCCGTTTATTGGCAAGCCCGGCACCTTCAAACGCACAGAACATCGCCGCGACTTCTCGCTGGCCCCCACAGGCATTACGCTCTTGGATCGCTTAGCGGCAGCAGGCAAAGATGTGATTGGCCTGGGCAAGATTGAGGACCTCTTCGCAGGACGCAGTATCACCCAATGTGATCATACTGAAACCAATCGTGAAGGCATGGCCTCAACACTCAAGTTCCTGGAGCAAGACTTCACTGGCCTCCTTTTCGTGAATCTGGTAGAATTTGATATGTTGTGGGGACATCGCCGGGATAGTCAGGGCTACGCCCAGGCTTTACGCGAGGTGGATCAATGGCTTCCACTGGTACAAAAACGTATGCGTCCAGACGATGCATTGTTCTTTACTGCGGATCATGGCGTTGACCCTACGTATCGCGGTACCGATCATACACGCGAATGTGTGCCCCTGCTGGCCTACGGAGAGCCAGTGCGGTCAGGGGTAAATCTGGGAGTGCTCCCTACTTTCGCGGACCTTGGGCAGACAGTGGCAGAGGCATTTAGGGTCGAAGCCTTGACCGCAGGAACGAGTTTTGCAAGTACGCTGGGGTTGTTATGACAGAGCTACAAAGCGATAAAACGACAGGATCAGGTCAGGAACAGCTCTTACAGGGTGAACGCATCCATTTGCGCCGCCCCGCCTTGAAGGATGCGAATACCGTCTTTCACTGGGAGCGCGATGACGAAGTCTGGCGCTACGATATGCATCGTCCTTATTCGAGATCGATGATTGAGTTTTTGCCAACCTTTGAACGCAACTATGTCCGTGGCAATGGACGTCAATTCTGGTTTATTATTGAAGATGAACAACGCACCCCTATCGGCACTATTACCTATTTCAATGTCGATAATCGGCTGGGACAGGTTGAAGTCGGCCTGGGTCTGGGTAATAAAGACAAATGGGGCCAGGGATATGGACCAGAGGCGATTCGGACGCTAGTGCGCTATCTCTTCACCTTGCCAGGCATACGGCGCGTGTACGCGGAGACGGCGCTGGCAAATCATCCATCGCGCAGGGCCTTCCAAAAGGTAGGCTTCAGCGAAGTGGGACAAATATACGATCCCCGCAGCACAGGCGAACTATGGGTGCTGCTTGAAATATGGAAAACACTTACTCTGTGAGAAGCGTTAGTTCAGAACCATACAGGATTTCTGGCTACATTCACATAGCGTTCTGTCAAGAAAGGAGATGACTCTTCGCCCATCTCTGTGTATTCCACAGAGAGTCAGCGAAGAATCACACATAATCATGAGTACTTCTCATGCCACAGTTGATCCCTCTATCTTCAAAGCGTATGATGTACGTGGGGTTTATGGAGAAACGTTGAATGAAGAGACGGCTTATCTCATCGGGCGCGCCGCTGCTCAGTACCTCAATGTACCTGAGATTGCGGTTGGTCGCGATATGCGTGTCTCTTCCCCTCAGATTGCAGCATCCTTGATCAAAGGTATCAGCGACCAGGGTGTCAATGTAATCGAACTGGGTCAGATTACTACGGACGGCCTTTATTTCGCGGTTGGCAAATTCTCGTATCCTGCGGGAGCCATGGTGACTGCTTCACACAATCCCGGAAAATATAACGGTATCAAATTCTGCCGTGCCGAAGCTCGTCCAATCAGCCTGGATACGGGTCTGGGAGATATTCGGGATCTGGCGGTCAGTGGAAACATTACCGAGCCCGCCAAAAAAGGGACGGTCACGCAGCAAGATGTGATCGATGATTATGTCCAGCATGCCCTTTCCTTTATCGATGTCACAAAGATTAAACCCTTGAAGGTTGTGGTAGATGCAGGCAACGGTATGGCTGGCTTGATCATGCCACGTGTCTTCAAACACCTGCCCTGCGAATTGGTGCCCCTCTACTTTGAACTGGATGGCACCTTCCCCCATCATCCCGCCAGCCCGATTGAACCAGAGAATATGGTTGATGTGCAGAAGAAAGTGCGTGAAGTAGGAGCAGACCTGGGAGCAGCCTTTGATGGCGATGCTGATCGTATGTTCCCGGTTGATGAGCATGGAGATCTGGTCGATGGCTCAATGGTTACGGCAATGGTTGCAAACAGCCTCCTCCGCAAACAGCCAGGCTCAACTATTCTCTACAACCTAATCGTTTCTAAGAGCGTACCAGAATTGATCGAGGAATTAGGCGGTAAAGGGCTGCGTACCCGCGTCGGTCACTCCTTTATCAAAGCCGATATGCGCAAGGCCAATGGCATCTTCGGTGGTGAACATTCCGGTCACTTCTATTTCCGTGACAACTGGTTCGCCGACTCTGGTCTGATCGCTCTGCTGATCTTGCTGGAACTGGTCTCAATTGAAGACAAGCCTCTCTCCGAGATTATCAAGCCACTCGATCACTGGGTACGTAGTGGAGAGATTAATAGCACGGTCAGCGACGCACAGAGCAAGCTAAAATCGCTACAGGAGCACTTCGGGAAGACCGCGAAATCAGTGGATGATCTGGACGGTCTGACCTTCGACTATGGCGACTGGTGGTTTAATGTACGCTCATCCAACACCGAGCCACTGCTGCGCCTGAACGCCGAGGCCAAAACCCAGGAATTGCTGGAGCAGAAACGTGATGAGGTCCTGAACTTCATTCGTAGCTAGTCTCAATTAGTGTCCTTGTTTATATCCCAAAAAAGAAATCTGAAAGCCGTTACGAAATCACAAAACGTGTTTTCAGATTTCTTTTTTCATGCAACATCATCAAAGAGATGCATCCCTTCATTGACTGGTTATTAACCGAGTCATATAATGACAGCGGTCGACGCATCAAAACATTCCCATGCCAAAAGAGTGGTGTGTTGCACCGGTTCTTTATAATAGTGAGGCGTACAAGGATGTACGACATGTATCACAAGGAGAACTATTTTGAAAATCCATGAATACCAGGCCAAGAATATTCTGGCAAAGTATGGCATTCCAGTCCAACCAGGAAAGGTGGCATATACCCCTGAAGAGGCTGAAGCCATAGCACAGGAACTGGGTGAGCCCGTTGTCATTAAGGCGCAGGTCTATGTGGGTGGACGCGGAAAAGCAGGTGGTATCCAATTTGGAGATACGCCCGAGCAGGCCCGTGAAGCTGCCACACGCGTCATTGGCATGGATATTAAAGGCTTGACCGTCGAAAAGGTTCTGGTAACCTCAAAAATTGATATCAAAGAAGAATATTATCTGGGTATCGTGCTTGACCGCAAGACACAGGCTCCCGTGGTGATGGTTTCTACAGCTGGTGGTATCGATATTGAAGAGGTAGCCGAAAAAACACCTGAAAAAATTATTCACCAGGCCATCGATATGCGTTGGGGTTTACGGCCCTTCGAGGCATTGGATATTGTATCCCGTGCTGGTTTCCCATCCCACGTGCTACGCCAATCTGCTGCTATCCTGGTAGCGTTAGCCAAAGCCTTTATTGAAAGTGACGCCAGTCTGGCTGAGATTAATCCCCTTGCCTATACGACTGATGGCAAAGTAATGGCTGCCGATGGCAAGATTGTCGTCGATGATAATGGTCTGTATCGCCAGAAAGAATATGCAACCTGGGCAGAAACGGAAGAGGCTAATCCATTGGAGTTTGAGGCCAAACAGGCTGGTCTGACCTATGTAAAGCTCGATGGAGATGTGGGAATTATTGGCAATGGCGCGGGTCTGGTAATGACGACGCTGGATATGGTCGCTCGTTCCGGCGGCAAACCAGCAAACTTCCTGGATATTGGCGGTGGCGCGAAGGCCGAGGTGATGTATAAATCGCTGATATTTGTGGCTCGTGATCCTCAGGTCAAAGGCATCCTGGTCAATATCTTTGGTGGTATTACCCGTGGCGAAGAGGTAGCGCGCGGCGTCATTATGGCTCAGGAAGAACTACCCAAAGGAATGCCAATCGTTGTTCGTCTCTCCGGTACAGGAGCAGAAGAGGGACGTGCCTTGCTGAAAGATGCAGGACTTGACTGGGGAAAAGATATGCGCGACGCGTCAGAGAAGATTGTAGCCGCGATAGCTCGTACGGGAAAAGGACTGTAAACGATCATGAGTATTCTATTAGATAACACCACACGTGTCATTGTTCAGGGTATCACCGGGCGCGAAGGACAATATCATACGCGTAATATGATTGCAGCTGGTACTCAGATTGTCGGCGGCGTGACTCCTTCGAAAGGTGGACAAACCGTTGAGGGCGTGCCGGTCTTTGATACCGTATTTCAGGCCCGTGAAGCAACCAACGCCACGGCCAGTTGTATTTTTGTCCCACCCGCAGGGGCTGCCGATGCGATTATGGAGGCTGCCAGCGCTGGTATCCAATTGATTGTCTGCATCACAGAAGGTATTCCCGTCATCGATATGACCCGTGCGATGCTGGTAGTCAAAGAAAAAGGGGCCACCCTGATCGGCCCCAACTGTCCTGGCATGTGTACCCCTGGCTTTGGTAAAATCGGTATTATCCCTTATCAGATCTTTAATCCCGGTCCGGTAGGCTTTATCTCACGCTCTGGCACGCTGACCTATGAAGTTGTCTCACTGCTGACCAACGCCGGCATAGGACAATCCACCTGCATTGGTATTGGCGGTGATCCCATCATCGGCACAACCTTTGTGGGCTATCTCAAATTATTTGAGAACGATCCACAAACCAAAGTGGTTGTGATGTGTGGAGAGATCGGCGGGAGTGATGAGGAAGATGCCGCGGAGTTCATCAAGACGATGAGCAAGCCGGTGGTGGCCTTTATCTCTGGTCGCACAGCGCCAGCCGGCAAACGCATGGGACATGCTGGCGCGATTATCTCTGGCAATACAGGGACCGCGCAGGGAAAAGTGGCCGCACTCCAGGCCGCTAATGTTCCTGTTGCCGACACCATTTTTGATATTCCTGAACTGGTAAAAAAAGTTCTCGGGTAGCTACCTAAATTTTTGTCATAGTATCCCTGCGCTGTTTAAGGGTGGGGATACTCACGCTAGCACATCCGCAGGCCCCGAACAGGTGACCTGCCTCAAGGTAAAAGAATGACTACGGCCCTCGTTTATGATCCAATTTTTCTTGAACATCTTGTGCCCAAAGGACATCCAGAACGTCCACAGCGTATGGAGATGTCGATCGGTTATATCAAAGCATTGAACTGGCTCGAACGGGAAGGACTTGTTCAGCTTGCTCCGCGCGCTGCCAGTATCGATGAACTCGCAACTGTCCATGACCGCGCCTATATTCAGGAAGTTGAGGCCGCCAGCCAGGAAGCCGCAGCCGCCTCCGCTGGCACCACGACTCAACAAATTGTCCAGGTTGGTACTGATACCTACGTTTCAGCCAAAAGCTATGAAGCAGCTCTCAAAGCAGCCGGAGCTCCTCTGACCGCCATTGACGCCATGATGAAAGGTCAGATTAAAAATGCCTATTGTCTGGTACGCCCTCCAGGACATCATGCCGTGGCTGAAGCCGCCTTCGGCTTTTGCATCTTTAATAATGTAGCAGTCGCTGCTCGCTACGCCATCGATCACTATGGTCTGGAACGCGTACTGATCATTGATTATGATGTGCATCATGGTAACGGTACCCAGGAAATGTTCTATGATGATCCACGCGTTCTCTACTTCTCAGTACATCAAGGAGCTCCATTTTTCCCAAGTACCGGCCACGCCCACGAGCGCGGTACAGGAGCAGCAGAAGGCACTACCATCAATGTCCCGCTCCCGGCAGGTGCAGGCTTTGAAATTTATGAGCCCATCTTCCGCCAGATACTCGCACCAGCAGCCGACCGCTTTCATCCACAATTAATTCTCGTTTCAGCAGGCTACGACGCCCACTGGAAAGAAGCACAAAGCGATACAGGGCTGGAACTACCAGGTATGCGTATCTCAAACGCAGGCTTCGCGAAACTCAATGAAATTATCCTCAAGATCGCTGATGAACAATGTGACGGCAGGTTGATCATGGTCCAGGAAGGTGGCTATGATCTGGACGTTGTTGCCTCAGGTGCCTCTACCAGCCTCAATCAGCTTTTAGGTGGGGAGGAGGCGGTAGATAGTTATGGGCCTGCCCCCGATATCACCTATCAGATCAACACTGATGTCTTGATTGGCGAATTACGCCGTATTCATCATCTCACGGGTTATCGTATGCGCAATCGTCCAAAGCCCGATATTGAACAGCTGAGACGCGAGATCAAAGGACCAACCATCACAAAAACGCCTGCTGAACCTGCGCAAGAAGAAATAACATCTTGTCAACAAGAACAGGATAAAGCATAATTTGACGCACAGGTTGCCTCTACAGCATGTTGACGTCCTGGCATGTGAAGGTATACACTACACAGAGTATCGGGTGCTAGAGGCAGCCTGTTCAATAGTAGGAGATCTATCTTACAGGGGATGTATTTTGATGAGCAGAGGTTACATAGCGAATAATCGGAAAGATGTGCGTTTATTGAGCAGCGAGGACATTCCCGCCATTGAACGTCTGTTACGTACATCTGAATATATCTACCAACGTTTTACCTTGAGTGAGCTACCACTGCTCATCAAGCATTATCCTGCTGTAGGCCTGTGGAACGGCTCAACCCTGCATGGCTTTCTGCTTTCACAAATCATCAAAACTCCCTTTGCCTGGTTTAGTGGCTTCGGGGTCAGTTGGAGTAACAGCAAAGAGTATGTATCGATTCTCGCGGCCCTTCTGGATGAGCTCTATGGTCATCTGCTCGCCAGGGGAGTACAGTACTTCAACTATTCAGGAAACGACTCTAGCAGTGATTGGCTGCGTACCTTGCTGCTGGCACGGAGCTTTATTCCCTATCAAACTCTCTACTCATATGATAAGTTTGACTATAAGAGTCCATCACAGGGCAACCAAAACGTTATCTTACGACCAGTCGATCTGACACGCGATCTTCCTGCTTTACTCGATATTGAAATGGCCTGCTTTGAAGAAATCTGGCGTTACGATGCTATTTCTTTTCATGATATCGAGGCTACCCATCCCTATTTTAAGGTAGTGGAGCTGAATGGACAGGTCGTAGGCTATCAATTCAATGCACTCGACGACGAATATGGCTATCTCGTCCGTATTGCGGTACATCCATCAGCAACCCATAAAGGGATTGGCGTGCGCTTAATGGCGGAAGCTGTGCGCTTCTTCGAGCAGGCCCGCGTCTCGCGCATCATGCTCAATACCCAGGAAGATAACTATCACGCCCACCAACTTTATGAGTGGTTCGGCTTTATTCGCCTGCAACAAAAAGGCTTTGTGTTACGCAAGACACTTTAGCATTCTAATCAGAGAAGACTAAAATCATCAGCGCACTCCCATCAGATAACGAACCGTCAGCGGTAAGCTCTTGTTCTTCACAGAAAGGGCAAATTGCTTGCCGGTCTGCACCCAGGATTGTACTTGCTGGAAGGTTGAGTCATTGACGAGGATATTATTGTCCGTCACATTGTTTTGTAGCCGTGAAGCCACATTAACCGCATCCCCAATGGCAGTATAGTTCTGTAAACGCTCTTGAGCACCTACATTGCCGACGGTGGCAGGTCCCGTATTCACACCAATACCAAAGGAAACCTGCGTTTCCTGAGGCTGTGAACGCTGATATTCCAGCACAGCCATACGCATTTTCCAGGCCGCACGCACCGCACGCAAAGCATGGTCAGGCTGCGCCAATGGGGCATTGAAAATAGCCATCAAGGCATCTCCCTGAAAAGCCGTCAACGTCCCTGATTCTTCCCAGATCGCTTCACACATAATTTTAAGATAGCGATTGATCAGATGCATCACCTCTTCAGGTGGCATACTCTCACTAAGGCGTGTATACCCACGAATGTCGGCAAAGACGACGGAAATATCTTTTGTTTCCCCGCCCAGCTTGAGCGCCATAGGATCGCGAATAAGCTGCTCTACGACGCTGGGATGAACATACCGCTCAAAGATTTGACGTACCTGCCGGGCACGCGCCTCTGAACGTTTCAGCTCAGTCTGATCATCGATCACTAATGCCATACCAATATAGCTACCCTGCACATCTAGTAAGGCACTGACATAATAATTCAAGCTCACAATATCATCTTGTTCACGACCAGGAATACGACAATTAATGGCCTGTTTCACCAGAGTTCCATGCTCATGGTGGTTTTGCGCATTGGATAACATATTGATCAGGCTCACTTCAGGCGGCAACATCGTAAAAGCCTCCCGATAGTGTTTCCCCATCACCAGATCAGGATGGACATGTAAAATCATGCTGGCAGCCGCATTGAAGGTGGTGATGATTCCAGCTGCATTCGTAGTGACAACGCCATTGGCGATAGAACCAAAAATATTATCCATATACTGCTTATCTTCGCGTACCGTGCGGATAGCGGCATTAAGATCAGCAAAGAGACGCGCATTATCAATGGCAATTGCTGCTTGATTACAGAATGCCAGCAATAATTCAAGATGTTTGGAATGGAAGAGCCGCGTGTTGAAACGGCTGTCAACATAGACAGCACCAATACAATTATCGCGTACGATCAATGGCGCACACATAATCGAGCGAATGCCAAATGCCATAATGCTTTCTTGAATCTTTAAGGCATCATCAGCCTGAGCATCATCAGTCAACATCGGCTCACGGGTACGAATTACCCGTCGAATTGTATTGCGGCTAATCTGAGCGGTCGCAAAGGCACTTTCGGGAATAGAATTGGCGTTTTTATCGCGCGCAATCGAAAATTCCAATTCACCCGTGCCAGGGTGTACAAGCATCAACACACCACGTTCAGCTTTCACAAAATCGATCACACAGTCCATAACCAGTGAGAGGACCTTGTCAAATTCCAGAGTTGAATTCAAGGTACGAGCAATTTCTGACAGGGTCTCTAATTCATTGCGCTCTTGCTTCAGATTCGAAATACTGGTGGTAAGAACTTCACGTTCACGGTCAAAAGTCACCCGAGGAGAAGGAAGATCTGGCAGTGTTTGAGCGGCCTTTACCGTTCGCTGTATGGCTTGATAAATGCGCCCAAGTTCTAGATCGGCAACGCGACTCACCTGAAGTGCATCGCTCAAAAGTCGGATACGAGGATCACCGACCTCATTAGCATAGCGTCCTTCTACCGAGATTTCCAATTTTTGCGCATGCTCGTGCATAAGGCGCGACATGCGTATCACCGCCTCGCTGATAGCGCGTAAGTCATCACCAGTTTTTCCTGACAAATCAGCAGAGACCACGCAATCCTCCCTTAAGGCCATTTGGATAGAAGTGACTATCCGATATCATATGAATAGAGAGAGGCGACGCCTATCGCCATAAAAGCCTTCGTGGCACAGCTATGCTGCCCAAAAAGAATTGTGGATATATTCGTCAAACAATCAACGAATATGCCCACTAATTATAGCATAGTAACAATTTGCTTGTACTTCTTGTACGCTACACGCCCTGCTTCTCAAGGTAGGTCTTTAAGGATTGAGGCTTAAAGCCAAAATCACGCTCAACACTATTCAAATCAGTAATATTATCGAATGAGAACAAAGCCATTGCGGCCTTTGTTAAAGGCGGTTTGGGAAGGACAGCCTCCATAACAGCTGCGCCTATATGTACCAGTGGCAGAGGAGCATAGAGCCTGGGACGCCTCTTATGAGTGGCCTGCAATAATACATCGAATATCTGGCGAAAAGAGTAATAGTCGGGTCCACCAATGGTATAAATTTGTTTATTCGTGCGCTCAGGCTCAGCCAGTACTTGCATAATTACCGTCACCACATCCTCCACATAAATCGGCTGAAAGAGTATTTTCCCACCACCAATTAATGGAACAACCGGAGAAGTTTGCAACAGATTAACCAGTCCCGTAATAAATGGCGCTCCTTTTCCAAAGAGAACTGAGGGGCGAATGATAGTCCAGTCCAATCCGCTATCCACTAACATTTCCTCTGCAAGATAGCGACCTTGCATATAACTACCGGGTCTATCAGGTTTCGTTCCCAGGCCACTGATCTCAATCACACGCTTCACACTTGCCGCTTTCGCAGCTAGCAGCAAGTTAGCGGTTCCTCCTACATTGGTCGCTTCATAATGGTTATCAGCAGATTGCTTACGATCAGCTGTCATAAAAGCGGCATGTACAATTGTATCAACACCATCTACAGCTGCTCCCAGAGAGACAGCCCGGGTCGTCGCTCCCTGCACAAGCTCTACCTTATCCGCTGGTAGAATAGCACTTGCCTGCTGAATGTTACGCACCAGGCAACGCGGATGCTCCCCCTGAGCGACCAGACGATAAACCAATTGTCGACCAATAAAACCGGTTGCTCCGGTAATTAATATCATGATAAATGTCCCTCCGATAGAAATAATTTCGCTACCTCATGCTAGAGATGCCGATTAGACACGCATCAGGTAGCATTTAGTGAACAGACCATGTGTATACCTATCCATAGATGAGTATAAGAAAGCACACACCTGCCTGCCAGGGGATACACACATGAATTTTTTCAGGAGCCAACAGGAAAAAAAGATACAATGCGTTTTAAAACACTATCCGAGATGCATTTAACGCAGGGCGACAATGGGCATAAAGATACGGACACAGACTCCTGCTCCCGGAGCGGTTTTGACAGTAACGTTACCACCAGCAATGTTTAAGAGAGCACTATGTGTCAGCAGACCACCACCTGTACCACTGGTGGCGCTGCTGGTAGATACAATGCCAATACCGTCATCAACGACCAGCACCTGTAAATCGGGATCGCAGGAAGCGGAGACAGTGAGACGCAGGGGACGATGAATATCAGTTCCGCGGGCGTGTCGGGCAGCATTACGTAAAGCCTCCTGTACAGCCGCAAAGATAATCTCAGCAATAGCTGGCGGCACCAGATCATCAATAAGTTGAGCAGTCTTCTCCGAGACATCCCACACCACCGCATCAAAGGCTTGCTGAAAATCTTGCTCCAACATAGCATGAATAGCTGTTATCATCCCGTCACGCTCCAGACGATGAGGAGCCCCAGTTGACATGGCACGCATCATTGATGCGAGCTGACGATGGGCAGCACTAATGGAGTCAATCGCCTCATCCAATGCCTGCTCAGCCCGCTCAAAAGGGACTTCTCGTACATCATCGCTAGCATCCTCCGGAGTGCGTAAAGAACGGGCTGTTTCTAAGCGTAGGAGTGCCAGATGCAGCATCGGCAATGTCTCATCGTGCAGGACACGGCGCTGTTGAGCCCCTAGTAACTTGACATCAACAATACGTCGTCGTAGTAAGGCCGCCACCGCCAGCATCGCCTCATGATCACGCAAGGTATCCAGAATACGCTGTCCACAGGCCTGTGCCAGATCCATATCCTCGTTAGTAAACGCACCTCGGTCCTCACGTGGTCCAAGATAGAGTTTGGCAACCAGACCTAATTCATCATAGATTGGGAGCACCCAACAGATGACAGGGAAGCCCTGGATCGTCACACGAATACGATACGCATTGAAATCCGAACGCAAGTTTTGATGCTGCGCGCTACGACCCAACACCTGCTCCTGATCCATGTTCTCAGTACGCTCTGGTGGATCAACCAGTGACCAGCGATAGGCAAAACTACTCCGAAAAGGCCCTGACAATACCACCAGGCGGGCACAACGCACTTCGAGAATTTCTTTACAAAGATGGAAGAAAAGTTCTTCCATATTCTGCTCGGTCTTCTGCAAATCCGTATTAAGCCAGTGGCGCATGCTCGTGTTATGTAAGAAAGGACCCAGGAGCGAAACATAGCGATCATGTGCGGTATAGCTACTCCAGGTAAACAGAGCATAGGTGCCGGTAGCAATCGCTGTAATCAACAACAAACCACCCAATGAACTACGTGTAAGCAAAAGTAAGAGAGCCACCAACAAGGAGATGGTAGTCGCCATCAGTACAATACCACGCCACTGCTCAAAGAAACCACGACGGGCCAGAGGCCGTTCAATTAAGATCCCATGACGCACAATCGAATATCCAATCAGCAAAACCATTACAGCCACGCAACCGGTGGCATAAACATCTAAAATCAACAAACTGGTCGGAATAGTGTTCAATTCGGATGAAGTCAAAGCTGAAATGTTATCAATCGTTTGGAGATGAAGCCATTTCACCATCGTCCAGACGCCCAGAAAGCCGAGACTTGCCGTCAGACATGTCATCAACACTGCAGCCAGTAAGAGCACGGGGCGTGCCAGATGCCAGGATAGCATGGGCTCTTCAAGCTGTTCAGCCGTAATCTGATCCTTCCAAAAAGCCTCTACCAGGGCTCTACGCAAAGATCCCATATGCTTACGAAGCAGGAAAAAGCGCCACAGCGTTGCCAGTACCCGTCCAATGCGCGCTGGCGTAAACCAGGGTCCAATGGCACAAAAGGTCACATAGAGCAAAAAGATGATCGACAGCAAAATCAAGGGCGAAAACAGCCCTATATGCATCGATCCATCCACATCACTGCTATAGGCCAATAACAGCAAGGTCTCTTTAAAAGTAAAAGTCGACTGATTGAACAATAATATCAATAGGGCACTGCAACCCAGGATGGCACTACAGATTAACAAAAAAGGACGCCGGCGACGCCATTTATTATTGAGAAATGAGGCATAATGAAGCCCAATTACGAACCAGATATAGGGTACACCCAGGGCTGGAAACCAGATCAGTCGCCAGAGAAAATCTGTCGAGACTGGCCCGGTCGTCTTTGACAGCGAACCAGACATCAGCAAAGCATGCAGAAAGAAGAAGAGCGCCGTCAAGCTCAAACCAACCACACCAACCCGCGCAATCATACTGCGTCGGTCCCCATTGAGCCAGACAGTACAGGCCAACCAGAGAAAAGCAATAAAATTGAACGTTGAAAGCGCCAGGGTAACGACCTGTAAGAAAAAGGTCGGTGTATGAAAAAACAGGACAGGCATAGGGCAACTCTTCTTTACTCTTCTTTATATAAGGGCATCCATTCGCCGCGACGATCCTGAACCAGGGCCACACCGGATTCATCCCACATTACCATACGGTTTAGCATATAGATCAACGTCGCACGTGCGCGTGCAACCTTATCATCGACTGCATTCTCGCTCAGGCCCCAGGCAGCATAGATACGTCCATTGGTACGACTCACTGCTCGCTTATCGTGCAGGCTCAGACGTGCGGCAATTTGCTCATTCGTCATCCCTTGCGCCATTAACTCCACAACGCGCAACTCATTCGGCTCCAGCAGAGCACGCGGGGACTGCTCATCCAGATCACGCACTTCCTGAACACGATCTTCTATTTCGGGATCAACCAGACTACGCCCACTCACAGCATCACGTAGTAACGGCACAAGCATACTGGGCAATAAATAATTGCTTTTTCGCACATATGCATAATGGGTCAGGATACCAGAAGCGCGGAACTCACGATAATATTCATCATCATCCTGAATCGAATAAAATACCACTGGCATACGTGGACGCTCGCGGCGAATCGCCACTGCGGCCCCCACACCACTCAAAGCCCGGCGACCTTCCTCTGGATCGCGCAACTGCACATCCATCAGAATAACATCCATATCTAATTCCAAGGCTCGTGCTACCGCCTCACGGCCAGTCGCCGCTTCCCCTATCACCTGCACCGCACGGGTTGCCTCCAGGCCCTCATAAAGCGCTCTACGCAACGGACCATGGTCATCGACAAGCAATAGTTTGAGTATTCCCATTATTCTACCCTGGCAACTCTATTCGATGCATCCATCGACGTTTTTTTGATACTTTTTTTCTATTATTATCGCACAACACAGGTACCAGAAGATGCTTATTCATACTAAAAATCAACCTTGCGACCAACGCATGCTCCCACCTGCAAAAGTATAGCAATTATTAGCTCAAGAAGGTAGCCTCCGCAACCATCCAAACCTGCACACAGAGCATATACACCATTCATTTATGTACCTGAAGACTTTTATTCAGTCGCAAACGATAGCTCATAATGTCTTCTATTGCCATAATAGATTTCATTTTATAGCAGCGTGTATGGTATATTTATCAGAGAAGCCTGAACGGTAAACCTTTGATAAAGAGATTCTAGCCTATACGCTGGAAAATAACGTGTCACGTACACGAAAAAACTTTGAATGGTTGAGGCTGAAATAATAAAGGTTGGAAGAGTATGACAACAAAGCCGCATACCCAACGTAGCATCCATCTCGGATTACTGCTGCACAATCATCAACCAGTTGGAAATTTTCCCTGGGTATTTCAGCAGGTTTACGAATCCTCATATCTCCCTTTGATTGAAGCGCTAGAACGACATCCCGGTGTACACCTTTCACTCCATTATACGGGCTCATTAATTGATTGGTTGGAAGAATCTCAGCCAGAATTTCTACAGCGGGTCGCCCGACTGGTAGCGTGCCAACAGATTGAAATGGTGGGTGGAGGCTACTACGAACCAATTCTGCCAGCAATTCCCGATGGGGATAAGCTCGCACAAATCCAACGCTTATCTGAACGTATCGAGAGTCATTTCGGACAAAAGCCAACTGGTATGTGGTTGGCTGAGCGCGTCTGGGAGCCGAGTTTACCACGCGCACTCAGTGCGGCAGACATACAATGGACCATTCTCGATGATATCCACTTCAAAAATGTTGGACTTGAGGATCACGACCTCTATGGCTATTATGCCACAGAAGACCAGACAGGGATTGTGAAAGTGTACGCAACCAGCCAGGCATTGCGCTATACAATTCCCTGGCGTCCGCCCGAGGAGACCATCAAAACTCTGCACAAGCTAGCGACGCTGGATGGTCAACGTATTGTGGTGATGGGCGACGATGGAGAGAAATTTGGTGCCTGGCCTGATACGCAAACGTATTGCTGGGGTACCAAGGAACGTTCCGGCTGGGTAGAACAGTTTTTCACGGCTCTGGAAGAGAATAGCGACTGGCTCCATACCATAGCATTAGGGACCTATGCCAATCAGCATGCCGCCCTCGGACGTGCCTATCTGCCAACTGCATCCTATATTGAGATGACCGAGTGGGCGCTCCCACCAAAGAAATCCTATCAGTTTGGACAACTCTTACACCAACTAGAAAAAGAGCACCGCCCCGATATTCTTCAATTCATGCGTGGCGGCTTCTGGCGCAGTTTCCTGGTACGATACGCTGAAATCAACAATCAACATAAAAAGATGCTTCATGTCCACGACCTCGTCTATGCTGCAGGCGCAAACGATGAAGCCGGTCTCACACATCTTTTAAAAGCGCAGGCCAACGATACATACTGGCATGGCCTCTTTGGTGGCATTTACATGGCACATGTGCGCTCAGCTATTTATCATCATCTGATCAAGGCAGAGAATGCCGCTGCAATGCTAACACACGGTAACCGATCCTGGCAACACTATACTCTGACCGATTTTGAGCGCAATACTCGTCAACAGCTACTTATTGAGAGCGATCAACAAAACCTCTATTTCGATCCTGAGCATGGAGGGAGCCTCTTTGAATGGGATTTACGGCGTAGCGCCCACAACTTACTCTGTGTAATGACGCGCCGGCAAGAAAGCTATCATCAGACGTTGCGTATCTATGAACAGGAACGACGACGCACCGCGATCACGAATGCGCCCATCCCCCAGAGTGATACTGACCAACCAGACAATCCACATAGCACCATACGTACCAAAGAAAGCGATCTTGACCAGTATCTGGTCATCGATCCCTATCGCCGCAGCAGTCTCATCGATCATTTCCTTCCCTCGGGTCTACCACTTGAGAGCTATGCTCAGATGCGCTATGAGGAACAGGGAACGTTTGCCAATCAACCTTATGCCGCCCACGTCACGCAAGGAGCCAGCGATATAACTGTCCTATTTGATCGTATAGGCGAAGTAAAACGTCCAGGGGCGCTAAATCCTCTAATGGTACATCTGAGCAAGACTATCCAGATACCGTTGGGAGAGGAAAAACTGATCGTTCGCTACCGAATTGAAAACCAGGGGCAGGCACGGTTACAAACCAACTTCGCAACCGAATGGAATCTCAATTTGCTCGGAGGTGGAAACAATCCTCAGGCTTACATGACTATTGAAGGACAAGAAGAGGAATCACAATATTTTGATAGCACGGGAGAACATCATGAGGCACAAGCTATCCACGTCGGCAATAGTTGGCTACAACAGGATATTGGCTTCGTGCTCAGCGTTCCTGCTACACTCTGGCACTTCTCTATTGACACCGTAACCGGCTCAGAAGCAGGCTTTGAACGTACCCATCAGGGAAGTAATTTCACCTTCCTCTGGCCCCTCCTGCTGGAGGGCGGTCAAGTCTGGGAGGTCGAGATGACGATACAAGGGCGTATTCCACACTAGGCTAAATTTCCTACTGATTATTGTCTATACAGGCCTGATGGAACAGGAGCTATCAAGATAATGTTGTAATGTATATAAATGGTTGGTTCAACTGGCTTTGTTCCTAACTTTAATCGAGGCAGAAAACAAGCCTTGCGTTACCATCTATTTTACCTATAAAATTTATAGTGTTGAGATAATAATTGATTATCGTGTAGAGAGAAAGGAACCACTCGTACGTGGGAAGGATCTTAATCTTACAGCATGAATGGCTGAACCCGTATGGCTACCTGGGAAACTTGTTAGATGAACATGGTATCGCGCATGATATCATCAATATAGAAACAGATAAATTACCAGATCCAACACAATATGCGGGGATCGTGGCTCTGGGTGGTTCACAACACATCTATGCCAAACGTGACTACCCCTATCTCTTACCAGAAGAGGCCTGGCTGCAACAGATTGTAGCGGAGGAAATTCCCTATCTAGGCGTCTGCCTGGGCAGCCAATTACTCGCTGATGCCATGGGGGGTCTGGTTCATCCTCATACAATGACTGAGATTGGCTTTTTTGATATTCCATTAACGCTGCAGGGGCAAGATGATCCTTTATTCGCAGGCTTGCCACAATATCAAAAAGTCTTTCATTGGCACGAAGATACCTTTGATTTACCCGCAGGAGCCGTTCTGCTTGCATCCAACAACAATACTCAGAATCAGGCTTTCCGCTATGGTAAATATGCATATGGCCTGCAATATCATATCGAACTTGATCACGATGCGCTTAATACCTGGCTGTATCATCCGTCTTTGAAAGAGAGTATCATAAATGCAATCGGGCTACCTGGTTACATAGTGGTTGAGCATCAGCGCGAAACTGACTTTCCACAATACCAATACCATACCAAATTAGTATTCGAAAATTTCTTAAGAATATGTAAACTACTTTATTGAAACAATGATGCGCAGGATTGCCTGACCCTTTTCTTTTCATCCTTCGATCTGCTATACTTGCACTCAATAGTTTATGCGACCAGGACGATGGAGTTCACAAGCAACGGCAATCCATCGCATCAATAATGTATATGACAGAGAACATTGGATTGGGGCGAGTTAACATAAGTATAAACCGCTAAGCAACGTTAAAGGTATTTCTGGACCTTGCGGTCTGTTCTAATGTAAATGGTATACACATGAATTATCAAGCGACAAACAGTGCAAAATCTCTAGTCAATTTATTCGAAAGGCAGCAATCGACGAAGATGCCACATAATACACAACATAAGAAACGGACAAAACTTTATCATCTTCATCAGCGGTCACCTTTCACTACTTCAGGTCGCAGTATCGCTAACGAGCGGCACCCTACCCGGAATGAAGATAACATCATTATTGATGAACTCGGCGGCCTTTTTGCTGTCTTCGATGGTGTTGGTGGAAGTGCTGCGGCAGAAATTGCATCACAAACGGCTTCTCATTCTACTCGCCGTGCCTGGAAACGTATCCTTACCAAAGAGCGCAATAGAAGAAAAATTTATACCTTTCTAGAAGACTGTAACCAACATGACCTCTGCAAAGTATTGGAAGATTTGATTCTGGAAGCTGATGAACAGGTACGAACCAATGGTGCCACTCGAGCACATACCGATGATCTGGCAACCACAGTAGCTCTGGCAGCCTTCTGTCGCCAACCCGACATCCATGACTATACGATGGTCTATGCTCATGTCGGAGATAGCCGTATCTACCTCTTACGGGGAGAAGAGCGCATTCAACGTCTGACTCATGATGATGGACTACTCAGCAAGCTGATTGAAAATCAGATTGTCAATGAGTATCATGCTTTTCGTATTGACCAGGCAATGCGGGCAGACCAGCTTTCTGATGTCGAATACAACTACTTTCGCCTGCGCGGCGGTATCACCCAGGCATTGGGTGGCCCTATTCCACCAACGATACATACCAATAAAATCAGCGTTTATCCAGGTGACCGCATCCTTTTATGTACCGATGGCATTCATGATAATTTGACTGACGAAGAGATTGAACACGTAATTCGTACTAATCCACGATCATCTGCTGCCCGCGTTCTGGTTGAGAGCGCTCGTGAACGCTCACATGAAGACCGCAGCCAGACAATACGCTCTAAGCCCGATGATATGAGCGCTATTGTGATGACCTGTCGTTTTTAGTCCGTTTTTATCTCTCATGGCTTGTGTCTTAAACTACTCAGTGAGTATGCATAGCTAGAGTAGCAGCCTTACAGTTGATGACTGTGACCATCAACTGGCAACACCCAGAGATGAATAGGGGTCGTTTTACAGAATTTCGGCCCCATGCCTCTAGCATTCAAGCAGTTTATATTCCACTCCTTTTTCATACCTGGATCCCAGTATCATCCCCTGACACCTGTTCTATCTCTCTATGCAGTGAATGGAATAATGCAGATCAGGCAGCGCCTATGTTCAGAGCATACGGACAAATACGTACGTATGATCATGCGCCTCTCTTCCCTCGCTCTTTTTTCCGCAACAACCAAACGACGCCAGTCAGGTAGAAGAATCTAAAGGTATAATTGAAAGCTAACGTTCTTCTCTGCACCTCTTATAGAAAGAAGAATGATACCTTTCTCGCTATTTTGGTCAAGGCAATTCTTTATCCATAAACTTCTATGCAATTCTTCCGATACATAATACTACTGATAGTTATCATGATTGCACAAGGAGATACTGATGAATAGTGTGGAGACTGCACGAGCATTTCTTGATCAGAACTTTCCTAATTGTGATGCGGCGATCCTGGCTGGCAGTTCCTCTCGTAATGAGGAAACCACTACGTCCGATCTAGACATCGTCGTAATTGATGAAAAAGCGCTCTATCCTTATGAGGAAACGTTGCAAGCGTTTGGACGAACTATCGACGTCATATTTAACTCGCATGAAACATGCCGTAAGTTTTTCAAATCGGATATGAAAAACCATCGGCCAGTGATAACACATATGTGTGCAAAGGGACTTATCCTCAAAGACACAGACGGACTGGCCCAGCAAATCCAGCATGAGGCCAACCAGGTCTTTGAATACGGTCCAGATCCTCTCCAGCAGGATGCAATGGATCGCTGGCGGCACGATTTAACGAATCTGGCCGATGACTTCTCATCTTCACGCAGTCGCGAGGAAAGCTTCGTCTTTGCAAGTTATCTGGCAACCGGAGCAACCGATGCACTGCTCGCTGCCCAGCGCCGTTGGACAGGCAGCGGTAAATGGCAATTGCGCGCTCTGTATGACTATGATCCTCAAGTCGCACAACAATGGATCGACGCAGTAGAAGCGTTTTATCAACGCAACAGCCGCCGCGAGCTAGTAACCTATGCGCAACTGGCAATTACAGCCCTGGGAGGTCCTTTAATCGAATATGTCCGTGGGCGCAAAGATCAAACTCCCGATCCTTCTGAGGAGGAATATGAGGAGGAAGAGGAACAGAAAGAAAATGTCCTCCAGTAATGTACGTGCAGGATAACCACATTTTCAATGCAAGGATGCACACTATTTTCTGGAGGACTCCTCTATCAATCTATCAATCTATCAATCTATCAAGCTTGTGATAAGAGTGCTTCGAATTGACTGCGATCCAGTTGCTCATGTTCGAGCAAGGCATCGGCAAGCAATGTAAGCTGATCTTTATGCCGGGTAAGGATCTCACGTGCCACTGCACTGCCTTCGGCAATAATATGCTGCACTTCCTTATCCACCAATGCGCTCATTGTTGCACCACCGGATGACCGCGTTGCTGAGGGGCGCGTAACGTAATGACGAGTCGGTACGGTCTGTGATCCATCAAATCTCAGATTACCTTGCGCATCAGCGATAAGACTCTGTGTCTGAATTGGTAATTCAGCAGGGTCCAGACACCGCAAGTTGAGAGCATAGGATTCTTCAGGACGATAGTCGACATAGAGTGTTCCAATTCGCTCACTCATGCCCCAACGCGTCACCATTTTGTGGGCCAGCCCTGTCACAACTTGAAAATCGTTTTCCGCGCCAGTCGTGATACGCTTCGCGCCAAAAGTAAGTTCTTCCGCCATGCGACCACCCAGCCCCACCGCGATACGTGCTACCAATGCTTCACGGTTATAATTATAGCGATCAACCTCGGCGGTAAACTGGGTAACCCCCAGACTTTGACCGCGTGGCAAGATCGTCACCCGATTAACCGTATCAGCTTCGGGCAGGTGATATGCAACAAGTGCATGCCCCCCCTCGTGGAAAGCAATCACGCGCCGATCAGCCTCGCTCATAAGTAATGGACGTAACGCCCCCAATTGAACACGAGCCAGAGCATCCTCAAAACATTCATGATCAAGACACTCTAGATTGCGGCGAGCGGCCGTCAACGCCGCCTCATTAACAAGATTTGCCAGGTCAGCTCCGGTCATGCCAGTCGTCAGGCGCGCCAAACGATCAAGCGATACATCTGTGGCTAAAGGCGTCTCTTTCGCATGCACACGCAGGATAGCCTCACGACCAGCACGATCCGGTGCTGATATGGTAATGCGACGATCAAAACGACCGGGGCGTAACACAGCTTGATCCAGAATATCAACCCGGTTCGTAGCGGCTAAGACAACCACTGCTTGCCGAGCATCAAACCCATCCAGCTCAACTAACAGTTGATTAAGCGTCTGATCACGTTCGTCATTATTGGAGGCACGCATTGAACGCTTCCGAGCTACGGCATCAATCTCATCAATAAAAACGACACAAGGAGACGCAAGGCGTGCTTGCTGGAAAAGATCGCGGACACGGCTGGCACCAACACCAACATACATCTCCACAAATTCTGAGGCACTCATACTAAAGAAAGGAACCTTAGCTTCTCCTGCCACTGCCTTTGCCAGCAACGTTTTGCCTGTACCTGGCTCGCCAACTAACAGGGCACCACATGGAATATGGGCACCCAGGCGATTAAATTTCTCAGGACTCTGCAAGAATTGGACAATCTCGCTTAACTCATTCCGCACCTCATCAATACCCGCCACATCAGCAAACGTGACCGGCGGTACAGTTGCAATGGGAGCAGAGACTGGTCTGGCGACGGCAATGCCTGTTCGAGCAGCAGACTTACCTTGAGCCCCAGACTCCTGTGAAGTTGGGGAAGTTGATCTCTCTTGCACACGCTTAAAGCGACGCGCCCGGCTCTTTCCCATCTGGGTAATGCTGTCGTCCATAGAATTCATCGGATTCTGCTTGCGTAAATACAGCAAGAAGATGATAAAAATCAGCACGACAATTATCAGCGGCAAATAATGAAGGAGAGCAGGCAGACCGCTGAACGAATTTGGTGTTGAAATAACTTCTATTGGCACATGTGAGGCATCGATTTGCGCAACCAGGGCATTCTGACCATCCGAGGGCATGTGCATATAGAGTGAATGAAACACGTCAGGAGATGTGCTATCAGCATTAAATGTTAAAGTGGCATTTCCCTTGATGAAATTTTGCCATTTTGCTACATCGGCAGCCGAATGAGAAATCAGGATATTTTTATATGTCGATGCAGTTGCTTTTACTTGCGTAGAGTACTTTACCAATCCATAAACATTGTTGCCCTGGATTTCTACCGCTTCGATATTACCATCGTGCACCAGATGAAGAAACGTTGTATAGTCAGCTGTCTGTATCCCGCTAATCGGAGCAGAATCATCAGAGGGGATAGGAAGACGTACGGCAATCCCAAATAACAGGGCGCATCCGATGGTCAGCAAGAGACACGTCAAAACTGCACTACGATAATCCTGCAAAAATTTCCACCACATACGTAAAGTAGAGCTCACAGTGCGTTGAGGGCGCCGCTTCTTGTTCATTGCATTGATGCGACGACGAGCCTTATCATCCATATCTTTACCTCGCCTGAAACAATTTCCGTCTAGCAGACTTTCTATAGCCAACTGGTCGTTTGCGTGCTGCATCCAGCATGGTGGTGTGTTAAAAAGTTATATCATCACACAGCTAAGGTACAAACCACTATCACTGCGGCAAAAACGATCAGGCTAATACCCATCTTTTTAAAACTAGCTCTAGTGTACAGCTTTTCAATGAGGCATGAATGTTTCTCGGTACTTTCTTCTCATTGCAAAATGCATCAATGTGTATCAAAACAATTCACACAATACAAATTAAGACTCTTTAAAAGTGCGTTGAATCCACCATATTCTTCTCCGCAGATATGCGCCATATCCACCCAATACCAACTATTAGTAAAGTGAGCAAGGCACCAATAAACAGGGCAAGAGAGGGTCCATAATGTTCTGAGAGCCAGCCAAGCAGCAGATAGCCCAGGGGCAAGCTTCCATCGAAGGAGACGATACACACGCTTATAACGCGCCCGCGCAGATGGTCTGGAGCGACCATTTGAAGCACGGTGAAAGCTAGCTCGGCAAAAGCCGTTTCCGTGAAGCCAACACCTGCGATGAGCACAAATGACAAAAGATAGATCCGCGTGGCTGCAAAGATTACTTCCAAAACGCAAAAGAGCAACATACTCATCAACAGGCGACGCATCGTAGGCTGCTGATTGCCCCATGCCAGCCAGAATGCCGAAAGCAACGAGCCGATGCCGAGCGCGGCTGAGAGCAAGCCAAAGCCTGCTGATCCTACATGCAATAAATCAGTGGCAAAGAGCGGCAGGACAACACCAAAGTTCGAGCCAAAGAGCAATCCCAGGCCCACCACGACGATCACCAGCATGACAGCAGGCGTATTCCATACATACGCCATACCCTCGCGCAGGCTCTGCCAGGCGTTTTGCCGGATATTGAGATGCTGAAACGTTTGGGCGTGTAGTTCATGCCGCCTGATCAATGCCAAACTTACCAGCACCGGTAGAAAGCTAAGCGCGTTGAGTAGAAAGAGTGTGGTGATCCCGGTAACAGCTATGATAAGCCCCCCAAGTGCAGGACCCATAATGCGCGCCAGGTTTGCGATTGAGGAGTTCAGACCAATTGCATTGGTCAGATCCGTACGTCCAACCAGTTCAACGACAAACGCCTGGCGCGTTGGCCTATCCAGACTATTGGTAAATCCCAGGAGAAGCGCCAGCACATAGATATGCCAGAGCTGAACACTGCTGGTTATGAGCAATAGCCAAAACAAAAAAGCCTGCACCATGGCTGCGGATTGCGTCAGGAGCAAGATGCGTCGTTTGGACCAACGGTCGGCAAAGACGCCTCCAAAAAGTGTGAAGAGTAGCACAGGCAGAGCTTGTAACGCACCCACCACGCCGAGCTGCCAGCCACTATGGGTCAGGTTCAGTACCAGCCAGATTTGCCCAATGCTTTGTATTGAAGATCCCATCAGCGAGAGCAATTGACCAGACCAGAAAAGGCGAAAATTGTGCTGACGCAATGAAGAAAATGTCCGTACCTGCACCTTCTCAGAGTTTCTGGATGTAGTTGACGCCAGCCTTTCTCTTTGCTGACTTTTCTCTGGAACAGACTCTCTTCCAGAGTCCTGGTTAGTAGATAAAGATGCGTTTTCCCCCATCATCGGCTCCCTTTTCCTTTTTGCTCTTTAAAACAGATCAGTTGGCAAGTATAGCAAGAGCAAGCAAAAAAAACATTGTCCAAAAGGACGTTGCCGATAAGTGGATGTTTATGATATAATAAAAACGAGAAGAAGTGACTTTGCGAGAATTAACTGCAAAGCAAATTATACTATTTATATAAAAAACACCTTCGCTTGTGTGAGAGCACTTCAAACAGCCCATCCTTTGATCAGACAGGCTGCATTTCCGTTTTTTTATCCAGTGAGCAAGCAGGATTATTGATCAAGCCGCAGATATTGCTGCAAGAAGCGTGCGATAGCGGGGTAGGCAATCAAGCGATTACTACGCTTGATCAATCCATGACCTTCATCTTCAAAACGTAAATATTCCACGGGAACCTGACGCTCGCGTAAGGCTGCAACAATCTGTTCGGCCTCGCCAACCGGAACGCGAGGATCGTTGGCTCCATGCACCACAAACAAAGGGGCCGTAATCTGATCAACAGAGCGTATCGGCGAAATCTGTTCCAAAAACTCGCGGTCATGCTCAAGGCTACCATATTCAGCCTCGCGCAACTTGCGTCGATATGGTCCTGTATTTTCCAGGAATGAGACAAAGTTTGCAATACCCACAATATCTACAGCCGCCGCCCAGAGATCGGGATACGTGGTAATGGCAGAGAGTACCATAAATCCGCCATAGCTACCCCCCATAACAACAATCTTATCAGCTGCAGCAATACTACGTTCACGCAACCATAAAGCTGCAGCTCGCAAGTCAGCCACCGAATCCATACGTAAACGAACATCGTCCAGACTCTGATAGTCATAACCATACCCAACACTACCACGCACATTGGGTGCCAGGACTGCATAGCCAAGAGAGACAAAATACTGTGTCACGGGATCAAACAAAGGACGTGATTGTCCCTCGGGTCCACCGTGGACATTAATAACCACCGGGATATTCTGTTGTGCCTGCTGGGGCAGATACAAAAAAGCGGGAATCTCTCGCCCATCGAAGGTAGGATAGCGGACCAATTGCGGATGAACAAATGCGGAGCGAGGAATGCCCCCTCGTGCACTCTGTGTCGCACGCGTGATCACACCTGCAAGGCGATCCCAGACATAAATATCCATTGCATCATCGGGGGCTGTGTAGGAGAGGGCCAGACGAACACCATCCTGAGACCAGCAGAGATCGTAGATTACACCAGCAGGTAAGCCTAGCCCATTAAGTAACTGGCGCTGCTCCCAACCCTGGGAGACATCGAAAAGTTCTAATTTGGAATAGCCATCTTCATTCGTAGATAGCGCCAGGAAGGAACCATCGGTGGTAAGTGCTAAATGCTCAGCATCCCAGTTCACCTCCATTAGATAACGCAATTCAAGCGTAGCCAGGTCCAAATAGGCCAGCGCACGGAATTGACGATCCCTATTGCTTAATACATAGAGTCCTTGCCCATCTGCTGCCCATGCGGCATTGGAATATTCAGCACCACGTTCTCCCACTGTAGGATCAGGAGTCAAAGCTCGAATTTGTCCAGTAGGCAAATCAACGAGTAAGAGTTGGGCGCGTGTGTTAGAAATACGGCGAGTAACCAGGATCTGTTGACCATCAGGAGAATATCCCACGGTATAATTTGTGCCATCCTGCTGTAAGACCCGGCGCACTTCACCAGTAGCGATATCATGCTCATAGACATCAAAGTAGTGAGGATCACGAGCATTGCTACTATACGCAATACGCGTTCCATCAGGCGACCAACCACCAAAGATGTGCATTACATCCAGGCGATCTGTGAGAGCCGTCCATTCTGAACCATCGGCATTCAGCAAGAAAAATTGCATTGATTCATTGCCGCCCAGATCCCCAATCACTAATAACATATCAGCGACAGGAGAATAAATTGCGCCCGCCACACGCTCTCCCCGAAATGTTAACTGTTCCGGCCATGCTGGAGTCAGTTGTTGTGGATCAAAGGGAACGCTCCAAACCTCAGCCACACCGGTGATATTGGTTAGAAAACTAAGACGCTTGCCATCGGGAGCAAAACTCGGACCAAAGGCTGTACGTACATTTAAATAACGCTCAAACTCATAGCTTCGTTGTGCCATTACACATCCCTCTCACACATAACTGCTAGGCCTTTATGTTACGCATACTCAACTGGATACGATTACGTTTGATATCAATATCCAACACTTGAACCCGGACCACCTGTCCCACTGCGACGATGGTTAAAGGATCTCGTACAAAGCGATCAGCCATCTCTGAGACATGCACCAGTCCATCATGCTTAACACCAATATCTACAAAAGCACCGAAATCGACCACATTGCGTACTGTCCCCTGTAACACCATACCTGGCTGCAGATCTTCCATTTTCAACACATCATGGCGCAGGATAGGGGGAGGCAAGGCGTCGCGTGGGTCTAATCCTGGCTTCTCAAGGTTTTCCAGGATATCATTGAGGGTTGGCAAACCAACACCAACGTTCCTGGCAATCTCCATCCAGGTAGCATTCTCACCCCCATCAGTATTGCCCTGGCTACGATTGCGCTGCGAACGTCCCAGACTCTGTTGCAATTTGATCATTTGTCGAAATTGCACCACACGTTCGGCAGATTTCACCTGCTTATCATCACCAGCAGGCAACAGTTCCAGCAGTTTACGCGCCGCATCATAGCTCTCAGGATGGATAAACGTATTATCGAGTGGCTCTACGCCATTGGCGATCTTTAAGAAGCCCGCCGCCTGTACAAAGGTCGCAGGTCCCAGGCCAGACACTTTCAGCAAATCCTTACGCGCTTTAAAAGGCCCATGAGCTTCGCGATACTTCACAATCGCATTAGCCACCCTGCTATTAATACCGGAAACCCGCTTGAGCAGCGCTGCTGAAGCTGAATTGACCTCAACGCCAGCAAAATTTACGCACGATTCCACCACCCGATCCAGCATTGCCGCCAGCGCTTTTTGATCCACATCATGCTGATACAAGCCAACCCCTACCGCTTTAGGATCAATCTTGACCAGTTCTGCCAATGGATCTTGTAACCGGCGTGCAATTGAAATCGTGCCACGCTGCGTCGCATCCAGCGTGGGAAACTCTTCACGCGCTGCCTCTGAGGCTGAATAAACTGAAGCACCCGCCTCATTCACAATCATATAACCGGGCGCTTCCTGTCCTGGATGCTGTTCACCAAGTTCGCGCAGCAAATCCGCGACCAGTTGCTCAGTTTCGCGTGAGGCTGTCCCATTGCCAATCGCAATCACGCTAATCTCATAATCAGCCAGCATTTGTCGCAACTGCTGGCGCGCCTTATCAGCCTGATATAAATACATGGTATCTGATGTAATGTATTTTCCATTTTCGTCCACCACCGTCAGTTTACAGCCGGTGCGAAAGCCAGGATCAATCCCCAGGACCTTTTTGCCGCGTAAAGGCGGCTGGAGCAACAGATTGCGCAGGTTGGTCGCAAAAACGTTGATCGCATGTTCCTCGGCTTTCGTCGTCAACTCCAGACGCGCCTCACGCTCAATAGCAGGTGCCAACAGGCGTTTATAGCCATCCTCCATGGCATCGACAAGCAATGAAGCAAAAGGGGAGGTCGCCTTCACAGGATAGTGGGTGGTGATATCGCGCTGTACCTGCTCATATGGCAGAGAGATATTGACGCGTAATACTCCCTCGCGCTCACCACGATTCAGCGCCAGAACACGATGTGGCACCAAACTGGTTACATTTTCATCAAACTCATAGTACAGGCGATAGACACCCGTGGGATCTTTTTCGGCGACCTTCTCTGCATCGGCTACTACGCGTGAACCTAACGCCGATCGCTGAAAAAAAGTGGTGCGTACATTTTTACGAACCGCTGCATCCTCGACAATCATCTCTGCTACGATATCACAGGCACCAGCATACGCCTCCTGGCTGCTTTCAACACCCTTATCAGCGTTCAAAAATGGTTGGGCATGCTGCTCTAACAAGGACTCTCTATCACCAACCGTTGCAGGCTGCTGGATGATCAATTCTGCCAGAGGGGTTAAGCCTTTTTCACGGGCAACACTCGCACGCGTCTTCCGTTTCGGGCGATAGGGTAAATAAAGATCCTCTACATCTTGCAATGTCTTTGCCGCTTCAAGAGCGCTCGCTAGTTCCAGCGTCAACTTGCCCTGTGCCTCAATCAGCCTATGTACATCCTGTTTGCGTTCAAACAACGCACGCAATGCCAGGGCCCGATCAGCAATAGCTTGAATCTGAACCTCATCCAGGCTCTCGGTTACCTCTTTCCGATAACGAGCAATAAAAGGCGTCGTATTGCCTTCATCGATCAAAACTATCGTACGGACAATTTGCCCACGGCCAAGCTTTAATTCAACACTCAAAATACGTGCAATATCTTCAACAGACAAGATAGCCGCAGGTGCATGCTCCGTTGTCGCAGCAGTCTGTGTGGTTGATTCTTGAGTCGCCAATAGTATAGCCTACCTTCCTTCACCAAATTGAGGATTGCAGTCTTCACGCGAGGAGAGCTGTCCCTCAAGTATAACACTTCCACGTAGCCGCTTCTACTATATCTGAAGCTGTAGCTAATGTGTGCATGAGTTTTCGCACCTACGGTGCTCAAACCACTTTTTAGTGTATGTTGCTGTAAATGTGCTATGTACATTTACAGCAACATACACTAAAAAGGGTGCAGGCGCGTCGGCGCCTGCCAGCAAGTGAGCAGCAAGATCCCAATGGTACTGGGAGGCTGACACTCTCATACCTCGACTTTGTACGTTTTTAGGCTTTTGAGCCTGAGAAAAAGGGCGAGTGCGACGCATTTTCGAGCTCACGTTTTCAAAATTGTACAAAGTCGAGCATACAAAGTGTTTGATAGAGGTATCCGGGTAGCAGCCTTTAACGACGAGTCACACGTTGCGCACGGGACCAGAAACCACCAATACCGCCAGCAGTCCAGGCGATAAGTAACCCAATGAGCATAAAGACAAGATAATTGACGAAGGGCGGCTGATTTGCAAGCAATGCAGGTATAGCAGGCCATTGAGGTTGGATGGTATTCCAGGCTTGCGAGAAGAGGGAACCAGGATTCACACCTGTGTTGTAACGAGTGAGAATCTGGAAACGCTGCAGAGCACTCACCAGCAGGCCAATACCCAGGACAATCCAAAATGTAATGGTGCCAAAGATACCGGTCCAATATCCTGCCCAGGCACCACGCACCGGACTTCCGCCACGACGTGAGGTCATAAAACCGGCACCGACATAGAAGAGAAATCCAATTATCATCGCCAGATAAAAGTCTACTTGCTCTTTAAAGAAGAGCACCAGAGCCGCTGCAACCAATCCCTGTAGCACACCCCAGAGACAACCTTGATCTGCGGGAACTGGCAAAGGACGATTGGCAGCCGCCTGAGCACGCGCTCGCTTTTTTTGCTGGGCTGGAGTCAAAGGGAGAACGGGTTGAGATATGCCATATCCCGGAACAGGAGTCTGAGGAGCGGAATATCCACCGTATCCTTGTGGACCACTCATTCCGGGATAACCCATTTGCTGCTGACCTGCTCCTCCAGGGGTATAGCCAGAAGATTGTTGCGGAGAAATGGGTGAATATGCTCCTGCTTGTCCAACCGTCCCGGGAAGAAAGGGATAGGAAGCACTGATAGGACTGGGATTGGGTTTGATATGCAATGGAGCCTGCACTGTTGATGGTGCATTTCCTGATCCCTGAAATGTCGCTGCTGGATTGTAGGGGACTGCAATGGTGGGATCGTTATAGGGCGTAGATGCAGCGCCACTATTGCCAGCTACTATCGGGGACGGTGGATTATATGGAACAGATACAGTCGGCTCGTCATAATCGTTAAAGGTAGGCTCACGTAATATTCTGGCCATTTCTCCTATGCTGGTGAAACGCTGATCGGCATGCAAAGCCAATGCTTTCAGCAATACCCATTCCAGCTTTGGTGATAAGGAGGGATCAAGCAGACGCGGTGCGACAAGTTCATCACGTACACCGCGGCTGGTCGCAGCAGGAGGGAGCCGGTTTGTAAGCAAAATGTACATGGTAGCCGCCATGGAGTAGATATCTGATTGAGGCGAGGTTTTGCCAACGTATTGTTCAAGCGGGCTAAAACCCTCGGTGACAGCTCGTCCCAATGTCTGCGTACTGGAATTGGGATCATAGAGCTTGGTAAGACCAAAATCCAGCAGTACGGCGGTGCCAGTCGGGGTCAATACAATATTGCCAGGTTTGATGTCACGATGCATCACTGCTGGGCGCCGACTATGAAGCTCTTGCAATGCATCCATCAATGGTAACAGCCAGCTTAACACCTCTTGTTCACTACAGGGACTCTTGCTCAGTTGTCCCGGAACCCGAACGCCGACCTGCCCATTAGGCACACGAGAACGCAACAGTTGCAACAGATTTTGTCCCTCTATCAGTTGCATGATGAGATAGAAACGCCCATTTGCCTCCAGAGTATCATAGACTTCAGGCAAATGAGGGCTACGCACAGTAAGCAACACACTGGCTTCCATCAAGGCCTGACGACGCGCCGCTGGTGTAACGTCATAGGTTTCCTTAATCGCGCAGGGACGGTTGTTCTCACTGGTATCAGTGCCACGATAGACCGCACCAAAACCACCTTGATTGATCAAGGTCCCAATAATATAATGACCCCCAATAACAGTTCCTGGTGCTAATGCTGCTGGTAAGCTCATAGCAGAGCTAATCCCTCTACTTTCAACACATGGTAGTTTCTTTAACGTTTGCGCGTTGCGTTATATTTACGAAGCAATGACCAGAGCGGTTACAGCCTGAGAATTTCTCGTAGGGTAAAGCTGAGCCAAACTCCTGTAATCATAGTGCGATATTTCCTTATGCAGTCACGCTTTCTTCCATGCACTCGACTCAGCCGTTATCATAGCATATTCTGTCTCAATTAAAAAAAGTAGTAGCCATTCTTCCCGTCATCCAACATAATAGGTAGAGCACATTCCAAAACAGACGCATTTCATCTCAAGAGTGCTTCTATATGATAGGGAAAAATATCTTTTTATCAGCAATAGCATAATCAAGCGTCAAAAGCAACATAGTTTCGGAAATTTACTAGCAAAACAGGAATAAGAACCCTATTGTTTACTGTTCTCAAGAATATACTTGGCAAAAAGAAAAAGAAAACCTCACGTCCTACATGGTGTCCGGATCTGGTACGCATATGCGTTCGTCGACACAAACACAAAACGAAACAACGTGAGGTATGATGACTGAACAGTGGGGAGATGTTGCTTGCAATACCCCATACGTATGATACAATAAGTCATGGACTGAACTGATCTACGTACATGTTGCAGGAGAAGAGAGCAAGCACTTGGAACGAAATGTGATGTTTAACGCAGAACGCAACCGTGATAAAGCGGCTGAACGCGAAAATGTACCAGATACCGATCTGAGTAGCCTGGCACAAAGTGACAGCTTACGTCTCTATCTTCGTGAGATCTCACGTATTCCTCTGCTCTCCGCAGCAAGCGAATCTCGCATTGCAGAGAGGGCTGAGGGGGGTGACAAGGATGCACGAAATCATCTCATCGAAGCGAATTTACGTCTGGTTGTCAGCATTGCCAAGAAATATGTCGGACAGGGGCTTTCCCTGGAAGATCTGATCGGTGAGGGCAATATTGGCCTCATCAGGGCTGTTACCAAATTTGATTATCGCAAGGGTTTCCGTTTCTCCACCTATGCCACATGGTGGATCAAACAGGCAATCACACGGGCCATCCTCGAGGGTACACGTGTTGTACGACTCCCTGTCTACATCATGGAAGAGGTGATGCGTGTCAAACGCACCACACGCCAGTTGTATCAGGAAACAGGACGAGAACCAACCCCCGATAATATTGGTGAACGTCTCGGTATGACACCAGAACGCGTCAGCGAATTGCTTATCTGGGCCGAAAAGGTCTTCTCGCTTGATGCCCCACTCTCAGAAGAAGAGGAGAATACCCTCGGCGATATTATTGAAGACATCCATGATCGAGGACCTTCTGAGATTACCGATCAACAGTTGTTACGTGAAGAGATTCGTAAAGTTCTGGGACAATTAACGGTCCGAGAACGGCAAGTTATTGAGTTGCGCTTTGGCCTTCTCGATGACCATGATCACACGCTTGAGGAAGTTGGCAAAAAATTAAAAGTCACCCGTGAACGTGTACGACAGATTGAGGAACGCGCAATTCGCAAGTTGCGCCATCCACAGGCCAGCAGAATCTTGAAAGACTATCTCGATTAAATAGTAAGAGTTCAATTCCCTGAAAAGAGTGCAAGGCGTACCAATCTCTGTCCTTGCACTCCTTTTTTGCCTTCTTTCCAAATTGGAGCACTTGCTATTTCGAGACCAACTCTAGACGTAGTTTGTGATACGTTATAAAATAACGCCTATCAGACCTGCATTAGCACATTGAGATAGCTTTTTCGCAGGATACAGAACAAGCACTGAGCCTTCTTCGCACACAAAAATGTGCAAAACCAAAATCATAGCAGAACAAGTACTTTTGGATATGCATACTCGCAACGTAGCAAGTATCCGTCTACTATAGTAGTGACTTCACATCCTCTGTAGGAAACAGGGATACAACTACAGCAATCATGCTGTTATCTATCCCTGTAGATAGATGATGCTTCATACCAGAAAGGAGAGCGGCATTCCTTACAACATGTAGGTTGGTTATTCCGTTTGCCGCAACAACCATGAATGAACTGGCAGGGCACAATCTCGGTGGATATTATCTGGAAGAAGAAGTGGGTCGGGGTGCAATGGGAGTTGTCTATCGAGCCAGGCAATTGACACTGGGACGCGAGGTCGCCGTGAAAGTGCTTCCTCAAGGATTGGCACGTGATGCATCGTATGTCGCTCGCTTTACCCGCGAAGCGCATATTATTGCGGGCCTGAATCATCCAAATATTGTGCAGATTTACGATGCAGGCGAGCAACAAAAACTTCTCTATTTCGCAATGGAATTTGTGCAGGGCCCAACTCTCGCCAATTTGTTGTATCTCGATGGTACTATCGCTCCCTATTTCGCTGCTGAATATGCAGCACAGATTGCAGATGCTCTTGACGCTGCTTACCGGGAGCGCAACGTCATTCATCGCGACATTAAACCAGAAAATTTAATGTTGAGCCGATGGGGCAAAATTAAAGTCATGGATTTTGGGCTGGCGCGTGCTGCCGGTCTCCAGGTGATTACGGTAGCCCGCACACTGGTCGGCAGCATCTACTACGCCTCACCCGAACAGATCTGGGGTCATGTCCTTGATAATCGCAGCGATATCTATGCCCTGGGTGTCGTGCTCTATGAAATGGTAAGCGGAACACGCCCTTTTATGGGCCGCACAGTACCAGAAGTCACACAGGCCATTCTCCAGGGACATATACGTCCCCTCAGCATGCATAATCCGGCTATTCCACAGTCGCTCGAGCAGGTGATCTTCACGGCACTCGCACAAGATCGTAATCAGCGCTATGAGGACGCCAGCCAGATGGCCGAGGCTCTCCGTGGCTTGCATCTACCACCGCCTTCATCCACTACTGCCCCACTGCGCCCTGTACAACCGGGCAAGAACGCCCCTTATCTTCCTAAGAGGCCGCAAGCACCGCTGCCGCGCTATCTTACAACACAAGAACAGGAGAAAAAACAAGCGTCCTCTCTTAATAGATCTCAAAGTGATGCGCGACAATCGCCACAACAGCCTCCTCACTCACAAACAACGGGTGGTGTACCAGTCACCCCCAGGTTGCCGCCATTCTCTCCATTGATACAAAAGGGACAACAAGAGGCACAGCAGCAACACCAAAATAATCCAGAACACCCTCATTCGTCACATAATGAGAAATCACCATTGAATCAACAACCAAATATCTGGGATCAGCTTCACAAGCTCTTCAAAAATACCTGAGCATGCAAAGCGTAGCCAGTAATTGACTTCGACAGAGCCAACTACTGGATCAACTGTGCAGATAAGAGCAACCTGTTTTGGCATGCCTGTTACACTGAGCCAGATGCTGTTGCACGACGGCAGCAACATGTGTATACACAGGCCCTTATACTCATTGCACACTACCTGTGTATGCTACACAGCCGATAGCACAAACCAGACACGCAAAAAAGATTGTAGTAAGAAAGCATGTGTGTGGCCTATGCAGCGAGAAAGTATCCAGGCAGCATTAGCAATGCTTTTAGGTCCGGAAACTGAATATCAAGCCCGTATCCGCGCAACGCGCCGGTTAGCGAAACAGGGCCCGACAATTCTGCCACTGGTATTGGCAACCCTGAGCCATTATCCTGAGATCACCACGCCCGCGTGGCCCTGGTGGCCGCCCCAATATGAACATACCAGTCGCTTGCTACTGCAATTAAGTCAACACGCACACATCAATCTGGAAGAAATGTTGCAACATCCTGGTCTTGAAGATGTCCCGGGACCAGTCCTATGGACCAGTTTAATGGAGGCGGCAGGACAATCACCACACATCGATCACGAACAACTGCTCTGTCGAGGATTGCATACAGCCTGGACCAGTGTACGCTATGCAGCGGCGATGGCATTGGCAACACGCGCCCGTACAACCCAACTGCATCCCACAACAATCGAGGTAATGAAGCACCATCAAGAAGCGCATGAAACATTCCCGGTTCGTCTTACTTGTGCCTATGGCCTCTTACAGAGTAATGATTATGAAAGCCTGCAAACGCTCCTTGCCTGCCTTCAAAACGATATACCAACCGAAGTGCGCAAAGCAGCGATCTTTATTCTGGCATCTGAACTACCTCTTCAGCTCACATCAGAACAACAGCAGCAACTCTCCCTGGACTTTTTGCCGCTATTGTACGATGAAGATCCAGAAATCGCGCAGCATGCAGCCCATGCACTCAGTAAGATTGCACAACCAGAACTATTAGCTACG
The DNA here is from genome assembly GCF_008326305.1 of Dictyobacter arantiisoli. Taxonomy (GTDB): domain Bacteria; phylum Chloroflexota; class Ktedonobacteria; order Ktedonobacterales; family Ktedonobacteraceae; genus Dictyobacter; species Dictyobacter arantiisoli. Next base: position 25,678 of record NZ_BIXY01000013.1, on the reverse strand, counting down.
CTCTATAGTTGTCTGGAGAATGCCAATGAAGCAGTTCAACTCATTGTTTTGACTGTTCTAGAAGAAATCACCCATTATAATAAAAAGCTACGGCACCGGATGCGCCAGCATAAACTCATCATGCGTATCCTGCCACTGCTACACTCCACAAATCCCGATCTACGCCGTCAAGCCTGCTATACGCTGGCCTCGTGCGGGGGAGAATATGGAGCGGCCGTGCTGGGCACTATCGTGATGAATAAAGACCATCCTGGACAGGGAGAAGCTGTAGAATGTCTGCGCTTTTTCCATGGAGTCTTACGAACACCATTCCGCAGTAATGTCACGCGTTGGCTGCTTTGCGTACTGACAAGCCAGCAAGAAGAAATACAGGTAACGGCACTCGATTCCTTAACGCATCTTTTATGGCAAGCACATCACAGTGGGAAACAGCAAGCATGGCAAGAGATAAGGCAGGAAATTATCGGGCTCGGCAAACCACCGCAACTGTTACAACAGGCACAAAATCCCTTATTACAACAGCGCGTATTGGAATTACTGGCCGCATTGGGCGACTATCTTGTCACAGCCAATGAAATTCATTGGCTCTGCCAACAATTATTATTGAACGCGAGTGATAGTGGAGTGCGGGCATGTGCCGCCTATGTGTGTGGACAGACGAAATCACGCTGGGCCATCCCTGCTCTACTCCAGGCCCTCTCAGATCCTGATGAACATGTCGCACATACCGCCCTACAAGCATTAACTACCATAGCGACGCCCGGCGACTGCATTGTTGTCTATGCGCTCCATGAGCTTACCCGTCTACAAGGTGAGGAGAATCAGGCCGCATCACATCTGGCTCGCGCGGCACGCACGGCACTCAAACACTGGCAACGAGCAGATAAGGATGAGGTATATAAAACGTTGCACAGTTTCCATTAAGCATCTATACTATGAAACAACAAAAATAATAGCTTCTGAGGAGCAGGCATGTATCCCACACAGATCAGCTTTGGTATTGCTTTTATCGCCGGATTGGCCTCATTTCTGTCTCCCTGTGTCCTTCCACTGGTGCCGATCTATCTGGCACAACTGGTTGGACCGAGCGTCGCGCAAGCGACAGAGCAGCATAAGAGTCTGGCAACTCGCCTGATAACCTTACGCCATGCCACGATGTTCGTGCTCGGCTTTACGTTCGCCTTTATCGCATTAGGTGCGACAGCTAGCACACTGGGCAGTTTTTTACACGATCATCTCACAATCTTACGACAGGTTGGGGGAGTAATCATTGTGATCTTTGGCCTCCATCTCACCGGCATCTTGCATATCCCTCTGCTCTACCAGCAAAAACGCTTCACCTTTGTACCGGAAAAATCAAGCTATCCCGCCTCGTTGCTGATGGGGTTAATCTTTGGCATTGCCTGGTCACCATGCCTGACTCCAATTCTCGCAGGCATTTTGGTGCTGGCAGCCAACGCTACCACCCTCCAACAGGGCGTCTGGTTGCTGCTCATCTATTCATTGGGATTAGGCGTTCCCTTTCTATTACTGGGCCTGGGGGTCAATCAAGTTAGTCGCGCCTTGAAATGGTGCAGGCCACATCTGGGTAAAATTGAAATTGGTACAGGTATTCTCATGATAGTCGTGGGAGCAATGATCTTTTTTAACGTCTTGACCTATCTCAATTCCCTCTTCTCACTCAATGTGGCACTGTAATATTTATAAGTAACAAGTATTCTGCTTATAACACAAACAGCTATTGATAGAATGGAGAAAGAAATATGCAACCATTCTACGTTGTGGAGCAAAGCAGCCAGTAAGGGTTGCTCGCCATGATACAAGCTGGAGCATCCCTGAGAGCGTGGACGAGCACATGCAACATAGAAACGGTTGCTTCAACAGAGCACATACCATCTTCTCTGCAATGCTACAAAATAAAGATGGTAATTCAGAGTCGGATTCCATGAAATGCTGGCTCGGTTCTTAACGCCAACCTTCAAGATCCGCTTTCATCTCTTTTTTAATCTCGCGCGCCAGGTCAGCATCAATCTTACTGCGTTCACCTTGAGCCAGACGCATCACCGCCTCGCGTAAATGGACAGGAGCATGCTCAATAGTACAACGCTCATGAATTAAGCGCTTGAGTTGCAAATCAAAATGAAATCGGCAATCACAATTCGGGCAACCTTCAAGATGCTGTTGCACGATCTCAACTTCCTCAGCCGTCAATTCACGATCAATATAAAGATGCAAACGCGCCGTCGCCTCAACACAATCTAAACATTCCATAATAAAAATTCTCCTAGTCTAGCTCGCCACTCTATCTGTTCATTTTAACATAATACGATAGGCCTTTCATTCCCACGGCCTATAAGATATACTGATAATACTTTCGAAAAAGAAAGTGGGAGAACTCGTGGAGAGTCCCTGGTCAGAGGAGTATTTAATGCACGAAAAGTCAAATTTCGAGAACCTGTTTACGGAAGAATCAACGGAACCAACTGATACAATAGAAGAAGGAGAGAGTAGAGAGATCAGTACCACAACGCAAAAAGAGCCTCCCGGTGAAGATTTTGAGGCGGGGATTCTTGCTCAATTGGATAGCCTGTACCGTACAGCGTTACGTATGACAAATAATCCGCAAGAGGCCGAGGATCTTGTGCAGGAAACAATGCTGAAAGCCATCCGTTTCTCTCATACCTATCAACCAGGTACCAATTTACGCGCATGGCTCTTTCGCATTCTTAACACATCTGCCATCAATCGCTATCGAAAAATAGCGACCCATCCGACGCCAGTAGCCTTGCCTGATGGTGAAGAGTTCTATCTTTACAATCAGATTCGCGATCTGAGTGGGCAAGAAATCAATCAAGGGGCTGAAGAAGAGGTCTTGAGCCAGTACCTGGATGAAGATGTGTATAAAGCGTTAAATGATCTTCCTCCAAACTTCAGAATGGCAATTATTCTGGCAGATATAGAAGGATTATCCTATAAAGAAATTGCGGAAGCCTTACAAATTCCCATTGGGACTGTTATGAGTCGTATCTCCCGTGCCCGGCGTCAGTTGCAAAAGTCGCTATGGCAATATGCGAAAGATCGAGGATATGTCAGAACGGAAGCATCTTAGCACTCCAATCTATACGGTTGGCGCGAGATCTTCCGCGCTGTCATAACCACCAGCCCAGGCACTTGTCTGAAAATTTACGGCATGGAGGGAATCAAACAGATTTCGCCACCTGACGCACGGCATCGCTGCCTGCGCGCGTAATACGCACATTTACGCAACGTCGATCCATCACATCTACTGAGCGGCTTACCAGGCCTTTCCGCTCTAAACGTGCAATCGCTTTGGTCGCAGCCGCTGAGCTAACACCCAACGCGGATGCAACTTCACCCACAAGCCAATGTTCACGCCGCGCAAGAAAAGCCAGAACTTCAAGTTGACGCGAGGTAATGCTGGTAGAGCTCCGGCGCATCATAGTCATACGCAATTTCTCCTACCTATGAAATTTGTGAAATTTGATTTGCATATACCCTTATATGCGTTCATGAAATTGACGTTGTGCACACGTAAAGTGGGTACCGTTCTTTTCAAGTCCAGAATCGATTCGGGGAGATTTTCATGCGGGAAATTGCATGCTCACAGTCCCTGCATGCTAGATTCGAGGAGCCAATTGCAACGCAAATGAGACGAGACTACCATCCCCAACGACACCGCTGCTTTCGATCCAAATGCGCCCACCCATAGCTTCTAATAAACAACGACATATAAAGAGCCCCAGGCCAGCGCCACGAACAGGGCTGTTAATATCTCGCTCCAGGCGCACAAAACGCTCAAATAGGCGCTGCTGCTCTTCAGGGGGCACACCCAAACCATAATCCTTAATATTCACAATCACTTGATCTTGCAAAGAGGTAGCAAAGATCTCAATAGGTGAGCCGGCGGCTGAATATTTCAACGCATTGCTGAGGAGATTCAGGAGAATTTGTTGTAACCGCGCATCGTCAGCATCAACAAACAAATCATCAGCGATACGCACTGAGACGGGACGCTGCTCTCTCGCCAAAATAGCATCCATGATCTCCAGTACATACGAGACAGTGGTGTGCAGAGCGATAGGACGCAAATACACTGCTTCAACGTCCAGATTCACAAGGCTGGCATCGAGAATATTGCTCATGAGGAGGTTTAGCTCATCACAACCACGGCGTGCTTTTTCAATAAATTCAGATCGGGATGAGGCTTCAAGTTTCTCGTGATATTGATCCAGCAGTTCAATGTAACCAACCACGGTTGTGAGCGGAGTACGCAACTCATGCGAGGCGGTTGTAATAAATTGATCTTTCAACTGATCCAGTTCTTTTTGTCGCTTATAGGCAGCGCGCAACTCCATAGTCATCTGCACATTATCCAGCGTCGAGAGACATTGGCTGGCAAACATCTCCAGTACCCGCGTCTCCTCATCAAAAAATACATGCGAATGTGCATAGGTAATCACCAGCACACCAGTATATTGCTCACTTTTATGGAGTGGTAACCACGCGAAGGGACAAGCAGGCACCACTGGCAAACAGAGGGGAAGAGATGAAGATGGATGTGAGCCATTTCCATTGAGCGCAACGGTGGTACCGGCATAAAAATGGCTTCTCCAGTCAGCAGCCTGAAGATTTGTAAGCCGCGTCAACGGTAACAAACGGGGACCATAACCAATAGTCGCCTCCAAGCATAATTCCTTCTGCTGCTTGTCATAAAGCCAGATTTCAGCAGCGGATGATGTTGAGACAGCCACAGCCATTGCATAGGTCATAGCGGCCTCCTTAACCGTTTTGAAAGCCGAATCCGGAATAATACTCATGTTGTACAGGCTATTCAACAATGAGGTATGCTGGACAACCCGAGCGTACAAACGCGCTGTTTCTAACACCATTGAAAAGCGTTCGACTAAAAGATGCGCAATTTCCAGATCAGCACCAGCATAGGGCAAGCCATTTACGCGCGGACCAAGTACCAATAAACCAATCATCTTACCCTGGGCACGAATAGCCGTCAGCAAACAATCTTTGGAGCTCAACGGAGAAGATTGAATAAAAAAGCGGGCCAGTGGATGGTGCCCAGACGCTTGATCAGGCGGGATTTCACTCAACAACAGAGGACGCTTCACTTGCACTAAACGCTGCAAGGCGAACAAATGACTATCCAGGCGGTGGGCAGTAGCAATCGGTATGTGAAATGCCTCTGCCACTGTTGCTAACAAGGTGTAACGCGAAGGGCCCTCTATCCATTGGACCAACTCAGGATACAGCTCAAACTGTCCAGATATCTCATCATAAACAAAGATGCATAACTGTGTGGACTGTAATATACGCGTTGCGGCAGAGGCAATCGCGTCAACAGCCTTATCAATGCTGTTCACATCATCAGTGAGCAAGCCTGGTTCATCTAGCAAGCGACGAGCCTGTACTATTTCAGAGAAAAAACACCTTCGCGTAAATACCATCCCTGCCCACCAAACAAACGGCGAAAATACCGTAATGCTACAGATAATACAGAAAACATAGATATAATTATGTTCAACTGCATAGACGGGGAACAGAAAACGACCAATCCCAACCACCAGATACATCAGGATATCAAGAAATGCCAATCGAAAGAAGAGCGCCAATATTTTGAGGAGAAGGGTATCAAACATGCACAGCTGATAGCGCAAAATAGCACAGCTGCTCAATAACGGAAAAAGGCAAAGTGAAATGAGAGCCAATTTATCAGAAAAGCCATGCAAGCCCAGCAGGTGGGGTGCAACTGAAAAAAAGAGAAATGGCATCAGGGTAACAAGCAAGCCGCAACCTAACAATAAAAGCTGCTGGCGTGCACGCTCATGCGCTGACTGGCGATAGGCAACCATAAAAATCAAGAGAGAACCAGTCAGGCCAAATAAACAATAGCTCCATTTACCTACTTGCAACCAATACATCAACGAGTCAAATCGAAAGGTCACTCCAATCGCAAACACACTGAGACCAGTACCACTTATACTGAGCAACCAGAGATAACTACGGATAAGCACTCTTACAAAGAGAGGTTTTCCAGCAACACGCGAAGAAGATCCACGCGCAGGAGCCAACAAAGATGGAGGGTCAGGAAAAGAAAAGAAAAGATTGGAGAGAAAGATCAGCGCGCTGATCAGGCTAAAAATATTTAACAAGCTCAGCCAGGGGCTTGTACAAATGTAATTCAGGGTTCCAAAGGTGGCAAGCATAGAAAGACTAAAACCCAAAAAACGGAGTACCACACTTCGATTGCGCGCATAGAATAAAACATTCTGGCAAACCAGTAAGAAGATCAGTGCGGTCAGAAGGGAAAATCCAAATGAAGTCCATAACACAATTGCTTCAGTTTGATCATGAATAGAAGGAAGGCGAATAGATAGCCCATCGAGCAGAAAGACACAGCAAAAAATAAAGATAGCAAGCAGCAGAAGCAGTATACGCTGAGGTTTCATTAGCATTGTATAGTTAGATTGCATGCCAATTCCTCTCGAAAAGCAGCAAAAAATATTCCTACGTTTGACCAAAAAGCAGCATTAAGATAAGAGATCCTTCAGAAACACAGCAAGACACAACCCTTCCCTGTTTATACGCACACCACAAGAGATACGAACACAAAATCACGCTACAGGCGCAAAAGAGCATGACGTTACAGGCATCGAGGAGTCCTGAACTGGTCATAGACATAGAGAAAAGAATGGTATCAAAGAAGCATTCATCTATGGATAAAATAAGTTCTGTCTATTTCTAATCAAGTATATTGATGCCTTTATTGTTGTATCTTGCAAAAAACGTCACATACGCACAGCAGGCGTCACCCATATGCTTGAACGGCAGAGCATGCTTCTCTTTTTCTTCAGCTTATTTTAAATGATAGAGAGTGCATCGCTTATTGTCAAGTTCAAGGTGTTTCAAACCATAAGTCCTGGTTTAAAATCCAGTCAGCCAGAACAAATAACACTTCAAATACCTGAAATAAAAGCTCGCAGGCCATCACGCAGCTATAAAAGAAACGCCCAAATCAACCGATATTACCTATATCACCTATTGATTGATTGACCCATGATTGACGAAACCGCAGTTTGTTTGTAGAATCGAAGCGGAAATTGTAGAGAGGTGTGGCGATGGCAGAGTATAGTAGTTCGCATAACGATGCTGCAGAAAATGAGCGTTACATGTTATCCATGACAGATCCATTAGGCATCTTAAGCAGCGTCCACAAGGTGGTTGAACGAAGTGCGCACGTAAAAATCAATCCAGCACCTATCGACCATCTCAGTCAACTATGGCTTCAGGATAATGCTCCTGCACGCCAAAGTGCGGCTTCTTTATGGGATGAACGTTACCACTTCTCAGATGGCACGGCGCGTACGGTAAACTGGTTGTTAGTATTGGACGCACTGAATTTCTGTTTCTGGGCAGAAAAGGGGCAGGATCGCTGGACGATCGAGTACCAGGGTCAGACGCTTAATGGTTATTGGGCGGAGGCAGCGGCTCTCAAACGGGCGGTAGAAGAGGAACTTCCTCTCTGGGATGCTAACTATTTAAGTACAATTTCAGAAGCCACTGTCGCGCACATCTTTCGCGGCACAGGGACGATTCCTCTCTTTGAACAACGCGTACAACACGCACGAGAAGTTGGACGAGTCTTACTGGAACGCTACGCGGGACAATTTACGCAAGCTATCGCGCAATCCGGTAGAAACGCTATCCAACTCGTTCTTTTACTCGAGCGCTATTTTCCATCCTTTCGGGATGTGGCGATCTATCGCGGGAGTGCAGTACGTTTTCTTAAACGAGCTCAGATTACGATAGCAGATATCAGCGGCTCGTTTCATGGAAAAGGATGGGGAGCCATTACAAATCAGGACCAATTAACCATTTTTGCCGATTATAAACTCCCACAGGTGCTGCGCGATTATAATGTACTTGAATACCAGACAGAGCTCGCCCAACGTGTCGACAATCAAGAACTCATTCCGGCTGGAAGCGAGGAAGAGGTTGAGATACGCGCCTGCACCATCTGGGCCTGCGAATTGCTTCGCCGGGCTCTTCAACAACAAGGCCGACGGGTGACGGCGGCTGAGATTGATATGCGACTCTGGTTGCTCGGACAACAATCCGATGCAATGCATCCTTATCACCGTACACGAACGATTTATTACTAAGTTCCCGCCAGAGGCGGGTTTCCCATACTTAAAAATATATTGATGGTAAAAGATACTTATGCAATTACATACTTTACTGGCTGCGCTTGAAGACACTTCATGGAGCGCACACACAACACCAACGCTTGCTGATACGAGCGACGTGACATCTATCGCCTACGACTCGCGCAAGGTGACGACTAATGGTCTCTTCGTGGCGGTTCCTGGTACACATACGGATGGTCGGCGTTTCTTAGCCGATGCTGCTGCTCGAGGAGCACTGCTGGCTATTGGGGAAAAACTGCCAGTGGGAACTCAGGACTTACCCCTCCCTTATCTTGAAGTACCCGATGTACGTATCGCCCTGGCAAATCTAGCCTGTACCTTCTATGACTATCCCGCCGATCATCTGTGCACAATCGGCGTTACAGGAACAGATGGAAAAACGACAACCAGCAATCTGATCAGTACACTCTTTCAGGTAGCGGGACGTCGCAACGGCTTGATGACGACAGCAAACTTTAAGTTAGATGGAGAGGAATGGGAGAACACGACACGGCAAAGCACGTTAGAGGCCCTGGAAATCCAGGAGTTCTTACAGCGACTCCGTATATCCGAGGTTCCTTATGCAATTGTAGAAGCAACCTCACATGGTCTGGAACTTGGTCGGGTCCATGGCTGCAATTTCGATGTCGGGGTCGTAACAAATATTACCCATGAGCATCTGGACTTTCATAAAACCATCGATGCGTACCGACGTGCCAAGGCTCGCCTGTTTGAGATGCTTGATCCTCAACGTGATAAAGGACTTGGCAGCCATCCAGTAGCGATCTTAAACCGGGATGATGTGAGCTATGAGGTACTCAAACCATACTGCCAGGTACCTATCCTCGATTATGGGATTGATTCACCAGAAGCCGCAGTGCGAGCGGTAGATCTGCAATTACAGGCTCATAGCACCCGTTTCCGTGTCATTCTACCAGAGGGTGAAGCCAATATCGAGACGCGTCTGGTTGGCAAGTTCAATGTGAGCAATAGCCTGGCTGCGATTGCAACAGCTTACAGTCAGGGCATCTCGATTGCGGATATCGAGCGTGGTATGGCAAGCGTCCCAGGCGTCACAGGCCGCATGGAGAGTATCAACGAAGGACAACCCTACGCGGTGATTGTAGATTATACTCACACGCCGGATAGTCTGACGAAAGTGCTTCAGACCCTACGCCCCCTGACAACGGGCAAGCTGATGGTGGTCTTTGGCTCCGCGGGTGAGCGCGACCTACAAAAACGTCCGATTATGGGACATATCGCTGCTGAACAGGCCGACTTCTTTGTCATCACGGATGAAGATCCACGCGATGAAGATCGAGAAAAGATCTTGCATGAGATCGCGGCAGGAGCAGAGTCAGTCGGCAAACACGAGGGGCAGGATTTTCTGTGTATAGCAGATCGCACACAGGCTATTGCCGCAACATTCGCACGTGCGCAAGCAGGTGATACTGTTTTACTCGCGGGCAAAGGGCATGAGCAGAGCATCATCATGGGTCGTGAGAAAATCCCCTGGGACGACCGTCGTGTGGCCCGTGAACAACTGCGGAAGCAAGGTGAGCACGCGTGAGATATCAACACCACCTTTTCATCGTACACTCACCACAACTCTTTCCCGGTCTCAGCTATGACCAATGTTGCGATAGCGAGTGCATTCCCTCTCTGGACAATGCCAGAGCCATCATTTCGTCTTGGGAGTATTTATGAATCAAAATTCACCGTGGATATTACTACTCGTATTTATCGTCTGTGCGTTCGTTAGCCTCTTGCTCTGCCAGGCTGCACGGATACTCTTTCCCAAGTTCCGGAGTGGTGAGCATAAACCAGGTACTCATCGTGCTGATATGCCAACCGGGAAACGCGAGATAAGAACAGTTGAGCTCCCCCTGGTAGGTGGACCAGCCTTTACCATCGCCATTATTGGCATCGGTATTGGCGCTGGCTATCTTCTCCATTTTTCCACTGATCAATGGATCTTGCTACTGATCGCATTGGGTGCAATGCTCGGCTATATGCTGGTTGGCTTTATCGATGATTGGCGTAAAGTCTATCGCAATGAGGGTATTTCAGAAATCTTTAAATTCTCTGCCGTCTTTCTCGTAGGAGCGGTGGCCGCAGCCCTTTATTTCTTCTTACTCCCCCAGAGCGGACAGATATCATACAGCCTCTGGAAAGATCTTCCCATCCTGAATACTTTTCTCTGTCCAAGGCCGATTCCTGGTCACAGTGAAATCTGCTCGGTAGCTGGCAATCCAGTCTCCTACTATGGCTGGTTAATTTTCTTGATGCTCATGACGGGTGTAGTGGGCAGTCTGACTTCAATTTCGGTGGACTTTAGCGATGGCCTGGATGGACTGGCTGGTGGACTGGTCTTTAGCGCCTCACTGGGTATTGGCATTGTGGTAACCGGTCTGGTCGGTACACAACCAAACGGTGTGGTACTCGAAGTGCTGGCTTTGCTGGGTGCCGGTGGTGTACTCGGGTATCTCCCACTCAACTGGCCCTCCGCCTGGTCGGCACGCCGTGGACACGCAACACGCCGTGCAAAGATTATCATGGGAGATAGCGGTGCCCTGGGTATGGGTGGTCTGCTATCGATGATTGCAATCTTCTCACGTAACGAGACCCTCTTGCTGATGATCGGTGGCGCCTTCGTGCTGGAAGGTCTTTCAGCATTAATCTCAGCTCGTCTGCTAACCCGTTTCTTCCGCCGCTATCTCACGATCTTACGTTTCGCAAATACCAACAAGTTCGTCCCGCATACCGAGTTCCCGCTTCCCTTTCTAGCAACCCCACTGCATCATCACTTTGATCTACTGGGCTGGGATCGGCGGAGGCTGGTCTATGCAGCCTGGGCTCTGGGAGCCTGTTTTGCGGCATTAGGTATTGTCGTCAGCCTGGTTCCCTTCTCCTGGCAGCGTTATATTGGTCGTTTTTTAATTCTCTTACTGGCAATTCTCATCTGGTCAAGTGGCTCATGGTCAAAGAATTATTTTGTTGGCAAGCATTCAGATGGTCGAACACGACGCCAGCGCCTGGCGCTCTATTATGGCTATCCATTCGCTATTATGAGAATTAAACTCTACCATATGGTTGAGGTTACAGAAGCCAGTGAGGATGTCATTGAGACGCCAGCGGAAGAGTTGGCCCTCTGGCAACGCATGACAATCTTCGATGCCCGCGCAATGCTGGGACTCTACTGCTATCGTGCTGGCTACTATCCTGCAGCGCTAGCACAATGGACCCGTATTCCAGAACGAAACCGCGTGTTACGCCCTGAGATTGTCCATTTGCTCAACGAAGTGGATAACCAGTTAACACTAGAAAATCAAGCCACCCAGCCCTTACGTCGACAGGATATTCTCCGGCAAACACAAGAACCAATTCTGGAAGGGAATTTACCGCCTGCCGATCTGCCTAATCCTTATGAGCCGGTCAGCCAGGAAGAAACACGCAACGGTCCGAATATCGTCTGGACGTCGCACTCCCAAAACTATCCTATTGAAAGCAATGACGAAGAGGTGAATGTCTCTTCCAAAAAGCGTGAAAACACGGGAAATGATTCAGTCAGCCAGAAGAAACGTCAAACAACGATAGAACAGGTAGCTGACACAACAACTGATGATAAGCCTACAGAGGAAGCCGGACCTGTGCTACATCACGCGCAGGACAAATAAATCTCGCCACCAGGTTCACTGGCATGATAAAAAGAGGAAAAGCCCATTTTATTGATGGGCTTTTCCTCTTTTTATCATGCCAGTTGAAATGAGATAACCAGAGAAAGCTCCACATACTTTGCCCCATCTTGCAAATTTCAGCCGTCTATGGGATAGTTACGATAAAGAAGTTCATTTCTCTATGCTATGCACATGCTTTTGCGTATATTATAGTCTCATAAATTATTCAGTAGATGGGATGTCCAAGCGGATGACTGCAACACAACTTGAGCAACGACATGAACCAACACGACGCATACCACGTTTCCAGACCTTTAAAGCCCTCCAGAATCGTGATTACCGCTTGCTCTGGATTAGCCTGATTGTTTCCTCGGTAGGTACCTGGATGCAAATTATCGCGCAGAGCTTACTTGTTCTACGTTTAACAAGATCACCTCTATCCCTGGGAGCTGTCTCGCTCGCGCAAGCAAGCTCATTCTTTTTGTTCGCTCTGATCGGCGGTAGCGTAGCCGACAAAATCGATAAACGCAAGTTTTTGTTAGTCACCCAAAGTCTATCCATGTTGCTGGCGCTCATCCTTGGCATCTTGACGATTACAGGCTTGATTCAAGTCTGGATGATTGTGCTACTGGCCTTCTGCTCAGGCACGGTTTTGAGCTTTGATCAGCCAACGCGCTCATCACTGGTGCCGCTTCTGGTACCAAAGGAAGATTTGATGAATGCCATTTCGCTTCAATCAGTTGTCTTCAATGGATCGGCCTTTATCGGTCCAGCTCTGGCCGGGAGTATGATTGGTATCTTTGCTAACTGGGGAAATACCCTCCACCTCCACTATCCTTTGATTGGCTATGCGGGCAATTTCTTTCTTAACGCTATCAGCTTCTTTGGCGTCCTCTTTGTCCTCTATTCGCTCCATGTGCCGGAAGCATTACTTGAGCAGGCAAGTACAAAACGTGGACCAATGCTTGAGTCGATTCGTGCCTCGCTGGGTGTGATCTCTAAAGATGCAGCCCTTCCATGGATCTTATCAGGCTATGCTGCAATGCTCTTCTTTGGCCCATCAACCTCATTAATCTTACCTGTTTTCGCAACCGGGATACTCCATATCCAGGATGCACAGTTAGGTATTCTCTTCTCAGCCTCGGGATTGGGCGTGATTCTGGGGGCTTTACTGGTTGCATCATTAGGGAACTTTCAACAGAAAGGATGGCTGTTGCTGATCTCATTTTTTGTCTGGTCAATCTCATTACTGATATTCGCCATCAGCAAGAATTTCTGGCTCTCTTGCGTGGCACTTACCTGTCTGGGAATTGGACAGAATGGCATTGGCGCCACAACCATCACACTGATGCAAACGCGTGTTCCACCACAGATGCGTGGACGCGTCATGAGCCTGAATACACTCTGTATTATGGGTGTGCGACCGCTAGGAGACTTCCCCGCCAGCGCCGCTATTACCGCCATTGGGGGTCCTCTAACCGTCATTGCCAGTGCCAGTCTGGTTGGGGGCTATACGCTTTTTCTGCTACTCGCTCGTCCCAGTATCCACAGAATTTAAATCCAAAAATAGAATTTTATCATATTCTATCAACGCATGAGATGGCATTATGAAGAGCGAGAATGTCTATGCAACTGACTTTGTTCAACTCCAAGATCATGCTGCATATTCAATGTGGTGATACGCTCCTGCAATTGCTCCTGTGTGGGAGCCTCACCATCTTCTGCAAACGCTTGAGCTTGTAACCAGGCGGAAAGCGCTGTAGCATATTTTTGTTCAGCCTCATAGAGCAATCCCAATCCATAGAGGATTTGACGTCGCCCTCTGTCTATATGCAATTCTTGCAGGATGTGGTCGGCTTCCAGATAATAGCAGCGTGCATCCTCACATTGGCGCATGTTACGCGCAACTTCTGCCAGTCCATAACAGGCCATGGCATTGATATGCTGCGTATCGCATATCTCAGCGATGGATTGAGCTTGCTCGTAGTATTCTCTGGCATCCAGATAGGTTCCCTCAGCAAGAGAAAGCTTCCCGTTGGCATTACAGGTAAGGGCTTGATCAATCCGACAGCCCAGCGGTGTCAATAGTGTTTGCGCTTCGTTATAATATGTGTGTGCATGGATAGTGTCTTGCTTGCGGGCAGCAATATCTCCAAGCAGGCGTAAGACAACTGCTACCCCGCGCGGAAGCTGATAGTCACGAAAACGTGTCAGGAGTTCCAGACCAGCTTTTTCAGCCTGCCCCAGTTTGCCCTGCTGCACCTGAAGCGAGCATTTCGTGAGTTGCACCCATGCTTGATCAGTTGGACGTTTCAATTCATGAAAGAGACGGAAAGCCTCCTCACAATCCCGCAGAGCCCGTGAATAATGTCCCAGGCACAATTCGACATTCGCACGCTGATGAGTCGCACGCGCACGACCAGGGATATCACCCTCCTGAGAGAAAGCTGTCATCGCCTCTTCAAATTGCATCAGGGCCTCTGAATAGTGGGCTTGTCCATAATGAATCATGCCAAGGATATAACAAACCTGAGCATTTCTCGTCTCTTTCGAGTATTCCTCAACACGCTGGATATGTAGCCGAGCCTGGGAAAAATCCCCTTCATCGTAAAAGAGGAGAGCCAGTTCACAAAGGACCAATCCGATATACATTCCCTCTTCAGGATACTGTTGATGTAACAGCAAACTACTCCTTAAACAAGCTCCCGCCTCAGCATAGTGTCCCAATTGACGCAACAAACGACCAAGCCGATATTGGAGCTGTCTCAGTTCGGTATGATCACCCAGGCGCGTTGCGTAACCGATTGCACGTCGCAACAATCCTTGCAAGCTCTGGTAGTGACCAGCGCCTTCCATGGTATCAGCAGCACGCAAGATGATACGTACAGCCTCTCGAAAATCCTGGACTTCTCCTGCAGCTTCCAGATGTGTAAAGGCTTCCAACCACTCGTCCGCATCGGGCTGAGCGAGACAATAGTAATAAGCAGCGACGACGCGATGCACGCGGCGACGCTCCTCTAGCGGCAAACGTGAGAGGGCAAAATGTCGAATCTGCGAATGAATCGAATAAAAATGTCCATCGAATGTTAAGAATGAAGCCTGTACTAATTCATCCCGGGCTGCATGCCAACGTCGCAACAGATCACTTGCCAGCGTTTCATGTGGTGTAAATGCATGGGCATCCAGCGACAACGTAGGTTCATGGGATGCCACCAGAGTATCTGGCGAGATTAGCATTGCAATCTGCTCACGATTAAAAGGCAGGCGGAATGCGGCAAGATAGGATACTAACAGCCGCGCAGGCGGGGACAGGCGTTGATAAGAGACCTCAAGCACGGCATAAATACCTGCTAACGGAGTATCATACAGCTCATCACGGACCTCTTCCAGTGAACGCGTCGCAGCCTCTGGCGTAAAAACTTGTCCACCAATCGAGCGGGCGGTTCCAAAAATCAATTCAGCCCCCAATGGATAGCCATCCAACAGGGTACAAATTTCACGCAGAATCTCTTGTTGTTGATGATCTTGTAAGCGGATACGATGATACAAACCACTACTCTCCGCAAGATCGATGAAGAGAGTCAGGAGGTCCTGGTTAGTCATTTTTATGACGCGATACTCATACCAGCGAGACGATATTCCCTCAAGCACCAGCATGTTTTCAGGATTGGAATGCGAAGTCACCAGAACCACAACCTCAGATGGCAGGAGATCCAGAAAACGTAGCCAGGCATCCAGTTCACTACGCTCCTTGACTTCTTCAAAGCTATCCAACAACAGCATACACTGCAGTTCACGATTGGAGAGCGAACGTAGCGTCCCATGAACTAAGCGTATGAGCTGCTCGGTATCCATCGTGGCAGTATTGCGTGTGGGAACCGGCAGGGCATGGACGATTTCAAGCAAGGCATCATGGAGAGATTTACCATCCTCTAAAGAGATGCCAATGATACCGCCCATGAATTTATCGCGATTGAGGCGAATCGCTTCCAGTGCCAGGGCACTCTTGCCAATACCCGGGGCCCCCGTCAAAGCAATATGACGATAACCGGGACGCCCCCCTTTCTTGTTCCGTCCATTTGACGCTGGCAGTGAAGTCGTCGCAGCAATCAATAATTGTTCTAGATCGTGTAGTTCCTGTTCCCGTCCAACAAATGAGGGCGCTGGACCAAGATGCAACAAGGGATGGGCATGACTATCATGGGCGTCAGCTTTGATCAGAAGGGCTACAGGAGCCTCCTCACCTTCAACCACGTGGCGATATAGTACAGGAATAAACCAGCTTCGTTGTTGCATTGAAGATAACGCCTGGCGAGCTCGCGACAAAGCTTCCTCGATAGTTCGGCCATCTGCTAGAGCCTCATAAAAATGATACATAAAGGTCGGGCTAAGATCATCCTGCAAAGAGAAAGGCATCGCCACAACTGCGGGCACCTGGGCTGTCACCAATGAGGTTGCCAGCGTTGCATCCACAGCGGTCAATTGTTGCGTCGCTTCTAATGCATCGGGATCATGACGCTCATCGGAAACGGTAGCCGTTTCGCAAGCAGAGAAAACTGCCATCCGTACGTCGCTACTTACCAATATCCCACGCAGAGCCTGGGTACTAATAAAACTATTATTGCCTTCTTCATTACAAAAGCTCAGATAGGTCTGAGGCTGTATCCGGCTCAACGTAGTTCCGCATACAGAACACTTACGAGCTTCAGGATTATTGATCGTCTCACAATCATCCTGAGGGCAAAGCTTGCCATATGATCCATGCCCATCAAAATGCACGACATAGCAAGGCAACGTCGTATCGCTATCATCAAAGGTAGCGGTACCACCATAAGAGTTAAAGTAGCGCACGAACTGTCCAAATGTCGGTGGCTCCAGGCGATCAAGAAAAACCTGGCCAGTATCAATCAAGGGAGCCAGCGCCTCTTGCATAGCCTGAAAGCTGCGCTCGGTTTCTAAGGGCGCGAAATCAGCTGGCGAGGCACTGATATAAAGTATGCGAAATGGTGGATGCACCGGCAATTCACAGCCGCCAGGAGCATCGGGACGCAAGAGGGAACGGCTGAGGGTAAAAACGCCAGCAGCAATCAAAAAATAATTCCCATTGTGGAGAAGTTCCCAGGGATAGCGAATAAATTCATCGCATCCTGGGGTAAAGATCAGGGTTAACGCCACAGTGCCACGACGTTTAAGGGTGCGCAAGATGACATTTTGAAAAACGCTTTGGACCGAGGACTCTGCTGGAACAGAAAGGGGCCACTGCTCTCTTACTGGTTCTGCAACTGCCACAGCATCAAAGAGTCGTCGCCCAATCTGGCGTAAGTCGTCATCGCTCGTCTGCAAGCTATTAAGCTTTTTTTGTAACACATTTGTCTGTTTAGGTGTATAAGGAGGAACAAATGTACCTCGTACGGTATGCCCTGACCAGCTCTCCCTTATCTGCACCTCGTATGAGTTATCCTCATGCGTACGAAACAATAAGCTGAGTGTTTCTCCCATGAGCTGAGTATTCTCACATTCCGTTGCTTTTGCGCATTTTTTTGCACGCTGAAAAGATGCCAAATATATCCGTCTTCATCTGCTAGTATAACATACCTGTGCAGCAAAAAGAGCATGCATAAAAAGCGCCATCTTAACAATGGCGCTTCATGGTCACATGTTTTTTTTTGCTACTCGCCCCAGAAGAGTTCGACTTTGCCGAAACGGACAGTATCGCCCACCTGAACGCCAGCTTCTTCCAAAGCTTTTGTCACACCCTGCTTCGACAGTTGTACCTGCAAGCGATCCATGCTCTCTTCACTATC
Source organism: Dictyobacter arantiisoli (assembly GCF_008326305.1). Classification (GTDB taxonomy): domain Bacteria; phylum Chloroflexota; class Ktedonobacteria; order Ktedonobacterales; family Ktedonobacteraceae; genus Dictyobacter; species Dictyobacter arantiisoli. The sequence continues at coordinate 7,978 of NZ_BIXY01000013.1, read as the reverse complement.
CTGGTTGGTCATATTTACCAGACGTTCAATACGCTTGCCACTTACAACATAGACACCCGCCTCTTTGGTGACGGTAAAGGCATCATCGGCCTGAGGTCGTAAGATAGGGCTCTCGCCCTCTCGCAGATCAGTCACCATACCAGCGGCGGCCACACGTTCGGCTTCATCGCGCTGCATTTCCAGCAAGCGGCGCGAAACTTCGGCCATCAATTCATTTGTACCCTGATGGGCCGCGGCAGAGATAGCATAGACTGCATAGCCAGCCGCTTCCACTTTGGCCTTAAACTCCGGCCAGCGCTCCTGCGCCTCAGGTACATCCATCTTATTCAGGACCACCAGTTGTGGACGAGCTCCAAGCTGAGCATCATATTCGTGCAATTCGTGATTGATCGTCTCAAAATCCTGCCAGGGATCTCGCTCAACAGCGGAACCATCCACCATGTGGATTAGCATACGCGTACGGCGCAAATGGCGCAAGAACTCATGACCCAGGCCAACTCCCTGGGCTGCCCCTTCGATGAGTCCCGGAATATCTGCCATCACAAACCCATAGCCATCGCCACCACGTGGCTGACCGACCTCAACAAAACCCAGATTGGGCTCGAGAGTCGTAAAAGGATAATTCGCAATTTTCGGATGGGCTGCCGATACCACTGAAAGCAAGGTGGACTTGCCCGCATTAGGATAGCCAACCAGACCAACATCTGCAATCACACGCAGTTCAAGGTTTAGCCAACGCTCCTCACCCGGTTCACCACGCTGAGATTCTTTAGGAGTCTGATGGGTTGAGGTTGCAAAATGCACATTACCCAAACCACCGCGACCACCACGGGCCACCATGACACGCTGCCCTGGCTCGGTTAAGTCCGCAATCAACGTGTTTGCCTCGCCATCCCGAATAACCGTCCCACAAGGCACACGCAAGATAATATCCTCACCCTTTGCCCCATGCATCTTCTGGCGGACGCCCTCCACACCTGATTCAGCTTTAAATTGCTGTTTATAGCGATAGTCAATTAAAGTGTTTAAGCCATTAGTTGCTTCGAAGTAGATACTACCACCTCGCCCGCCATCGCCTCCATCGGGACCGCCGAATGGAGCAAATTTCTCGCGACGAAAGTGAATAGACCCATCGCCACCATTTCCAGCTTTCACAAAGATCCTAGTATGATCGTAAAACATAATCTCCCCAATACGTTGCGCATGCGTACATTTTCTAATTTTGTGGCGTGTGGAGTATATCACAAATTGGCCCGGACTGATAGCACAACATCACATTTAAAAGACGAAAAAACTGATCTGTTCAATAACAAATCAGATGCAATATGTCAGGCTGCTGCTGCTGCTGAACATAACCGGTGATATGGTTATGCACTATGATTCTGGTACAAGGATGCTGGTTGGGCACTACCAATGCTGGCAAACGAGGCAGCAATGGGATTACCGTTATATGCAGAAGAGGCAGGCGTAACGCTCCAGGTGCCATAGCCATGTCCATTGCTTTCATCGCACTGCCCATTCCGATAACTACAATAGGTACCACTGATGCTCCCATCAGATTGGATAGTGCCTTCAAAGAAGAGGGGCAACAGGGTGGGATAGGCATCCACGAGAAACTGGATATGCTTATTAGTAGCGACACTCCCAGTAAAATTACCACTTCCCAACAACCCCGCTCCCAATGAGAGATAGCCACTAATCGTTCCCCGGGATTGCCTGATGCTGGAGAGTGCAATACCCGATTGCACATTGGCTGGCTGGTTATGAATTGTTCCACTATATGCGCCGACAAGTTGCGGCATACTCACGGGAGGCGTTGTAGGAGTTGATGGAGGAGGCGCGGAAGTTGTTGTAACAACCGGAGTTGCAGTGTGCGTCTTCTGCGCAACAGAAGTGCTGGTAATACGAACCAGGGGAGTTTGAACCGAAGCAGGGGTATGCTTTATGGGTGGATTCACAACAGTTCTGGGCTGCGCAGGAGCAAACACGCCTGAAGCTACGGCAAAGGCGCTTCCACCAATGAGCAGCAGTAAAACAAACAATAATAAAGGCAAGAAACGTCGCGAAGTTTGCGCTTTCCCTGGCTGGGATGGCGAGAATAATTGCGGCTCCTCGTAGGTGGTAGATACTTCAGGTGCTATTGTAGCCCTGGTGGTTGTATACGCGGGCTCTCTCACATCAGCGACATCTTCAATAGTAAGCGCGGATGCAGCGCTCAGCGTTGCAGGAGGAGTCTCAGGAAATGGCAAAGCTGCTTGATTGGAAGAGGATGACAACGGTTTAGCTTCTGCCATAGTATCTGTATCAACAGACAGATCAGCACACAATACCTGCCAGAAGTCCTCAACGGTATCAAAACGATCATTGCTATTGACTGACAGGGCCCGCAGGACAGCAGCTGAGATAGGGGTGGGAATAGTAGGCTCTAATTCTTCCAGGGGTTGTAAGGGATCAGTACGCTGCACACTCATGCGCGTAATACGGTAGAGAGCATCAATCGGTACCGTGCCGGTCAATAAAGTATAAATAGTTGCGCCCAGGCCGTAGACATCGGTTTGAGGATTCGTGCCACTGACATACTGCTCTGGTGCACCATAGCCTGGCGAACAATGTCGAATTGCCGTCGTAGTTGAGTCCTGATCATATTCTTTCGCGATCCCAAAATCGACCAGAACCGCACTTTCACCAGAGGTGGGAATAATGATATTTGAAGGCTTAACATCGCGGTGAATAATAGGCGGTTGTTGAGCATGAAGGTAGGTGAGCGCACTGACAATAGGGGTCATCATACGCACAATTTGAGGTAAAGGAAAACGCTTCTCTGGCTGCTGGAGGCGCAACCGCTCAAGATTAGGCCCAGCCACATAATCCATCAGGATACAGACACGATTGGGCTTCACCTCCTCAAACACCTGATACACGCGAGGCAAGGCTGGATGATCCAGTCGGCGGAGAACATCCCCTTCAAAAAGGACGCTCTCCCGCTGACGGCGTTCAGGACTGTCAACCTCTTTGAGCGCGAAAATATTGCCTTTTACACGGCGATCACGCACGCGATAAACGGCACCAAAGCCGCCCTGGCCTAACAGTTCCTCTACAATATAACGATCACGGACAACCTTGCCCCTGGGGGGCTTTGCTGGTAACTCTCGCATCCCTTCACCTCAAGACAACATTACTTGCTTTGTGTGATTATATGCGAAAATAGAGTTCAGAGGCAAGCTCTAGCGTATCAAAAGTTCTGGTGTTTCTTGTTTCTGACGTACAGAAGTACTACCATCATGCGTAATCAGACGCGCACCACGCTGAAAGGTAATATATCCCCAGAGAGACTGGAAAAGAACCAGGAAGCGATTACGGAATCCGACTAAGAACATGATATGGACCAGAATCCAGAATAACCAGGCCGGGAAACCAGAAAATTTAATTTTCCCCAGATCGGCAATACCGAATGAGCGTCCAACTGTTGCCAGGTTACCACGATTATGATAATGGAAAGGATGGCTGGCAGGTTTACCGGCCACACGTTCAATAATCACCGAGGCGGCATACAATCCACCCTGCATAGCAGCGGGGGCGATTCCGGGGATCGGCTTCCCATCCTGTGAAGCAGCACAGGTATCACCAACAATGAAAATATTGGGATAACCCGGCAGATTGAGATACTGGTCAACTTTAGCACGACCCGCGCGATCAGTCTCCGCGCCGAGCCACTTACCAGCAGGAGAGGCGGAAACGCCAGCAGTCCAGATTACGGTTGTCGCGTTGATCTGCTTTCCGGCAATCACGACACCATGCTCATTAACTTCTTCTACCGCAGAGCCAGTGCGCACTTCAACGCCCAGGTTGTGCAAACCTTCTTGCGCCTTCTTTGCCAGACCCTCATCAAAGACTGGCAGAATACGAGGCAGGGCCTCAACCAGAATGATGCGTGCCGAACGAGGATCTATGTTGCGGAAATCCTGAGCCAGGGCAACATGGGCCAATTCAGCCACAGCACCAGCCATCTCGACACCGGTAGGGCCAGCGCCAATTAAGATAAAGGTCAATAATGCACGCTGGCGCTCGGGATCAGTCTCATGCTCTGCCTCTTCAAAGGCCAGCAAGATCTTGCGGCGAAGCGCAGTCGCGTCGGCGATTGTCTTCATGCCAGGAGCGTAAGGGGCCCATTGATCGTTGCCGAAATAGCTATGGCTGGCACCGGTCGCCACGACAATATAATCGTAAGCGAATTCACGACCATCGGCAGTCAATACACATTGCTGATCTCGGTCAATACCTGTGACCTCAGCCAGCACGACCCGCGTATTTTTCTGCTTGCGCAAGAGTGAGCGAATCGGCGCTGAAATGTCTGCCGGAGAAAGCACCGCAGTAGCAACCTGATAGAGCAAAGGCTGAAAAAGATGATGATTATTGCGATCAATGACAGTCACATCAACTGGCGCATCTTTTAAGGCTTTTGCGGCATTCAAGCCAGCGAAACCAGCGCCAACGATGACGACCTGGGGGCGTTTTGTCGGGCTACTTTGTACATGTACAGTATCCAATAGAATTCACTTCTCCCTAGACTCATCTAAGAGAATAACAGTTCACCAATGAACCATGGCCAGTCGATTAGCATTAAGATATGGTTAATACTAGCATAGAACATCCCCGCCAGTATATTTATATACCCTTAGCTTATCATGTTTTGCGATTTAACAAAATACCATCCCCCATTTATCCGCACTTTTTGAAGGAGATCCGTAAGTTTTGCCGTCAAGCAGTGTATAGATTGTCCATACAAAATGACATGTACATCTAATAACACAAGCGTGGATAATACTGGATCACTCGACAGCCACTGGTCTGTTTTGGTTACATTTTATAAATCGCAAACACTATTTTGCCTTCCAAATAATCTTTTGTATACTATGGATATGCGTTGTGTCTTCTATTGATGCATCACTCCTCTGCCTTCGGACAGAGACCCTGGATAGACTCAACGCGTCTTGTTTTCATTCTTCTCTCTCCATTGCTCTCCTGACCTTATTGGTAACGCAATAAAGCTTTTAGAATGGGGCCTTGAGGTGATACAATAGAGGTACCTACTCTTTTTAAAAGAGCATGCATCGAAAATCCGTCACAACACGCTCATTCTTGGACAATGTGGTTTCCATCTTGTATCATAAAGGCAGATCTCACCGATTGAAATTGCTATCCGTACGCGCTTCATAGTGATAGGGAGTGCGAGGCGTGTATTGTTTGAACAGGGAAAATACGCCACACGCCACAACAGGAGAAGATATGACAAAATTTAATCCTCGCGATCCAAAATGGATCAAAGAGTCACGTGAGTATCTCGAACCAAGGGGAATTATCCCTTATGTGGTCGAGACAACACCACGCGGCATCGTAAGCCACGATCTTTTCTCACGCTTATTACAAGATCGTATCATTTTTGTAGGGACGCAAATTGATGATATGGTAGCCAATAGCGTGGTCGGTCAATTGCTCTATCTGCAAAATGAAGATCCGACCAAAGATATTAATATGTATGTCAATAGCCCGGGCGGCGTCATCTATGCGGGACTTGCCATCTATGATGCTATGCAATCGTTAAAAGCAGACGTGTCAACTGTCTGTATGGGCATGGCGATGAGTATGGGTGCGGTACTGCTGGCCGTTGGCGCCCATGGCAAACGGTTTGCGCTACCTAACTCAACCATCTTGATCCATCAGCCCCTGGGTGGTGCGGAAGGTCAGGCATCAGATATTGAGATTACAGCCCGCGAAATTATCCGCCTACGTCAGAGCTTATTGGGTATTCTTGCCAAGCATACCGGACAACCCATTGAGCGCATTCAAAAAGATGCAGATCGCAACTACTATCTGTCAGCACAACAAGCGGTAGAGTATGGATTGATTGACGAAATTCTTACCCGCGGCGAAGAATAAAGCCATCAAGAAAACCCATACCGAATAAGAAAACGCTCTGAAGCATAAGTAATAGCTTCAGAGCGTTTTCTTTATCAGGAGAGGTACGGCTACCTACTGATTCACAAACAATCTCTCATCCAGAGGATTAATGATGCGCCGCTCCGTGATGTGCCGCTCCATGATGTGCCGCTCCATGATGCGCACCATGAGGTGCAGGCGCAGGCGCAGTCCTGGCGCTCGGTACGTACGCACTCGCATGAAGTGCTGTATGCGACGGAACACAGGCGAGAAAACCAGTCAGAGCCAGAACAGCAGCAACAGCAGCTACTTTTTTAGTGATATTCCGAATTGCCATTGTAGAGATTCCTCCATCAAACACTCTGTTATAAAACGTGACAAAAAAACAAGCACAACCATAGTTACGGGGTAGCCGTTTATCGCTATAAGAAAAACCATAGCCGGTCCAATCATGAATTATATGATCGTTGGCCTGTTATTTTATATCGGTACGGCTTGACTATTCTTTAGTGTTGCGCAACAACAAAACAAAAAGGTAGTGATTGATAGACAGAAAGGTAACGGGTAAGACGAGGAGGAGAGGAAAATGAAAACGAATTTTTACAACAATTACGAATACGATGGACCAGGAAGAAGAAAGCATAAGAGCTCTCTATAAGCTCTTATCTCACTTCTTCTTCCTGACACATCATACAAAATAGAATCAGGCGAGCGCTTTGACGGCACGCAGCCAGGCCTGCGCCATCAGTGCATGGCCTGCCGGAGTGGGATGGACCCCGTCAGCAGCCCAGAATTCAGGGGCCCGTTGCGTGGCCACCTGGGCAAAGATGCCATCAAAGGGAACATAAATAGCATTATATTCGCGAGCGATTTTACGTACAACAGCGATCTTAGGATCAAGATCCTCACGCCACACCTCACGGCCCGCAGGATAAGGTAACACAAAAGGCTCACAGAGAATCAAACGTGCCTGCGTAGCCTGAACAGTGCGATCCAGTAGTCGACGATATCCATCTTCATAACGCTGAGTACTGGTAGGGTCAGCGTTATCATAGCGTCTCCAGGTATCATTGATACCGATCAACAAAGAGACCCAACCAGGATGCAAATCCAGACAATCCTGCTGCCAGCGTGCTTCAAGATCGACCACACGGTTGCCGCCAATGCCACGATTGATAAACTGGACCTCAAGCTCTGGATATAACGCCTGAAACCATGCCGCCGCCATCAGAGCATAGCCCGAACCAAGATGCGTAGGATCTTCACGATCTCGTCCCCAATCCGTAATACTATCCCCTTGAAATAACACCACATCGCCGGTGGTAAATAGTGGTTGCATTATCTGGCACTCCTTCATGTACATACAATTAACAAAGTGTTTGATTCCCACTCCCAGCGGGATCTTGCTGCTCACCTGCTGGCAGGCGCGTCGGTGCGAAAACTCATGCGCCAGGATGGCGAAGATCATGGGAATCAAACACGAGCTAAGCTCGACTTTGTACATTTTTGCTATACATTCCAAAAAAGAAGGCATGAACCCTCTGCTGAGGTAAGATAAAAGCTAACCAAAGCATATCTTTCTTCAAGGAGACGTTTCATGCCATTACCTGAAACCATTATAACTGTTTTGGCCCTCTTTCGGCCATTGTTTACCGCTCCAGCATGGGGAAAATTGATGGCGTTACTTATCAGCAACCTTCCATGATGTTCTCGCTGCTGTGCGACGCCATATCTGGGAACTGCAGAGCAATACAACCTCCTCCCATGATCCTGCTGTTGGATTGCTCCCACGTTCCGTGCTCAATCGGCTTCTCTATGCTGCCTGTTTTTAGTTGAAAATGTACAAAGTCGAGGTAAGACAGTGTTTGATTCCTACTCCCATCGAGATCTTGCTGCTCACCTGCTGGCAGGCGCCGACGCCTAAGTTTGGTCCAAAATAGAGAGGGCTTGTAACAACAGATGCGCTTGCAAAATGATCGATGCTGCTCCATATTTGAGAGAACAAGATGTTTTCTGATTGGACTCTCGAGGAGGAACAGCA
>NZ_BIXY01000012.1:19958-102306 GCF_008326305.1 Dictyobacter arantiisoli | reverse complement strand
ATTTTGCGTATCGGTGATCGTGTTGAGATCTCCATTGCTGCCATAACTGAACTGCAAACAGTTGCCATTCTTATCACAATCAATCAAGCGGGAACCATAACTATTAAACCCCCAATATTCGCCGGTCCTATGAAAAATGATTCTATAGGTACCACTTCCCGCACTCTTGATGGACGCATTGAGGCCGGGGGCATCACGAAAGCCGCCGCTTCCATCTGCGGCAAAGAACGCGGTGTAGTCACTGGGTCCATGCAGCGTAATGCCACTGGAGAGATTGCTTAGATCTACCGTGACACCACGTCCGGTAGTAAAGAACCACCCGTCACCGGCATCCAGCAGGTTATTCTGGTTCTCACCACTGTTATAGGTACTTCCAATGGAGAGATTGATGCCGGTTCCTTTGATGCCCATTTCAGCTGTGTTCAGCAGCAAATTCCCGTTGCCGACATTGACCTTCATTGAAACCTGATCGGTGAGATTGCGTTTCGCAACAAAGGTATAAAAAGGCAAATCACCCAGGCCATTGTAGCTGGCTCCTGCCGTCAATGGCTGCAGCGTACTTTTGTACGTGGTTTTCGCTGATGTGGTAGGGGCAGGATACTGCTGCGCCAGTTTCAACAATAGCTGTTGAGCTTTTTCCACTCCACTGACAATAGGGGGTGAGGTGATCGGTGTCGTGTGTGCTGTGGTCTCCGTTGCCGTTGCCGCATAGGCGGAAAGTGGCGTGCCAAGCGCTGTGGTGAGAATAGCTCCCGCTGCCAGACTCACTACTAACAAGAGTCGAAGCACGGAAGACCAGGACGAACGCGTTACTGCAGTCATTGCGTGCGTATCCGTCTGCGAAGACGCTTCATTCGGAATAATCGATGAAGAACGCTCCATACAAAGAAAATCCATTTCTCTAAAAGCACAATATAGCAGTGGTAGAGAAACAGGTATTTTGCTATTGAGACAGGGAGACACTCATTTTCATTACAAAGCGAGCTTAACGATACTGCAATCTATGAATTTATAGTGCATATATCGAATAAGTAATATGTACAAAACACGAAAGAGCTATGAAAATGGATAGGTCTCATTACATATGCGATCATTCATATACAGAGATATAACAATGTATATCCATTGTCTCTAAGCAAAATACCTGAGTGTAACACCTGGTATGCTATAAATAGCGCTACGACCAGATAGTGTTTTTAACGTATATTTACCAAAGGGAATATTACCTGCAAAAAATTAAAAAAGCAAGGAGAAATAGATATAGCTCTTATTTTCTAATGATATTCTAATCTTTGGGTAATATAGACTCAAAAATAAAGAATGGCTTTTCTTGTATTTGGATACTTGTTGGCTTATTGTAGAGTTTATGCGGGTTGTATTGATAGAAGAGGTCAGGATGTTCGAACGAATAGATATCTCTGAATGGAAGTAATGATATAGACAGTGATGATACTATAAAGCAGAGATCGTGGATGGAAGCTTCTGATCTATGCTAGTGTAAGTTTGTGGTGAGTTTGTGATGATAAAACAAGAATGGGCGCTCTCTTCCTGGGCCATAGGGATATTGCAGCAGTGCAGCCATTTTTTTGTGGAAGAGCAGCGACCTGCCTATCTGGTGGGCGGATCGATACGGAATCTTTTGCTGAGCAAGCCGTGTGTGGACTGGGATATCGTGACGGCAGGGGATACCCATGCGGTTGCGCGCCGTCTGGCACATGTGCTGGACGGTTGCTATGCTCCTCTGCATGACCGTGCCCAGCGGGTGCTTGTCAAGCAGGATGAGCAGGAGCTGGTGATCGATGTGTCACCACTCCAGGGGAGTACAATTGAGGAAGATGTAGCGCTGCGAGATTTTACTGTGAACGCGATGGCGGTTCCTCTGACGGAAGCTGTTAGTGCTGTCGCCACCGATGTTCCACTTACGCCTATCCTGATTGATCCTCTCCATGGTGAGCAGGATTTGCGGACCGGAACGCTACGGGCGACATCTGCCTCGGCTTTGGAGTATGATCCTTTGCGTATCCTGCGGGCTGTACGCTTTATGACGTACTATGCTTTTACGCTTGATCCCACGACTGTCACTTTAATAGAACAGGCTGTACCACGTCTAGCGCAGGTCGCATCCGAGCGCATTCACGAAGAGCTGTATGCGATTTTGCGGCCCGCAGGCGCGACTGAGCGGCTCTATTGTCTGGATCAATTGCATGTTCTGACGGCATTGCTTCCTGAGCTGGATGTGGCGCGTGGCATGTTACAACCCGTGCTTCATCACTGGGACGTTTTTGATCATTCGCTGCGCACGGTTTTTATGTTAGAAGCCCTGGGCACGACGCTCCAGCAGACTCCTGAGGAGATTGCCCAATCCCCTTTCGATATCGGTGGGCAAGGTGATCTGCTGGCGCTCAAAGAACTGCTGCTAGAGGCAGAGGAGCAGCATATCTTCTCTTTTGCGACCTTGCTCTCACCACAGATGAAGCTGGCTGCCCTGCTGCACGATATCGGGAAGCCACCAACCCACGCAGTGGATGAAGAAGGCAATATCACTTTCTATCATCATCCACAGGCAGGTGTGCCGCTGATCCGTACAATCGCGAAACGTTTGAGTATCAGTACCCATGATGGACGGCTGATGCAGCAGGTGGCGGCCCATCATATGCGACCAGGTCAACTCAGTCAGGATCCTGTTACGCCCCGTGCGATCCGGCGCTATTTTATGGATCTGGGCCCCAATGGGATTTATGTGGCCCTGGTTGCCCTGGCCGATCATCTTGCGATGCGAGGGCCGGAGCCACTGACGATCCACTGGCAGCGTCACCGTGGTACCGTGCGCTTACTCCTGACATGCTATATTCGGGAGCGGGATAGCATCTTGCCTCCACGCTTGATTCAGGCCGATGAATTGATGCGTCGCTATCATCTGGAGCCAGGACCGCTGATCGGACAACTGCTGGAAGCGATTGCTGAGGCGCAGGCTGAAGGTGTGGTGCATTCACGAGAAGATATCTTTTGGTTCGCTGAAGAAAAACTGCACCAATTACAGTCGACAGGCGAAAAATAAGAACATTTATACTATACAGATAGTTGACAATACACGCCCTATGGCGTACCATTACTGAGGCTAAACATGTAAGGGCGGCACATCGTGTTCGCCCTCGCTTGCCAATTGGAGATGTTAGTGAAGACGATTGCGATTTTCTACCAGGGACGCAAGCAAGATTCGTCCAGGTTCGCCGCCCAACTTGTGCCAACCTTAGAACAACAAGGGCATACCGTACGTGCGATTGACATTCATCAAGAAGGCCTCGATTCCTTTGTCTCAAACGAACATGTCTCATTTCTGGGTTGTGATGTCGTCCTGGTGTTAGGAGGAGATGGGACAATTGTCCATGCCGCTCGTATGTGTGCCGCTACCAATATCCCTATCGTGGGAGTGAATTTTGGGCGTGTGGGTTTTCTTACCGAGTTAGAGCCTGCTGACATCGCAACCGATCTGGATTATTATCTCAATGGCGATGCTTCTGTCTGGGTCGATGAACGCACGATGTTGCATGCGGTCCTGGAACAGGATGGCAAGAGCGAAGAGTTCCTGGCCCTCAATGATATCGTGATTGCTCGTGGCACCTGGCCGCGTGTCGTTCAGGTTGGTGTCTGGGTGGATGATTATTACTATAATACCAGTTATGCGGATGGCATGATTATTTCAACTGCGACCGGTTCGACGGCTTATAATATGGCTGTCGGCGGCCCCTTGCTTCATCCCCAGGTTGAAAGTACCGTGCTGACCCCTATCGCCACCCATCTGGCCTCTGACCGTTCCCTGATCATCCAACCAGATGCTACAATCAAGTTACAGATCTTTACAGGAAGTCAGAATGGAGTTTTTTCCGCTGATGGTCAATTGAACCGCGAAGTGAAAGATGGTGCGATTATCACGGTTCATAAGAGTAAGTATGTCACCCGTTTTCTCCGGCGCCGACCGCCAACCTACTTTTATCAAATTATCAACGCGAAGTTAAGAAACGATAACCCGGCTGCGAACGAAATAAATCATGCTAATAGAGTTAACGATTAAAGATTTCGCTATTATTGATCGCCTGCAAATCCGCCTGAACCGTACTTTTAACGTGTTTACAGGTGAGACAGGCGCGGGTAAGTCAATCATCATAGATGCAGTCAATGCATTGCTGGGTGGGAAAATTGGGGCTGAGTTCGTGCGTGCTGGTTGCGAACGCGCTACAGTCGAAGGAGTTTTCTCGGTAGAGGGACTCGCCCAACTTCCCGCTGATTGGCTCCCTTTTGACGAGAGTGTTGAGGTTGATGATACTGCATCTTCACCCCTCCTCTCCTTGATCGAGCATACCGAGCAGGCCAGCAGTGCCGCCCGTTCTGCTCATAGTGCGGATGCTCAGTTGGCCCTGGCTGCGCTTTTACAAGAGTATGATCTTGAGCCAGAAGATGGGCAACTGATACTCACCCGCGATATTTTCCGTTCAGGACGTACGGTTGCGCGCATCAATGGACGTGCGTTATCCCTGCATGTCTTACAGCAGGTTGCAAGCTGGCTGGTTGATATCCATGGTCAGAGCGAAAACATGAGCTTGTTGCGACCGGATCAGCATATCAACTTTCTGGATCGCTACGCCGAGACGTTGCCGCTGCGTGAGCAGTTAAGCACAAAGGTCATGGAATGGCGCAATGCCCGCAAGCAATTGCATGATCTGCAACAGAATCGACGTGAGCAGGAGCGTCGTGCTGAGTTCCTTAATTTTGAGATCGATGAGATCCAGCGTGCCGAGTTACGTCCCGGCGAGGTTGAGGAACTGGAAGAAGAGCGTAAGGTGTTGAATAACGCTGAACGCCTGCGTGAGCTATGTGCCCATATTTACGGCTCTATTCAAGGTTCAGATCTCTCCAGCGGAGATGGCTTCCAGGCTTCGCTTGATCAATTGCGGCAGGCTCAGCGCTCTCTCAACGAATTGGTCCGTCTCGATAAATCCATGGCAGAATATGAGGAGACGCTGGCTGGCGCGATTTATCAACTCGAAGATGTTGCAACCTCGATCAGTAGCTATGAATCGGATATCGAGGACGATCCCAATCGTCTGGCGGAGATTGAGGAGCGGCTGGATTTAATTACACGTCTCAAGCGCAAATACGGGGCAACCATTGAAGATATTCTGCAACGTATGGCTGAGGATCAGGAAGAATTAGATCTTATCGTGCATCGCGATGATATAATCCTCAAGCTGAGCCAGCAGGATGGCGAGTTCCGTACTCAGATCGCTGAACTGGCCCAGCAACTCTCTGCCCGTCGTCATACCGCTGCTGAGACACTGGCGACCTTGATGGAAGTTCAGCTTAATGATCTGAATATGCGTCGGGCCCGCTTCCGCGTTGAAATTGTCCAGGTACCTGATGAAGAGGGTATCCTGGTCAGTATCAATGGACAGAGCGAGCAACACTATGCCTGTGATATCACCGGTGTTGATCGTGTGCAATTCCTGATCGCGCCTAATCCTGGTGAGCCGTTTAAACCGCTGACTAAGATTGCTTCCGGTGGTGAAACCTCGCGTTTGATGCTGGCCCTCAAAACTATTCTGGCTGATGCTGATTCCACGCCGACGCTGATCTTTGATGAGATTGATGCCGGTATCAGTGGTCTCAGTGGACAGGTGGTTGGCGAAAAGCTCTGGCAGTTATCCAGTAGTCATCAGGTGATTTGTGTTACCCATCTACCTCAGATTGCAGCGTTTGCCGATACACACTACAATGTTAATAAGCAGATTTTTGACGACCGGACAACGACGAATGTCAATGAATTACGACCTGAGCAGCGTATTCGTGAGATTGCGCATATTATGGGTGGCAGTGCAACGACAATCGCGATGAAGAACGCCGAAGAGATGCTGGGACGTTCCAATTTGTGGAAAGATAACTGGCGGCGGCAAGCGAGCAGCCAGAATAATCATAAGAAGAGTCAGTTGAGCGCGATGTAATCTGCCCCTGTGGGGAGAAGCAGGTAGCGGGCCGCTTAACGGAAGCTATCGAGGGTCCTGTATGCGATCTGTGGCAATTGTAGGGGCCGGGCTAAGTGGTTTAGCCGCGGCCCATACCCTGCTTGATGTGGACAACACGGATAATTCATACTCCGTGACACTGTTTGAAAAGAGCAATGAGGTTGGTGGACGTGCGGCGACCCGTACGCGTGCTGGCTTTATCTACGACCATGGTGCCCAATATATCAAAGAGGGCACACCACTCAGCCTCTCTCTGATTACTGAACGTTTTCGTGCCCCTGATCTGATTGATATCCAGAAACCCATCTGGATTTTTGATGGAGATGGGCACATTCAAGAGGGCGATCAGAAACAAAATCAAGAGCAGAAGCTGAACTATCGCAGTGGCCTTGTGACCCTGGCCTGTCAGATGGCTAAGGGACTCTCGATCCAACTGGAAACACGTATCAAGCGCGTCCAACGCATTCCGACCGGCTGGCAACTCTTCGATGATGCTGGTACTGAATATGGACCATTTGACAGCTTGCTGATCACTCTACCTGCCCCTCAAGCCAGCCAGCTCATTCAGCGTAGCCAGCTTGATCAGGCTCTGCAGAGCAGTATTATCCAGCAACTCGGCGCCGCACGTTACAATCCTTTGATTTCAGTGATACTTGGCTATCAGGTGCAGCCGCGTGTACGCCCATACTATGCGCTGGTCAATACTGATAAGCAGCATGCCATCTCCTGGCTGGCCTGGGAGCATGAAAAATCTCCCGAGCGTGTTCCTCCGGGGGCTGGTCTTTTACTGGTACAGATGGCCCCCGCCTATAGCAAGCAACATATGGAGACGGCAGCCCTGACGGTTATCGAGGATGTTGAGCGGCAGGTTAGCACGTTACTACAAGAGGATCTTCCCGAGCCTGTCTTTACCGATCTTCAGCATTGGCGCTATGCACTACCAGCCGAGAAAGCTGACGCGCAGACCCTCAATGCACTCACCCTTCCGCAGGGATTAGCCTTCTGTGGGGATGCATTTGTCGGTGGACGGCTCCATCTGGCCCTGGAACATGGCATTGCGGTCAGCCAGCAGCTTATCGCCACTCACCGTTGATTCGCGTCTGCTGTTACACCTGTCGCTAACCGACCATGCTCTGTACATTGTCTATTATATTTGGAGTTTTGTATGTTTTCAGCTTTACCCGACGTGATCCAGGATGAGCTACAGCAGCTCACGGAACGCTATGGGTCACCTCTGGCCAAAGAGGTTGACTTACAGGCCACAAACACCTTCGATCCTCTTAACAAAACGGATCGCTATGGCGAGGTCTGTATGGTCATACGACGCAAGGATGGACGTCTGCTTACCATGGTGAAATCCCATTATCCTAAAGGAACCTATCGGCTCCTCACAGGTGGAATCAGCCACGGTGAATTCATTTTCGATGCTTTGCTACGTGAAACACAGGAAGAGACAGGTTTACAGGTCACTGTGCAGCGTTTTCTCACTGCTATCGCTTATCAAAAGAATGCCCGTATGGATGGCCTCACGTCGGTCTTTTATACCTTTGCCTTCCTGCTCGATGAAGTTAGTGGAGAGCTGGTTGCAGAGGATGAGGATGAGCAGGTAGAGGATTTTCGCACTGTCACTGTTGCCGATCTCTTAACTCTTGCCGAGCATCTTGAACATATGGATGTTTACGATAGCGCAGAGCAAGAGGCACACTGGGGCGACTGGGGACGCTTTCGCGCAGTTGCCCATCGAGCCGTATGGGAAGCACTACAAGTTTGAGCTCCTTTTCTGTTGCGTGTATGTTAAACACCCATGGTCTTCGCACCTACGGTGCTCAAAAAACATTATATTATGTATTGCATCAAAAGGTTCGAAGAACACTTGATGTAATACATAATATAATGTTTTTGAGCAAGTGCCTGCACCCTTTTGAGTGTGTGATGGAGAAAAAGTTCGAAGAACTTTTTCTCCATCACACACTCAAAAGAAGTTTGAGCACCGTAGGTGCGAAAACGCATGCACAAAAACCGTGGAGACCATGGGAGTCTGACACATTCTTATGCTCTCTGGTAACAAAGTGTCCTGTTTTTCGTTATCTCGCGTTTGGATATGTTATAATTTTAATCAAATGGCGGACGATTTCATTCTCGTCTCACCTACTTTGCGCAAGGGATTAATTTCATGAATAAGAAATACATCAGCACCATTCTTTTGTTTGCTGTTTTTATTGGATTCCTCTGGTGGGGCCTGGCAATGCTCCATGACTCGTTAACGGCGAAAATGATAGATAGCGAAAACGCAATGTATGCGCTACTACTCCTTGCGTGCTCGATTACCGCTCTTGTTGCTATTTTAAAATTGCCGAGAAGGCGACAATCATAAGCCACCCTGAATTGGATATCCCGTCTTTGCTGACCTATTTTGAACCAGGAAAAATTGTATGACAGATAAAGCCTCTACTACCACCACGGTCATTCGTTTGGCCACACCAGAAGATATCGACGTTATCGAGCTGCTTGAGAGTTTTAGTGCCTCACCCACCCGTGACATCCATCGTGAAATGCATAAATATTTTGGCTCGATTGATCCCTCAACCCATGAACGGACGCTGATTTTTCTGGTCGAAGTTGCAGGCACTGTCATCGCCAAAGCCGAATTGATGATCCCCTCAGCCGCTACAAAGCCCGCGATTGGATACATCAAACGCGTCATTGTCCATCCTGAGCAGCGAGGCCATGGCTATGCGCGCCACTTACTTGAGCATATTGTAAATCATGCCAAAAGCGAGCTAGGACTGGACCAGATCGACCTGCATGTCTGGGATCAAAATACGTCGGCGATCCGCCTCTACGAATCTCTGGGTTTTGAACTCAAGCACCGCGAACTTTACTACCGCCTCTCTCTCTGACAACGTGTCCAAAATCCCATCACCATCGGGAACTTGCTGCTCACTTGCAGGCAGGCGCATCCGCGCCTGCACCCTTTTTTATTGTGTGGTGCAGGAAAGTGTTGCGCACCTTTCCTGCACCACACAATAAAAACTGTTTTGAGCGCCGCAGGCGCGAAAACTCATACACAGAGATTGTGGAGAGCGACGCACGCAAGGGAAGAGTGAGCCACAATCTCACTCTTCCCTTGCGAATTCACAACTTGACCACGCAAGTTGTGACGTAATCCCTTTTTCTTTCGTTGTAAGATTAAGGCCGAGTACACTATGGATGTAATTGGATGCCATTACACACTTTGATACGTTCGAATGCTCGGTACTTCGATGGGAGGTAAAAGCGCCTCGCCTCAAACTCATCATGTAATCGTGCAATGTTATATATAGATGATCTGAATGGGCAGAGATAAAGCACGCGTTATGCATGGGGCAAAGCGCAAATCTATGGTACAGCGATCTGTAGTAGCACAGAATACTTTTATAAAAGCAGAAAAAAAACATTTTGATTATCGATGGATGAGATTTTTCTTTGCCGAAAACGCAGCGTCTGCCCATCATCCTGTCATTGAACTGCAATATCGCGTATCCTGGATTGGCGTGGCGTTACTGCTACAATCGGCCATTGAGATACCTCATGTTGCAAGCCTGCCCATTGCTCCATTTGTGCTTGTCCTGAGTAGCTTTGGGGCTCTCTGGATGGCCTTACGTCCTCGATCTACCAAACAGCAAGCGCAAATCACACGCGATTACCAGCACTCGCATCTCTGGCAGCGTCTGGTCCTGATTCTCTGCTTACTGCTTACTACTGCGGGAGTGCTTCAGTTTACCTATGGGGTGATGTCGTCTTTCTCGGCTCCGCAGTTCTCAAATGATGGCACTTCACTGGATACCAATGCAGCCATGTTACTGCTACAGGGACGCAATCCCTATAGCGATTCAAATATACCCGAGTTGTTTCACCACTTCTCCATTACGCCGAACTACACAACTCCATTACGGCAAGGACAATTTGCCAACCGTCTCGACTATCCCAGTATGTCAGAGTTGCAATCGATCCTCAATACATCGATGAAGACGGGTGATGTACCGGAGTTTGAGGCCAAGGTCAGTTATCCCGCCCTCTCATTCCTGACACTGGTACCTTTTGTCCTGACGCAGAACTATAATGTTCTACCTTTCTACATCCTCTCCTATCTGGTGATTATCTTGATTGCCTGGAAAACGGTCCGCTCAGAGCTACGGCCCTGGGTACTTGTGTTGGGGATAGCGAATATCCCGATGTGGGCCTCAACCATCGGTGGAAATCTGGACATATTTTATACCCTACTCTTAATCGTCTGCTGGCTCAAACGAGATCAACGTTGGTGGTCAGCGGTCTTTCTGGGCCTGGCTCTGGCGACCAAGCAGATTGCCTGGTACTTTGTCCCCTTCTACTTGATCATGGTTATCCAGCACTATGGTTGGAAAGAAACCTTCCCACGTCTCTTGATCGCGGGTGGTATCGGTCTGGCGATTAATCTGCCGTTTATCATGTGGGATTATCATTCCTGGTTGGCGGGCGTGATGGCTCCCATTGCCGATCCGATGTTCCCTATGGGTGTTGGTATTATTTCCCTGAGCACCTCACACATCTTGCCCTACTTCCCATCCTGGATCTATTCGGGGCTTGAATTTGGGGGCATGTCGCTCACGTACGTCTGGTACTGGCGTATCTGCCGAGCACGACCTGAGGCAGCGATGTTACTGGCGGTCATGCCACTCTTCCTGGCCTGGCGTAGCCTCTCATCCTACTTTTACTGTATAGTTTTTCCGACTTTCATCCTGCTTGGCGCGCATATAAAGCCCGCCACTCAATCGGCGTTCTCGTTCTTACGGTTCAAGAACGCGCATCAGGTCACCGCAACTACAACCTTACGCGTATAAAAATGAAGCGTGGGAAGATCTGGCGTCTGCCATAAACGGATCATCCCGTGCCATACAAAAAAAAAAAAGCACTTGAGAGATGTATTGAATGCAGATAGATCTCTCTCAGGTGCTTTCTTTTATACCCTCCTCTTTTATCTTAGCAGGCAATTTATACATTTCAAGCCTCGAAATAAAGAGGGTATCTCACCGCTACTAGTGAGAATAGCGCTATTTCTGTGCTTAAGAAGCCAGAGACTGGTAGTCATTATGTTTTTGCGTGTGTTGACCTATCTCGACTCTTGAGTGGCTTCGTGGTACAATCCACAGGATAGAGCGTTGAAGTTAGGAGTATTGAGCTACAATGTCATCGAAAAAAGATATTACGATAGAACTTTCGCCCGAGGAGACAATTCAAACAGAAGAATTGTTTTCACACTATCCGGAGATCGCACAGCAGCTGCATAAAAGCGAGGATCAAGCACAGATTGAGACGGCGCTTGCTGCTATTACGACATTATCCGAGTCGGCACAGGTAGCCTTGCTCAAAGCGCTGGCAAAGACGAATCGCTCGGATGCTGCGGATATTCTGGTGGCGGTGAATGCTGTTCATCCATTGAAAGAGGTACGCAAAGAGGCACGTCGTGGTCTGTTACGTCTGGAAGGATCAAAGACGTTTCCGCATTGGAAAGCCCCTGGCACGCAGGCTCCTGCGGTCCAGCTTGCGACGGCGAATCCCCCCCGTTTCTGGAAAGGCATTGCCACCCAATCCCGTGAAGAGGGAGAGGTACAGGTGACGCTAGCCTGGGAGCAGGGGTTCGACTATAATGAGGTTCGTATCATCGGCTTCTTACTCGATTTCTGGGAAGTTGGTGTTAAGGAGGCCTTTTCATCTATCCTGACGAAGCGCAAGGCTGGTGAGGAGCTACACGAGATGGCTGCTCATAACCTCGGGGGAGACATCGAGACGACTCCCTGCTCACTGGCTGAGGCAAAGCGTCTGCTTGAAGAGGCGCTCTCGGTCCATGAATGGCATCATACGAAACTCAATGAGGATTATCGAGCCCTGTTGCCGCTGATCAATACATTCATCTTGCAGGTGGACGATCCTGGTGTGGATAATGGACAGCGTTTCATTGCTCACGATATGGCAGAGCAGGAAGTAGCGGTTAATTTCATCGGCGGCTGGTCGTTTGGTGATTATGGATTGGCCAATGATCTCCTGGCAGAGGCGAGTCCTGTGCGCGCTGATCTGTCACGCGACGAGTGGATTCAATTGCATCGTGCCTGGTTTGACGAGGCGCATCCGGCACGCCTGGAACTGGGTTTTGTGCGCGAGCTTAAGCCTGTTCAGAGCACACTATGGGTACCTGACTCAGTGACGAAAAGCCGTCCTATTACAAAAAAAGAATTAGAAATTGGTTGGTCGCTGGAACTACTTGAAACGCCCCTGAGTGGTACTTTGCATGAGATGCCTATGGGAACTGCGATCAATAAAACAACTGGACGCCATTGGTTCTGGACGAACTGTACACTGGTGCAAGAGCAGAACTCCTGGCGCATTCAACAGTTGAAGGATGAAGGCGCGGCGCTGCAGGGACTTTCGGTGCAAGAGTTGCAAAAGCGCGTGAAGGATTATGAGTTCGCGCTTGAAGAAGGCATTCAACAGCATGCCCAGGATCCAGAAAACTTTATCGAGGAAATATCCTGGCGTCTGGGTGAGCTTCTCCATTTCGATGATGCATTGTTGGTCCATCTGGCACAGGATCGGGAGGCCTATGATCATGCTTATGATCATTCAGTGCTGACGGGAAATTCGGAGCGCACAATGGTCTATCTGGAGCGTCTCGTGCAACGTTTCCCAGATGCTGCTGCCGAAAACTTACGGCGGCTGGGTGCGACAATGGCAGAGCTGGCCCATAAATTTGAAGGGGCATCCTTTATTGAGCGTCGTCAAAAGCTCCTCCAGCGTGCTGAGGAGACATTGCGGGAGGCCTGTCGTGTCAATGATAGCGCCCTGAGCCATACCCTGCTGGGTGAATTGTTGGTGAGTATTGAGCAGAATGTGGAAGCTCAACAAGAATTTCTGAATGCCCGGGAACTATCAATCGGCCAGCCAAACGATCCAGCGATTGAAGACTCTATTGAGGCCGGGCTGGCCAATATCGCAATGCGTGAAGAGCATTTTGAGGATGCCCTCGCGCACTTTAAACGTGTCTCTGAGCTCAATCCTGCATATCCAGGTGTCTGGTTTAGTCTTGGCTTTACCCATCGCTTACTGGGACGCCTTGAGGAGGCCGAAACATATTATGAGCGCGCCTTGCAGACGGAAAGCAGTGACATACGCATCTATAGCGAGTTGACTGCTCTCTATGCTCAGCGTGGCGAGATCACCAGAGCGCAAACCCTGCTTCAGGATGCTATTCGACGCTATCCCGATGCTGCTTATCTGCATGCCTTGTTCGCTTCAGTGTTGGAGGAAAAAGGAGACCATCGTCAGGCAGTGAAACAGCTCGAAGAGGCTGAGAGCTTGGAGCCCGATTCTGATTTTATTATGGCCGTGCGCCAACAAATTTTCGCTGGTGGACGTAAACGTGTGTAGCCTGAAGGCTCACATGTGGATGGGAAAGGATTATTATCATGGCAGACCATGAATCACGAACGCATAGTCAGGATAATGCCACGTCTCTCGTACAAAACTATCATACTATTGCCCAGCAATTGAAGATCAGCAAGGATCTGGCGCAGACGAATGCTGCATTGGAGCCGATCCAAAACCAGCCTGTTGAGGAGCAGATCGCCTTTATCAAGGCTATGGGGAAAGAGAATACGGTTGAAGCTGCTGATGTGGTGCAGGCATTGCACACCTTGAGCCCGGACAAAGAGGTGCGTAAAGAAGCACGTCGACGCCTGATCCAACTAGAGGGCAAGGATGTCTATGCTGAATGGACTCTTCCCAGCACTCTAACGCTGACTGAGGCGCTTGAGCGCGCCGTAGATCTAGAGGTAGATGACAGCGAAGATCCTTTCTTCGCAAGCCTGAAATCTTTTTTTGAGGATGCGGAAACGCTGCTAAAAGGGCCTGCATATGCGGCTGTCGTCTCTGATTTTCTCGATGCCTGGGGTGAAGGCAATTATACAGTTGCCGCTACCTCCCTGGCATCGCAAAGCTCTGTGCGCAATCATCAGTCCGAGGCGGATTGGGCGGAGAGTCGTGAGGCCTGGGCTTCTCAGGCGCAAGTGAATAATTTTCTGCTTGCCTTTGTTCATCCTGCTGCAGAAGATGACGATGCGAATACTTCGTCTCCCAGAATCATTGAGGCTGCTTTCTCACTTGTCATTCAGCCTGGCTCTGCTACTCTGCCTGAGTGTCCACAGCCAACCCTGACCTTCGAAGGTACTGGTCGCAGCTGGTTCTTATTGGGCTTTACCGTGGCTCAGGAAGGGGAACAGTGGCTCATTCAAGATATCAGCAATACCGCAGCCGAGATCCTGACGTTGGACGATGCAACCATTGTTGAGATGATCCATGAGATCGACGAGCAGATTGCCAAAGAGAGCGAGGAAGGCACCGCTGCGATCATCGAAGAAGAGCCTGAAATCCCCAATGTCGTCGACGCCGATGTTGATGAACCAGACGATGACGATGAGGATGACGATGAGGACGACGAGGATGAAGATGAGGATGATGAGGACGACGAGGACCTGGCTGGCGCGCTCGGTCAAATGGATACGGTGATCCGGCTGGTTACCAAGCAGTTGCATTACTATGATGCCCTGTTCGCGCATGATCCCAAACTTTATCCCGAATTCTACAAAGAAGCCTTTGACCTGGCTGGCTCGATTATGGATATTGAGCGTGCGGCGCTCTATGCACAGCAGTTTGTCGAGCATGTGCCGGAAGAGCGTGGCAGCGCCCTGCGGAATCTGGCTTTTAGTTATCATGCTCTGGCTGCCGAGTATCATAATCGGGATGATCATGAGTCTGAAGAGCGTTTCCTGTCCCTGGTTGTACCTACCATCCGCCAGGCCGTTGCCGCTGATGAGAGTGTAGAAAATCAGATTTTGCTGGCGACCATTCTTATTCAAAACGAACAGGATCTGGATGAGGCCGAATCTTATCTGATCAAGGCGCAGCGGGGTCCATTGAGTGAGGATGATCAGGTAGATGTTTTGATGGGTCTGGCCGAGATTGCGATGCAGCGGGATGATCATGAAGCGGCGTTGCAACATTTCCAGCATTTGTCCCATCGCTCACCGGAAGATGAGCAGGTCTGGTATCGCATCGGCTATCTTCAGCATCGCCTGCATCACTACAAAGAGGCTATTGAGGCGTTGAAGCATAGTATCGAATTGCAACCGTTGTTGACCGAGGCTTATACGGAGTTAGCCAGTCTCTATCTGGTACAGGATGATGTCCAGCAGGCGCTCTCGATTGCGCGTGAAGGCGTCGATGTGAACTCCGATGCGCCCGATATGTATGCTACTCTGGCCCTGGTATATATGAGTACCAACGATTTTCGTAGTGCGAACCGCGCTTTGACACAGGCTGAGTCGCTGGATGAGGAAGATGAGTTTGTACATGAGGTACGACAACGCTACAATGCTGAAATGAAGCAGCATCGACCATCCGGCAATAAGCCTAATCAGAAGCAAAAACAGAAACAAAAACAACACAAAGCAAAGAAAAGATGACACAGATACAAGAAGAACGTACCATTACCTACCATACTGTTGAACTGGGTGCCCTCTCGCGTGAAGGGCACGCTATAGTAGAGATTACGGAACTAAATGAGGCGGGCGAGTCTGTGACGCGCACGCTTCAGGTTCCAGCAGGACTCCCTGGCGAACGTGTAACGATTGCGGTCGAGGCTCCACAAAAGCCTCGTCCGGGTCATAGACGCCGCCATTGGAAGTCGCGCCCACCGCGTACCTGGATCACTGAGATCCACACGCCATCCCCGTTGCGGGTGACCGCCTCCTGCCCTGTCTTTGGAACCTGTGGAGGTTGTCAGGTACAACATCTAAGTTATGCCGACCAACTCATCTGGAAACGCGATGTCGTACTCCAACTGCTACAGGATGTGGGTGGTTTTGTCGATCCACCTCTGCTGGATACCGTTCCCTGTGATGTTCCCTGGCATTATCGCAATCATATGCGTTTCTCAGTGAACCGCGAGGGACTGGCTGGCCTGACGGAGCGGGGTCTACGGAGGGTCCTGCCTCTGGCGGAATGTCCTATCGCTCATGAGCAGATTAATCGGGCCTTAGCCATCGTTAATCGCCATGAAAATCCCCGCCCGCAGGTTCTGATCCGTACCGCGACCGCCAACAATCAAATGCTGATTCAGCCAGCACAAACGCCAGAGGTAACTCAGGAGTTGGCCGAGGCCGGGATCGCAATTCAGGACGAGACCATGGATGAGGTTCTGGGTGGACAGACCTTTCGTATCCGTCCTAGCTCTTTCTTCCAGACAAATATTCCGCAGGCCGAAAAGATGGCTCAGATGGTCTTAGAGGGCTTACTGCTGGATCAATCCACCGAGCAAGCCAAAAATATGACGGTGGTGGATGCCTATTGTGGTGTGGGTACCTTTGCGGCCCTGCTGGCCCCGCATGTGGGTAAGGTCATCGCGATTGAAGAGTCGGCCAGCGCGATTAAAGATGCCCGGTGGAATATGCGGGATGTCGAGCACGTCGAAATCCTCAAAGGTAAGGTAGAAGATATGCTCCCCAGCCTCTCGGCGCAGATTGATGGTTTTGTCATCGATCCTCCTCGTGCAGGTTGTATGCCCATTGTGCTGGATGCCTTGATCCAGCATCCCGTGGCGCGTATTGTCTATGTATCCTGTGATCCATCCACACTGGCACGCGATCTGAATATCCTCTGTCATGAGCATTCGGCCTATCGCCTGCGCTCGGTACAGCCATTGGATATGTTTCCGCAGACCGCACATATTGAGAATGTTGCTGTATTGGAGCGTATTGAGTCATGACGACGCCATTACTACTGGCCTCCGCATCGCCACGTCGGAGGCAAATATTAGCCAAACTTGGTCTACCTTATACCGTGGCAGTCTCTCCAGGTGATGAAGATGCCGCACAGGCACAATATAAAGGTCCCAACGATGGTCTGGCCCAGTGGACCGCTGCTTACAAAGCTTTGATGATGTTCTCCTTGCCTGAAACCGCTGATCAACTGGTCGTGACCGCCGATACCACAGTCCTGTTGGATGATCAGGTCCTGGGAAAGCCAAGGGATGCCGCGCACGCCTTTGAGCTTCTAAGTTCCTTACGTGGGCGCTGGCATCGCGTCGTCACGGGAGTTGTGGTGAGTCGACTGGTGGATGGTCAGCTACAAATGCAAGGCGCGAGTTGCAGCACTCCAGTTCTGATGCGCCCCTATAGCGATGATGAGATCAATGCCTACATTGCCAGCGGAGATCCCCTGGATAAAGCGGGAGCCTATGGGATTCAGCATGCTGAATTTCAGCCTACTGAAAGCATCGACGGCTGCTACTATAACGTCGTTGGCCTGCCACTCTGTACGCTGACACACCTGCTGGCAAGCTTTGATGTACAACCTGTTTCGACCGGCTGTGAGGATACCGCCTGTCCATGGTCTGCTCGCTGCCACATCTCGGCGCAATCCTGATAGCATGTATCCGATTATCCCCATCGGACCCATTCTGTCGGCTTGTAGGCAGGCGCTCAAACAGTATATATTATTTGTGGCATAAAACGTTCTTCGAACGTTTTATGCCACAAATAATATATACTGTTTGAGCGCCTTGGGCGCGAAAAATCATGTGCGAAGGTGGTTCAAAGCTGTACGAGGCGTACGAGTCCTTCGGCTATCACGACAAATATGAGATCGAGCACGAGGAGGATACTGAGTGCAAAGTCTATATGCGAGGCGACCATGGTCGAGATAGTGAGTAGTTCATCGAAACGTTTAAAATACCAGATGGCGAAGAGAAGACCAGTAAGCAAAAGCAGCATTCCCATCACGAACCAGCGTGCTCCGATCCAATCTTGATGGCTGGGCCAGAGTTCTGAGGTGACAGTGAGAATGAGGTAAGGTGCGAAAATCAGTGTCCACAGCGGCCAGCCTGGTCGTGTAATCTGCCATTGTTGATGGGTAACGCTGAATGGTACGTCCCAGATGTTATAGCCAGTAGCGATCCAGTACAGGAAAATAAAAGCGGCAATTCCTCCAAAGAGTGGTGCAACACCGCTAAAGCCATCTCCTATATAGCTCATCAAGCGTCCCTGAGGCCGCACATACTGGACTTCACCCAGTTGTAGCGATTGTGGGCCATTGCGACGGATTATACGTCCATTGGGACCACGTTGTGCCATCGGTTTGATACGGAAGAGCGTCACGCTGGTAATGCGAAAGCCAAAGGGTGAAAATAGCAACACGACGATTGCATGGCTCAACTCATGTATCACGACACCCGGTGCATTAAGCCAGAACCAGATTAAGGAACCTTTATCGCGTAATGTGTAGTAGCCAAAGGCATCTACACGCTGCCGCAATGCTTTGCGGGTCACCCGCAACAGCATAAAGAGAACAAAAACGCCTGCGATAATCAGCTCCGGTTCGTATGGAGCAATTTGTCCCATAAGTTGCGTCTGTGGGTCCATTTTCTCTACTATCCTTGTCTCTGTTCGCTCGATCTTTCCCTAGCCCTGTGTCACTTTTTCTTCTACCAGTTCTGCTTTAACCGGCGCGGGGTTTTTGCGCTCATAATAGACGCTCCAGATGCCAAAGGCCAGGATGGAAATTGACATAATGTATAAAACGCGGTCGATGTGCAGGATATCGGAGAGCGCTCCGATAAACAAGATGATGGGAATAGAACAGGTATTATAGAGAACGATTTGCAATGCCAGCACGCGGCCCTTGATCCAATCGGGTGTCAACTCCTGCATCGCTGTCTGTGAAGGAATGTTAATACAGACGAGCGCCATACCCGCGATAAACATCAAGAAGCCCATCGCCAGGAACAGGAGTGGATTGCCATTCCAACCATGTGGTTGGAGCCAGCGGGCCAGAATGGTTACCAGCGGTAAGAACAGGGTTGCCATTGTCAGGCCCAGAATACCGATAAAGATAGTGCGTAGTTTGCCAATTCTCATGGATACTCCGGGCATAATGATCGAGCCCAATACCAGCCCCACGCCTGCTGGTGCAAAGATTACCGCCATCAGGTTCGCGGAAACTCCCAGAAGATCTGTCACAATAGGCGTCGCGATCTGTCCAATCACCAGAATCAAAATACCCGCGAAGGAGAGTTGAACGACCGCTAAGAGTAGCGCTTTACGGGTGCGAATAAAGTTCCAGCCCTCTTTCATCTCGCCCTGAATGTTATGCATAATCCCCATCGTCTGGGTTGCCAGATCTGGAGTCAGTACGGAAGATGCTTGATGCCGTTGCGCGAAACTGGCTGGCGGAATCAGCAGGACCAGGCCCGCACACAGCAGATAGAGGATACCACAGGCAGCATACAGTTGGACGATGGGATCAAAGGTAATGTGGAAGAGGGTAAAGGTTGGTAGAAGGCTTAAGGCAATTGGAGCCAGGATCACATAGCCAAGGGCCTGTGATAGCATAAATGTAATATTGAAGAGTGAGAGGGCTGGCAACATCTCATTGTCGCCCACCAGCATGGGAATAGCTGATCCTTCGGCAGGTGTAAAGAACTGTCCAATTGACGAAATCACAAAGGTGAGTAGATAAATGAAAAAGAGCACGCTTCCGCGATTTCCCAGTAGGATAAGCGCAAAGAGTATCGTCGCAATCGCACGTAAACAATTGCTTCCCCACATTACGCGTCGCTTATCCATACGATCCACAAAGACACCCGCTGGCGCGCCAAAGAGGACGGCCGGAATACTAAAACAAATAATTGCAAGACCAACCAGCGTGGTTGAGTTGGTAATATTGTGGATTAAGATCAGCAGCGCATAATTTGTGGCGTTCAAGCTCGTCATTGAAATCAACTGGGCCAGCCACAGACGGAGAAAATCCCTCTTTTTGAGTAACGTCAGAAAACCTGTTTTCGGTTGGGCTATTGCCATCGTGCCATATCCTTAATACATCTTACGAAATAAATTCCCTTCTTCTAACGCTGAGTATACAGGGATTTGGTCAGAAGATGCAAGGGTTAACAACATCTCAACCGAGATCCCTGGCGTTTATTCTTCCTTGAAGAAATCATCCTGGGTTTTTACTTTGCGTGGCAGAATTTCTTTGATACGGCGTTCAACCTGGGAGCGGGGCAGGAGGACGCGACGTCCGCAACGCTCGCAGACAATGCCAATATCGGCTCCGATACGTACAACTTCCCAATCGAAGCTGCCGCAAGGATGCTTTTTGCGCATGCGAAGTCGATCGCCTAATGCAAAATGGAGTGGCTGCTGCATGTTATCTGTATCTTTCTATTTCTGCTGTCGGATGCTGATAGAGCTGGTTGGTTTGAATATAGTGTTCGACCGCCTCGGGTACTTGATAGGTAATGGGTCGTTTTTCAGCGACTCGCTGGCGTAGGTCGGTTGAAGAGATATCCAGTTGCGGTACCGGCACAATGCAGAGCTTCTGCAATAGACCGGGCAGGCGTGCCTCCATACGCTGATTATACTCAGCATCATCGACATAGCCAGGACGGCGCACCGCGATCAGGCGGGTAAGCTGACGCAAAATACCCTCTGGTTGATACCAGCCAGGAAAATCTTCAAGACTATCCCAGCCTATCACGAAGGACAACTCAATTTCTGGCCCCCACTGCTCGTGTAGCAGGCGCAATGTATCAACCAGATACGAAGGACCCGGTCGATCCAATTCAATGCGTGAGATCGTAAAATGGGGATTGGAGAGCAGTGCTAATTCAACCATTGCCAGCCTATGCCGGGCAGGCGCTGTATGTCGTCCAGCTTTATGAGGTGGCTCGCCAGCGGGAATAAAAACCATTTCGGTCAATCCAAGGACGGAACGCACCTCCTCCGCCACAATGAGATGGGCATGATGAATCGGATCAAATGTCCCACCCATTAAACCAATTGAGCGCATGGCAGTGATAGCTTCCCCTTCTACAATATTCTCTTCGCTTCTGCCATGGATTTTATCATATCAGCCCCCTTTCGGGTAGGGAGGAGCCGAACTAGATCGGTTCCTTCACGCTGATATTGGCGTGCGGGAAGAGGTTATGGAGTTCATAGATAATCCCTGAAATATCGATTACCTGTGTGGTTGCTACCCAGAATCGCACATTGAGCGTGATATTGCCATCTTGAAAGCTGTCAGCCATAACAGTAGGTTCTGGATGATCCATGACCTCGGTGTATTGTTTAAGCAAGTGCAGAATCTGGCTGGTCATCGCATCGCGATCAAACTGCTCTTGTGGCATCGTCAGCAGCAGAATCGAGCGTCGTTCGCCGAAGTGGGAATTATTGATCACCGAATTGCTGAAGATAAAGAGATTGGGCACGCTGACTTCTTCGCCGCTGGTCAGACGCAGGATTGTCGCACGTAACTGGATATCCTCAACCTTGCCAATATAGGTAATCATACCCGAGGTAATATTGATCTGATCTCCAATAAAAAAGGGGCGTTCCACCAGGATGTAGAAGCCTGCTACCAGATTTTTAAGCACATCCTGTAGGGCTACTGTCAGTGTGACGGTAAATGTACCCAGCACCGCTACTGGAATGCCTACGGGGACGTTCCAGACGGTCAGGATAAAGAAGATAGCGATACAGATCACGATAATATAGAGGATGCGCGCCATCAGGGTGCGCATATTGATATCAATGCGGCTCGTCCCAAATTTACGCACAATGATCGCATGCATTGTTCGCGCGATTCCAATGCTCAGCAGCGAGATCAAAATCGTCTGAATCAAGTTCCAGCCAGCATTGATCGCTGTGGCTGGATTTCCCCCGATGCTATATTTGAGAGTCGCGACGACTAAGGTGGCATTAAAGATAGCCAGCGCACCGATCAAGCCGAGCAGTGCTGGAATGGCGAAAATTAGAGCGCCGAGCGTCTGCACAATCCATGAATCCAGGACCGTCTTCTTAAGGCGCTGGGTCAATAAACGGCGTAGCAGTATTCCCAATCCAACCGCTGCTGCCAGCGTTGCCACGCCCAGAACAATATCAATCGCCAGATCTACTTTCTGATGCGCATCAGGTGAAGTTGCAATAGCATTGATAACTAGCGTCATATGTGATAAGCAACCAATCCTCTAATTTGAAGTCAATAACAAGCACATGTATCGTTGTTTGGGCGCATTATATCATATTGATTTTTTCTCCTGCCGCTGGAGGGCGTATAGTACCGATCACAGATCGGGCTGTTCCTGCCATCTGTGCCAGAAAATTCCTGCTGTGAAAGTGGTAGGACTTTGCCTGTGGAAGCAAAATATGGACGTCTGGCGGCTTGTCATTCGCTGCCCTCTCCATGTATAGTATAGATAAGCTCAGGTTGTATAGTTGTCACGCGTCTGGCATAAAATAGGTATTTGAGATAAAAGCGTCGCCTGTTGCGGGATAGAACAAATGAAGGTGGAGGATCTCTCACTACTCTCATGCTAAGTGCGTATGTATGATATCAGAGAGCGCTAGCGACAATAGTTTTGGACGTCAGCAATTTCCCGGATGAGTGCATAGAGTACAATCTATCCCCGGTGGGGAATAGATACAATGAAGTAGCGTGCGTATGGAATGGCATTCCTGCTTATCTATAAGCGGTATGCTGGCTTGTCATAGGCATGCACAGTACAACACTATGAAAAAGAGGGAGACGGCAAGCAACATGCTTTGTGCTTGTTGATCAGGTGCGTTAGATGAGTGTGAGTCAAAATTATGGGGTTTTGCGTGTTGTACGGATTCGTCCGGTACATCGACGCACGAAGAGGATCAGGCGTCCGGAAATGTATCCCGCAGGCAAGTTGCCCGAAGAACGTCTGGTGTATTTATTGACCGGCTCCGCTACCACGATTGGACGCGCGTTACATAACGACCTGATTTTGTTAGATCCTACGGTTTCGCGTGAGCACGCTCGTCTGGTCTATGAGGGAGATGCCTGGTCTATTTATAATGTGACCGAGCATAATGTTTTGCATGTGAATGGAGAACCTGTTCCTGCTGGCAAGCATGCGTCCTTGCAGTCACAAGATTTCTTGATGCTCGGGGATACTCTCCTCCAATTGATTGCACCTAAGAATGGTGTTGAGACGCCGCAACCACAGATTGATGTGGCATCGATGATCGAGCAATTTCTGGCTATGCCTGCCTCTCATACTGAATGTTCGCAACTGGGGAAGTCAGGAGCGCAGCAGGCAACCGGAGAATCCACGCCAGTCAAACCACCATATCCGTCCTTGACTGAGAAGCCACCTGCCACGCAGCCCCGTTGGACACCTGCTCATGCGTTCCCTTCCGAAAGGGTCGATTGCTCACGCGATCATATGGATGCGCATCATTATGAGGCCCGTTCGGGTGAGGATAAAGAGAATCTATTTGGGGCGGGCATCACACTCCAATTTGCTATTCCGCAGCGTTTCAAAGTACATAGGAGCTGGCTTATCAGCGGTATTGTACTGATTATATTGTTAGTGGGTGCGCTGATCGCGATCTTATTCAGCAATCTGATGGGGATCATCTCGTTGGTCCAGGAGAGTTCCCTGAATCTCTTGCCTATCCTCATGATTCCTATTATCGCTGCATTGGGCATTAATTTCCTGGTCAATTTTATTGATCGCTATGAACGCGAGCCCTGGTTTTTGCGCCTGGCGGCCTTTCTCTGGGGTGCCGTCATTGCCATTCCCCCCACAACCTTTGTAGAAGGCTATATCGATACCTTACGCTCTGCAATCCTGGGTCCACAGGTCAACAAGGCGATGGATGCGCTCTTTTCAGCCTTGAATGCTGGTATTACCGAGGAAACCGTCAAAGGACTGGGCCTGTTGCTGCTCTTTATCATTCTGCGCGATGAGTTCGATAATGTGACTGATGGCATTGTCTATGGTGCCTTAATCGGGGCGGGTTTTGCCATGGTCGAAAATATCCTTTATTTCGCGGGTAATCCTAAAGCCTTTCTCATCCTCTTGATTGGACGGATTGTCCTGGGATGGTTGAGCCATTCCACCTTTACGGTCTGCCTGGGCATCGCGCTTGGCTATATCCGCCATACGCGTGTGCGTTGGCAACATATCGTAATCCCTCTCATCGGTTATCTCATCTCAGTTGGTTTGCATACGGCCTTTGATTTTATCAACTTCTTCGCTAACTCTTTAATCCTTACTGCGCCGGCCAATTCCAATATTGTCATGTTTTCCTTCCTTGCGGGTATTGGCGATTACATTCCTCCCTTCATCGCTCAGATGGTGATTGTCTATTGTTTAATCAAATCCCTCGCCCATGAAGCGGCGATCATTCGCGAGTTCTTAACCTCCGAAGTGAGTAGCGGGATTGTGACCGTTGATGAATACGCGCTCTTGCAGCATTCTTTCTTACGCACCAGGATTGAGCGTGGGGTCCTTTTTCACTATGGTATGAAGCAATGGCTACGTGTCCGAGCCCTCTATCAGACAGAGATTGGGCTGGCCTTCCGTAAGTGGCATGTCAGTATGGGTGATAAGCCTAAACTGGGCTATCTTCAGCCGGAAGATGCCTACCGGCGACGTATTCAGCGCCTGCGCCAGGAAATTTTGCAGGCCGAAGCGCAAGCACCTCAAAATATTGACCACACTGCATAATAGGGGAACAACTGTCGATAGCAGAGAGTGAGAGAAAGAAGTGATGGAAGGGTGTATAATAGGGGGATACTCACATTTTTTGTAGGAGTGAAGAGCAAAGCAAGTAACCTTGACACCTCTTCTTATCGCATGTTAGCATGAACGCAAATGCACCTGAGACAGAAAAGGATGGGTGATTATGGAACTGGAGCGGGCTACCCTGCTACAGACCTACCGTTTTATGTGCCTTACCCGGGCTTTGGAAGATCGCATCCGTACGCTGTTTTTGCAAGGGCGTATCGCGGGTGGTGTCTACACGGCACGGGGGCATGAGGCTACAACCGTTGGTGCAGCAATGATGCTGCGCGATGGAGACTGCATTGTACCGCAGCATAGGGATCTCGGCATGCATCTTGTACGTGGGGTTTCGCCCCGCAGTATACTGTGTCAATGGCTGGCCCGCGGTAACTCCCCGACTTTAGGGCGCGACGGTCAAATGCATATAGGTGATATGCATCATGGAATTGTTCCGATGATCAGTATGTTAGGGGAATCGCTGCCTGTGGCATGTGGCGTGGCTTTGACTATGAAAATGAAGCACCGTTCAACGGTTGTCCTCGCTGCCTGCGGCGATGGTGCGACCAATACTGGCTCTTTTCACGAAGCATTGAATTTTGCCTCGGTACAGAAGTTACCTCTGGTACTGGTCATTGAAAATAATGGCTATGCCTATTCAACGCCGGCAGCCAGACAATTCGCTATTCAGAATCTTTCAGAGCGTGCGCTGGCTTATGGCATGCCCGGCGAGAGCGTCGATGGCAACGATGTACTGGCGGTTATGGAGGCGCTTGAGCGTGCGCTGGTCCATGCTCGTAGTGGTCAGGGACCGGCACTGGTTGAATGCAAGACATTTCGTGTGCGCGGCCATTCAGAATCTGATCAAGCGGATTATGTACCACCGGAATTGCGTGCTGAATGGCTAAAGAAAGATCCACTTCAGCGTTTCGAAGCATATCTCATGCAGGAAGATATTTTGACAACAACGTCGCGTACCGAGATGATGGCACAGATCCAGGCAGAGGTAGACGACGCAGTGAGCTATGCTGAACAGAGTCCTGCACCGGATGGGGCGACGGTGTCGCACTATGTCTATGCCCCCGATGGACCTATAGCCGTTGTTGGTGAACCAGAGGCGGACAATCCTCATTATGTGAATGCACTTGATAGCCGTACTGGTCAGCCATTCAACATCGTGCACAAGGCAGAGGAGGCCGCTGGACGGCGATGAGTGATAAAAAAGTAACCTACTTAGAGGCAATCGGTCAGGCCATTCACGAAGAGATGCTACGTGACGAGGCCGTCTTTCTCCTGGGTGAAGATGTGGGTGCTTATGGAGGAGCCTTCAAAGTCAGCGCGGGCCTGCTGGATGCATTTGGTCCCGAGCGTGTAATCGATACACCGATGTCTGAGGCTGCGATTATTGGCTCGGCCGTCGGTGCCGCCTTGATGGGTATGCGTCCGATAGCCGAGATGCAATTTATCGATTTTATCACCTGTGGCTTTGATCAGATCGTAAATATGGCGTCCAAAATGTACTGGCGTGTGGGTATGCCGGTTCCCATTGTTATTCGTGGCCCATCGGGTGGAGGGACAAAAGGTGGACCATTTCATTCTTCCAGCCCTGAATCCTGGTTTTTCCACGTCCCGGGCATGAAAGTAGTAGTTCCTTCCACGACCTATGATGCCAAGGGAATGCTGAAGGCCGCTATTCGCGATAATAATCCAGTTCTGTATTTAGAACACAAATTGTTGTACCGTATGCCTGAACTCCGTGAAGAATTGCCCTCCGATGATTATGTGGTCCCTCTGGGGAAAGCGATTATTCGTCGCGAAGGGGAAGATATGACGATATTGACGTATGGTGCGATGGTCCATCAATGTTTGCGTGCTGCCCAGGTACTTGAGCATGACGACGACCTTGAAGTGGAGGTGCTGGATTTGCGCAGCCTTTCGCCGTTGGATCGCGAATCTATCATGGCCTCAGTCAAGCGCACGAACAAGGTGCTGATTGTACATGAGGATACCCTGACTGGTGGCATTGGGGCCGAGTTAGCGGCGATTCTATCCGCAGACCTGTTTGAATATCTGGATGGACCGATTACGCGGGTTGCCGCGCCTGATGTGCCATTCCCCTATGCACCCCCCCTGGAGGATGCATATTTACCGAACGCCGCAAAAATTCTTTCGGCAGCCAGAGAACTGGCGGCTTATTAAATCGAGGTTGTATTTTATTTATGATACGCTATTCTAAGTGTACAACGCATATAATCTATGCAGAGTGCGCTCAATATACAAAAGGGGTGCTTCTATGCCAACACCTGTAACAATGCCGCGCCTGGGTGAGTCGGTATCAGAAGGAACCATTGGGGCATGGTTAAAGCAAGAAGGTGATCTCATTGAACGTGATGAGGCCATTGCTGAAGTAATTACTGACAAAATCAATGCTGAATTGCCGTCACCGGTTGCTGGCCGCCTGATCAAGATTCTGACGCAGGTAGATGAGACGGTCCCGGTCGGTGCCGAGATTGCCTTGATTGAAGAAAATGCTTCAGCTTCCACTGCAGATACCAGCAGTGCTCCTGCTGCAACTGAGACAGCCACCCCGGTTGCTCATGCGCCTGCCTCTCTTAGTGCCGCGCCATATGCGGTCCCCAATGGAATTGCTAATGGCGTCCCTACCAATGGGAATGGTGTCAGCAACCACGCCAGCTTGCAAGAGGATGAGGAGCGTCAGCGTATTTCACCGCTTGCCCGTCGTCTGGCGCGTGAATACAGCATTGACCTGCGTGAAATTGCTGGCACTGGCGCAGGTGGTCGTGTGCGCAAAGAGGATATTCTGGCATATGTTGAGCAGCGGCAGTTTGCCCCTCAAGCAGCGACCAGTTCTGCTCCTGCGGCTGCTGCTGCCACCCCTGCTGTCTCTATCTCTGCCCCAGTCCGTCCCTCGGCTTCGGCACCACGGCTGGAAACCCCGTCGCCTGCCGCCACTACAGGTAATAGCGATGGTATTGGTGGGGATGAAGTAATTGTTCCCGACCGCATGCGTCTGGCGATTGCTGAACATATGGTGCGCAGCAAGCGTACATCTCCTCATGCAACGACTGTTGTTGAAATTGACATGACCAATCTCACCAAATGGTTAGAGAAGAACAAGGCTGATTTCAAGCGTCGCGAAGGCTATGGTATCAGCTACGTCCCTTTTGTCATGAAGGCAGTGTGTGAAGGGATACGCAAGTATCCTATTATCAACTCAACCTGGACCGAAGACAATCGTATTATTATCAAGCGGAGCATCAATCTGGGGATGGCCGTCGCGACCGAAACCGGACTGGTCGTTCCAACCATCTATGACGCCGATCAATATACGGTCGCAGGACTGGCCCGGCAGGTCAATGCGTTGGCCCAGCGTGCGCGTAACAACAAGCTAACGGTTCAGGATTTACAAAATAGTACATTTGTGGTGAATAATCCTGGCGTATTTGGTACAATTATATCGATGCCGATTATCAACCAGCCACATGCTGGTATTCTGAGTATGGATGCCGTAGTCAAACGACCGGTCGTCATCGAAGATGATGCCATTGCGGTACGCTCGATGATGTTCATGTCCTTAGCATTCGACCATCGCATCCTGGATGGCGCTGGCGCTGGTGGCTTCCTCCAGGCCGTGCGCACAAGATTGCAGAGCTACGGCCGTGAAATCGACGTCTACTAACCCATAAAAAGCAGGGGTGCAGGGGAAGGCAGTCCCAATGCGGAGTGTGGGGATGTCCCCAACCCCCTTCCCTGTTTTACGCCGCCGCCGCAAGGAGCGAAAAAAGCAGGGGGTGCAGGGGGACGGTAGTCCCAATGCGGAGTGTGGGGATGTTCCCAAACCCCTTCCCTGTTTTACTCCGCCGCCGCAAGGAGCGAAAAAAGCAGGGGGTGCAGGGGGACGGTAGTCCCAATGCCGGGGTGTGGGGTGTTCCCCACCCTTCCCTTCTCCTCCGCCGCCGCAGGCGGCCGGGGAACAGAACCAAACACATCTTGCACAGGAGACTGTGATAAGATACTAATAACCATACTTATCTAGAGCTAGAGCAAGGGAAATTTCCATGACGACCATTATCCCAGAGCGCCGTCCCGAATGGCTACGTGTACCGGCCCCCAGGGGCGAAAACTACCAACAGTTAAAGCAATTAATGCGTGGTCAGTCGCTGCATACCGTCTGTGAAGAGGCCCGCTGCCCCAATATTGCTGAATGTTGGGGACACAAAACAGCCACCTTCATGATCCTGGGCAGTGTCTGTACACGGAGTTGCGGCTTCTGCGCAATCGCCACTGGCCGCCCGTTGGGCCTGGACTGGGAGGAGCCAAAGCGTGTCGCCGAGGCAGCCAGAGAAATGGGCTTGCGTCATGCTGTGGTAACTTCAGTGAACCGCGATGAATTAAAAGATGGCGGTGCCTCGATTTTTGCCTCCACAATTCGCTGGATACGCCGCCTGAATCCTGGTTGCAAAGTCGAAGTGCTGACACCCGACTTCAAAGGATCTGCTGATGCGTTGCGTGTGGTGATGGATGCCAAACCGGACATCTTTAATCATAACGTCGAGACCATTCCTAGATTGTATAAGCAGGTGCGTCCGCAGGCTGTCTACAAGCGTTCGCTTGAAGTGCTGAAGCTGGCAAAAGAGCTGTATCCCGGTACCCGAACCAAGTCAGGTTTTATGCTTGGACTCGGCGAGACCTGGGATGAGGTTCTTGAGGTGATGCGCGATATGCGCGAGTATGATATTGATGTTTTAACGATTGGACAATATCTGCGCCCTTCATTTCAGCACCTCCCGATTCAGCGCTATGTGCCATTGGAAGAGTTTGCGGCCCTCAAAGCGGAAGGCAAGAAATTAGGTTTCCGCCATGTAGAGTCGGGTCCCTTTGTGCGTAGTTCATATCATGCCCATGAGCAATCAGCCGGGGCTGAGCAGGAGCAGGAATAGAGAGGAACCATGGTGTCGAGAGCAAGTATCCATGCTGTTGAGTTATCTTATGAGGATCATGGGATAGGCATCCCATTGATTTTCTTGCATGCCTTTCCGCTCAATCGTAGTATGTGGGAAGGGCAGATTACGGCGCTGCTGAATGAGCAACGTTATCGCCTGGTTGCTCCCGACTGGCGTGGTTTTGGCGAGAGTAGCCTGCCTGCCTCTGTCTCAACTATGGATCTGCTTGCCGATGATATTGCAGGTTTGATGGATCATCTCGGCATGCAGCAGGCAATTCTCTGTGGCCTCTCGATGGGTGGCTATGCAGCTTTTGCTTTTTATCGCAAATATGCGCAACGTGTCGGTGGGCTCATCCTTGCCGATACGCGGCCCGGTCTGGATACAGAAGAGGCCAGGGCAAATCGTGAGAACGTGGCGCGTATCGTTGAAGAACAAGGTGCTGGCGTCATTGCGGACATGCAAGTGCCACGCTTGATTTCCGACGTTACCCGTAAACAGCATCCCGAAGTGGAGACGCGCGTGCGCCAGATGATTTCGCTTGCCAATCCACAGGGTATTGCCGCCGCTTCGCGTGGAATGGCCCTGCGCGAGGATGCCACGCCTCTCCTGGGACAGATCAGTTGTCCTACATTAGTGATCGCGGGTGAACTGGATGTGCTCACGCCACCGGATGTTGCGCGCGCATATGCATCCCAGATTCCCGGGGCACAGTTCGCGACTATTCTCGCTGCCGGCCATCTCTCGAACTTTGAGCAGCCGACCGCCTTTTATACGATTATGCGCCAATTCCTGTTGGCATATTTCTGATTGTTTGCTAGTCTGCAATAGTTCTTTTTAGCATGGAATGCACCAGGTATTTCTCGGTACTTTTGTCTCAGAAGATGCCATATATCTGGGATAATTATGATGTGGAAAAAAAGAGGGGAAGCATGATCCAGCCCACGCTTCAGCACGAGGAACACTTGCCAGTTGTGCTTGTGGTTGATGATAATTCTGCTATTCGAGATATGGTCTCCTGGGCCCTTGAACTGGACGGTTATGAACCTGCCGAAGCGGCAGAGGGCCAGGAGGCTCTAGACTGGATGTCAAATGCCGTCCGTGAAGGCCGTACCCCTGCTGTCATTGTTTTGGATCTTGCCATGCCGGGTATGGATGGCGATACTTTTCTCCAGCGTCTGCAGGAGTATTGGAATAGCGATAACATCTCCACTCCTCGTCCCTCTGTGATCGTGATTACCGCTGGCACAGGCGTCTCCAGCGCCTCTCATCCGGGTGTAGAACGCATTATTCGCAAACCCTTCCATCTGCGCGACCTCCTCGATATTGTTCGTCTGCTCGCCCAATAGTTCTCACTATTTTGATCAAAGACTAACTGCCTTTCTGTGCAAATGCACTTGTTATAAGGATGTGTCAGCCTCCCGTGGTCTCCACGGTCTCTGTGCATGCGTTTTCGCACCTACAGTGCTCAAACATCTTTATAGTGTGTGGTGTTGGAAAAGTTCTAAGAACTTTTCCAACACCACACACTATAAAGGGCGCAGGCGCGCACGCGCCTGCCAGCCAGGGAGCAGCAAGATCCCGCTGGTATTGGGAGGCTGACACTCTCTTGGCTCGACTTTGTACATTTTTGAAAACGTGAGCTCGAAAATGCGTCGCACTCGCCCTTTTTCTCAGGCTCAAAAGCCTAAAAATGTACAAAGTCGAGCTTGGACAGTGTTTGATTCCCATGCTCTCCACGATCTCTGTGTATGAATTTTCGCACCGATGGTGCTCAAAATAGTTTTAGTATGTGGTGCAGAATATGTGCGAAGCACATATTCTGCACCACATACTAAAAAAGGCGTGGGCGCGTCTGCGCCCACCTGTGGGTGAGCCACACAATCCCGATGGTGATGGGAATCAAACACATTCTTGAAGATTTCTTGAGTTGTTTCTGTTATTCTTAATTGGAAAGAGTGGTATGAAATAGTCATCTTTTCTTGAATCGTTCCACGTCTATGTAGCATTGTATCTGTGAATGTTTTTTTACCTTGAGAAGGGGCGCTACGCATGGATTTGCATGAGCAGCCAACGCAACCGTTTGGATCGAACAATGAGATGGATGGAGAGCCAGATGCGTTAACCCAACCTATCGTGCAATCTCCTTTACCTGAAGCCGTAAATAGAAGCGCGTCACCTGCGCCCTCTGCCAATAATCACTTCTCGCGTCGTGCACTATTCGCGGGTCTGGCGGGCGGCGTCACCGTAGCGCTGGCTGGTGGCGTCGCATTGGCCGAATGGGAACAGCAAAGCGGTAATCCATCAACAGACTCAGGAACATTGGCTCCTGGCACGCAGAGGCAGATTGGACATCTCTTACGGAAGACCGGCTTTGGTGTTACGGCTGCTGATCTAACAACCTATTCCGCGCTTGGTTATAGCGGGACGGTTGATCGGTTGCTGAATTATAATCAAGTTTCGGACACGGTTTTAGAGCAGTTATTGAGCGCGCGCTCATTGGATCTCACGAAGGCGCGTAATCAGCCGCAATGGTGGCTGCTGCGGATGGTGTATACGCAGCGTCCTTTGCTGGAAAAGATGACCCTGTTCTGGCATGGCGTACTGACCAGTAATTACCAAAAAGTCGGTGGTCCTACGCTCTATCAGCGCATGATTGTGCAGAACAATTTCTTACGTGCCCATGCCTTTGATACTTTTGATAATATTCTGCTGGGCATTACCAGTGATCCAGCGATGCTTTTCTATCTGGATTTGACGCGTAGCCATAAGAACGCTCCCAATGAGAACTATGCGCGGGAATTGATGGAACTTTTCACGCTGGGTCTGGGTCATTATTCACAACAGGATGTAGAGGCTGCGGCTGCTGCATTGACGGGTTGGCATGTGAAAGGTGGCACATATGAAGCCCAATACAATCCCCATGACCATGCTGACCGGGAGCTGACATTCTTAGGCCATACAGGTAACCTGAATTATAAGGACGTGATTGCGATCCTGGCTAACCATCCCGCTACTCCCTGGTTTATTGCACGCAAGCTTTTTACCTTTTTTGCCTATGAAAATCCCAGCAACGAGGATTTGCAGCCACTGGTTGATGCATATACGCAAAATAAGCATAGTATCGGTGCCATGATGCGTGCCCTGTTGCTCTCGTCCCAGTTCTCATCGGTGAAAGCCTATCGGTCGCGTATCAAGTCCCCAACCGAGTTCGTCGTTGGCTCCTATCGGGCTCTGGGCACCAAAAGTAGTGGGAAAGAACTGCCCACTCAGACCTATCTACTCGGACAGACTCTCTTCAGCCCACCCAATGTGGCAGGTTGGCCTGGGGATAAGGTCAGTTCGCTCTGGCTCAATAGCGGTACCTGGATGTCGCGCCTCAACTATATCAATCTTATGTTGACTGGCGGACGTACCGCAGGGGTAACCTATAAGCCGTTGGATATACAGAGTATTGTGGATACTCAGCATATCGCGACGCCTGTAGCGTTTGTAGCCTATTTTGCCAGCTTCTTATTGGATGGCAATATTACGGCCGATCGTACATCCCAATTGGTTGACTATTTTACCACTCCTGATCCTGTTTCGCGTAAAGGCCATGTCACGCTTGCCAACGGCACGAGCTATCCACTCAGCAAAGTACGAGGAACGCTTTATCTGATGCTGGCTGCACCGGAATATCAGTTGAATTAATGCAGGAAGGACTGAACAGATGAAACTATCGCGTCGCGCCATGATCAGAGATGGGATGCTGGTCGTTTCGGCTGGCATGGTAATGCCAGCGGTTTTTAGTCGGGGTGTTGCCTCTGCCCGTGCCCTCACACAAGAGGGATCGCGTGTGGCTCAGGTCAGCAATGATCACACCTTAATTGTTGTGCAGATGGCGGGTGGAAACGACGGTTTGAATACAGTTGTGCCCTATACCGATAGTACCTATCATAAACTGCGCCCAACGATTGGCCTGACGGAAGACAAAGTA
Organism: Dictyobacter arantiisoli; assembly: GCF_008326305.1. GTDB lineage: Bacteria > Chloroflexota > Ktedonobacteria > Ktedonobacterales > Ktedonobacteraceae > Dictyobacter > Dictyobacter arantiisoli. The sequence continues at coordinate 68,688 of NZ_BIXY01000012.1, read as the reverse complement.
TTGCGTCTGGATGATCGACTGGGACTACATCCCAATCTCTCTGCGCTCAAAGGCATATGGGATAAAGGGGAGTTGGCAATTGTTGAGGGCGTTGGTTATCCACATTCGAGCCTGTCACATTTCCAGGCAATGGATATCTGGCAGACATTGGATATGAGTGGCAACGGTAGCGAAGGCTGGTTGGGTAAACTCGTCTCTGGTTTCGTCGATAAAGATGGACATCCGTTTCAGGCGATGAATATCGGTACTCAGACTGCTCAGGCGCTGGCCTCCATTTCTACGCCCATCCCCACCTTGCCCAGCGTCCAGAGCTATCGCCTGAGCAAGGATGTCGCCGAGCATGATGGCGGCGATGCGCGCCTGCAAGCCTTGATGAAACTCTACAATACCTATCCGCGTTCCTCACCTTTTGCCGCCTTGCTGGATACGACTGCTACCAATGCCCGTGACGGAGGCCAACAACTTCAGCAGGCCGATGCAGCCTATCATCCAGCCGTCACTTATCCTACCGACTCATTCTCGCTAGGACTGAAAACTCTGGCTGAGACAATCGTGCAGGGGCTTGGCTTGCGTGTCGGCTATATCACCCTGGGTGGTTTTGATACGCATGCTAACCAGACCACAATCCATCAAAACCTGATGAAGACCCTCTCCGATGGCCTGAGCGCGTTCTATCGCGATCTGGAACTGCATGGCAAAGCCGACAATGTCATCGTCATGACCTGGTCTGAATTTGGCCGCCGGGTAGAAGAGAATGGTAGTCTGGGTACTGATCATGGTACCGCTGCCCCCATGTTTGTATTAGGTAAAGGTGTCAAACATGGTCTCTTTGGAGAGCCACCCGACCTGACCAGCCTCGACATCGACGGCAATCTCAAATATACCGTCGATTTTCGCTCCGTCTATGCCACCGTTCTGGAACGTTGGATGGGAGCCTCCTCCAAAGACGTCCTTGGAGGCACCTATCCTATCCAAAATTTCTTGCCGGCTTTATAAGCGTGCTTGAAACTATCAATAAACATAAAAAGCATCTGCTCTATAGGGATTGAGGGCAGATGCTTTTTTGCTTTGTTTTATGACTATTACTCGCGCTGTTCGCAGAGGCCGTATGCCATTTCTGTAGAAATGTTTAATCTTCTTCGTAGGTGGCAGCGACGCGTTCGACGCGCTGTTGCACATTCAGGAGTGCCTCGATACGCGGTGTTGCCTGTAGGCTGTTGTCTTCCAGTGCGGTCCTCACAACATCCTCGATTTGCAGATAATATTCCACAAGCAAGCGTTCACTGACCGTGGTATGGTTCACACAATCTTCTAACCACTCACTGGCCTCTTCATAGGCATCCAGGCTCTCCTGATGGCTCTGGAAGGTAGCCTGGATACGTTGAATACGTTCCTGCTTTTCTTGTTGTGCACGTCTGCGCAGAGGTACCGTCTCAGGGGCCTGCTCTATTTCCTGTATCTCCAATGCAGCCACACCCAGCGCCAGTTTTGTTTCAGCCTGTTGACGCTTCAGCCATGCCCGTACCGCATGAAGGCGGACAAGCGGATTTGCATCTTCTGGCAGGCGCAGATCATCATCGGACAGTAAATTATCACTACCCGTTTCTTCTAACTCATCGGTATTATTGAGATATTCATCCTCGTCATCAAAATTCATGCTGCGTTATCCTTTTCCTTGTAATACGTTGTGGTCCGCTTGCTCGTACCCGTCGTTGTCCGACTCTTAGTAATCGTAGCATAGTTTTGCAAGAGCGACATCAGGGCGTAGCTCTAGTAAAGCGCAGTGACATCTGGACAAGGCAAGTGGGGCGACGAATACCTCTATGCCATGTTACAAGAAGAATGGCTGAACAGAAGCAAGGAGTAATATATACAAACTCCTATACATAGATGAGTTTGTCGCTTGTCGCTAATTTTAGCAACAAGAGGCTGCAAGCGGACATGGATGCTTGCTGCCTCTTGTTACATTTTTTTCTTATAGTTTTTGAGGCTATCAGCTCAAAGCTCGTCGTCCTACTTCGACTGGTTCGGCAGGGGCTAAGACTTCTTCATAATCGGCGGGAGTGGTTTTGTCCTGTCCGCGCCGCAGGCCGATCAGTTCAAAGATGGGGGTGAGAATGACCGCCAGCAGGAGATTGAGGATCAGGACGGCGACAGCGATATAAATGGGAATATGGAAGATCGCCAGGGTGGGTTTATTGCCAGCGGCGATAAACATCCAGGTGCCAGCGATCATGGCCGCAGCCCAGCCGATCAGCAGAGCCCAGCGATTAAACCAGCGCGTATAGAGGCCCAGGAAGACCGCTGGTAGTGTCTGTAAGATCCAGATGCCGCCAAGGAGCTGGAAGTAGATAACCTGGGCTGGATTGATGGCGACAATAAAGAGCAGGGCTCCAAATTTCAGGACCAGAGAGGCCAGTTTGGCCGCCTGGGTCTCCTCACGATCCGTGGCGGATGGACGCAGATATTCTTTGTAGATATTGCGCGTGAATAGATTGGCGGCGGCGATTGACATCACGGCTGCTGGTACAAGGGCTCCAATGGAGATAGCGGCGAAGGTAAAGCCAGCGAACCAGGGTGGAAAGACAGCATTGATCAATGCGGGTACGGCGCTGTTATTGCCAAATCCTCCAAATGGTTTTACTTTCGCGGCTATCGCCATATAGCCCAGGATCGCCAGGAAGCCTAGCATTAATGAATAGATGGGGAGTAGGGCGGCGTTACGCTTGACTACCCTGGTACTGCTGCTGCTGAGCACACCGGTGAGCGAATGTGGATAGAGAAAGAGCGCGAGAGCTGAGCCCAGCGCCAGCGTGGTATAAGCGATAGCCTGATTGGCTGGGATAAGATCACTGAAAATTTTGGGATTAGCGAGCGCTTTTTGATGGGCCGCATCAAAGATGGGACCAAAACCATGGAATCTGGTCGGTACAATCGCGATGACAGCGAAGAGCACAATGAAGATCATAATATCTTTGACCAGCGCGATCATCGCTGGAGCGCGTAGTCCGCTGGTATAGGTATAGGCAGCAAGGATGACAAAGGCGATCAGCAGGGGCAGATCGATGGCAATACCAAAGATTGGCACGGTGATCGGAATGCCCAGAGCGGCCAGTGAAAGCTGAATGCCATACATTTGCAGTGCGATATAGGGCATGGTCGCCAGGATACCAGTAAAGGCGATAGCCAGGGCCAGGTTTCTACTCCCAAAGCGCTCTTTGACGAAATCGGCGGCTGTAACATAGCCACGCTGCTTACACACTGTCCAAAATTTTGGCATCAGAACGAAGACCAGAGGATAGATAAGAATGGTGTAAGGGATGGCAAAGAAGCCCGATACTGCGCCTGTCCCATACATTGCTGCGGGAATAGCGATAAACGTATAGGCGGTATAGAGATCGCCACCTAGCAAAAACCAGGTTATGATCGTCCCAAAGCGGCGTCCGGCCAATCCCCATTCATGGAGTTGATTCAGATCGCCGCTCCGCCAGCGGGCAGCAACAAATCCCAGTACCGTGACAAGAACGAAAAAGAAGATAAAAACGGCGACGGCTGTGGCGTCTAATTTCATTAACGCCCTCCCTTTCTGAACATTCTATACAGAGTAGCAACAGATCAGGTTACAAGGGTCTCAATTGGCACCGCACTTGCTTCAGGCACCCATAAAATAGACAAGTGCGGTGATGATGGCTGTCAGAATGATCCATAGCATCTGGTACCAGTAGAAGTAGGGTATGCCAAGAAAGGACGGCGCTAACGCGTTATAAAAGGATGGGATGAGTAAAAAAATATAGGGGATGAGTAGTAGTAATAAGAACCAGCGCCGATCCTTGCGAGTTGATGTTGGCCGAGTTACCATTTTTTTGCTCCTTTGCTCTGTCTGATGGAAAACTAGCCGCTAGATGAGGACAAGGGATAAATGGTTTAGATACACTGTCTATGCTGCCATACTTGCAGCCCTATCTTTACCATATTCTAGCTTAATACTACGGTATTTCAGATAGCTTGTCAATTGATGCGGACAATGCCTGGTTTTTACGTTACTACTGATAATCCTATGCTATCAGGTACTTGCTGTCCTCAGCTAAATACGGCAGAGCAGTCCCAGATGATATTGTGCGGCCATCCGTGTCACTGTAAGCAATGCTGTGGCGTGGGCGGGAAGCACTTCATCAAGCATACGAAATTCCTGTCTGGAGTTTTGCTGATGGCGAAATTTGGTGTAATCTAGCTGTGCCAGGAGAGGATCGGGGGCTTGCGCGTGTCGCAGGCATTGGGCGAATTGGACGACTTCGTCTGGAGTGAGATAACCAATTGTGTCTTCATAGAGTTCACCACTACGATAGCCAAAGGGCAGTTGACGTCGACCACAGGCAAGTAGTTCAAAGAGAGCCAATGCCCGTATCGAGATGCCAGCTAGCCAGCCACGCAGATGCAGGGTTGTGGGATATTTTCCGATATGAGTGCCATGCCATGCCCGCGATGTCCCCCCCCTGTTCGTCCATTCCTCCTCTTCCTCCTCGCTGTCCAGTTGATTATTGACGAAAGGTTTGGATTGGGTTGCAGGGGGTTGACTGCTTTCGCCTGCCAATGCGCCGAGTCCCGCAGCGTATAGAAGCGACAGAATTTCTCCCTGATCGGTCATTTGTTTAGCGCTCAATTCTTCTGGTTTCCTCTCCATTTCCCCTTCATGTGCAGCCTCTCTGGGCAATGTAAAGCTGACCTGACAATATTCAGCGATTAGTGCTCCCCAGATGCTCCTGAGTGCGTCAGAATTTGGATAGAGCTGTGGAGGATGATGATGCACATATCTATCACTGAGGCTGGTAAAAGTTTCAGCGTTACAGAGTATCTGGTATTCGCGCCGTGTATGCGCTCCCTGTGGCAGCTGCGCCACAAAGGACTGCGCTCGTGTCCAGGTGCGTGAGCTATAGAGAGCCGGTGGCAAAAATTGTTCTTCGCGTGCACAAAGCGTCTGACTGTACAGCTGGTAAAGTGGTGCCGTATTTGCTTCCAGTAGCCAATCCTTGAAGGCTGGCATTACATATCTGGTATATGCTTCCCAATCAAAACCATGAACCCACACGATCATAACGACCTCTTCCACAGAATGCTTTTCTTTATCTTTTCTTCTCTTATCGTACTGCTGTTTGCCCGAATTTCCAAATCTCTACAGAGAGGTACTGTTTCGATTGCAGAGGATAGGTGTTCCTGAATACAGCAGAAAAAAGGAGCTGCATGTACACATACAGCTCCTTTTTTTCAATCTGTTTGCTTTTCCTATGAAAGGAAGGCATCCTCTTGTGTGTCGTTAGCGTTGGCGGGATCTTTATCTGAGATGGCATAGAGTCCCATCTGAGCTTGGCGCATGATAGTTTCTAGCACCGGATCATCCTGAATATTTGGCGCAAGGAGCGGCGAGAAGGCGCTGGCATTGATCGCTGGCTGTGCGAGATCAGGCCGAGTTGTTACATCTTGCTGGTTTTGTTGTGGCAAAATGTGGCTGAGATCAAATGAGTCAAGCAGCAAAGGATTCATATCACTGGTACTGATAGGATTGATTTGCGCTGGACTTGCACCCTGAGATGCCAGGGAAATCGCCGTTGGTTGTGTGTCGCTGGGGACATGGTTTTTATCAGCCTGCGCAGGGCTATATGGTGTCCCTGGGGTATTTGGTAGCGGTGGGAGTGCAGGTGTAGGGCTCTGCTGACGGCTTGTGGGCATTGGAATGGCTTGTTGTGGGCCAGTAAAAGGCGCAGATGACATCGACGTGATGTTTTGTTGACGCTCAGCAGGCATCGCGATAATTGGTTGTGACCCGGTGAACGGTGCAGACGACATTGGCGTGATAGCTCTCTGACGGCCCGTGGGCATAGGAATGGCCGTAGCGGCAAGGGTAGCTTCATTGGCGGCAATTTGTGCATAGTTCGGCGTGTCGAGACCAGGCCCTGCTGTTATCTGTTGTTGATTGAGCCAGGGTGTTGGTTGCATGCCGGGCGTGGCTACACCTGTGCCAGTTCTACCATAGGCGCGTGCTGAGAGCGGTCGGCGCACTGGTGCTTTTTGCTTCTTTAAAAAGTAGATGCCGAGCACTACCCCGATCACTGCAGCCAGCCCTACTCCGACCACAACTGGCACAATTAAATTACTCATACCATTACTGTTTTGGTCAGTAGATGTCGGGGCTTGATTGGTTATGGCTCCGCCTGCGGTAACGGTTGCTGTCGGTGTACTTGCGTCTGGAGTCGGCGAAGGGGTAGGTGTTGGCGTCTTCGTTGGATTAGCCTGGGCGGTCGGCGTTATATCTGGTGCTAATACTGGAGGAATAATCCCTCCCGGATTGACGGTAGGAACGGTTGGTGGAATGGCTGTTGCCGTTGGTTGCGTAGGCAGAACAGGCACCCGAGTTGGTTTCGGCGTGGACGTTGGTGCAGGGACTGTTGTTGGTGTGACCTGAGGGATTGGTGTAGGTGACGGTATTGGTGGTGCTATCGTTGGAGTGTTTGTAGGCAACGCTGGAATGGTAGCATCAACTGCTATGGATGGGCTACTGGTGGGAGTCGGGTTAGCCGCCTGAACATGTGTTTGCACAAAAAACAAACTGGCACTGATAAAGATGAGAAAAATAATACAAATGATAGCGGCTCTAAAGCGGCTTACCATCCTTTTTTTATGATCGTTGTTCACTTGCCTCAATCTCCCCCACAGATCTGATGTATTTTGGAATGCACTTTCCCCCTTTGCCCCTTCCTGGTAACGCTCTGGTAGAAAGAAGAAGGAAAAGTTGGAAAGTTTTCTCCAATCAGAATAGTCTGAATCGAATCAAGTGTAGATGGATTGTGTCTATGTCGTCAAGCGGATAGAAAAATGTACTGGTATATGTCAATTCTTGATAATAAAGATCTGCCAGACTTGCCGTCGTGGCAGAAAAAGAGCGCTTTAATCTGATTGTTGCGATGGAAAGATGGACCAATATTGACATTTCTTTTTGTGTTTCCGCGTTTCTCAGTCATTTATTGTGTAACAGAAGGTGTGTTTTGACGTAGATAGAGTAGAGACTCTACTACACGTACACGTTTAGCCGCCCACTAGACAAGGAGTGTGTTTCATGCTCATCAATGGCACGGCTACTTTGTGTTGTGAGAACTTCTTGCGCCAGGAACTGATCTGTGTCTTTGCGCATTATGGGTACTCACTGACAGAGAATATCGTTGATATCTCCTCTCGTAACGATGTGCAGTATCGGGTACAAGCTCTGGAACTGGCAATTCAAAGAACATTGTCTGTCTGGTGCGATGCGGCAACCTGTGCCCATGCGCGCCGATTGGTACGCATAGCGGAGACCGTTGGTAGCGCGTTACACCTTCCACAGCCAGAACTTATTCTGTTACGGCTGGCGGCCTTATTGCATGATATTGGAAAAGTTGCTATTCCAGATACCATTTTACAGAAGCGGGGTCCATTAGATGAGGATGAACGTGCGTTGGTTCGTCTCCATCCTGAGATTGGTCAGAAGCTATTGCAACACATTGGCGGGCTATTTGAACAAATAGCCCTGCTTGTGGTTGCCCATCATGAAGCATGGGATGGCAACGGTTATCCAGTTGGCTTAACTGGCAAAGAAATTCCTCTCTTAGCGCGTATTCTAGCGGTCGTCGATTCATACGATGCCATGGTTTCTTATAGAGCATATGGAAAACCGTTGCCTATATTGCATGCATGTAGAGAATTAATATGTTGTGCTGGCCATCAATTTGACCCGCAAATTGTAGGTGTTTTTCTTCAAGTGCTTTTGAATGAAAGTCAGATGCAAGCCTATCCTGGTGTTCCTGCTAAGCGAAGTCCCGCAACAAATGAACCTGCACTGGCTGACGTAATGTCCGCAGTGCTTTTACTTCAATCTGGCGTATACGTTCGCGAGTCAGCTTGAAATAGCAACTGAGCTCTTCCAGGGTATGGCAGTAGCCATCCTGTAGCCCATAGCGAAGCTCGATGATCTGGCGTTCCCGTTGACTCAACGTTTCGAGTGCGCGTGAGATCTGGTCACGTAATACCTGATGCGTGACCACATCGGCTGGCACTGCCGCGTGGGGATCTACAATCATATCGGCCAGATGATACAACTCATCATCGATCAAGGGAGCATCGAGTGAAATGGGTGGCTCTGCCATACTCTGGAGTTCTACGACCCTTTCTTTACTGAGATGAATTGCCTGTGCGATTTCCTCCGGAAAAGGATCGCGTCCCAGGTCCTGATAGAGTTGTCGCGTCGTACGTTTCATTTTATAGATGAGCTCAACTACATGAACGGGAATATGAATGGTTCGCGTATGTTCAGCAACTGCCCTACTGATAGCCTGGCGAATCCACCAGGTCGCATAGGTACTAAAGCGGAAACCCCGTACGGGATCAAATTTTTGCGCGGCCCTGATCAGACCCAGATTGCCCTCTTGTATTAGATCGAGGAGCGATACACCATGATTATTGTAGCGTTTGGCGATACTGACCACGAGGCGTAAATTGGCCTCAACCAGTTGTTGTTGGGCGCGGAGATCGCCATCGATAATCCTGCGTGCCAGTTGCATTTCCTGTGCTGCTGAGAGCAATGGATAGCGTCCAATCTCGGCCAGGTATTGCCGAATAGCATTTTCCGCTTCGAGATCATTTTTCCCAGCACCTTCTGATTCTTCTTCCTCCTCCTCGACCAGATATTCCTCATGTTCCTCTTCATAGCGTTGTTTTATATAGGTTGCTTTGCTCTTGCCTGTCCTGGTTGCGCGAGCGGGTTTTGCGACTGGCAGTGTGTTTTTTTGTGTGTTGTCTATAATAACAGTAGAGAATGTCGTGTCCTGTTCATGGATATGTGTTAGGATGGTCTTCTTATTTGTAACATGAGGACCGGGGTGTGCTGCTGTAATATTTGTATTGCTTTGGGTAGGCAGATCCTCACGTCGTTCTGTGACGACACAGGCTGATCTTTCGACTGGCCCGTTCTCACGTGTGAGTACCTGTCCTGTTAGGGCTACCATATACCTACTCCTCCTTACTCAAATCCCATTCCACAAGTTGGTAACCGGAGATATGTGATGCATATCGGTTAATAGAATATACCATACCCGAAAAAATTTCGGACATATCTCCCCTAATATACCTATGCATGCAAGATATGTGCCGATATAGAGGTGTAGGGATGTATTCCAGGCTATTTTTTTTGCCGAGATGGAGTGAAAGATTTGTTGAACAAGGTGACTTGAGCTTGTAAATAGGTCAGTACAAATGGACAATCCTGACTTTAAATGGTCACAAATGTCCTGGTAAACCTGTTTTGACAGGCTCTTTTGAAGAGATAGGGATCAATAAAGTGGAAATTTTTTCCACCTGTGAGGAATTTTACCCACTCTTTTCCATTGAAGAAGGCCGTGTGCTGATTGGTTGTGTATAGAACATTTCCTGTTGTGGGACAAGCCTTTTCCCTGTGATGGATGCGCAATGTATAAGGATAAAGGCTGCTGGTAGGCCAATCTGACCTTTGAATGCGTCAGGACAGCGAAAAGAGAAGGAGAGGGCGTTTATTTACACGAGTGGGGAGTTTTTGAAGGGATGGAAGAGGACATGTATTTGTTATCTGGAGCATGAATCGAGCTGTTTTTCGCACTTTGCTGTGTAGGAAGAAATGTGATATGGCGGATGTAATCTATCCAATGCATAAAGAAGGACGCTCCTATCGGGGGCATTTTCTGGTGGGTGAATATAGCCCAGCACGGCGCGCACCTGCGTTACCGGCTATTCCAGCCCGTGCTTCAGCACGTTCTACGACTACTCCTCGTGTACGTGCCCCCTATGCTCGGGTAGACAGAAATACTGAAGATATAGATATGACGCGTGTTCCGACGATGCCACAGGCGCGCCCTATCTGGGAATATGAAACAACCCAGTATATGGTTGCCAGTAGTGTGGAGCAGCTGACGTTAGCAAGCACTGACGCGGTTTTACCGGCCTTGCAACCTGCTACACTGCATTCTGTTGGGCAGACCAGGCTGTCACAATCGCATACGCGGGCCTCTGTTGCAGTGACGATGAAGCCGCGTGAGCAATCGATCATTGAGCGTTTGCGCGAGCACCATATTGATGATATTGATACGATGCCGCCCTTACTCTCCCATCCGTTTGGTGCGCGGATAGCCTCTTCTCTAGCCTTTGAGCCAATCAAAGGTGTGCGTGCATGGTTATTGCGTCCCGGTCGCCTGGAGTTTCTCATATGGCTCCTTGGCACATTTTTATTGATCTGTATCACTTTATGCCTGATTTTATTGTTCTTATCAAGTATGGGATATTTAATGATCCGTTGATCGGATACATTCCATTATAGCGTGTCTGTAACAGGTAGGATGAAAAGAGATAGCCTGCCTGTTACTTTTTTTTCACATTTGTATTGCGCATATGCATCCCCTACCTATCCGGTGGATGATCTCGACGCTGACAAGTCAACGTGGTACAATTCCTTGCATTGATGCCTGCCCAAGAAGGGTGTGCTTATTACTCCACTAAAGGAGAGCAAAAGCTTATGCCAAGAGGACGCAAGGGGTCCCCTCAAGAGAGTGTAGATAGTATCTTACTTGCGATCAGTCGGCGCGAAGATATTGATGTCGAGACGATGTCCCATTATCTTGATCGGCTGGATGAAGAATGGGCCGAGGGTGCACGGGAAAAAGTGCTCCATCTGCTGCGCAGCAATGATGCGCAGGCGCAGGCTGCTGCCTTGCGCATTCTGGCGGAGTTAGCCACCGACTTTGATCTAGAGGGTCTTGAGGATTTTGTAACCGATCCCACGGTAAGTGATCTGGCAAAGCTTTCTCTTTCTCCTATCCTGAAAGAATTGGGATCGGAAATGGCTGATGATGGGATTGTTGAGTACTTGAACGATCCTGCGGGTGCAATTCGGCAGATGCAGATGCGCCTTCTTGAATTGGTCGGCCAGAATGAAATGGGGGTCGAGACGATTCTTGAGGATGTGGTGTCGATGCCGGTGGAGCGCCGTCTGGCCTTTGTTTCCTGGCTGGGAAATAGTAGCGATCCACGCGCAGCTAATCTGCTGGTTCCCCTGCTAGAAAATCAGACCGGTAAGGTGGTTGCGGCGATCATTGAGGCGCTTGAGCAGCTTGGTCCCATCTCCATCAATCAATCTATTCCAGCGCTTAATCATTTCATTGCCACCAGTTCCAATCGGGAACTTAAGCAGCAGGCGCGTACCACGCTTGGGCGTTTGACGATGCAGGCCATGCTGGGATCGGAAGATACGGCGATGTTTGAGGCTCGCCAGCCCCAGTATGCATCCTATCAGGCGCGTGTCAGTTCGATTGATGGTTCAGGGACGCAATTGATTATGCTTTCCTGGCTCCGTCCCGATGGTCTGATCAAGGGCGTGAATATCCTTTATCAGGATCAAAAGGGTATTAAAGATTGTTATGGCATTGATGAGATGGATGTTGAACAGTGGGAGTCGCTGGTAGGGGATCTGGATGAGCAGGGCTTTAGTAGTTTTTCCGTCTCGTTTGACTATGCACGGGCGGTGATTATGGAGGCGCGTGCCCTCAATCGACGGACACGCAGCAAATTGCCGATCTCCTATTCAATCTGGCGCCCTTTAATTGAGGCTGGTCTGCGCGATAAGAACGCCCTGGCTCGCCTGCCTGTGACAAAGTTAGCGTCGTTAGCTTTGAATGAAGAGACGCTCAGATTAACGCAGCATGCCGATACGCTCTACCAGTTCAAGGAATTTTCATCCTGGTTGTATGAGCCAATCGAGCGCATTGAGCCATTTATTACGCGTTATTGGACAGCACAGAATGTCTTTGAGGCGAATACCAATGCTCGCCGTAAGAGTAAAAAGAAGCAACAAGAACAACAAATATTGCTCGATATGCTGGCGCTGGAGGCTGTGGATGAGTTGATTGATGAGCAGTGGCGTACGCTTTATAGCGCGCGCTTATTGCGTCAGGCGGCGCTCTTTGAGCAGGAAAAAGCAGTTTATCGAGAGCAGGTGCCAGTCTTACGGGCTACGGCGGCGCTCCTCGCGCCTGAATCGCAGGTGGCCCCACGTGATCAGGTCTTTGCCATCGCCTTTATCCGCCTCTCCATAGAGCAAGGCCCATTGCGTTTGATGGTTGAGTCGTTGCGTAGTGGGACCCTTAATTCATTTCCCGTCGAATTTTTCCAGCAGGATTAAACGGGACCAGGCTTGCTAAGCAATACGCCTGGTCCTGATGGCACTTGCCGGTAATTGTGGTTGCTTGTAGAGAAGTATGTTAGGAATGACTGGACACCAGATGCGGCGTTTTTAAGATAAGTGTAGCTGCCTCTTCCCCACTCTGCATGGCCCCCTGAATGCTGCTTGAACGCGTATACTCTCCTGTCAGATAGAGCCCCTCAACCTCCGTTTGATGTGATGGCAATGCATCGAAGATGCCGGGTTGTTGTGCGAACTGGGCAAAAGGCAGACGATAGACCGCCAGTAACTGCCAGGGCTTTAAATCATCATGGGGAAACCAGGTTGCGATTTCCGCCCGTGCCCGCTCTGCCACCTGTACATCGCTCTCATCAGGATTTCCCAGCACCGTTGCTGAGAGGAGATGTTTGCGTGGTGGGGCATAGGTTGGAGCGATATTGCTGACCAGGACGGCATTATTGACATAGGCATCCGGAGCGGTATTCAGCAGGATCTTACGCTGGGAATAGAGCCGTTTATCTCCACCAAAGTAGACGCAGACCGTCCCGATGGGCGTATCTGGTAACTGTTTGTGCACGAATTTTTTCACCACTGGACTGGAGGTCGCCAGCACTACCGTATCCGCTGCTATCTGCTCACCATTGATCAGGCGTACTCCCTGTATCTGTCCCTCTTCAATCAAGATCTCTCCGACACGTGCATTACAGCGTACTGATCCTCTAGGCAGGCGAGCAGCCAGTTGCTCAGGGATACCTTGAATGCCTTCGGCCGGTAGAATGATATCGCCGCTTGCCAGCATCTTAAAGGTAAATTGAAACATACGGGCGCTGGTTTGCAAGCTTCGATCCAGGAAAATGCCGCCATAGAAGGGGCGGAAAAAGTTATCGATGATTTTATCTGAGAAGCCTTGCTGGCGCAGATAAGTTTCGGTCGTCTCATCCTGTCCATTCTTTTGTGCTTTTCCACTGAAGATATCCTCAGTAGACTTGCGGCCAATTTGCGCGATGAGTTTCAAAATGCGCAATTTATCGATAACTGGTAGCAACGGATTAAATGCACTTGAGATGGTATGGGATGGTTCACGCAAGGGATCAGTGATTTCATAGCGTTTGCCATCTTTGACGAGCAGTGCGCCTGGATTAAATTGACGTTGTTTGAGTGCAGTAAAGTTTAAGTGGCGCGCAGCCGCTTCATAGGCTGTGAATAAGACTTGAAAGCCGCGATCCAGGCGATAGCCGTCTTCATGATAGTCTGTTCTGACACGGCCTCCAACCTGGTCAGCTGCCTCTAAAACCAGCACCTTTTGGCCAGCTTCAGAGAGCATTTTCGCACACGTCAAGCCAGCCAGGCCCGCGCCGACGATAATAATCATTCTTTTTTGCTCCTTACCATAAGGGATTGATGACCAGACCGGTGATGAGTTTTGGATAGAGGTAGGTAGACTTTTGTGGCATGCGATCATCTGCCAGGGCCACATCACGCACTTTCCGGAATGGGATTCCCTGCAATAGTATGACGACCTGGGCCGCTCCCGTTTGTAGCGCCTGCAATGCCTGCTGTGTCTCGTGTTCATAGCGGATATGGTGACCGGCAGCGACATCTTCGGCAGTAATTTGCAACTGGGATTCAAGGAGCAGTTTTTGGACGACCGCCACATCCAGTGCGTTCCATGCCTCGGAATGTCCACTCTCTTTCATCAATTGCTGTCCATGATCATTGATGGTCAGTAGCAGTGTCGTCTCTGCGGTCTTGATAATGAAAGATGGCTGTTGCTGATTCGCGCTGGCAAGCCGCTCCTGCATCGCCTCATCCGTTGCTTCTGTGAGCGATTTAACTGTAAAGTTTGTCGCTAACTGCTCGGCATTGAGTTGTCGCAGTTGCTCCTCTGTAAGATCGAATAAGAGGCGATGAGTGGGTAATACCAGCATTCCTGGATCATCAACATCAATCAGGGCCATAAAGACAAAGTTCGCGCCATCTTGCGAGGATAAGCCGCCGCGTTGCGCTGCGATTTCGTCGCGATAATTTAACGCAGTCGTATAGCGATGATGTCCATCGGCGATATAAAGTTGGCGCTGTGCAAAGAAATCTTGAATGAGGGCGATCTGCTGTGCATCGGTGATAGGTTGTAGCAGATGCTCCTCACCGACCTCATCCTGAATGTGAACTTCTGGTTGTTCCGCATAGTGTGCCAGTACCCGCCGTATACGGCCCTGTGGATCATCATACATACACATGATCGGGCTGAAATTGGTTGAGCAGGCACGGAGCAGTTGCAGACGATCCTCTTTATCTTTGGTTCTGGTATGCTCATGAGGTAGGATCACCTGTGCATCCCAGGGTTCCAGGCGCACGCGCGCCAGCAGACTGGTACGGATATAGCTCTGACCGGCATAGCTAAAGCGTTGCTGATAGAGATAATAGCAAAGTGTTTGTTCCTGGCGTAGCACGCCCTCTAAGCGCCATTCAGCCAGCGTCGTGGCTGCGCGCGCATAGTTGTTATTGAATGCATCATCGGTAGGATATGTTTTTCCCAGTTCCAGACGGATAATATTATAAGGGTTACGTTCATAATAACGCGTCTGTGCTGCGGGACTAATCACATCGAACGGAGGAGTGATTGTCTGTGCCGGATCGCCAACGAGCTCTTGTGCAAATCTAAATCCGTGAAGTGGTTGAACATCTGCCATGCAATGACTCTCCAATCCCTATTTCCCTGGTACGTTATCGCTCTTGAGAGGTTGTAAAGGATACGCAGGTGAAATCTATAGTAAAGAAATTATTAGATGTAGCTCAAGTTGAGACAATGCTTACCTCTTTTTATTGTCATGGATCATCCCGAATTTTTCGAACGGGCATTCGATCCACTTCAATCCGCTCCGCAAGCGGGGTTGCAAGGGGCGGCGAGCCCCTTGCCGGGGTGGCAGGGGTGTCCCCTGCCCTTTTTTCTTTTTCCTCGCGCCGCCGCAGGCGGCATGCAAAAAGGGGAAAAGAAGGAGGTGGGGACACCCCACACCCCGGCAGAAGGCTTCGCCCTCTGCACTCCCATGTTATCGAACTTTTGTTTCAAAATTTCGTGAAAGTTCTCTCTCTTCATTGTACCATTTTCGTGCAGGTGAGTCTTGCCGATGGGACCTGTTTGAACTATTGGGCTGGTTAAGATCGCGTGCGCCTATTTTATCCACAAGTCCTATTTTTACGCTCAGCAAATTGACTCATCCTGATACAATGTGTAAATTAGTCTTAGTAGTTACAGAAAAACCGACTTTTCCCGCACTATTCATGGTGCGCATTGGGAGATATTGCAACAGAGTTTTCACTGCTTGCCTGGTAGAAAAGATCGGTCATATGCTCTAACTCATTCACTACCTGAAAATTCGCCATGCGCAATATTTGCCATGGATGCGCAATGCTACGTTATCGTTGTAGTTTGGAGAGATGTCGGATGCAAACACTTACAGAGGATCATCTGGTTGGGCAGGTACTCGGACAGTACCGTATAGAGCGCTTTGTGGGAAAAGGACACGTCAATGTGGTCTATTTAGCGCGCCATCAGACAGAGCAGCGCGTTGATGCGCTCACTCTGTACCTCATCCCCGAGCGTTTATCGCTTGAGGCGCGGACATTACTCCTGACGCGCTTTCGTAAAGAAGCAGCTTCGATTACGAGTCTGAAACATGCTCATATCTTGCCCATTTATGATTATGGGGTGGTCGCAGATCATCCTTATCTGGTCACCCCTTACGCTATGCATGGTTCGTTGTCTGATACTTTGAAACAGCAGGGGCGGAGTGACTATACTCGGGTAGGCATGTGGCTCAATCAAATTGTGGATGGTCTGGACTATGCGCATCGCCATGGTTTTGTGCATGGTACATTGAAGCCGTCAAATATTGTCTGGCGTGAAGATGATACCCTGATGGTTGCTGGCTTCGGATTGATGCATATGTTGCAATTGAGTGGGCTCGAGCAGAGCACGGCCCCTTATGCCCATTTGTTGAGCATCTCTGGGACCTTTCTGATGGCACCTGAATATGTCGCGCCAGAAGTCGTGCAGGGACAAAGTGTGGATCAGCGTTCTGATGTGTATGCGTTGGGATGTATTCTGTTTGAGCTGTTGAGCGGTCAGCCGCCTTTCCAGGGAAGTGATCCCTGGGCGGTGGCGCAATTGCATGTAAAACAAACCGTGCCATCATTACGGACTTTCTGTCCTGATGTTCCTCTGGTGCTAGCATCAGTTGTTGGTCAGGCGCTGGCACGGAATCCATCTGAGCGTTTCCAGTATGTACGTGAGCTGGGTGAAGCGTTTGCGCAGGCTGCAATCGGGGCAACACAATCCAGCATTCCGATCCCGGTCATACGCAAGAATGCCACTGCCTCCAACGCGATGGGAGCTGTTCCTGAGACACCACGTTTGGGGAGCCTGAGTTCCAATAACTGGCAATTGTTGCCTCCCATTGTGACGGGTCGTATGCCTGCCGTAAATATTGCAGCTACAGCGGCGTCCGCGCAAGCTGGAATGCGTCAGAGCACTAATCAGCCAGCCGTCAAGGTGAGTTCGTATGCAGCGCAAGCCCCAAAAAATGAAGCCTATATGGTTGCAGCGCCGCCTACTCTGCCACCTACGCCTCCTGCAAACCCACCTGTCCGAGGAGCCGCGCAGAGCCCCTCAAGCAAGCGGCCAGCATCTCCCGCACAGCCCGATGTACAGGCTGCTGTCAAGAAAAACATGCCTGAAAATGCGGCCGCTCTTCCTAATGCCGGTGTGACACTGTCGGGCGATCCCGCCCAGCAGGCTGAATTAGCCAAAGCATATGAATGGTGGTCACCTTCTGATTCAATGCCAGGGGCTGCCAGCGCGTCTGCTGCGAAAAATGCCAATGCTGTGCCTGCTCCAGCCGCATCGACCAGGAGCGTGTCTCCGCAACCTGAAGCATCAAAAAACGCAAATGAGTCAATGCAATTAACCGATGCGGATATGTTTGATTGGGGAATGACTGCAACGCCTTCGAAAAAACGCCGCAAACAAACTTCTCCTCTGGGGATGGCGCAATCTGGCGGTAAAATGAAGCGACGACGGGTGATCGCAATGATTGGTGGTGGTGTTGTTGCTGCAACTGGCTTAGCTTTTGCCGTGCATGCAATAAATCCCGGTCTGGGTCAGCTTGCGCAACAGGGAGGGACACAAAATCCTCCTACCGCCGGACAAAAACAAGCTTCAACGACAAAAACAGGTCCGACAGCACAGACAAAGACGACCACGCCGCCGAAGAAGACGGGGGGGACAACCCCGGCGAAGGCCGCTCCCGCCGGCCATACAGGAACCGTTATTGGTTCGACGCGTCAAGCTACCAACAGTGCGTCCATGTTTATCGATCCCGCTAATCAGCAAGGCGCGCTCCTTGTCCATCTTGCCAATGGCAATTTCGCAGCCTATGATCGAGCCTGTACCCATGTGGGTGTTGCGGTCAACTATGATCCAGCCTCGAAAATGTTTGTTTGTCCCGCGCATGGCGCTATCTTTGATCCCGCTCGTAATGGTGCCGTCGTTCAAGGACCAGCGATGAGGCCCTTGCCAGCTGTCAAAATTAGTGTCAACGGAGATGGGACAGTTACTGCCCTGGCAAATGCGTAGCTCTTCGCTTAGCATGAATAAAAGCAAAGAAAGATGATCCGGTGGAGGAATTCTTTGCCAGATCATCTTTCTTTATTCCATACCTGGTATAATTGTATTTGCTGTAATACAAGTGAATACGAAGTATATGCGTATTGAATAGAGATATTTCACTGAAACACAGCCAACAAGGTTGTATGGTTATGCCGATTCTGGTATTGTATGTTCGCTCAAAGCATCTTTGGAGAGAGGAACAGAGCGCTGAAAATAGATAGGATGGTGGTAGATGGTACTGCTCTTTTAATGAACTTCTACTTATTCCTGTGTATATCCCAGGAGGCGTGATACCTCAGCCATAACGTCGTTGACGTCGAGGTCGGAAGTGCTTTCGCTTTCCTGATCACTCTCTCCCTGCTCATCGTTGGTTAATTTTGTGATCTCAAAGGTTGGCACATAATCACTATTCGTGAAAAAGTCATTTTCGCAGACCTGTATTGCTTCCAATGGGCTAAGATCTTCATTAATGATGTGTGCGAACAGGTTCTGATAGATCGAGACGGTTTGCATCAGTGCGCTGAAGGCCAGTTGAAATTGGTCAAAGCTAATGCTCTCTTCAGCCAGGGGGATACTTTCTTCGAGGCGCACTTCACCATCTTCCAGATCGATGCCGAATTTACCGATCGCGATCCGATAGTTGACTGCCAGCAATGCTTCAAGACATTCCTGTCGTTTCAAATCGGAGATGACACTGATGTGGGGGGCAATGAGCATCAATTTGCTGGTATTGCCACTATGGTGAATTCCGACAACCATGCGCCATTGTCCGTGCGAACCATTAAAGGTGAGGTCAATGGTTTTCTGTTTATGATTGAGGTGGGAGATTTTGAGTCCAAGACGTTTGAGGTATTCTGCGATGTGCAGAATGTTGAAGTGATCTAACATAACATAAGGCCCTCCTTGCTAATCAGGAATGTGTACAGAACGGGAAAGGGCTAAAGGGGCTTAGCCCATCTATCGGATTGGATGTAGTATAACATACAGTGCAGCTAACAACAGGTTGTTTATTCTTGTCTGGCTCTTTGAGATGCCTCAGATGTACTATTTGCAGCCTGCTTGAACGAGTTTACTGGTGTTTATAGATTCCTCTGGTTTTTCGTTGTGTCTATGTGTGATGATATTGTTAGGAATATAGTAATGGTGGTGCCATGGTGGATGATCGGGGTTGCACTTATTGACCCGATTGTGTACTGTGAAGAGAATAGTCGGGATACACACAGTATCATTTGCTATACATAGTTTGCAGATATGATTCAGAACGCACAGACATTTTAAAGGAGTAATGTATTTCATGGGTGATAAAATAGAGCAGTCTTATAAACAGCAGCGAGAACTTGAGTCGTTGACCTTTGAGGAGCGTATGCAACGTGGCGCTGAAAATGCGCTGGTATGTATGGGTGTCACTGCGAGTGATCGCGTCTTTATTTTGACCGATTTCGCGCGTCAGCATATCGCGCAGCGGGTGGCATCCGCTGCTCTGGCCCGACATGCCGATGTAACGATTCGCTTTCTCGAGCATTATGGTGAGCGTCCATTGACCTTTTTTCCGGATGAACTGCGCAAGGATTATGTGCAGTCTCGTCCTACCGTCAGTTATTATATTGCTACCGCTCAACCAGGCGAAATTGCTTTCCGTATTCCTTTGCTGCCCTTCCTGGTCAATGAACTGAAAGTACGCCATGGGCATATGATTGGCATTGACGATACTTTGATGGTTGAAGGTATGTGCGCCGACTACGACGAGGTCTATACGATTACGCATCGTATTTATGAGCTTGTTCGCCATGCAAAGAAGATCCATGTGACTTCGGAAAAGGGAAGTGATGTGACGGCCACATTCCATCCAGACTGGAAATGGATACCCTGCCATGGTCGTTACCACGAGCAAGGAAAATGGGGCAACTTGCCCGAAGGTGAAGTCTATACCGCGCCCGCAACAGTGGATGGTGTATTGGTCTGCGAAGTATTGGGTGACTTCTTCTCCGAAAAGTATGGTGTGCTGAAGCAGCCATTGGTGATCAAGGTCAAGGATGGCTATATTACTGAGATAAGCAGTGAGGATACAGCGCTGGCGCAGGAGGTGCGGGATTATCTTTTCTCAGTTCCCAACGGCAATCGTGCTGGAGAATTCGCGATTGGTACTCTGACCAGTTTGAAAGGACTTGTGGGGAATCTTTTGCAGGATGAAAAGCTTCCTGGCTTACATGTCGCCTTTGGCAATCCTTATCCTGAGTTTACCGGTGCCAATTGGAATGCCACGATTCATGTCGATGTCATTCCTACCAATTGCACCATCGAGGTCGATGATCAGGTTATTATGCGTGATGGCAAATTTGTGCTCTAGCTTGTAGACAGGCAGGTACTCCCGCGCCTGCGCATCCTGATTATCTCTGGCAGAAAAAGTCATTCGGACTTTTTCTACCAGAGATAATCTTTTTTTTTGAGCACCAGAGGTGCGAAAACATATGTGAGAAGAATGTGGAGGCTATGGGAATCAAACACTACTGAAAGTAGGAATGTGGTAGAGAGAATGTATGCTGGAGTAAGTTTGAACGGGCACCATCCAAAGAGGAATAGAACAGTTGACAGTAGAAAGAAGCTAAGTTTACAATTGTGGTGGTATCGGGAATATAATGACAGTCAAACAAAACGCCCACTAATGGCACAGGATTTTCAGAGGTGGAGCTAGAGAGGAGCTTCTGTGTGGTTGTAACCAGGGGGCAGCACATGATTGGCAAGGAGCTAGGATCATGTGTGTTGGAGAAGTTGCTCGGACATGGGGGGACCAGCGCGGTATTTCTGGCTCAGCAAAAAGAGCCAGAGCGGAAAGTAGCAGTGAAAGTATTTTTACGACGCGCTGATCTCGATGCTCAAAAGCAACAAGAATTTCATCGCCGTTTTTTACAAGAGGCCGAAGCCGCCAGTCGATTAGCTCATGAGAATATTTTGCCCATCTATTCTTATGGTGAGGAAGATGGCTATCCTTACATTATCATGCCTTATATGCCGGGTGGTACGCTGGCAGCGTATTTGGCCAGGCGAGGACCATTATCATTTAAAGAGGCACAGTGGTATCTGACACAACTGGCGGCTGCGTTAGATTTCGCGCATGAGCATGGTTGTGTCCATTGTGATGTCAAGCCAGCGAATATCTTGTTGAATAGTGCTGGCGAGGCCATGCTCTCTGATTTTGGCATTGCTCGTATCGCCCGGACAGATATTGCTCCAGGGCAAACCTCACCTGAACAGGCTCATGAGATATTGGGCACACCCGATTATATTTCTCCTGAGCAGGCGCGAGGTCTCTCTCTGGATGGACGTTCAGATGTCTATTCGCTGGGGATAACCCTTTTCTTTGCGTTGACCAAACGGCTACCTTTTCATGGGGACACTTCAATTGCACTGGCCCTGTTACACGTCTATGAACCACCACCTTCTCTGGCCTTGATACGCGGGGATATTAACCTGGCGATGGATCGTGTCGTTCTCAAGGCACTGGCGAAGCAGCCTGAAGATCGCTATCAAACGGCTGGCGCTCTCCTGGCGGCTTTTTCCGCTGCTGTGGCCAGTAGCGACAAACATGCTACACGCTCAATCGATACATCCTTACTGGCTGATAGTGAGTTTTTCTCGCCCGTCATGCCAGCATCCACCATCCAGGTTAAGCCAGCCAGATCTCAACACCACTCTGGCCTATGGTTTATACGTGGGTTGATCGTGAGCGTCGCGTTGCTTGTAGTGGTCGCCGCTATTGGTGTTCCCCTATTCTTTCAGCATGAAGGATCAGCTAAATCCAGGATCATTCCCAAACCCGTTGCTACAGCGACCATCTCCAGTATTGACATGCTGCACCATCCTTTCCAGGATCAAGCGGACTGGAGTCCATCTCCTTTCTTCTACTTTGATAAACAGCAACACTATTACGTCGACAATCCACATCAAAATGAATCCATCATTGCGCCATTCTACAGGCATGTCCTCAAGGATTTTAAACTGACTGTCACCATGCGGGAAACGAGGCGTCAGAATGACTTTGTCAATGACTTTCAGGGCGTAATTTTCCGTGCCTCGCTAGATCAAGCAAATCGCACAGATCTGGCTAGCTATTATCAATTTTCCTTTGATCCCTATGGAAGTTTAGAGTATCAATTTCAGCGTTTTGACAAAGGCACCTGGGTCAATCTCAATGAAGATGCAAACCATGATATCTCCACAATTGTGGCACCGCCAGGAAAGAGCAATACGATTATGGTGGAAGCACGGGGAAATTCGTTTAGCTTTTATATGAACAATACCCTGGTAGTGAGCAATGTCGTTGATCCAAATCCGAAAGGGTTTGCCTCAGGGCTGGTTGGCTTTTATGTTGAAGGATATCAGGAAGAGGTTGTTTATTCCAATCTTTCAATTGTCACGCCGTAGCGCTGGCAATTGACATCACCTGTGTAACCCTCTATACTGAGGTAGGCCTAAAACAAAATGTTACGACCGTGTTCCATTGTGGAACATGGTATGCCATTACCTATACAATCGATGAGCGTAATAGCTGAGTAAGAGCGGCGCTCAGACAGAGAAATCTTCGTGCATATGTCTTTGAAGAGGTCTAATAGCTCTCTCTCAATTAACGAAACACATTGATTGCGGAGCTTGTAAAGCTGGCTATTGAGCCAGATGCGCTACTCGTGTCTTTCAGTTTTCGCATCGCCTGACTGGCGTCACCGGATATTTTTCTCTGTTCTTCACGTTATGATATAATACATGTGCTGCACTTTGCTTTGCACGCACACACTACTTCTTTTCTTATGGAGTGAACCTCTATGCCAATTACCCGACGAAGACGTGTTAATCCACCAGAACAACCTGAACAGAATAACCCTGTTGCTGAGCGTACAGAACAAGCTGCGGGTTCCGCTGCTTCTGAGAATGCTACGGAAACATCCCAGGCTGTTGAGGGACAGGGTCAGACGGCTCCTGCTACGGCAGCCCCGGCCCCTGCAAGCACACCTCATGCACCAGCCTTTCCTGCTGCTCAACCACCAGTAACGCCGGTGTTAAATCATGAGCGTACAGATACTGCCGAGCCAGTTGCACCTGCGCCAACCGCGCCTGCGCCGACACCGCGTTCGGTCCGTCATGAGCGCCATGAATTTACGCCGACTATTGAAAGCGGACGCCGTACCGCACGTGGTGAACTCTTCCGTCGACCGCCGCAGGCACCTGTACAGCAGCCGGTCGCACCAGCCGCAAGCCCTGCGCCATTGCAGCCTCCATCGCATGAGATTACCTTGCCATTGGGCAATTTGTTGCATCTGGCCTATAATCCCAGCTATACTGGTTCTAGCGAAGCGCGCAGTACCTTATTGCAAAAGTTGGCTAGCGAAAGTAAAGAGGGTGGACGTGCTCGCTGCTGGAGCTGTGGCTCGCTTGCCATTACCTATGATCGCTGGTCAACCCTCAGCAAGAGCTTTGGGGATGTCGGTGTAGCGGTCTGTGAGATTTGTGGCGTCTGGAGCGTCCTCTAAACGTATCCTTTGTTGTCTGATGAATGCGTGCAACTAGCTATCGTGTAATGCGTATATACGTGGTGAAAGATACAGTTCAGGAGAAGACTCCTGAACTGTGAAGAAAACTTAAGCTGAGGTTCACTATGTATAATCCCAATTCAAGGAATAATAATCCTTACGGAAACTCTCCTTTTGGCAACAATCGGAGGAATAATTCGTTTGGTTCGCGATATCAGTATCAAACCGTCTATGGCAATTCTGGAATGACGCAATCTTCCAGTAGCTTGATTAGCAAAGTAATGAGTCTGCTGGCTTTTTCATTTATCTTTGCCACACTGGGAACCTTTGTAGGTTTCACTCTTCCATTGACTTTCGGTGGTTATTGGGCCGTTGCCATTGCAGGTTTTGTGGTATTGTTTGCGCTAAACGTGCTGATCCAGAAGCAGGGCATCAATCTGATTCTGCTCTATCTCTTCACCTTTCTGCAAGGGATGGCACTGGGTCCACTGGTAAGCGCCTATGTCAATGCAGGCTTGAGTAATCTGTTGGGGCAAGCATTTATTATCACTGCTTTGACGTCGCTGGGCCTGGGATTGTATTCCTGGACAACCAAACGGGATTTCTCGCGTTTAGGGGATTATCTCTTCTTTGGCGTGATCTTATTGCTGGTGACCGGGATCATTGGCATTCTCTTCCACAGTACCGTTTTCACCTTGCTGATCTCTTTTGTCGGGGTCGCCATTTTCTCAGGCTATGTCCTGTTCTATGTGCAGCGGGCCAAGTATATGGCGGACACCTTGCCGAATGCCATTGGGCTGACGGTTTCCATTTTCATTACGGTGCTGAATCTGTTCATCTACATCCTGCAGATTCTCTCGATTATGCGCGATGACCGCCGCTAAGAGTGTGTCAGCCTACCGTGGTCTCCACGGTCTCTGTGCATGCGTTTTCGCACCTGCGGTGCTCAAACACCTTTTTAGTGTGTGGCGTCGGAAAAGTTCTTCGAACTTTTCCGACGCCACACACTAAAAAGGGCGCGGGCGCGCACGCGCCTGCCCGCCAGGGAGCAGCAAGATCCCGCTGGTATTGGGGGCTGACACTCTCTAAGGGGCGCATAGCGTGTAGTCTGTAGCTCGTGTGAGCTTTGCTCTGCAGTTGAGATTGGGAAATGCCTGATGGGAATGGAATAATGCTTCCCCCTCTGGTGTTTTCAACAGTAGTAAGTTATGAATGCATTTATGAGTGGAACTCGTACCTGATGGTTGTCTTGTATGACCAGCGGGCCATGGTTCACTTGGAAAGCGAGTGAGAAATAGAATGAGTACCAGCGAAAATTTGTTCCATGTTGGAGATCAGGATTTTGACGCAAAAGTACTAAAGTCCAATACTCCTGTAATTGTTGATTTCTGGGCTGCCTGGTGTGGTCCCTGTCGCAATATTGCTCCTGTGTTTGAGCGCCTGAGTGGTGAGTATAACGGCAAACTGCAATTTGCGAAAATGGATATCGACGCGAATGGCAACACACCAACAGGATTAGGAATCCAGGCTATTCCTACGCTCATGGTCTTTAATGGTGGGAAAGTAATTGGGACTCTGGTAGGCCCACAACCAAGCCGCCTGAAAACTGAGATTGATCGCGTTTTAGCCGAAAACGGCATTCAAGTTGCCTAAAAAATAACTATATGACCTGATATGTTCTCAAATTTATCAGGTCATATTTCGTACCCATTCAAATTTATTCTATTACCCCCTCGACTCCCTTCTCTTTTTGTGATATATTCTTCCCATAATGTTACATATCCAAAAATTTGTTGTATGGACATAAGGGGAACCGTATATGCCAATATTGGAGCGCTCAAATCCTCTACCGCTTTACTATCAATTAAAGGAAGTGCTTAAACAGCAGATTCGTGCGGGCCATCTTGCTCCTCATACTGCTATTCCTTCCGAACCAGAATTGGTCACGCAATATCATGTCAGTCGTGCTACGGTACGTCAGGCACTGACGGAATTAGTACACGAAGGACTGTTATATCGTCAACATGGTCGCGGGACATTTGTCTGTGAGCCACGTGTGCAACAACAGACTATCAGTGAGCTGACAAGTTTCTCCGAAGAATTACGTCGTCGTGGTCAACGCCCGGGTGGCATGCTTTTTGTCAGTGAGCTTGTGCGTGGATCGCAGACGGTACGCGAGCAATTGCGCCTGACCGACGATGAACAGGTCATTCGTCTGGAGCGTTTACGCACCGCCGATGACATCCCAGTTTCCTATGAAGTGAACTACCTCCCATATCCTCGTGCTACTGGTGTGTACCAGCGAGCGAAGGAGACAGCCGATGGATCTTTGTATGGCTTGATGGCATCTGAAGGCTTGCAGCCATATATTGCCGAGCAAGCTTTAAAAGCATCCGTTGCCTCTGCACGCGAATCCGAATTGTTACGTGTCGATCAAGATGCCTCGGGCTTACGCCTCTTTAGTACTGCCTTTGATGAGACCGGAGCGCCAATCGAATATACCGAAGCCTTTTTCCCGGCGAGCTTATACGAATTTCGTCTGACCTTGCGTGTGACAAAGTAGCAACACGACACGACTGGTTCCGCGTCTTTGAGGTGAGTTTCTTGTTGACACTGCCTTGAAGGCGCGTTTATTGTATCTGCGCCTTCTATTCATATATTTCGTCCTGCATCTTATGCAGGGGCGCAAGGAGAAGGCAGTCCCACTGCCGGAGTGTGGGGTGTTTCCCATTTTCCCTTTTCTCTCCTCTACCGAAGGCGGCATAAAAGGGACTGTATTGGCATGTGTTCCCAGTGTGATAAAGCAAAGAAAGGGCGAGGCGTGCTATACTACGCAAAGATTTAATGTGTATTCTTGCGTAAGGTATACCATGAAGTATAGAGGAGAATAGACCACGTATGAGTGACATGCAAGATGAACCCAAGACGGAAAATAGATCCACTCAACCTATTCATTTTGTGAGCCGCAAAGAATTGGCTCGCGATGAGCAGTCGTTGACGGATCGTGGAAATACTGCGGCCCAGGCGGGCGATTTTGAGACTGCCGCGGAGGTGTTTGCTCAGGCGGTTGAGGTGAGTCCTCAGAATGCGCGGGCCCGTTACAATCTGGCTCTGGCGCAGCAGTATCTGGGCGATGTCGAGACAGCTATTGCTGGCTATCGCCGCGCGATTGATCTGGATCCTCAGTTGATTGATGCCTATGTGAACCTGGGAAATCTCTATGGTGAGTTGGGTATGTATGAGGAATCCCTGGAAACATTTCAGCAGGCAATTGAGCTTGATCCACAAAATGAAGAGCTGTATTTGAGTGTGGGCGATGCGTATCGCACCCAGAATCTTTATCAGGATTCTATTCAGGCCTATCGTCAGACGTTGATGCTGAATCCTGATCAAGAGCTTGCAAGCAATAGTTTGCTGGATGTGCGCGAACGCGTGAATCAGCAATGGCGTCGTGTGATGGAACAGGAGCACAAGATTGATGAGGCTCCAACTGATCCCGCACGCTATGCCGAACTGGCAAGCCTCTACCTGGATATGCGCCGCTATGATGATGCGCTTTCAACTGCCAATCAGATCCTGACGCTTGATCCCGAGGGTCGTATTGGCTATGATGCGCTAGCAGCCATCTATGAGCAGATGGGGGAACGTGATCAGGCAGCTGAGATCTATCGGCAGATCGTGGCGCTTGATCCAGAAGATGCTGAGGCCTGGGAACATCTGGGTACCTGGAAGTCTTTACAGGGCGATAACGATGCGGCAAT
This sequence comes from Dictyobacter arantiisoli, assembly GCF_008326305.1. Classification (GTDB taxonomy): domain Bacteria; phylum Chloroflexota; class Ktedonobacteria; order Ktedonobacterales; family Ktedonobacteraceae; genus Dictyobacter; species Dictyobacter arantiisoli. Next base: position 41,511 of record NZ_BIXY01000012.1, on the reverse strand, counting down.
TGAGGCCTATACACGGGCTGCGTCTCTTGATCCGCAACGTGTCACGACCCGCTTTAGTCTGGCAGAGGCCTACCTGGAGAATGAGCGTTTCGATGATGCTCTGACGGTCTATCAGGGATTGGTTGAGACCGCTGATCGCGGTGAATTGCAATTGGATGACCTGGCTGCCGCTTATGCCGGTCTGGCTGAGACCTATAACTCATTGGGACGCTATGAAGATGCTATCCAGACCGCTGAGAAGCTCCTGGAACGCTCTGAGGACGATCCTGAGGGCTACTATCAGCTGGCAACCGCCTATGATGCTCTGGGGCGCTATGATGAGGCTATAGATAGCTATCAGAACGCTATCGAGAGTGATCCGCTGAATGCTGATTACTACAACGATCTGGCCGATACACTGCGCGAAGTCAAGCGGTATGATGAGGCGTTAGATACCGTGCAGCAGGCTATTTCAATGGACCCGTCAATGATTCTGGCTTACGAAACGATGGCTCAGATTTATGAAGCGACCGGCCATGCTGAAGAGGCGGCTCACGCAATGAGTCAGGCCAATGCTTTACGCTCGGTCAATGAATAATCATACACTCGTGAACTACGCAATAAAACTGGTATCTTTGATGGGATGCCAGTTTTATGGTGCTCTATACAGGCGAAGTGTGGTTGCTTCTATTTCTTTTCGATGGTGTCTGCAAATTCTGTCAGATCGCTTAGATAGTGCTGTAACGTGTCATAGAGCTGTTCTCGTTTGAGCGTTGTGGGATCATTGAGAAGCTGATCGCGCATATTGCTCAGTACCTCTAGCCGATATGACAACGGTTGGGGAATAATCTGTTGGGTCGCAACGATACTCAACAGTTCATGATAGTCTTCCGCCCGACGCAGTCCAAACGTCGCAATTAAGATGCTACAGGTTGTCAGACAGGCTCCAATCGCCAGATGCAAGTAGTGCTCTGCCAGTCCGTAGACATGAAAGTCCTGGAGGAACGTTTCATAGGGTTCCCGAGCTACCTCCTTGAGTATCTCTACGGCCGAGCGTATTTGGGCCAGTGAGCTTTTTACCAGATCCTGATCGAGCGGCAACATTTGCCGATAAAGCCGCCGCCCCAGAGCCTGATTCTGTATGTCATCAAATTTCTTAAAATCTAGATATGCCATTACTGCATGCGTTTCAAAGGTTACCCGTTGTTTCTCGCTTCGGCTGAAGAGGATCTGCCCGTATTTGATGACTTGTAATTTCAGGAGCAGAGAGGCTTGATTTAAGATCACGACATCAATCATATCTGATTCTAAGCGCTTCGCTAATTCGCTGAGAAAGTACAACTGATAATCTAGAAACTGATCAGCCTTAATCTGATCCATCAACAAGACTGCAATGTCGACGTCTTTCAATTGACCAAACGTGGTGCGATTAGAGAGGGAACCGGCTAGATAGGCAGCATTAACGGGGCTCTGCGCGAAAAGTTGATTCAGACGGGACTGTTTTTCGAATAAGTCCATCAACGACCTCCAAGTGAAACCTGGATCTATCCCAGATCGTTGCTTTACGTAAGGGCACGCACTTCGTGGAACTCTACTCGCTTCTTATTCAGAGTATACCATAAAAAGTACCTTATCCTTCAACCCACGCTTCGCCATTGGTGGCAACTTCTTTTTTCCAGATCGGCACCGTGTTTTTGAGAGTATCGATGATATAGCGGCAGGCGTCAAAAGCCTCACTGCGGTGTGGAGTGGCGACGACAATAATCACACTGGCCTCGCCGATTTCCAGGCGTCCAAAGCGATGTGCTACGGCGACATGCTCAATCTGCCAGCGCTGCTGAGCTTCAGCGATAATCTGGGCAATCTGTTGGCGCGCCATCTCTTCATAGACCTCATACTCAAGATAGTGCACCTGCTTGCCGCGGGCATTATCTCGCACGATACCTTCAAACACCACGATACCACCATCGCTGGGATGACTGACCGCCTCGACCAGTGCCGCACGATCCAATGGCTGATGTGTCAATTGAATAATCGGTTCCACTAGCAACCACCTCCAGTTGGGGGAATAAATACCACCTCATCGCCATCGTGCAGTTCCGTTTCAGCGGGCACATAGCTATGATTGACCGCATTTACCGAACGGTCCATAATAGGTTGCAGGCGCGGATAGCGTTCCAGCAATAATGTACGCACATCCGCTATATATGCATTGTCTGGCACCGTGAGCCATTCCTCGCTCTGCTCGACAATATCGCGCAATGATGCAAAATAACGAATCTTGATTTTCATATCATTAGTATAGCATACTTTTTTGCGGCCTCGGCTCCCTTTACTCCTGAGGTAACCGAACATGTGAAGGTTTCTTTCTTGCAACACAATCGGTTGTGGTCCCGAGCAAAGGAGCCACCTACTGGAACGGGTTCATGAGCATGGTTATTTATTTATGAAGTGGGAATGATACGCTTATTCTTTGACAGACTGGATGGTTGGCGTTGATACGTCTTCGGCGTGATTGAGTAGTTCTTGCATGGGGACGATTTGGTAGCCTTGCTGTTCGAGATTTGTGATGATAATTGGTAAGGCTGCAATGGTCTGTGTACGGTCCCCGCCGCCGTCGTGCATCAAAATAATAGAGCCGTTTTTCGTTTCGTTCATAACATTGGCAACGATAGAAGCAACACCCGCCCGCTTCCAATCCTCGGTATCCACATTCCATAGGATTGGCAGTAGCCCGGCATTCTCTATCTGTATATGTGCAGGTCTATTTATTGCGCCGTATGGCGGTCTCATCAGGAGAGGTTTGGTACCGATCGTTTGCTGAATAATCTGATTGGTATACGTCATCTGCCAGAGCACCTGCACTGGCGACAGGGTTGTCAGATCGGGATGGTTCCAACTGTGGTTGCCGATAACATTTCCTTCCGCGTACACCTCTTTTGTGATTTGTGGATATTGCAGGACATTTTGTCCTATATTGAAAAAGGTGGCATGTAGATGAAATTGGCGCAGAATTCTCAAAATCTGTGGCGTATATGTAATGCTAGGACCATCATCAAAAGATAAGGCAATCTCTTTTCGTTGCTCATTTCCATGATAAAAAAGTGAATAGGTCAGGGCGGAGGGAATTGCAGGCACCATGGTAGGCACTGGTGCCGGCGTGGGTGTGGGCCGTGGTGTCGGTGTGGCTTTGAGTGCATCGGGAGCATAGGGAATCGCGTTGGTAGTGAGTAAATGCCCAGAAGGTTGATCAGCACAACTCATCATAGAGAGGAGTAGCATCGATATACTTATAAATATAAATATTCGTATAAAACAATGTTGCATCAAACATTCCTCGTAAGCTAAAATATCAATGTTGCAAACTAATGGGAGAAAAAAAGGAATCCCAAAATTCTTGGATAGCTATTCATCCTGAATAAATATCTCCTAATGAATAAATGCGGCAGTATATCAAAATTCGTCTATGAATAAACATTCTAGTACTTCTACACTACGCCTAAGCAAGCGCCGCTGGCGCGAGGCTTCAGGCAAAAAGTTGCACATTGTGTTATAGCAGGAAGCGGAGAATAGCAAGCATGAATGGCAGCGCCAATATGTTGTATCAGCTCAGGGAAGGGACACATTTTCACGCCAGCGCTTATCCCACGCCCACACAACCAGTGGCCAGGTCTCAAAGGTTGATCTTTAGCATTATCAGTATGCTTACAGGTTTGTTCCTCATTGGAGGAGGATTTTTCTATGGGAGTACATCCCATAACGTCTATTACCAGCACGTAAAAGCTGGCTTATTTCATATTCTCACCATCAATAATGGAACCTATGCATTTCAAAAAGCGGGAACCAGCATCTACTACATTATCGATCCCCGCAAATTCTCTCCACACCTCAACGATGCTCGTCTACAGAGGAATGAGCCTATTACTACATTAATCTATAAAGATGATCCCCAAACACTTTCACTTAAGGTTGATAATATCCAAACATCCGCCACTACTTATGCTGTGGTACAATTTGCCCTCGCAGACAAGAAAATCTGGCGACAGCAAGTCTACTCTGCTACCGAATATATACAAAATCCACAGGGCATAATTATCAACAACTGGCTCCAGGGTTCCCTGCTAGCAGGCGCAGGCTTCCTGATCGTGATAATTGTTTCTGTCTGGTCCTTTAGCAGCGAACAAAAGCAGAAACGCCGCCAGCGCATATCATCTACCAACGCACAGATAGCCCGTCTCACACCCTCCATGCTCGACATCGTCTCCACTTATTACCCGGACCAGGACCAGCAAGACACACTCAAGTTATCCACTCAATCTCACGTAGATCAACAGGACACACTCAGGTTAGCGGCTAATACTCACCCAGATCAGCAAGACACACGCGAACTCCCCTCGCCACCCGCCTAAGACTGAGCTTGCTATTCACTTCAAGAAATGTAACCTCAACCTATCATGTGGTACAGGAGCTTCTGGGTTATCATGACGTTGGGAACATATGGGCATGTGTTACCATCAATGAAAAAAGATGTAGTTGATAAAATGGGGAGGCATTTTCTATGGCGAGACGATATGCCTATGATGCTGTGGTGGTGGGCGGGGGCCCCAATGGTCTGGCGGCAGCAGTCAGGCTGGCGCAGGCTGGTCAGGCGGTTCTGGTCGTTGAGGCACGGGAGACCATTGGAGGAGGAGCACGTTCGGGGGCGCTGACCTTGCCGGGCTTTGTGCATGATATTTGTTCGGCGGTCCATCCACTGGGCGTGGCTTCGCCATTTTTGCGCACATTGCCGTTGGAACGCTTTGGCCTGGAATGGCTGCATCCTGATGTTCCTCTGGCCCATCCTCTGGATACTGGAGAGGCGATGCTGTTGCAGCGCTCAATCGCGGCGACGGCAGAGACGCTTGGGGTTGATGCGAAGGCTTATGAGGATTTGATCAGCCCTTTTGTGAGGGATTGGGAGCGCATTGCTCAGGCTTTTCTGGGGCCCTTGCGCCTGCGTCCACTGCTTCATCCAGTGGCGCTGGCTCCCTTTGGTCTGGCGGCGCTCCAGTCGGCGCGTCTGCTGGCGAGGCAACGTTTCGTGGATGAGCGCGCCCGGGCGCTTCTGGCTGGCGTCTGTGCCCATTCTATGCTTCCCCTGGAGCAATTGACCAGTGCTGCGGCTGGTCTGGTACTGGCGACTGTAGGCCATGTGGCAGGCTGGCCGCTTCCACGTGGCGGCTCGCAGCGTATTGTGCAGGCACTGGCTGATTATCTCTGTTTTCTGGGCGGCGAGATTATGACCGGGCATGAGGTGAAGACAATTGATGAATTGCCCACCGCACGTGCCTATTTGTTTGATGTGACGCCACGTCAACTGGTGCGTATAGCTGGACATCGTTTATCATCTGGTTATCTACGTAGTTTGCAACGCTATCGCTATGGTCCTGGTTCGTTTAAAATTGATTATGCCCTGGCTGGCCCTGTTCCCTGGACTGCTCGGGCTTGCGCCCGTGCTGGCACGGTACATCTGGGCGGCACCTTTGATGAGATTGCGTGGGGAGAGCGACAGGTCTGGCGTGGTGAGCCGCCAGATCATCCCTATGTTCTGGTGGCTCAGCAGAGTCTTGTTGATGCCACACGTGCTCCGGCGGGCAAGCATACTCTGTGGGCTTATTGTCATGTCCCCAATGGCTCGACGTTCGATATGACGGCACGCATCGAGGCACAGATAGAGCGCTTTGCGCCTGGCTTCCGCGATCTGATCCTGGCGCGCCATGTGACCGATGCACCCGGGCTTGAGCGCTATAACGCCAATTATATTGGTGGAGATATCAATGGTGGCGTGCAGGATATCTGGCAGCTCTTTACGCGTCCCACGTTGCGAGCCGTTCCTTATGCGACCTCAGCCTCTGATATCTTTATTTGTTCATCTTCAACCCCGCCGGGCGGTGGAGTACACGGCATGTGCGGCTATTTCGCCGCTCAACATGTTTTGAAAAGCCGTCTCTCCTCCTGGCATTAATTTCACGAACCGTTTCCCTGACATTTTGCCAGTGGTTCGGTTTTAAGGTATACTCCATGTAAGGGCCGCTCTGCTATAATGAAAGATAAGTATAGATTCGGGCTCTAAAACATTCAAGGGAAAGTGTGGAAAACAATGGATGCTACTGCTCTGGCAACGGCAAATTTTGAGCTTTTAAAGAAGAACCCTTATCCTGGTAGAGGACTTGTGATTGGTCGCTCTTCAGTCGATGATGCATGGTTGATGATCTATTGGATTATGGGTCGTAGTGCTTCAAGCCGCAATCGTAAATTTGTGGTAGCAGGTAATACCTTGCGAACTGAACCTGTTGATACGCGTCAGATGGATAATCCCGAACTCCTGATTTATGATGCCATGCTTGAACTACCTAATATCTATCTAGTCAGCAATGGCGATCAAACCCGTACGATTTATGATGGCTTACTGGCTGGAGGATCGTTCGCTTCGGCACTGGAGAAACGTGAGCGCGAGCCAGATGCTCCTCACTATACACCGCGTATCAGTGGAATGCTCGATCTGCAAGCCTATCCCGGTACTGTCACGTTGAGTATTCTTAAAGCTAATCAGGCCAATCCTGCCAATACGGATCGCTACACCTATCATACGGCGAAATCTCCGCGTGGTTTTGGGGTTGGCCTGACAACCTATCGTGGGGATGGGAATCCCTTGCCTAGCTTTAATGGTGATCCGCTGTTACTCCCCTGCGCTGGAAAAGCTGAGGCTGTATTGGATAGCTACTGGAATGCGTTAAATGCTGATAATCGTGTCTCCTTAGCAGTCAAACAGATTTCCGCCCAGGATGGCAGTAGTCGTATCCTGGTACGCAATCGCTTTGCCCAATAGGCATAGTCGGGGATGTATCTCTACACATTTTCCCTGACGATAGCCTGATTTGACCAGTCACGGCATAGGTTATGAGCGCTGGCTTTTTTGAAAGTCGGCGTTGCGCTGTTGAAAAAGCTGGCGGCGTGCCTGACTGGTCGTTGCATATGCAAGTCGGCGTACCTGTTTATGTACAAATTGATAGCGTACGCGCTGGTCATTATCCTGGTCATCCGGAACTAATTCCTCAAGGAACCCCTGCCCGATCAACTCCTCTAATGTATGGACAATAATTTCGTCACTCCAGCCGCCAGCAGCGCGTAGTTGTGCCAGATCAAAGCTCCGTCCGATACTGGCGGCCCCACTAAGCACCAGGCGAGTATAATCCCCCAGACTGCTGAGCTGTGAAAGCAGTCGATCATGGAGCTTGGCGGGGAGCGGCCAGGAACTATCCTCTCGCTTCAGGTGTTGCGCGCCCAATGCTTCCAGATACGCTGTGACGAAAAGCGGTAAACCTTCACTTTCCGCATAGAGACGTTGCGCCAACTGTGTCTGATCTCGGGTTGAAACCTGCCTGATCGTCTGATGGAGCAATTGACTGACCGTTTTTTCCTGTAAGCGTGACAGCGTGAGCAAAGTAGCCTGACCGGCATGCTGTAGCTCGGTGAGTATATGACGGATGGGCTCCAGTTGGTGTGGGTATGGAGTACGCCAGGTGATCAGCAAGCAGACAGATTTCTCGATATGCCTGCGTATAAAATAGCTCAGGAAGGCTAAAGAGTAAGCATCACTCCAATGAAGATCATCAAAACAGATAATGCCTGGTGCAGTTACCTCTGATTGTGCATTGATTGCCAGTAGCACCTGCCGGATGCCCGCGAAGAAACGCTGTTGGGCCTCGGGATGATCAATGGTCTCCAATGGGAGCGTAACCACGGCAGCGTTGGTGAGAGCTGGGAGCAGACGGGCCGCTTCCCGTAGCCAGGGGAGAGCTAGATGTTTTAAGGTATCATTGTGTTGTGCCTGTGTCAGCGCCGTTTGTACACTGCTTGCAATTGGACTGTAAGCGATACTCTGTTCCTCTGCGAAGCAATTCGTTCGCACGATAAATGCTCCACGCTGCCGGGCATAGCTAAGCATTTCTTCCAATAAACGTGTTTTTCCAATCCCCATTTCGCCTTCCAGGCAGATGACCTGTCCCTGAATCTCAGATCGATGATACACCTGGAGCATCCGTTGCCATTCAGTATCTCTCCCTATTAGTGGATAGGTACCTGTGTGAACTATGGGTGGGATTGCACCAGCGTCTTTGTCAGAAGAAACACTGCTGGCTTGTCGGGATTGTTCTTGTGCTGCTCGTGTCTCTCGCGTAAGCGGTAATGGCAGTGCTGATGGCTTGAATGCGAGATGCTGGGGCAGTGTATTGGCTTTGATGGCCTGATAGATCTGTGTGGTTGTCTTTAAAGGGGCAATTCCTAATTCCTGTTTTAAGATGCGAACACATTCCTCGTACTGTTGCAGGGATGAGGCACGCTGTCCAATCCCGGCATAGAGCTGCATTAAGATGCTATGGGCAGGTTCATGCAAATGATCAAGTGCCAGCCAGCGTTGCGCAAGAGTAATAGCCTGTTTAAAGTCACCTTGATTACTATAATAATAGACAAGATGTTCCAGGACATAGGCATATTCGCGGCGCAAACTATCTGTTTGAACGAATTGCCAGCTATCAAAGTTGGTACTATCCTGTAAATGAAAGCCAGCGAGAAAATCATCCTGATAGAGTGCGGCCGCACGGGTTAATGGTTCCAGACAGGCCGCACAGGTTTCAGAGGTAGAATGGGCATGGGTGCGACAGGTTGCCAGATGAGCGCGAAAAGCCTCGACATCGATCCATATCTGGGCCAATGGGTCCAGGGCGATAGTATCGCGATCCACCTGTAAAAATTCCCCATTCAGTGCTTTATTGAGGGTTGATAAGGTGCGGCGTAGGGTTGCGCGCGCATGTGCCTGATCATATTCCGGCCAGAGCAAGTTCGCCAGCATATCGCGTTGATAGCGTTGCCGTGTCATTGCCAGGTAGACCAGCAGAGCGATTGCTTTGCGTGTATCCACAATCAGACGCTTGCCCGCATATTCGATAGATGGAGATCCAAATAAAAATAAAGCCAATCTGGGCATACGACCACGCCTCCACTAAATGTCAAATATAAATTATTGGATTGGTACTAATGGGTACTGCAGGTGTCTATTTTTACTTGACGTAGGATCATTGTTTCTATAAAATGCATCTAGCACATTTCATATTGTTTATAAGCGAAAAGCTATAGCTTGAATATTGGCATGAGGCAAAGCTTCTGGCTTTGATAAGTAATAGAGATGTCCTGGAGGACAATCAATTTTTTTGGTGAAATAGCAGTGGAGGATAGAACAGAATTCCACTATGTTGCGTAGAGAAAAATGCAGCAAGGGAATAATATACGTATTATTCCCCTGTATTGCAAACTGTGCCTACCGTGTCTTATTTGTTGGCGAGTTGGAAAGCCAATTCTGTAAGGGTACGCACACCGACGCCTGTGCCGCCTTTTTCCTGATAGGATTTAACGCTCTCTTCGTAGCTGGTACCTGCAATATCTAGATGGGCCCACTGTGCATCGCCCACAAAGTTCTCGAGGATCTTCGCTGCGGTGACTGAACCTGCCTCGCGTCCACCAGTCTGTTTGATATCGGCGATATCACTATGGATGTAATCGGCGTATTCATCATCCAGCGGCATCGGCCAATATTTTTCACCGGCGGTGCGGCCAGCTGTGATAATCTTTTGGGTCAGATCTTCGTTGTTGCTAAAGACCCCTGTCATGGTATGACCGAGGGCAACCACCATCGCTCCTGTCAGCGTCGCCAGATCCACAATTGGCGACAGACCCTGTTTAACGGCATAAGAGATACCATCAGCCAGGATAAGTCGTCCCTCGGCGTCGGTATTGACGATCTCGATGGTTTTTCCGTTGGAGATACGTACAATATCGCCAGGGACATAGGCGCTACCACTGGGCATATTATCGCAGGTAGGCACGATGCCAGTAACATTGATAGCAGGCTTTAGACGTGCGATGGCCTGTAAGGCACCAATCACGGCTGCAGCACCGCCCATATCGCCTTTCATCTCATCCATACCGGCGGCCGGTTTGATCGAGATACCGCCAGTATCGAATGTAATGCCTTTACCTACAAAAGCAATGCCTTCCTTGCTGGCAGGATTCCCACGATAGCGCAATACAATAAAGTGTGGTGGATTAACGCTGCCCTGTGAGACAGCCAGCAGACCGCCCATCTCCAGTTCTTGAATCTTCTCTTTATCAAAGATTTCGCATTCGAGCCCGACTTCTTTCGCCATACTGCTGGCACGATGAGCCAGTTCAGTTGGCGTGAGAACCCTGGGAGGCTCGTTGATCAGGCTGCGGGCAAAGTTTGTAGACTCGGCCAGTGCCTGCCCTCGCAGCAATGCCTGTTCAATCTTTGTCTTTTGTTCAGCACCTGTGACAAAGCTAATCGTGTTGACTGCGCCGTTTGCCTCGGTACTCTGATACATACGGAATGTATAGAGTCCCAGTAGCGCACCTTCAGCCGCGGCCTGAGCCTCCTGTTCGGCGGTGAAATTTGTAGAGGTAAAGCCACCCGCGATGGCAATCGTATGCGCACCCGTTTTTTGCAGATGGCGGGCGGCAATGGCTGTGGCACGGCGAATCGCCTGTGTATCCACTTTCTCCTGTGCCCCCAGGCCGACTACAACAACGCGTTTGGCAGCTAACTTGCCAGCGGGATGGACTGTCAGCAATTCTCCGACGTTGCCTTTGAACTCGCCATCGGCATTGCGCTCCTTGAGCAGTCCAGACAGTGCCATATCGATAGTTGCGGCTGCGTCAGATAGCTGTAATCCCGTTTGCTGGCGGGCAACGTTGACTATCAAGGCATCACAGGCGACATCTTTCAGCGCCTGCGTTGTCAGATTGATATTCATGCTTCTAGCTCCTTGATATGTTTTATTTTGATTGGGGAACAGTACGAGCGAATTACTCCCTGTGAGGCATAAAAAAAGAGTGCTCACCGAGCATGGGCTGATCGGCAGGTCATCTTTTTATGGTAATCTCTCTTCAGTATTGCACATGCTGCTAAGTGAGGACAAGCGTCTTTTAAGGAACTCAGGGCTTGTCTATGTTCTTTTATGCTGGTGCCTGGAGTAAGCGAGCGACAACCTCAAGTAATTGTCGTGGTTTAAAGGGTTTGGTGAGATATTCTGTACAACCAATACGTCGGGCCGCTTCTCCTTCATCACTCAGAGCAAATGCTGTTACTGCCACGATGGGCACATTCTCCAATCCTGGACGTTCCCGAATCAACTGGGTTGTGCGATAGCCGTCCAGCACCGGCATCGAGAGATCAGTTAGAATAAGATCCGGGCGCTCGTGATCTAATAGTTCTAAGGCTTCGCGACCATTACTGGCAGAGAGACAACGATAGCCCCGGGTCGATAAGACACGTTCAATCAGAATGCGGTTTGAAACTTCATTCTCAATGATTAGAACAGTTGGCTGTTGAGTGTCTTGACTTGGTATATTCATTTTTTCTCTTTCTCTCATGTTTGAAGACGAAGATCTTTCAAGTAGGACGTCGTGTTGTTGAGTGTTATGCCAGGATAATTGGGAGGGTAAAAGAGAAGGTAGAGCCTTTCCTGGGCACACTTTCCACCGCAATCTCTCCACCCTGTAACTCGATCAGCTTTTTCGCGATTGTCAAACCCAATCCTGTGCCTCCAAAACGCCGCGTGGTACTTCCATCTGCCTGCCGGAAAGCTTCAAAGATATACTCCATGGCAGCGGGGGAAATACCGATGCCAGTATCAGCTACCGAAATACGCGCCATCCCTTGCTGCTCCAATTGGGTACAATGAATGGTTACACCGCCTTGTTCTGTGAACTTGAGGGCATTGGAAACCAGATTCAGGACCACCTGACGGAGACGGTGACCATCCGCTGCAACACGCGGAAAGCTCTCATCAATCTCTAGATTGAGATAGAGCTCTTTTGTGTTTGCCAGCGGTGTTAATTGCTCGATGACCTCCGACAAACTCTGGCGTAAGATGAGCGGCTCTGGCTTAACCTCAATGCGATCAGCCTCAATTTTTGAGAGATCCAGCATATCATTAACCAGATGTGACAGATCCTCAGCTCGCCGCACCATGAACTGGATATGCTGCTCCTGCTCATCTGTCAGGGTACCATCCACAAAACCCTCTACAATCAATGTGCCATAACTGATAATACTATGCAATGGTGTGCGCAGTTCGTGGGTGACATTAGCTAGAAACTGTGATTTTAATTGGTTGGCGCGTTCCAGGGCGTCATTCTTGTCCTTTACCTCAGCAAACAGCAAGGCATTTTCAATGGCCATCGAGGTTTGTAGGGCCGCCGTACTGAGTAAAAACGTATCCTTATTGCTGATAGGATGTAGCTCTTCCGTATAAAGTATAAATGCGCCAATAGCCTGATCTTGCAGCAGTAGCGGAACAGCAATCGCTGAGCAATATCCTTTTTCCAATGCCAGACGCGCCCAGGATTCCGGCTGCTGCTGATAGATCGCGCCAATATCCTCACCATAGACAATCTTTTGGCGTTGCAGGGTCAGGCGGGCCAGCGCCAGATCCACATCTCGCAAGGCATGATTTGGGATGCGTGATCCTCGTCCATCCGGGTGATAGGCTTGAAAGCTTGCCTGGTGTGCCGTCGTCCTGGCCGACTGAGCATTGGAGATCACCGACATTTTCGTGGTCACAGCCATACTGATATCATTATCTGGATCGATATAAACCGTCACGCCCTTTTGAGGCGCTGAAAATGGCCGTAGCACCACTTCCTCACTGGCATCAGACCATTGCGCGACGGCCCAGGGTGCGATACTCTCTCGTCCATAGAGCAGTAACGAGACATGTTTGACCTGAATAATATGCCCCATGCGCGTGACAAACTCACCCAGGAGTTGTTCCAGATTTAAGGTTGACATCAAGGCATCGCTCATAACCAGGATCTTGCTCATTTGATCCAGTAGCGCCTGACTCTCGTGATTCAAGGAATTCGTCAGGATCTGATAGGATTGTGCCAGTTCAGGGAGTTCATTGCTCTGGGGTATCCCGACATCAATAGCACTATTCTGGGACAGGAGCACCTGAACCTGTGTCTGCACACGCTGCAGCGGACGTATCAAGAATGTACGAATGAAGTAGACAAGCAGGATGATCCCCAGTGAGAAGATGCTCAGGCCAATCCCTGCGATCAGCAGGAGGATGCGTCTGGGATGAGATGTCAGGCCATCCAATGGTTGAAGCGCAACCAGGGTTAGCGTGGGCGTCTTGCCAATCTGTTGTGGTAATGATACGCTCTGCGCTTGCGTTTGATAGCGTTGTGTGCCAGCAGTATAGTTTGATGCGCCAATCTGACACACTGAATCGTTCGCACGTGTTCCTGTGGCTGCCAGGAGCGCTAGTGAGCTGTGAATGATTTGATTATGGATGCAGAGCAGGATTGGCGTGCCACTGTCCAGCGCGAGCTGTTGTACAAACAGGCTATCAATGGATTGGGTTGCTAGAAGGGTGCCATGCACATGCTGTGTTTGATCCCGCACTGGTACCGCGATGGTGATGGCCCAGGACTGTCCCTGGATCTGAGCACTTGTCGGACCTGAGAATGTTTGCAGATCTGAGCTGGCCTGGCCTTGTAGCGTATGTGCCAGAAGTGGCTGTACCTCTGATAGCGTGGTGACAGTACTGGTATGCGTTATGCTGCGGCCTGTGGCATCAAAGAGCGTCAACGTCAGTGGATGTTGCTTGGCGGCCTGTTGATCCAGCAACCTGTGAATTAAGGATGTCTTAGCGGTTGTGTCCGGCAGGCTCACGACTTCTTGTAGCCGTGTATCCCTGGACAGCGTCTCAACAGAACGAAGCAGAACCTGTGTATGTGATTGATAGGCCGTTGCTACTTTTGTAAGCTGCGCACTTGCATCACGGCTGGCCTGATATTCTACATAGAGATTGACGGCGCTCCAGGAAGTCAGTGCAAAGAGGAGTAGGCACAGTAAAAGAGTGGCCGTCGCCACAACGATCAGTTTGCCACCGAGTGATCGTATTGGAACTCGCATACGCCCCTTCCTACCCATGCATGGTTAAAAGTAAAGGAAGGACGGGGTGCCAGCTCGTCCTTCCCTTACCGCACGCCTGCATCTTGCGCGACGCGAAACTCCAGGAGGCGCGCGTGCGAACCCCATGGGGAAAAGGTTGCACGTAAAATCTTAGATGTACGCTACAAGCTGCTCGTCGAGGTGGATCTACTTGCTTACGCACACCCCGCTATCCATCCCAGGCCTATGTATTATAACGCATGAGAGTGGGATTTGTTAGCGTTTTTGGGAGCAAATTTAGGAACTTGAAGAAATTCACAACATTTTAATAATTTCTGCTTCTCTACACCTTTTCTACAACACTCTCTGCTAGCAAACAAAGACCATCCTCATGTGTGTGCTTGGCAATACATTTCTGTCGAACGGCTCGGTGGTCTTCGCCGCTGTGCTCGTTCATCCATCCTTTCCTGCGGCTGCACCAGGACGCAACACGGTGAAGGTTTTTCAAAAGGTCGGGAAGGTCGATACCAAACACTACTATGGCGCCCTTCAGCGCAGTGGCAACTTTGCAGGATTGCAGCCTCCCGCCACGGACCGTGCCACCCAGCCACAACCTACGAAGGCGTTGCCAAGTGCCGGGAAAGCAACGATGCCGGCCTTCCAACAAACGCTTTCTCCTGATCTCATCACGACAGGAACCCCGAAGCCTCTCAATCGTGCAGAGGCTCCCTTGCTCACACCACAAGTGCTGCAAGCCAGCAATCAACAACTGCGTGTTCAGATTGCCCCGAATTCGCTGGACCTTTCTCAGGCCCAGATACAGAATGGCTCACAAAGTGGGGCCGTCAGTGGGGATGTCCGCTTGCAGGTCTCCCAGCGTTCGGGGCACTACAAGGCATCAGCCACGGTGCTGGGAACGTATGACATCAACGTGCTTGATCACAACGGGCGGGTGGTCCATGGGATTGCTGTCCGTCAACCCATTCAGTATACTTTTCACTATCAGCCAGGTGAATTATCCGCGTTAGGGCTGGACCCTGACCGCCTGTATCTGAGTTGGCCCGATCAAATCGCTACGGCGCTCCAACACAAGCAGTCGGTGCAGTCCACCCGTGCGTTTGTCACCCCCGTGATTAACGATCCCGTGGCCCATACCCTCACGGCACAGACCACGGTGGCTCCCCTGGGAACCCTGGTTGTTGCAAGTAGTCCTGACCTGCAGGCACCAACAAGTCCGTCGATGGGATCGGTCAGTGGTAACTCCGGCGACTTTTCCGTCAGCTATCCCGTCCAGGTGGCTCCAGGCCCCGCTGGCTTTAAACCAGAATTGGGATTCGAGTATTCATCGGCAGATCCCAATGGACGTCATTCGCAGCTGTCTCCCGCCGATCAACTGGGCGATGGCTGGTCCTTGGGACTTCCCTCGGTTTCTTCAGAGACGGAACCAACCGGAAGCGGAGGCCCTGGTACCTGGTATACGTTGAGCATTCCAGGGCATACCAGTGATCGTCTCATTCCCGATCCTAAAAATGTGGGTCTGTATTACACCCTGCATCTCTCTCATTGGCGGATTGTCGGTGTGGGCGTGACCAGTACCAATGCCGTTCCCAGTTGTTTCCAGGCCTGGGACCCTTCGGGCATGTATTATAAGTTTGGCTGTACGAGTGACTCGCTGGAATACATGACCGACTCCACAGGGACGCGCACCAATTATAAGTGGGGCGTGGACCGCATTACTGCTCCTACCAATGGGCCTAATCTCCCTCAGAAGCAGGTCACCTATTCCTATTTTCAGGATCTCATCACGCCGGGAGGGCACACAACCGTCAGTGACTCGGCGGTGGCGCAGATTGTGTACAAAACGGTGGATGGGTCCACCACGAAAATCATCGGCACCATCGATTTCAGCTATAAGGCCCCATCTTATTCGTTGACAGTTCCTTCTGGTGCCAGTTCTTCCTGGGTGCAACCGTATACCTCGGCAGATTGTACAGGGACCCCACCTGCAACCAGTACGTTTAAACTGCGCTGCGATGACCCCTTAGATGACGGAGCCGTAAAAGCGCCAGCCGTCATGAGCCTGTTCTCCCTCTCCACTCTCACCAGTTATGTGGGAGCCGACACCGATCAGAAGCCCGCCTATAGCTATAGCATGAGCTATACCAATACCCCGTTAAGTCAGATCAATGATCCCCTGACCTGGGCCCTGGAGTATATGACCGGAGAGCATCTCCTGACCAGTATTACGCCAACCGCCTATACTGGGGGCACGGCTCATGCACTCAAACCCTATGTGTTTCGCTACACGCAAGAAACCAATCACTACTCTGACCTGGATCATACTCTTCAGCAGGGGCCTCTCCTTCGGTCGGCCTGCCGACGACGGTCAAATCCTACAGCAACTGTGGCGCTCCCAGCAGTGGGACGACGTATACAACGTATGCGATGTATGACAAGTTTGGCAATGCGATTGCGTCCGTGGATGCCTTTGGGGCGGCCAACAGCGGACTGTATAGTAGTCAGGGGTGCACACTTTCCACGGCTCCCGCGTATGCATCAGCCTCCTGGACGGCAGGACATTATACTACCTGTTCGGGGTATGATAGCTATGAAGCCCAATCCACTGATCTGTGGAACGTGCTCAATCAACATACGACGGTCGCCTATGATTACACGACGGGAGGCATGGCAACCGGCACGACGAATTTGAATGGGCAAACCACGACAACATCGCTGTCTTATGATAGCAATGGCAATGAAGTGGAGCAGACCTCGTCTCCCGGTGAAACGGGTGCCTATACCGCGCAAACGACGACCAACTCCACCTGTACCGATAGCAGTACCACCCCCTGTTATGAAGTGGATACCGCATCTTCGCTCTATCCCAATGCGGTGACACGGGTGTACTATGATAGTGCTGGTCGGGCGGTCGAAACGCGTAGTCCCCTGGATGCCAGTAACGATCTTATCTCGTTTACCATCTATAATGAGATCAATCGAACGGACTTCGCCGGTCAGTCGTTCCGCTATCCACGAGGCACCACCTGGGTCGATCCAAACACGGCCACCATTGATAATGTCTCCGGTGGCGTGCAAACGACCGGCACGACCCGGCTTTATGATCCCCTGGGTCGCACACAGGCGATCCTCGATCCCATTGCAGGCACGAGCCAGGAGCCAGGCGTTCCCTGCCCCTACTTTGGAGGCACCTGGACGGCGTGTTCGACCTATGATATTGGGTCTCCCAATGGCGATACATCGACGTATGGGTATATTGAAACGCTGGATGCCAACAATCAAATGAGCGTGGCGTACCAGGATGTCTTTGGACATACCCGCTCTGTGCAAAGCTATCGTGTGGCTAGCGCTGACCTGACCAGTAATATCAGCGCGAAAACGGAAACCCAGTTCAATGCCATCGGGTTACCGACCAGGGTCATCGTGACCGATCTCACCCCCCAAACCGGAGAGGATACGACCTCCGTCACGACCACGGCATCCTATGATGATATGGGACGTCTGACCCAGCTCAATGATCCCGACCGGGGAACGACCCAATATACCTATGACGCGGATGGGCGCGCCATCATCGTCACCTCGGGTTCCCATACGGTCGGCACCAGCTATGATCTCCTGGGCCGGGTCGGTTGTGTGCAGGATGCCGCTCCCACCACGGATGGTTCTGGCACCTGTAGGAGTGGCAGTCATCCCCTGGAACAGTATACCTATGGGGTCAGTAAACTTGGGGTGGCCGGCTCGACGGACTTTCCCAATGGTCTGTTGACCCAGGATATCTCGACGACCTATTATCCCGATGGCACCTCCTCACAGACGACCTCTCAATATCAACATGATAACCGTGGGAGAGCCATTGCCGAGACGATGCAGTTGAGCGTTCCCAGTAGTTGGAATGTCTCCACGGCGTTGCCGACGTATCAAGAAACGCAGTCATACAATGATGCGGGTCAACCCATGACCACGCAAACGACGATCAATGGGCAACCGGGGACGATCTTCTCGCAGGCATACGATGCTACGACCGGCTTGCTGACCGGATTAAGCAACAACGCCGTTGGCGCTGCCAATCTGGCATCATTGAGTCTGAATGGCAATGGGTTGACCTCGGCGATCAATTATCAAACGTCGACGGGAACTGCATTGGCGACGGAACAATTTGCCTATGACGGAAACCTGCGTGCTGTAGGCGCGACCGCCACCTGGCAAGCTGGCAGTGGGACGTCTGGCACCATTTATAGTGAAAATCGGAGCTATGATCCCGTTGGGAATGTGAGTAGCACCAGTACGACGTATGCTGCGGTGCCAGGACAAAGCAGTTCGGGTGGCAGTGAAACGCAAAATTACTGCTACGATGAACTCAATCATCTGGTGTGGGCGGGCAACACCGGAACGCAGCCGGCTGCGATTACCGGGGGAAGTTGTGGAAGTGCGGCCACTCAGAGTGGGTTACCAGGGGCAAGCTACAGTACCAATTTTGCCGACACCCATCTGGGACAACTGTGGCAGGGTCCCCTCAATGGTGCAGGAGCCTCGCTCCAGTATCTCTATTGTGACGCCACGCATCCCCATCAATTGACAGGGATCTATGCTGCGGGGACGACGTGTGCCACCAAAAATGATGGCAGCGCCTCCTATCTGGCTGGCTATGATGCCTGGGGAAACCAGACCAGTCGTACCTACAATGGCACGACGGCAGCCCTCTCCTATGATGTGCAAAATGAGTTGGTGCAATGGGATGCCGGCAGCACCAGCCGTGAGTGGTATGCTTATGACAACAGTGGTGAGCGCACCCTGCGCCGCAGTACCACTGCCAGTGGCACAACCCTGACCGTCTATGCCTTTGGCCTGGAAGAGCATACCTACGATAGCAGTGGTAATGCCACTGGCAATACCTACTATTATTCCCTGGGCGGTCATCTGCTCGGCAAAAGCGATGGCACCACGACCCAATTCTATCTCACCGATGGGCTTGGCAGTGTGGTGGAAACCATGACGAACACCGCCAATGCGGCGACAGTCCTCGGCAATCAGACCTACAGTCCCTATGGTAGTCAGCGCTACTCCCAGGGATCGATGGGAACGGACAAAGGCTTTACCGGGCAACACGCTGATACCACGGGGCTGGACTACTATAATGCGCGCTACTATGATCCCGTGGTCGGTCAATTTACCGCCGCAGACACCGTGGAAGGGAACCTGCAAGGGATGGATCCCTATACCTATGTCGCGGGGAATCCTACCACCAATACCGATCCCAGCGGACAACGGATTGACTGGGGAGATGGTGAACGATCAATCGTCAATTGGAAAACGCACACCTCCATCACCACCGAATCGGAGACAAGCACGTGGGGAGAAGTCATCGACTCCTGGGGTGGGGGACAGGTGACGACGACGTGTGTCTTAGGCTGTGGTGGAAGTCGACCCTGGTATGATAGTCCCAGTTCGGCCTATATCAGCAGCTATGTGAATACGCATTGGAGTGTGCGCCATGCTACTCCTCCCGCTCGCAAAGCTCCGGCACGTCCCAAACCCAAACCGAAACCACCCGCAACTGATTGCAATGCTGTATGTCAAATCATTAAGATTTTTACGAAGCCGCAATCTGATTCTGCCTCTCCTTCCATATCGCCTGGATGTCTTGTTGCTTCTATTTTATCTGGTTGTGGTGGATCAGCATCTGCTGGTGATGATGACGGCAACTATCTATATAGAGCATTAAGGCCAGATGAAGACCCTAGCAAAGGGCTTTCCCCAGACAATTATAAAAATGTGACTGCGAAAACTATCTATGAGACAGTTAAGTATGGTTCGAAATCTTGGTTTAAAGGGCCGCTTATCTCAACTACAGATTCCGAACAAGTAGCATTAACGAGATTTGGTGGTAAACCTGGAGATAGAATTATCAAAATAGATAAAAGACTATTAAATCCAGATGACCTGTACGACGTTTCTACTGAAGCTACAGCAGGCAAATATCTACCACCGGGTAGCGTTCCGTATAACAATGCAGTAACTGCTCAAGAAGTATTAGTTAGAGGTGACATTCCGTCAAGTGCAATTGTAGAGCTCATGACTATTCCAGATGGCGGTGTGATGGATGATCCGGAGATATTACCATAAACATTTCAGTTCTGTAAGCTCTATAATAGAAGCTCTTTCAGAATTATGTTTTGACAAAATTTCCTTGTCTATAATGTGTCAAGGTTCAATTTTGTGGTAGTATCTATACTACTAAGCATATAGTATAGATAGGCAATTTTGTAAAAGAGTTTATCGTAATAGATTGTAGTGTACTTATGTTCAGCATACATTTGATTTATGGATGTCGAGCACAGGTACACTAATAGTTATTGTTTATCCATTTGCCATCTCTTTTTGAGCTAAAATTGTATTCGACGTGCATTTGACGGATGGAATCGCGCATCTTTGCTTTATCAAATTGATAAGTAACTGAAGGATAGGACATGGAAGACGTTTCGTTACAACAGGCATATGAGATTTTACACCATTATTTGGTTGAGCAAGATGGTCTCATGTATCGGATCGAACAGGGTTTGCCTTTTGATAAAAGCATTCTTGTTCAGCTTGAGCAAGCTTTTAAAAAAATACAAAACGCTTGGAAGCAGCAGAGTGAGATACCAAAGCGTGTTGCGTATATGCTTAGTAGTGTCCTTCCAAGATTAGACACCTATATGCAACAGCATCCAGAAAAGATTGAATTAGGCGAAGTATTCATGCGGGTGTCCGAATGGATTGATAAGATTTTTGCTACGGAACCTCTTGATGAAGTATCTGCAATTGCTGTTGTATCGATGCAAGCATGGAGCCTTCCATCTATACCTCTAGAACTGCGTCAGTGCCACGATCTCGATCAACCTGCTGGTCGACTTGCCTTGAGTGAGTTTTTTGAGGCATTAGATACTTTAGCAGAAAAATGGCAATTGAAGGAAGAGGTATCTAAATTGGCTGCAGGTTCAATGATCTTTGCTCGAGATACATTTATTTCAGAAGGTGATAGATATACTGGTGTACAAAAACAAAAAATCTTGCAAGCCCAGGAAAAACTTGTTCAGAAAATAGGAAAATGTTTGCACGGGTAAACACCAAACCAATGGATGTCGAGTATAGGTAATAGGTACACTGGTAGTTATTGTTTATCCATTTGCCGTCTCTTTTTGAGCTAAATTTGTATTCAATGTGCATTTGACGGATGGAATCGCGCATCTTTGCTTTATCAAATTGATAAGTAACTGAAGGATAGGACATGGAAGACGTTTCGTTACAACAGGCATATGAGATTTTACACCATTATTTGGTTGAGCAAGATGGTCTCATGTATCGGATCGAACAGGGTTTGCCTTTTGATAAAAGCATTCTTGTTCAGCTTGAGCAAGCTTTTAAAAAAATACAAAACGCTTGGAAGCAGCAGAGTGAGATACCAAAGCGTGTTGCGTATATGCTTAGTAGTGTCCTTCCAAGATTAGACACCTATATGCAACAGCATCCAGAAAAGATTGAATTAGGCGAAGTATTCATGTG
>NZ_BIXY01000012.1:0-19860 GCF_008326305.1 Dictyobacter arantiisoli | reverse complement strand
GCTTGGAAGCAGCAGAGTGAGATACCAAAGCGTGTTGCGTATATGCTTAGTAGTGTCCTTCCAAGATTAGACACCTATATGCAACAGCATCCAGAAAAGATTGAATTAGGCGAAGTATTCATGTGGGTGTCCGAATGGATTGATAAGATTTTTGTTACGGAACCTCTTGATGAAGTATCTGCAATTGCTGTTGTATCAAAACATGCGTTGTATATTTCACCTTTTGTTTATGACTTGCGTTTCCACCAAAGAATTGATCAACCTGCTTTGAGTAAATTTTTCAATGCGTTAGATACTTTAGCAGAAAAATGGCAATCGAAGGAAGAGGTATCTAAATTAGCTGCGGGATCGATGATCCTCGTTCAAGAATATTTTATTTTGTATGGTGATGGGTATACCGGTGTACAAAAACGAGAAATTATGCAAGCTCAAGATGAACTAGCAAAAAAAATAGAAAAATGTTTGCGAGGATAAGAAATCACAGCGCTTTGTCTCCTCTGAAAAAGCCGTCTGAGGTCTATAGCACAGGCAACTGGCGAAACGGGGAACTCCACAAATTTATTTCGGCGCAAATTTGCGGCTCTTGAAACTTTTTGGTGAAAGCAGTTATAAAGAGCGCCTCACTAGCTGGTGTACAGAACTATCTGAGCTCAAGTCAAGCAGAGGTTTCCTTAGATATCTCAATATTTCACCAAAAAGTTTCAAGAGCCAAATTTGCGCAAGCGTTGACAGTAGCACAGGAGCAAACCGCACTCGCCACACCCCTGCACGCATTCACCACAGATAAACTGTCTCTCCACAACGTCTAGACATGGCGTGACCTTGACCTACGCGTTCAGCGTGCGTCTCGACAGGAGGGCCGATGCAAGCAACTGCGCTTTCATAAAGATCCGGCTACGTATCTGACTGCACTTGAGGCTCAACTCCTCAAGACAAACCTTCTAATCTAGCTCTTTCGCACTGACTGGGAATGCTCACTCAGGATCTGACGCACTTGCATAAGAATCTGTCCCAGCATGTTCCGTCCACTGCCATCCGTTCCACGTCCCCAATAGTAATCAGTAGTAGTATTCTCGATGATTTCTTTGTCTCCTGTAGCCAGGAGGATGGCGCGGATATCTGCATGGGTCTCGAACTTGCGCAAAACGGCCTTACGCATCGTTTCATCTTTGACCTGCTCCCAATCTGCACGCAAAGGGAAGGTGCGTTTCCGCCCGAGATCGGCAGCCTCTTTGGGTGAACGAGCCTGACGGATTTGTTCAGCAAAAGGCGTCTCGGCGAATTTCTGTGCCTGGAAATAATGCTCACTCGTTGGCCACCAGGCATCATCGAGTTCAAAGCCATGCGCAGAAAAATTGGAAAAACAGCCATAAGGCTGTTCGCGTGTGCTATAAAAAAGAATGGACATTGGCAATTCATTCTGCTTTCTTCTGTATATGTTGTCTTGACCCTTTTTCAGTCATCCAGACACTTCCACCTCCTACATTTTTTTCTTCCTCTCCATCTTACATACTTTAGTCAAGATAAGTTTACGATTATGCTAGCAAAAGTTGTGATCATGATAGCTCATGTGCTCCCAATATTTTGATTGTATACGTATTGTTGATAAAAGAAAAGGGTACCAGTAGACTTGGCCCGAAAAAATGGTTCTTCCGCATTTTCCGTGCTCAGCAATAAGGCGATACAAGAATAACATCGCCTGACAGAAAGCTGGAGGCCTTCTCAGCTTGCAATGATCGCTTTTTGGAAACAAATATCGTTCGTGGCGCTCTTCCGTATGCCTCGTGCCGGATCATTTGAATTGTTGAGCACGGAAAGTGTGGAAGAACCGAATTTGATTGGATAGATGTTTTGTTGCAAGCAAAAAAGAGAAAATCTGTACTTTGATATGTTGATTCAAACACTGCAACTTCTAGCTGCTTCTTATGTGGAACAAGTTCAAGCTTTTCCTACGTTTGTTCACATTCCTGATGAAGTTGCCTTAGTGTTCAGTGACACATGGTTATTTTCACAAAAGCTTATCATGGATGGTTTTATTACTCATCAACAAAAAGTAGAAATAGAACGTTTAGACAACTTACTTAATGAGATGAGTGATAATATTCAATTATGGAATTTGTTTTCATTAGAAACTTCAGATGAATGGGGAAAAGTCAGATATCTAGCTAGTAATATACTAACATCCCTTCACAAAGAAAAAGAACAACCCAATCTATTTTGGCTGAAATATATTTCTCAAGATAATGAGAGGTAGGTATCTAGCAGAACAAGATCTACGACAATATCGGAAACACGTTAAGCCTGACGACGACTTTGCCCACGACCTCGGGTGGGAGCCAGACCAATTCGCAATCCTTTTGTTATGATTCCCTGAATTGCTTAGTATGGACGGATAATACAGGCACCCCAACTGGTAGGGATCAGTGTGGCTTGACGCCCAATGCCACGATCGTCTCCAGTAGGCAACCGCTTGTAGCGAGTGCGCTTTGATACTGTATTAATTGGATTAGAGGGGTATGAAAAGATAAATGAATATTTCGTAGAGATTACAATTAAATATCTACATTTGTATGATGTAAGTATATGATATGTGAAGATTAGGAGATGTTGAGGGAGAGGGCGTGGTGCTTTGCGAAGGCGAAGAGGGTGGCGAGGCTACAGATTTCTCCTGCGTGAAGAGGGTGGGTGAGTTGGACAGCGTGAACGAATGAGATGTGAGGCGAGCTATTGGGGAGAATGAGCCTTTTATCATGTTTTAAATACCAAGGTGAAGAATAAAAAAATCTCCTGTTGCCGCTTGTTTCCCAAATTGTGCAAGCGTGGTTAATTGTTGAATGAGCCGGTCTCGATCGATTTCTAATTGGGTATACTGCCCAAGTGTTTCGAGCTGATCTTCATTCATGATATGTTCTGATTCCTGATAGGGCCATTGCCAATCAAAGGGACCTTTCAATCTTAAACACTTCGGTCCACACGTAAACAATTGAACCCATGAGGTAAAGATCTGGGAAAATAAAGCGCCCCCTGTTTGGTTAATAATGGTTGGGCCCCACATATTAAGTCCAAATCCATCTGTACTCTTTTCTGGATTAAATGTAGGTATCCATAGTAATGTGTCAAGAAAATAGCGAAGCATTTCGTCATCGATATTCACGGGTGCATCCTGTCTTCCCCAGAGATCGTGATTTTCTGTGTAAGAGCGTTCACCTTCTTGAAACAACCAAAAGTTATGATCCATAGACATTTTCTGTCATCCTTTCCAATAAATTCTTTCTGTTCTTAAAACGACCTCACCTGCCATAAAGTATCGCTCGTCATTAAACCAAGAAGAACTATAGGCCCAAACCACGACCAGCGCTGTCGGCAACGCCGTCCTCGGAGCCGGAGATCAATTTCTGGGTATCTCCTCCATGGTCAATGACGTCCAGACCCTTTCCGGCAATGGAAGTATGTGGGATAAAGCGGTGGCGGGTGGTGATCTGGCGATGAACGCCGGCATGGATATCTCGATGCTCTTTGGCGTTGGCGAAGAGTTGCGTGGTGGCGAACTGGCCCTCAAAGGGGGAGCGGATCTCGCCGAACACCTCGCGGAAAGTTGTGCCCTTAGTTTCTCTTACGACACCACAGTCATGACCGCCGGGGGAGCCTTGGCGATTGGCAGCTTGCGTGTAGGGGAGAAGGTGCTGGCCTACAATACCCAGACCCAGCATATGGAGTTGGAACCGATCAAGCATGTCTGGATCAATCACGACACTGATCTGGTTAACCTTGCCATCACCACTACGACCACTGATAAAAAGGGACAGAGACACGAGAAAGACGAGGTCATCCACACCACTGCCAAGCATCCCTTCCTGACACAAGAAGAAGGCTTTGTCCCCGTCTCCCAATTGCACATCGGCCTGCATATTCGCAAAGCCGATGGCAGCTATGGTGTCGTCTCTGGCTGGCAATCCCTTCCCGGTGCCAGCACCATGTACAATCTTGAAGTCACCCAGGATCACACGTATACTGTGGGTGACGGACAGTGGGTGGTGCATAATTGCGGAGGTGAAGTCTTACCAGACTTATTTGAATCAGTTGTTGCCAAACACAAAAAAAATATTCTTGATGGAGCATCCCTTGAGAGTATTATTCTCTTTTTACATGATGATGGATTGACAATCGTTGAATCTATCAAAGCTTTAAAAATTCTCTATGCGATATCTTTAGGTGAGGCAAAGATTCTTGTAAATGAACATTTTGTTTGGAAAAATGTAGTTGTATCCCATCAATCATTTCATCGGGAGCTTGAGAATGCAATAGAAGCAGAAGCAAATAAATGACATTTATGATGAGATAGTGACAACGTACACTTAGGGTGACTCTACCAAAGTAATGTGTCAAGAAAATAGCGAAGAATTTCATCAAGGAATACGTCTCCTTAAAATCCCTCTATCGTTTCCATTTGTGGGCATGTGATTGCATGTATGTATTTTTGCTTTTCACATGAAGATAGGACTGAATACTATTGTGTGTGTTTGTGATGACGTTGATGGCGGAGGAGTAAGAGAGTGGAGAAGCCAATGAGCAGGAGAAGAATAGCGAATGAGATATCCTGGTTGTGTGTGATCTCAGCTACGACTTGTGGTCGTTGTAAACCTCTTTCAAGTTCAAATTCCAGTTTTAGATATCTGGGAGATGTAAAGATTTTGGTGTGCAGGGTAGGTGAGGGGGAGATACGAGGGAGCTGGGACAGGAGAGCGTCAAAGTGGTGATATTCAGCTAGAATACCACGGCAATCTGCACAACTCGCAAGATGGGTGGTCACACTTTGACGCTCGGGCGCTGAGAGCTGATCGTCAAGGTAAGCACTGAGCAAATCCCTGACTCGCTCACAGTTCATTTAGCGCCTCCTCCCTGTTCCAGGGACCGATACTGTTCTCGAAATGATTGCCGTGCACGCGAGAGATACATTTTGACGCCGCTCTCAGCAATATTAAGGGTATGCGCAATCTCACTATAGGAGAAACCCTCCTGCGTATAGAGCAGGAGCGCCGCCCGATATTGTTGAGGCATACGCCGAAGTGCTGCACGCACGATCTCCGTTGTCCCGTATATCTCCTGCGGATCTGCACTGTCAACATCGGCTGGTTCATGGTCAAGATCTTGCCAGGGCAACCAGGCGATCAGTTTACGACGACGCAAAGCATCATAGGCCGTATTCGTCGCAATGCGATAGAGCCAGGCCGATAATTTTAAGTTAGCGTCCATTTTGGGCAGGGCGCGAAATGCTTTCAGAAACGTATCCTGAGTCAGATCATCGGCCTGCTCACGATCACCTACCAGATGATAGACATAGTTATAGATAGGTGTCTTGTATTCATCGTATATTTGTTCAAAAGACCAGGAGTTTTCCTTGGTTTCCACCCGGACCATGCGCTACAATCCCTTCGATAGCTACGGTAATTTCTTGTCCGTTCCATGCAAGAATCGCCAGTAGCTGTCTCCGAGCTGTGCCCATAGAAAATGCGAACATAAGAACAACTTTGTCGCATTACTGGCGCGTACGGAAACGCTTAGTCCTTCTGTCTAGTGGAACGGACAACTAACGCTATCAGTAACATGATAGAGTAGTCATGCATACTTGCTGTTGAGTGTTGTATCGTTTATCATGGTAGCATACTCTGGTGGATTTGCAGCAATCATTAGCTATTATCTTAGTACTATTGGGTGAACAAGGTGCAGCTTGCGTTACCCCTTCGTTACATGCCTGACGTATCGGTTTGGCATCTCTGGTAATTTTCTCCATTGATGCATGCAGATTTGAGGATGTTCGCTAAGAGGAACTGAAAAAGTGTGCTCATGCCTCTTTTCAGGGTTGCTAAGAAATCCTACAACGAACTGACGACATCGCTTGACCTCCCTCTACAAAGACCACGCGGACTCTGTATGCGGGGGGACGACACAACTTGGGAGGGTGTATTAGTCCATGGATACAGGTATCGTGCAAGCTGTTGCTCGCTATGCAGAAGAGGTGATGGGCAGCGAGGGTTTTCGCTACGTGAGTGTGGTGGTTGCCAATTGCAAGATGCTTGCCTTAGAGCTCGAAGTGCAACAGGATGAAGGATCATCCTTTACGATTGATACTGATGCTCTGACAGTGGCTGGCTATTTACATGATATTTCAACGATTGCACATGGTTTCCAGAATCATCAGGAGAAATCGGCTGAAATGGCGGTTGAGTTTTTGCGTGAGAGGGACGTTTCTGATGAAGATGTGCAGAAGGTCGAGCAGGCTATTTTAACCCATCTGACCGTCGCATCTCCTGATGGGGAAGATACACAGATCACCGAGGGGAAAATTTTGTATGACGCAGATAAGTTGGGCCGTTTGAGTGGCCTGGCGGTCGTCACCTCTCTGATTGAGTTTGGGGCCCGCTATCCCAACCGTGCGGTAACTGGCGATGTATTGGCCGCTATTTTACGGCATGTTGAGGAGCGTTTTATCGAACTTTATCAATCATTGCACACGCCGCCCGCCCAGGAGATGGCGCGTACCAAGTTCAGCAATACCCTGGCATTTCTTGATGGCGTCATCGAACACCTGAGCGACGCCACCCCCGTCTGAGTGCCAATTCATCCGTAGAAGATAGAGTATAATGAGAAGAAGGCGCATCTTGCGCATATTGCTAGTGCAAGCTTCCCAAAAAGACGCTATAATGTCATGAAACTTTGTTGCAAAAACTTCTCTCATACTTAATGAGAGAATTTTTATGGAGGCGAATCTTGCCGATTCTTGTAGTGGGCTCAGTGGCCCTGGATACCGTTGAAACTCCTTTTACCAAACAGGAAAATGTCCTGGGGGGAGCCGCATCTTATTTTGCTACCGCTGCATCGCTCTATGACCGGGTGAATCTGGTGGGCATTGTGGGAAGTGATTTTCCACGTGAGCATCTCGATTTCTGGCGTAGCCGTTCAGTGAATCTTGCTGGTTTGCAAATCCATGAAGGCAAGACCTTCCACTGGCATGGTCGCTACCACATGGATATGAATACGCGTGATACACTGGATACGCAATTGGGCGTCTTTGGCGACTTTCATCCAGTTGTGCCGGAAGAGTATACACAGAGTCCGCTGGTTTTCCTGGCGAATATTCAGCCTGAATTGCAGCTTGAGGTATTGCGACAGATGCCGAAGGCGCGCCTCACTGTGCTGGATAGCATGGAATTGTGGATCAATATCGCGCGTCCTCAGTTGACTGAGGTGATGAAGCAAGTTGATATCCTGTTGATCAGTGAGGAAGAAGTACGTCAATATACAAATCAGGCGAGCATTTTGACGGGCGTGAAGCACTTCTTCGAGTTGGGTTTGAAATATGTGGTTGTGAAGCTGGGAAGTTATGGTGCGTTGCTCTTTGGAGCTGATGGCACCTACTTCAGTGCCCCAGCCTATCCTCTGGAAGAAATCGCTGATCCAACCGGAGCTGGTGATTCCTTTGGTGGTGGCTTCCTGGGCTATCTCTCGACCGTCGATCCCGAAGCAAATGGTCGTTATACAGCGGATGATTTGAAGCGGGCCGTGGTTCATGGAAATATCCTGGGTTCCTTTGCCTGTTCCAAATTTGGTATCGATGGGCTCGTCTCGATCACACTGGCGGATATTGCCGCCCGTTATAACGAGTTGGTTCGCTACTCGCATTTTGATCCTACCTGGTCCGCAACCAGAGTGTAATCTGGCAGATTGATGCCAACTATTTTTGTTGTGTGGATTTGTGGTGTTTGTAGTTCTGTGATGGCAGTTGCTAACTGCCCCTGAGACCGAATTTGCCGCTATTGTGCAATAGTCAGGTCTGGGGAAATGTTGTACAATGCCTGGGGATTTGCTCAGTGCAATCCCTATCTACCCATCGCGATTCTACTTCAGATGGAAGGAATGTTATAGATACAATGACAATTTCAATTAAAGGGGATGTGAAAGACATCTCTCTTGCCCCTCGTGGGAAAGACCGCATTGAATGGGCCGCCAAAGATATGCCTGTCCTGCGCTTGATCCGCGAGCGTTTTGAAAAAGAGCAGCCTCTTAAGGGCGTTCGTATGGCCGGCTGTTTACATATCACCACCGAGACAGCCAACCTGGCAATCACGTTGAAAGCCGGTGGTGCTGATCTGGTTCTGTGTGCCTCAAATCCTTTGTCCACTCAGGATGACGTGGCAGCAGCTCTGGTGAGCGTATATGGTATTCCAACCTACGCTATCAAAGGTGAGGATGATCAGACCTACTACAATCACATCAATGCTGTGCTGGATCACAAGCCTGAGATGACCATGGACGACGGTTGCGATCTCGTTTCAACCATTCACACCACACGCAAAGATTTGATTGATGGCATCATCGGCGGCATGGAAGAGACCACCACCGGTGTAATCCGCCTGCATAGCATGGAGAATCAGAAGGTGTTGCGCTTTCCTGTGCTGGCTGTCAATGATTCAGATACCAAGCATATGTTCGACAACCGCTATGGTACCGGTCAGAGCACCCTGGACGCGATCATTCGCTCCACCAATGTGCTGTTAGCTGGTCGCACCGTCGTCGTTCTTGGTTATGGTTGGTGTGGTCGTGGCGTCGCTTCCCGCGCCCATGGTCATGGTGCCAACGTCATTGTCTGCGAAGTTGATCCAACACGCGCCCTTGAGGCCGTCATGGATGGCTATCGCGTCATGCCTGGCGTTGAGGCTGCTGCTCTTGGCGATATCTTCATCTCAGTCACCGGTGACCTCCACGTCATCGATCAGGCTATGATGGAGCGCATGAAAGAGGGAGCATTGATTGCCAATTCTGGCCACTTCAATGACGAAATCAATATTCCTGCGCTTGAGAAACTGGCTGTCAGCAAACGCCGCGTCCGCGACTTTGTGGATGAGTACACCTATGCCGATGGTCGCCACATCCACCTGTTGGCCGAGGGCCGTCTGGTTAATCTCTCAGCCGCTGAAGGACATCCTGCCAGCGTGATGGATATGAGTTTTGCCAACCAGGCTCTTGGTTCTGAGTACATGCTCAATCATGCCAAAGAGCTGGAGCCCAAAGTTTATACTCTGCCAGCCGAGATGGATAAAGAGATCGCACGTTTGAAGCTACATGCTATGGGCGTGAAGATTGATACCTTGACTCCTGCGCAAGAGAAGTATCTTAATTCCTGGGAATCTGGCACCTAAAGCGCAAGCTTTTAACTGGTTGTTGATGGCGCTCCATACCGATTCCAGGCGGATCGGTTGGTCGCCACCAGCCTGTACCCTTTCCAATTGTATTTGTTGTCTCTTGTCTGTTTTATGTCAGATGAACAGCTTTGAACATCTCTTCTGAGCACATTGTGCGTACATCGCCTTTCATTCCCTTGACATTTGTCCCGACTGTAGCGTACAATTTATTAGGAACGCACGGGTGGTCGCAAACCACCTGATACATAGACAATTAAATACATGAGTGTTATCACTCTCATCAAGAGAGGTGGAGGGAAACGGCCCGATGAAGCCCGGCAACCCGCTGTCCTGACAGGACGGGTGCCAATTCCGGCGGTCTATGCTATGCCGCAAGATGAGGGGAATGTGCAAAATGCCACACCCCTACATGTAGGGGTTTTTTTATGCCTGAGAATCCTATAAGCATCTTCTCATTTCACCTTCAGCATAGAATATCTAAGCAATCGAGACTATTCATATGTATGTGTCAGACACAGCTTTTTCTAAGAAAGGATTAGCCCATGACGAGTTTCATGCGCAGCCCTAAAACGTATTTTACCAGTGAGTCAGTGACTGAAGGTCATCCTGACAAACTGTGCGATCAGATTTCCGATGCGATTCTGGACGCTATTCTTGTGCAGGACCCTGTTGCTCGCGTGGCTTGTGAGACGGCTACCACTACTGGCCTGGTATTGGTTGCGGGTGAGATTACAACTTCAGCCTGGATCGATATGGCCGCCGTTGTGCGTAAGACAATCGAGCAGGTTGGATACATTAATGCCGATTATGGTTTTGACTATCGCACCTGCGGCGTGACAACTTCGATTGGTAAGCAGTCACCGGATATTGATCAGGGTGTGAGCAAGTCGTTGGAGACGCGTGGCAGTCAACAGGTCGTGCATCTGAGCGATGACGAGTTAGAGCGCATTGGTGCTGGCGATCAGGGTATGATGATTGGTTTTGCCTGCAATGAAACCCCTGAGTATATGCCGATGCCAATTAGCCTGGCCCACAAACTGACGCGTCAGTTGTCGCAGGTACGCCGCGCCTCCTGGAGTGGACAGGGCCCCATGGCCTATCTGCGTCCCGATGGTAAGGCCCAGGTTACGGTTCAATATGAACATGGCGCACCTACCCGCGTCGATACTATTGTTGTTTCGACCCAGCACGCTGACTATGTGGATCATGAGCAGATTCGCCGCGATGTGATTGAACATATCATTAAGCCGGTTATTCCTGCTCATTTGCTGGATAGCGATACCAAGTACTTCGTTAATCCAACCGGTCGTTTTGTAACTGGTGGCCCAATGGGTGATGCTGGTCTGACCGGCCGTAAGATTATCGTTGATACCTATGGTGGCTTTGCTCGCCATGGTGGCGGCGCTTTCAGTGGAAAAGATCCGACCAAGGTGGACCGTTCGGCTGCCTATGCCGCACGTTATATCGCGAAGAATATCGTAGCTGCTGGTCTGGCTGAGCGTGTTGAGTTGCAGATCGCCTATGCTATCGGTGTTGCGCGTCCGCTTTCACTGTTCGTTGAGACCTTTGGAACTGGTAAAGTCTCGGATGAAGAGATTATTCGCCTGATCAACGAGCACTTTGATCTGCGCCCTGCTGGCATTATCCAGGAATTGAATCTGCGCCGTCCGATCTATCAGCCTACCGCCGCCTTTGGTCATTTCGGTCGTACCGATGTTGATCTGCCCTGGGAGGCCCTGGACAAGGTTCCTATGCTGCGCAAGGGTGTCGGCGCGAGCATCGAAGGTAACGAGGTCGTTTCTCAATAAGCTGAAAATACACCTCAGGCAGGCGCTCACACGCCTGCGTCCTTTTTATTCTCTGTTGCCCAAATTGTTCTTCAAATGTTTTGGGCAACAGAGAATAAAATTTTTTGAGCACCCTGGTTGCGAAAACTCACGTGTGAGAATCACAGTATGAAGGATATCCTATCGCTCCTACTTGAAAGGAGCGATAGGATATCCTTTTTTTACTGACCCTATCCTATCTTTGTATTCATCAATTATACTATGTAATAGAGAAGAAATTTGCGTCTTGTAACCGAGGCGCATTGCATAGAAAGGGAGCCTCTGCCATGGACTTTACACTCAACGAAGAGCAGACAGCCATTCGCCAGACGTGCCGAGAATTTGCCGAGCAGGAGATTAAACCTGTGGCCGCCGAAATCGATGCCACAGGCACATTTCCCTATCCACTGATTCGTCAGATGGGGGAACTGGGCCTTTTGGGACTACCTTTCCCTGAGGAATATGGTGGTGCCGGGGCTGACTTTCTCTCCTATTGTCTGGCAATCGAGGAAATCTCACGTGGGGATGCATCGATTGGCATTACGATGGAGGCCCATACCTCTCTGGGTGCGACTCCATTCTATCTTTTCGGCTCCCAGCAGCAAAAAGAACAGTATTTGACCCCTCTGGCGCGCGGTGAGCAACTCTGGTCCTTTGGTCTGACAGAACCAGAAGCGGGCTCAGATTCGGGCGGTACGCAGACACGGGCCGTATTGCAGGATGGTCACTGGCTGATTAATGGTTCCAAGGCTTTTATTACCAACGCCGGGACTGCTATGACTGGTGGTGTAACGATCACTGCCGTTACCGGGTGTCTGTCGAATGGGCGCAACGAGATTTCAAACCTTATTGTGCCTGTAGGCACGCCAGGCTATTCAATTGGGCAGCCATACAAGAAGATGGGCTGGAAAGCCTCAGATACGCGTCCCCTGGCCTTTACGGAGTGCCTGATCCCTGAGGAGAACATCCTGGGACAGCCAGGAGATGGTTTTAAACAGTTCTTACGCATCCTGGATGCTGGTCGGGTGGCGATTGCGGCACTCTCGGTTGGATTGGCACAGGCGTGCCTGGATGAGGCTTTGAGCTATGCACAGCAGCGTCGGCAATTCGGTCAGCCGATCAGTAAGTTTCAGTCTATTCAATTCAAACTGGCGGATATGGATATGGAGATTGAGCTGGCTCGCCTGATGTATTATAAAGCGGCCTGGTTGCAGATGCAGGGGAAGCCCTATAGCCGTGAAGCCTCAATGGCCAAGCTATTCGCCTCCGAAACCTCCAAACGTGCAGCCGATCAAGCCGTGCAGATTCATGGCGGTTATGGCTTTATGGATGAATATCCTGTCTCCCGCTACTGGCGGAACGTCAAGATCAATGAGATCGGTGAAGGCACCAGCGAAGTGCAACGCATGGTCATCGCCAAAAGTCTGGGCTGCTAATACGATAAAGCCTCATCAGTGCTCTTTCTCATCATCAGGGTAGAGGAAAGAGGTGGCCTCACAACGTATATTGTGAGACCACCCCTTTCCTCAAGTTATCAGTTATTTATTTGGGCCATTTAAGAGTTTCAAAGGTTACTTCTATATCGGTTGAGACGCTCTGATTGCCTGTGGGGACAATATACTTTGTCCATAGGATCGTATTGCCATTGATGGACATAAAGGCAGTACTGCTGCGGTCCAGATTGTCGATACCATTCACCATGACTTTAATACGAGCATCATACATCTTGAAGTTCTGAGTATTACTTTGCCAGAGGAGGAAATCACCGCCGCTCTGTAGATGCGAGACGATCTCGTTATCATTCAAGGTGGTGGTTTCTGGCGCGGCACCGTTAGCGGTGAAGGTCAGGAGCTTGCCGCTTACCAGTTCGTCGATCTGCGGTACCTGGATGGTTGGGTCGACGTTGCTTGTGTCCGCCAGGATTGAGGCAAGGTTCTGTGGTGTAGTCGGTGTCGGGCTTGCTTTACTGGTAGTTGCTGATTGTGGCGTGCTTGTCGCCGTGGCATTAGCTGCCGTAGCGGTTGCCGTCAACACATTGTTGGTTTCGACGCTATTGCTAGGATTTTTACTCAGCAGGAAAAGCGTATCATTGACGACCTTCGGACTGAATGAGAGGTTATCATTGCGATACACGTAAATGTTTTCCTGGGTATGAGGTAACCAGCGTCCCGATTGAGCGGGCTGGGCATTGACGGCCTGTTCGGTCCAGATGTTGCTATTGAGTCCGTGATCTGGCGTTTCCCACTCTTCTGACCAGTAAATACTACTCCCATCGCTGGTTGCGGTTGGGGAGGTGAGCACATGTTGCGCGCTGGCTTTTGCCAGTTCAGTAGCTTTGAGCAATTTATTCTGATCAAATTGATAATTGATCAGATGTGAGACGCCTGTGCTGTCTACCAGCGCTACCAGGGCATGATTGCCGTAGAACGCCAGGCCCTGTATGGGTGAGGTAAGCCAGGATGGCGCGGTCGCGGCATGAAAAGTATTATTCGCCAGAGTGAGTGGCGTGGCAGTTCCCGCCTGGTTTGCTGACTGGTTCTTTGATGTAGATGTGCTTGTGTCCTGGGCAAGATAAAGCGCCTTGAGAGTCCATGCACCCTCAAAGGAATTGGCTGGAATTGGCTGATTCTGATGATGACTGGTTGTCTTCTTTGGTGTTTCCCATTGTAGCCAGAAGAGCCAGTTGTTGTTACTTCCTAGCACAATGAGCGGTCGAGTGCTGGGTGTAGAGAGCAGCGGTACGCTTTCCTGCGCGGTATTTGGATCATTGGTGACTGCAAATTTTTCCAGCATCCAGGCGTTGAGATTCTCATTGTAGGCCGAGTAGTAGACCATGTTATTGCTGGTACTGGCACTGGCAATATGTGGATAAAACGTCTGGGTGGAAGTGGCAGCCGTATCGGCCTGTGCCGCCTCGACATGGCTGATACTGACCTGGTTGCCAGCAATTGGCCCGCCCGCCTGTCCCTGATTCGTCAGGAAAAGTAACGACACCAGTCCACCCAGCATAACAACCACCATAAATGAGGCTGCCAGACCAATAATTGCAATATGCGGCATGGGCTGGGAACGGCGGCGTGCCCGGGTCGCACGGACAATCGGTAACGGGCCGGTATCAGCAGTCGAGAAGGCTGCTAAAGAATCGGCATGGGTCTTCTGTTTTGCAATATCCTTGAGATAAGGTGCCAGGAATGCTGGTGTCGGTGTTGATGGAGCCGAAGCAGGGGTGCGTTGCAAAAAACGCACATGTTCAGCCGCCAACGCCTGCATCAGCTTACTGTGAGCCTGCGCTGATAGCTCCAGGGATGGCAACGAACGTATGCGCTCTCCAATGAATTGGTATTGAGCGTATGCATCTTTGCAATCAGCACAATGCGCCAGATGTTCCTTCAGTTCGGGCGTATCCGTCGGATCTTGTTGGTGTTCACGGTATATGGCGAGTAGTGCTCGCGCTTGACGACAGTTCAATCTTCTTCACCGACCTCTTTTTGATACAATCCAATAAATCGTTCTCTTGCTCGCATCAAACGCATCTTGACTGCAGAAGAACTAATATTTAATACTTCGGCAATTTCCGCGCAAGATAAACCATCATTTTCGTAAAGCCAGAGGCATACTGAATATTTCTGTGGCAGTTGCTGAAACACGCGTTCTACAATCTCGCGATCCGCGACACGGCTCTCAAAGCGTCCACCGTCATAACCATTGCGCTCATACATGGTGCTGACCGATGTTGTGCGGGGTTCGTTATTGTGTTCTTCGCCAGTGTTGAAGCTATCACCAGGGGACCCCCCGGTATCAGAAGCCATACCAGCGCCGATACCTCTATCTTCGTTAAACAAAGAGAGTGGAAGCCACGAAATCAGGCGTCTGCGCCGGAGCGTATCGGTGGTTGTGTTGGCCGCTATACGATAGAGCCAGGCCGATAATGCCCCCGGTTGAACGACGGTCCCTCCTAAGAGTGCTTTGTAGGCTTTTACGAATACATCCTGAGCCAGATCATAGGCCTGTTCACGATTTCCAATCAGATGATAGATGAAATTGGTAATTGGACCCTGGAAGCGGGTAAAAATGGCTTCAAAGTCAGCAATATTCACCTGCTCTGGTCGTTGAACGGCCTCGGGTTGAGGCTGTTCTGCTGTCGCTTCCTCCTCAGGGGAGGCAATCTCTTTGCCCGCATTATCATCATCTGATATGGGAATGGGCGAACATCCTTGCGGTCCATCACTCTCTGATGAACTCAATCTGCTATTCGTATTGTAGAAACGTATAGAGGTATCCATCGGTTACATCGGCCTTGTATAATGTAGAGTTTTTATATTCTGATTGGTAACACGGGTAAGTGACAGCAGCAGAGTACATCATAAAGAGAGATACTGTCTTACCTGCACATTCTGGTATGGCTTGTGATCTATCATGGGCATGCAACAGCAATCAGGGTAACAGAACACATAGCGCTGCTGGGCGCGCATGGTATTGTATCGTTTGTCAGATTGCGCTTCGTCCCGTCCATCTGACTGATTGGCAAAATTCTTGTAAGTAGCGAAAACGAGCACTCATTAGCAATCAGTATACCATATTCCTCCTGTGATTGATGCCCCTCTTGCTTCTTGTATGATAAAACGAGACTGAACGTGAAAACTCAGCCTTTCTCTGGTTTCTATAAAAAATTTTGGATGTTCTCGTCTCCTTTTTCCTCTATTCAGCTTAATTCCCGTTTCCATATGCTGTCATCTTGCCATTCAGCTCTCTTTCTGATACGATGTGCTCATGACAACCCATCAAATACAAGCAGCGGGCTGGAATATTGTGGGGCATGAGCATATTATTGATCTGTTACGCCGTACTCTGGCGGCACAACAGGTGCGCCATGCTTATTTATTCGCCGGTCCACAACATATTGGCAAGAGTCTCCTGGCATATCGTCTGGCTCAGGCGCTTTTATGTACCGGTGGACCCGATCCAAAGATTGCTCCTCAGGAACCATGTAATCAATGTCTCTCCTGTCGTAAAGTGCTGCACGGCAATCATCCCGATATTCATATCATTCGCAAAGCTGCCGACAAGCAAGCTATTGTTATCGAGCAGGTGCGAGCCTTACAGAGTGATGCTGCCCGACGCACGCTTGAAGGAAGGCGCAATATCTTTATTATCGAGAATGCCCAGGACATGAATGTGCAGGCAGCCAACTGTATCCTGAAGACGCTGGAAGAGCCAGAACCCGATGTGGTACTGCTTTTAACCGTGCCGGATGCTGGATCGCTCTTGCCTACCATTCTGTCGCGCGTGCAGTTGCTTTCCATGCAATTGCTTCCACCGCAACGCATTAGTGACGCATTGATAAAGCAATGGGAGGTTGAGCCGGCTGAGGCGGCTTTGATCGCTGCGCTGGCTGCCGGTCGCCTGGGTTGGGCCGTGGAGGCGGTGGAAGATGAAGATATGCTCGATGAGCGCAAGACCCAGTTAGCCCAGTTGACGAAGCTTCTCACCTCTCCTAAGGTTGAGCGTTTCGGTTTTGTACAACGCCTGGGTACCGACGGAGAAAAGATACGGCATATGCTTGAGTTGTGGTTACTCTGGTGGCGTGATATGGTATTAGCGGCAAATGGTTGCCTGGATCTGACTGTCAATGCGGATATGCGCGACCTGTTACAGGCGCAAGCCGCGAAAGTTGGAACCCTTGAGGCTGAACGGATGGTACGCGCGATCTTGCAGACACAGGAGTCAATCGAGCGTAATGTCAATGCTCGCGTGGCGCTGGAAGTACTGATGCTGGATACGCCAACTATAAAAATGTAGGCATGTGTGTGTTATGGTGTTGTTTTAGTCTCGTCAGTGGAGTCGTATTCATTTACCGATCAAAGAAGAGGAGTCTGCGATGCGAACCGATTTCCAGGATGTACTGGTTCAGTTTGATGAGGGCGTCCTGACTGTAACCATGAATCGCCCCCATGTTTTGAATGCCTTTAGCGATCTTATGATTGCTGAGCTCACTGAGATTATGGAGACTGCGGCCGAGGATGAGGCTATTCGTTGTGTAGTGTTGACTGGAGCTGGACGAGCCTTTGGCGCGGGTCAGGATCTGGCTATTTTTGTGCAGGAACGTTCCGGAGATGGCAGTGAGGCCACGACCGAGCATCTCCAGGCCTATCATCGGCTGATATTTGCGATTCAGCGGCTACCGATGCCGATTATCGCGGCCCTGCATGGTGTTGCGGCAGGTATTTCCCTCAATATTGCGCTGGCCTGTGATTTACGCATCGCAGCGGATAATGCGCGCTTCACCGAAGCCTTCGCACGCATTGGATTAGTCCCCGATGGCGGTGGGGCTTATTTCTTACCTCGTTTGCTTGGTGCCGGCAAGGCCTTAGAACTGGCCCTCCTGACGACAGAAATCACTGGTCCTGAAGCCGAGCGTCTGGGATTGATCAGCAAATGTGTGCCAATCGCAGAATTTGAAGCGGCTGTGACCGCTCTGGCGCGACGTCTGGCACAAGGACCGACACGTACCTATGCTTTGATTAAGGATCTCTTTGCGCAGGCACAGGACAAAGATCTGGCGGCAGTGCTACAATTAGAGGGTACTTTTCAAGCGAAGGCAATTGGTACTGCCGACCATCAGGAGGGCGTACAGGCGTTTTTGCAGAAGCGACCTCCACAGTATACCGGGAAATAACAAAATCGTGCGTATTGATACACTTACTTCATATAATAGTCAAATGCAAGGTGCCCAGCGGCGCGAATGGATGCGCCAGTACGCTCCGCAACATCTCAAAAATTGTGCCTCATTTGTCTCTAAGGGTCTCATCCAGCGGCCCTTAGAGACATCCCGCAGTAGTCTCGTGCTGGGCGCGGGCGCCTGTACCGAAGTCCCTCTCAGCGACATTACACGTTCCTCTGATGAGGTTGTGCTGGCTGATCTGGATTTGAAATCTATGCAGCACGCCCGTGAAGAACTCTCGGCTGCCTCCCTGCGCAAGCGGATACGCTTTGTTCAATGCGATATGACAGGTGGAGTCAGCAGTAATCTGACGCGTCTGTTGCGCCGTGAGGATTGGAAGGCATTGGCGCTGCAGGGAAGCCAGGCCTTTTTTGATAAGGCCGCCCAGTGCCTTGAGCAATGCGAGATCCCCGATCCACCTTCTATCTATACCCTGCGCAATGGGGACTTTGGCGTTGTTGTTAGTTCACTGGTCCTCTCGCAACTTTTCAGTTATCCCTTGCTCGATGTTCTTGATCGGGCACAGGAGAGTGCGCCGGATATCTTGTTGGATCAGGAGCGCCATCGCCGTTACCAGGATGCCAGTCAGGCTTTTCGCGTGCGTGTCATCCGCGCCCATATGCATTTCCTGCGTCAACTATTGGATCTAGGAGGTGTTGCGGTACTCCTGACTGATATTCGTGGCTTTGCCTTTGGTGTGTATGGGACCGACCATGACTCCAGGCATCGTCGTGTCATACCCCTCGTTCCCCGTAGCTTTCCAGAATTGGTGCGCGAAACCTTCGATGTAGTTGAAGAAGCCCAATGGGAATGGCTTACCGATCTACCTGACGATGAGCGTCCTGGTCGGGGTTATGAAATCGCCGGGTACATCCTCAAACCACTGGCCTGAAATAGCGTGGATGGGACATATCAAACAATGTATCAAAGAGTTCTTATTCACAGCCCTTTGATACACTGTTGCCATGCAGAAGGCTTTGCCCTCTGCACTCCCATTTCATCGAACTTTTGTTTCAAAAGTTCGGGATGACTCATGATGGCTGCTTAAGGATGTTGGACCGGTTTGGTGACGGTAACACTGCTTGGTACAATATAGACTGCGGTTGATAGGGCAGACGTGTTACACGCTTGAATGCGATTGTTATCCAGTGTCACCATGCCGTGAAGAGCATACAAGCCTCCATCGGATCTGGCACCGGCCATGGTTCTGATGGAGTTCCATGCGAGAATATTTCCTTCAAAGCTGGTGTTTGTTCCCAGGGTTGCAGTACCAGCCACCTGCCAGAACACATGACAGGGTTGTGCTCCACGAATAAGCAGTACATTAGCATTGTCGGTCGTGATAAGTCCGCTTCCCACCTGTATTATAAAGACACTATCGGGATTCCCTTGTCCATCGAGGAGAAGCGATCCACGTAAGAAAGCGGAGGATGCAAAACAATAGATGCCTGGCGTGAGAAGTTTGGCCGCAAGATCCTGTCCGGTCAGATTCTCGTTACAGGGCTTCTCTGCAGTAGATTTGTAGGCAGTGGATGCGTCGTGCTGAGCCTTTTGCGTTGCGGCATCCCCCGCATGGTTGATACCGCTGATAAACCCTGGTGGAAAGCCAGTGATGGCCGTTGCCGATGTCGCTCCCAGATTGCCTATGATAGCCGTTGAACCAGTGTTGGCTACGGCACTATTGCCCAGTACAGCGAAATCCTCGGCTACTCCAAGTGAGGGATTACTGGTAGCTGCATACGCATGAGTCAGGGATGTAGCCATCAATGAGAGCGTGGTAACGCTGCATAAGAGCGCTATCGTCATAGCAGGGAAGAATAATCCTGCCCTCAGCAATTTGTTCATGTAATTTTCTCCTGAAAATGCAAGATTGTACATTTGTATAATTACAGTATAATTAGGGCAAGAATTCACTTGTATTGATGTATCAACATGCTCTTGTCAACGGCAATGTGGCAGCTACTCTTCAATCGAATGTTCTGAGCTTATTTTTCGGCTTGGCGCGCTCCATGCTCTCCACGATCTCTGTATATGAGTTTTCGCACCTGCGGTGCTCAAAACAGTTTTTTAGTATGTGGTGCAGGAAAGGTGCTTTGCACCTTTCCTGCACCAC
>NZ_BIXY01000011.1 GCF_008326305.1 Dictyobacter arantiisoli | reverse complement strand
GATCATGTTTCCTCCCTGAGAACGGTGTTGTTTTTGTCAATTTCACCTTAACTCTCAGGGATTCTTTTTGTCAATTTGTTCGTCAATTGTCACATTGGTTCACGCTCACTTTGAACCATGCCTTATCATTCCTTTTATTCGAACCGTATTGGGGAGTACCCTCAATCCCCCCGGAAGGGAGGCAATTTTATAGCATATTATAGTAGGGTAAGATATGTCTTATGGTATTGTATTTATCTTCCTATGGAACCGGGCATAGGTGAGCATTGTTGTAAATGTTGGCTTCTGGTACATTTCAATAGCTAGATATATTGTTCATGAGATGACACCATGGCTTCAATTTCATAAAGCTCAGATGATAGGGATTGAGAATTGGAAGGAGTATAGTTTTATGAGTACTTTAAAGCAGCAAAAAGTTGAAATATGTATAGTCTATGCTGAAGAAGATACCTCGATTTTCGATGTCTTCGAGGTTCACTTACGTTCTCTTATTAAGCATGCTATTTGCCAGCAATGGACCTGCCTGCGTCTTAACGCAGCCCGCAAGCCCGATCCAGTCGTGATCAAGGACGCGCAGATCATCTGCTTGCTCATGAGCGATCATTTTATGGATGC
Source organism: Dictyobacter arantiisoli (assembly GCF_008326305.1). GTDB lineage: Bacteria > Chloroflexota > Ktedonobacteria > Ktedonobacterales > Ktedonobacteraceae > Dictyobacter > Dictyobacter arantiisoli. Next base: position 105,761 of record NZ_BIXY01000011.1, on the reverse strand, counting down.
TGTGGTGGAGAATACGGCCGTGTTTGAGCTGTTGCTGGAGCGTTACCATAATGGCAGTGTCATTGTTATGCCGATTCTGCTCCACGAGCTTATTTGGGATGCATGGCGTGCCAGCGAACTCAAAGCCTGCCTGGAGCGCTCCCGTCCCATTATCACCTGGTTGGCTGAAGAACACGATTTTGCCTATGTACAGGAAGGGATCGAGATTGCGTGCGAACAGTTAGAAGTTCGCAGTCAACGTGAAGATTCCTTCGCATTCTACCTCAGCGTGCAAGATATGTATGAATCTGTCCTCAGTGATCAGGCCGGTGGCTGCACAAAGACGGACGATGATACTATCACATGCCTGGATATGCTCACTACCTTTTATGTGCGCCGAGCCCTCTATGTAGAAGCTCAACAAACCGCGCAACGAGCACTCCGCCAGCGCCAGAGCATGTCAGGTACAAAGCGCACTGAGATCGTCGCCAGCATGGATAAGCTCGCCTTTATCGAGCTGCGCCTGGGACACTATGACGCCGCCGAAGATTTGTACAAGCAAGTGCTCACGAATGAACCTCTCACCGAACGCAGCATCGCCCCATCGATACATGCTGGCCGCCTTAACAATCTGGGCGTCCTCTATCAGCGCAAAGCCTATTATGCCGAGGCGCAGGCCCTCTTCCAACGCGCTATCGAAATAGCTGAAGGGGAGCGTGACATCGAAGATCACTCCATCGTTCGCAGCATCAACAATCTGATCAGCGTCCTGAAAATCCAGGGCAAAGACAGTGAAATCGCCGCCTTACAATAATATATCTGGAGTGATAAACAGAGAAATATCCAGTTTGTGTAGCGATCCTCTCGTCAGCAAGAGAGCAAAGATCCCGTTAAGATTCAGCATAGAGCCATATGTCCCCTATAATTGAATACAGTCCAGATTATACGTATACTTATATGTGCCGGTATTACCAAAATCTGCTGTATTTAATGAATAGGGGTCTCGCGCATGTCTATCAGCCCACCGTCTGCTGCGATCAAAGTCTTTATATCCTATGCTCGCGTCACTGAAGACGAAGTTTTACTGAAAAAACTGCTTACTCATCTCAAGCCTCTGGCGCTCTCAGGGAAGATTGAATTCTGGCAGCCACTTAATATTCTGGCGGGCGAAGATAAAAATAAAGAAATAGCGGAACACTTAAATCAAGCTCAAATAATACTCTTATTGATAAGTTCAGATTTTATCTCATCAGATTCCCAGTATGGTTTTGATCTGACCCGAGCCATGGAGCGGCGCGCCGAACATACCGCACACGTCATTTCTGTTCTCTTGCGACCGACCTATCTGGATGGAGAGAAGGTTGGCGATCTGCAAGCCTTACCCCAAAACGGGAAGCCAGTGACAAAATGGCCTGATCTGGATGATGCATTTGTAGATATTGTGAATGGTATTGCACGCGTGGTGGAGGAGCAAAAGAAGGTGGTATTAGAGCAGGCCCGGACCATTCAGGAGCCGTTTCATAAGTTAAATAATATCCCATTTGAGCGTAACCGCCTCTTCACCGGACGGGAGGCTTATCTTGCCGATCTACATACCGCCTTACGTGAAGCACAGACCGCGGCCCTGACACAGGCCATCAGCGGACTGGGGGGGATTGGCAAGACGCAGACTGCCCTGGAATACGCCTATCGCTATCAGCACGAATACGAGCAGATTCTCTGGCTCACCGCCGACACCCGTGATACTGTCCTCTCCGGTTTAAGCCGGATTGCGCCGATATTAAAATTGCCAGTCCCGCAGGAATCAGAGCAGACAGTGATTGTGCAGGCCGTACTGCGCTGGCTGGAGGCGCATGAACACTGGCTCTTGATCCTCGATAACGTCGAGAATCTGGCGGACATTAAGGACCTGCCGCCGCAGCATGCGCGGGGGCACACCTTGATCACCACCCGCTCCCAGATCGTCAGCAGACGGGCGCGCCACCTGGATCTAGCTATCATGGACGCAACTGAAGGGGCAACCCTGCTCCTGCGGCGTGCCGAGATCATCGAACAGCGCCAGGAGTTGTCGCAGGCTACCCTGGAGGATCAAGAAGCCGCCAGCAAGATTGTAACCGAACTGGGTGGCCTGCCTCTGGCCCTCGATCAGGCCGGAGCCTATATCTCTGAGACAGGATGTGGACTGGAAAGGTATCGTCAACTCTATCAGCAAAAGCGCCTGACCCTGCTCAAGCGCAAAAGCAGCACTGATCCCGGTGATTATCACGATACCGTAGCCACCACCTGGTCTCTATCTTTTGACAGGGTGCAGCAAGCGAACCCTGCCAGTGTCGAATTGCTCTACCTCTGTGCCCTGTTGGAGCCAGACGAGATCCCTGAAGAGCTATTTAGCAAAGGAGCGACGAAGTTAGGTCCAGTATTAAGTACCCTTTGTTCCGATGATTTCGAGTTCAACGAGCTGATGATACCTTTGCGTAATTATTCATTGATCCGGCGTAATCCCAACCAGATCTTAAGCATCCATCGACTGGTCCAGGTCGTCTTGCAAGAGAGGATGGCTGAGCGTAATTTACGTAAAATCTGGGAAGAAAGAGCTATCGACGCGCTGGCTTTAAGCATACCGCCAGCCGACTACGAGCAAGATCATTGGGCACGCTGCCTGACCTATCTGCCGCAGATTCAACACGCCATAGAACTGCTCGGAGCGCGGCCCACTCCATCCGACATCAATGTCCAGCTATGGCACTGGTATGGGAATGTGCTGGATAAGCAGGCTCGCTATCAAGCAGCCGAAACCGCATATCTACAGGCGCTCACGCTCAGTGAGGATGTCCTGGGCAAGATTCATCCGGTGACCGCACGCATACTCAATGATCTGGCGGAAGTCTCTCGCCTGCAAGCACACTTCCAGCAGGCCGAGCAGTACAATCAGCATGCCTTAACCATGCGCGAGACCCTCTTTGATACTGAACATGCCGAGACCGCGACCAGCCTCAATAACCTGGCCCGCTCTTATCAAGAACAGGCAAAGTACCATGACGCAGAGCCGCTTTATCAAAGAGCCCTGAAGATTAAAGAAGCCATCTTCGGCCCTGAACATGCCGAAACCGCCAGCAGCCTGAACGATCTAGCCACGCTCTATGACGCGCAGGGCAAATATAGCCAGGCGGAAGTTCTGGACAAGAGAGCGTTAGCTATTCGAGAAAAGGTGTTAGATAGCCAGCACCCGGATGTCGCCTTAAGTTTGGATAATCTGGCAGGGTCGTATAAGAGCCGGGGGAAGTATGAGGAAGCGGAGCCGCTGTATAAGCGAGCCCTGAAGATCCGAGAGCAGGCGCTGGGTGGGCAGCATCCCGATACGGCGACGAGCTTGGGTAACCTGGCAGGGTTGTATCAGAGGCTGGGGAAGTACGAGGAAGCGGAGCCGCTGTATAAGCGAGCCCTGAAGATCCGAGAGCAGGCGCTGGGAGGACAGCATCCCGATACGGCGACGAGTTTGAATAATCTGGCAGGGCTGTATCAGAGCCAGGGGAAGTATGAGGAAGCGGAGCCATTGTATAAGCGAGCACTGAAGATCAGTGAGCAGGTGCTGGGTGGGCAGCATCCTGACACGGCGACGAGTTTGGGTAGCCTGGCAGGGTTGTATGAGAGTCAAGGGAAGTATGAGGAAGCGGAGCCATTGTATAAGCGAGCCCTGGAGATCCGAGAGCAGGCGCTGGGAGGACAGCATCCCTATACGGCGACGAGCTTGGGTAATCTGGCAGGGCTGTATGAGAGCCAGGGGAAGTATGAGGAAGCGGAGCCGCTGTACAAGCGAGCACTGGAGATCCGAGAGCAGGCGCTGGGAGGACAGCATCCCGATACGGCGACGAGCTTGAATAATCTGGCAGTATTATATAGAAGCCAGGGGAAGATTAAAGAGGCTATGTCTCTTAGCAGACGAGCCCTGGAGATTCGCGAAAAGACATTGGGTCCGCAGCATCCCGATACGGCTAATAGTTTACATAATCTGGGAATGCTCTATGTTGATCAGCGCTTTTATTCACTGGCGGGACCATTATTGAAGCGATCTCTGGCTATTTACGAGCAGGTCTTGAGTGCTCAACATCCTGATACGATACTGGTGCGCAAACATTATATGGAGTTGCGTGCGCTGATGAGGCCTGTGGGGAAGGGCAGCTCTGCGAAGAAGAAGAAGAATGGGAAGAAGTAGTTCTTTTCTCTTTAGCGGTCGGTTGTTACGGGCAATACCGCTAAAATAAGAGGGATTTTGACGAAAAACGTAGATGCGCCCCGAACGCAAGTGAGGCCCGTTTTCCCGTGAATCGTACGAAACTCCTTTCCCCGTAGCTCCGCATCCGTACCCCAACCAGGAAAGCATGGCGTAGTAGAGAGAGCGTTGGGGTGAGATGGTCTTAATTCTCAACAATTCCGGTCTGTCCATCCATTGTCTGGTGAAACAACACCAGAAGGCCCGAACCCTTGCACTCCCAGTATTCGGATTTTTCTCGGTATTTAAGCGGTATCGGCTGTTACAGGCTATAGGGCATTTTGGGATAGCCTATTAGTACATATATATCTGGTATTACAAGAAACTCTATGGTATACTTTGAGCGTAAATAAGCTACTGTGGGTTCTGCTTCTGCTGGCTAGCTGCCAGCTATTATGTCAATTGTCTCTTGTGTATGGATGGAAGGGTGTTACGGGTGTTGTTGTGGAGGTTGTGGCGGATGTTCCTCGTTGTCGCTGTAGATTGGTCAGTTGGTTGCTCTCCATTGCGTCACTTAGACGGTTTTCTTTTTGGCTATCTGGCTTGACAAGGGCTTTTTGTTTCGTTAGAATTAGAACATAGTTTCTAGATATTGCCAGCATTCAGTTACTGATTGCTAGATGGTCATGGGCAAGAGTTGTTCTTGTCTGAGGTGTTGTTTCTTCATCGGGTATTGGTTTGGTAGGCGTTTTTGTGAGTGGAAAGGGAAGGCGCGCAATGCCGGTTCTTGAGTCTACGGATAAGATTGCACCTAAAAGTATCTTACGGCATCGACCCATTGAGGGTCCGACAAGTCGTGGGAAGCAGCCGAAGTCGTTTGTGTCGGATGCGGCAATTCCTACACCAATCCTACGGGCATCCCGTCGCCTGCGCCAGCACGCTCATGAGGAAGCGGCCCCGGCTGATCGAGCTTCGCATCTTGCGGACCAATCAGCTGAGCTGTTGAGCGATGGCCGAGCCTTGCTGCGTAAAATTGTGCGTAGTCGCCCTGGTCCAGGGTCACGAGCCGTGCGACCTCTTCCGCTCAACACTTCATCCCCGGGGCGGAAGCCACGCCGCATTACCTCTGCTTTTGTGTTCTCTATCGTGCTGGGTATGGCCGGGATGGTGCTGTTGTGGATGCTGTTTGGTCTTGTCTCTAACTGGGGCACGACGCTGTGGGATGATGCCCACTATGGCCGACCGCGTACCTATCAGACTGATGTGCGGGTCGGGCATAATCATGATCAGACAGGTACACCCAGTCATTTTATCGCTCTGAACTTGCAGCGCCGCATCCAGGTGATCGAGTTCCCAGGAGGGGATGCTACGCATACGCGGGTATTTCTGGTCCCGCTGTTAGAGCCACCCAGCACTGATCTGGTCCCCGTGACGCTTACGTTTGTCGATGTCAATAATGATAAGCAACTCGATATGGTTGTGCTGTTTGAGCAGCAACGCGTCGTCTTTCTCAATGATGGGCAGAGCTTTCGTCTCCCCCTGCCGTCTGAACAGGATCAGGTGGCGCAGTCATTACGCCAGTTGGGGCTGTCGCATTGATAAAGTTAGACACCTGATACATACCTTCTATCATGTCGTTGATATAAACTAAACAGCTATCGGCATAGGGATAGCGTGCGCTGTTAGCATAACATGATAGAAGGTAACGTTTCAAATGCGATTAGTGACCGGTACCATTGCGTTGTGCGTCGGCCTTTTTGTTGCTGCGTCCAGCGGATGCATCTAAAGCAGCCTGAGAAAGAACCGCACCAACCGAGAAACCAACACGTTTACGCGCCGGAATCGTGATCTGATCGCCACCGCGAATCGATTTGACACGGCGCGGCGCCACATCCCGCAGGTTCCAGGTGCCGAAACCCATCAGACGCACTTCATAGCCCTTGGCAACGCCCTCACGTACTACTTCGGTGAAGGCATCGATGACTTTATTGGTCTCTTTTAAATTCATGCCAGCCTTGGCCGCAATCTGATGAATCAGCTCGTCTTTACCGACGACAATGTGTTCTCTATCTGGTGAACTGGTTTTCATTAGAATTCTTACTCCTCACAAATGGTGTTTGCAGAGAAAAATAATGCCTCTGCTCATAACGTCAATGCGCTATAGCATTGTCATTGTTATTGATCGGCTACGTGCGGTTAACAGTGCAGTAACCTTGCGCATTGGCATAGTGTTGTCTACCACTTTCACTATACAGACCGCCACCAAATGCTAGAGATTCGCCTTGTGGGAGGCTCCACCTGTCATTAAATAATTGCCTTGAACAGGTGTGCATCTGCCCATCTTTTCTATTGACAACGCCCAATGTTTCTGTTATATTACATCCATCGTTAAATGAATCAATTTCACGTAGCGAAAATGCAACTTTAAGCGCGGGGATAAAGTGTTACGGTAACACATCGCACTCTCATGCGGAATTTCTAGGTTCGACTCCTGGATATCTCCATTTTTACTTTCCACAACTATGACTGATATTCATAAACATTTGCCTAAAATTCTAAAGCTGGTGCGTACCACATTTGAGGCTGCTCCACGCGTTCTCAATGTTGAGACACTGGCTCTTCTCGCACAAGAGATCCATACCCGATTGCTTGAAGCACTGCCGGGCAGCTATGGCGTTGCTCGTAGTTCCCTCACTCATACTGCCTCCACAACCTCGCTACCGATAGATATCGTGCTGTATGATAAGCTGCACAGTGAGGATAACAGGTTGACTGCTAACCAATATGCCCTCAAAAGCGTGCTGGCAGTGATCCAACTCTGTCCTACTATGGAAGAAGCAGGCTTGCGAGAGGCAGTGGAGGCCATAGCCAGTGTCAAAGCATTACGACCTTATCGACCCATTCCGCTGGCGACACAGGCCGTCTCTGATCTGAGTACGCGTGTCGAAAAGATTCCCAAACAGGCTCTGCCTATCGGTATCATCCTGTCTCGGCGCGGTGCTACTGATAAAGCTCATCGTCAAGAAGATACTGAATCTCTGAGTTTACGGTTATACACATTGATCACCGAACAGCCACTGGCGCTGCGCCCCGATTATCTGTTCGCTCTTGATGACGCCCTCTATTATCGCAATCCCGCCTTTGATGGTCGGGTTTTAACAGGCCATGAGACGGGCCTGTATCGAGAGCCTGATCATCCTAATTTTCCTGATTGTTATGTTTGTAAAGAGCGCTTTTTTCGTCAGCACTTTTTTTATCGCCATCTCTGCGCGCGTTGTGGTGATCTCAATTATGCCAGACGTAGCCAGCAGGCGGATTTGCGCGGCTTTGTTGCAGTGGTTACTGGTGCTCGTGTGCGCATTGGCTATGCGGCAGCCCTCAAGCTCTTGCGCGCCGGGGCCAGCGTCATCGTGACGACACGTTTTCCTCACGATGCAGCCGGACGTTATGTGCGCGAACCCGATTATGCTCAATGGTGTGAACGCCTGGATATCTATGGGCTGGACTTGCGCTATCTGCCAGGCATTGAGCGTTTCACACAATATGTCGCGACCCATTATGGACATCTGGATATCTTAATCAATAATGCCGCGCAAACGGTCCGAAGGCCGCCAGCCTACTATGCTCATCTGCTTCCCTTTGAGATGCAGCCCTATGCAGCGTTGCCAGCGTTATTACAGGTTGTGCTGCGTAACGAACAACTTCTGCTTGCCCCGGCAAACGATAGTTCCAATCATGCTCTACAAGTACCTGAGACGATGCCTTTCACCCTGAGCACCTCATCGCCCTCTCATAGCTCTGCCGCGTTCTCACAGCTCTCGATTATGGCGAGTGATGAGCGGATCGATCCACAGCATTTTCCGCCTGATCGCTATGATGAATCCGGACAACAGCTTGATCTACGTCCCGACAATAGCTGGACCAAGCGGCTAGAACAACTGGCGATGCCTGAAATTCTTGAGACACAATTGATTAACTCGATTGCGCCCACAATGCTGATTCAGCAGTTTCAGCCCTTGCTGGCTCGACATCAGCATGCAGGCGCATCCATCATCAATGTCTCCTCGATAGAAGGGCAATTCGCGAGTATGAAAACTGGCGTGCATCCCCATTCAAATATGGCGAAAGCGGCACTAAATATGTTAACCTTAACGATAGCGACCGATTTAGCCCGTCAGGGTATCTACATCAATAGTGTGGACCCGGGTTGGATTTCGCAGCAGGTGCCCTACGCGCATCGTATTCCTGACGAGAAAATACCTCTCGACGAGATAGATGCGGCCGCGCGTATCTGTGACCTGATTTTTCAAACCGCACAGTGTGGACAGTCCGAGTATGGAAAGTTTTGGAAAGATTATCTGATTGCTTCCTGGTAAGCATCTCTGGACGTAAGCATCTCTGGACCTGTTCGTGTAATCCCACCCGGGATGCGCCTTCAGTGCGTATTCAGAAGGTAGTCGTCGTGTACTCTGGATAGATGTTTCCATAGAGATTGTCACAATAGAAAAGGACAACAACGTGAAAGTCGCTTATATTTTCAGTACCACTGGACATACAGTCAGTTACAAATTGGGGAAGATGATCTTGCCTCAGTTGGAGGCTCATCGTCATGGAGCTGAAGTCGTCGGCATGTTCTTCTTTGACGATAATACCTATGCCCTGCGCAAAGGCGATCCGCTGGGTGAGCGTTTGAGCGCCGTAGCGAAAGAGCAAAATATCTTGCTCATGCTCTGCGATCAATGTTCCAGTGAGCGCGGCCTGGCCCGCTCGATTGGCGATGGTAAATTTGAGCCCGTGGATACTGTCGAAGGTGTACACGTCGGTTGCTTCCCTGATCTCTATGCCGCCCTCGAAACCAATCCACCTGATCAGGTGATTACCCTCTAGAAGATACCCGCAAGCTCTTGCCAGGTCCTTATCGGCGATTTTACGTTAATAAGGACCTGGCTTTTTTGGGTGGTCACCCGTGATTTTTTGAGGATATACGCCAAATACCATATACTTCTTTCTACACCTTGTATTTTTAAGATGAGCACTTTGTAAAAACTGACGTTTGTGACTCATACTAGCATTTGTATGTGGTTGAAAAGAAAGAGCTGTAGCAGAAGTTGAAACCTGTGTATTTTATATAGATGACAGATTGCTAGTTTGTTCGTTTGTTCATCTGGCAGCTTAACTAATCCTGGAGTATCTATGGATAATCATAATCAGCATTCTTTGTCTCTACAGGTCAATGAAGATGTGCAGTTGAAACTACTTGAGGAGCGGCATAGCACTGCGTATTATGAGCTTACTGATCGCAATAGACGGTATCTGCGTGAATGGATGGGCTGGTTGGATGAGGAGCGTTCTGTTGAGCAGACATGTGAATACATCGCTATGAGACTTCAACAGTATATTCAACATCAGGGTTTCTTACTGGGAATCTATTATCAGCAGCGGCTGGTTGGCTCAATTGGTTTGCATGCGCTTGATTGGTCGAAGCGCAAAGGTGAAATTGGATATTGGCTCGATGCAGGCACGCAGCGCCAGGGTGTGATGACCGACGCCTGTCGCGCTTTGACGACCTATGCTTTTGACGAATATCAATTGAACAAGGTGGAGATCCATTGTGGAGTGGGGAATCTGCGGAGTCGTAGGATTCCAGAGCGCCTCGGCTATAAGCTGGAAGGGATAGTACGCCAGAATGAATGGCTCTATGACCATTATATTGATCATGCGATCTATGGCATGCTGGCGGGCGAGTGGGACGCAGAAAAAACATTTCGTTAAATGAATACCTGAGAGGCTCTCCAGCTTACCTTCCGGTTAATAGCTCAAAAGCCTCTTCGGGCCTGTTTATGCGTTCTCTGTTAATCGTTCATATTGACCCAGGTGGCACCCTTTTGCGAGCTTTCGACGGCTTTGGTAATAAAATGCATGCCGCGCAGGCCATCATAGACAGTAGGATAGCCGCCGAGTGGCTTTTCGCCTGACTCTACGCGACGAATATCCGCGATGGCTTGCTTATAGATATTGGCAAAGGCTTCGTAAAAGCCTTCGGGATGTCCTCCCGGGAGGCGCGTGGCGGCCTGTGAACTCTCGCTGGTATAGGGGGCGTTGGTGCGATGGATCTGAGCTGGCTGTCCAGGTTGCTTGAAGAGCAAGCTATTTGGTTCCATCTGGTGCCATTCCAGTCCCGCACGGCTACCATACACGCGGATACTCAGATTATTCTCTTCGCCAGCGGCGATCTGCGAACAGGTGAGCAGTCCTTTGGCCCCATTTTCCAGGCGCAACAGCATATTGGCATCGTCATCAAGCTGACGACCAGGGATAAAGGTACTGAGATCAGCGCTGAGCGAGGCGATCTTCAATCCGGTGATAAACTCAAGCAAATTCTCGGCATGGGTGCCAATATCTCCTACACAGCCCGCGATGCCGGATTTGCTTGGATCGGTGCGCCATGCAGCCTGCTTGTTTCCGCTCTGCTCCTGTGGCTCCATCAGCCAATCCTGGATATATTCGACAATGACTTTGCGAATACTGCCGAGGGCTCCACTGCGTACCAGATCGCGTGCCTGACGAACCATCGGATAGCCAGTATAATTGTGGGTCAGGGCGAAGATCAGATTGCTCTTTTCTACCAACTCCACCTCTTCGCGCGCCTCTTGCAGGCTGAACGACATGGGCTTGTCGGATATGACATGGATGCCCTGTTGTAAGAAGGCTTTGGCGACTGGATAATGTAAATGATTCGGTGTTGCGATAATCACAAAATCGATACCATCTGGGCGGGCGGCCTCTTGCCGCGCCATCTCTTCATAACTGGCATAGGAACGATCCAGAAACCAGGCCTGTGCGGACTCGGCGGCGCGCCTGGGATCCGTTGACATCGCGCCTGCCACCACATCTGCCTGACCATCTAGTTCGGCGGCCACACGATGTACGGCGCCGATTAAAGAACCTTTGCCACCGCCTACAATGCCGGCTCGTAAACGACGATGTGCTACATCTCTGCTCATTGCGCTGCTCTCCTCTCTGTGTATCCTTGCATTTATCTTCCACGTTGAAGGTATCTATCCTGTCGTTAATTTTTTACCGCCTGCTAGCTTGTATGGGTCAGACCATGGGTTGTTCCTGAATAGTGTACATGCCCAGACAAGCCAACAGGACAGCATCTGGACGGGAAAACCTAGCGATCCTCGCTCCATTCGTGTTTACCCGCATCCAGTGGCTGAGGGCGCTCACATTGGCTACTGAGTTCGATATGTGTACCCTGATCAGACGCATCATGGAATGACTGCATGATGTCGAGTACGTGGTAGGCCAGATCACCACTGGCACGATGCTGACGACCAGAATTGATAGCATACGCCATGTCCGCCAGGCCGATGCCACGGCTATTTTCCGTGTATGCATGCGTTAATGGCAGATCCTGCCACTCACTATCCTGCGCCTTGCGGATGTAGACCGGACCACCGAATGTATTAGGATCAGGGACAATCAGAGTTCCTTCAGTACCATAGATCTCAATACGTGGCAACTGATGGGACCATACATCAAAACTCGTGATAATTGTCCCGATTGCCCCACTGGCGAAATCCATGATACCAGCGATATGGGTCGGGGTATTCACCTGAATTTTTGAGCCATACTTTGGCTGGCTGGTAATGGTGCGCTCAGGGAAGGTAATGCGGGTTGAGGCGGTGACGCGGCGTACCGGGCCAAGCATTGCGATCAGTGCTGTCAAATAATAAGGACCCATATCAAACATGGGGCCAGCGCCGGGCTGATAGAAAAAGTCGGGATCGGCATGCCAGCCTTCGGGACCATGACTCAGCATAAAGGCTGTCGCCGCGACTGGCTCTCCAATCAAGCCATCATTAATGGCCTTGACACAGGTCTGGATGCCACCGCCTAAGAAGGTATCAGGTGCGCAACCAACGCGTAGGTTTTTTGCTCGTCCTGCTGCCAGCAATGCCTGCCCTTGCTCCCGATTGATGCCTAATGGTTTCTCGCTATAGGTTGCTTTGCCAGCTTCAATTGCAGCTATTCCAATCTCGGCATGTACTTTGGGAATCGTCAGATTCAGCACAACATCGATATCCGGATCAGCTAACAACTCCTCGGGTGTACAAACTTTCGGTACATTATAGCGCTCAGCCTGGGCACGTGCACGGCCCAAATCGATATCAGCGCATGCAGTAAAGCGTAATATATCAAATTTAGCGGGTGCTTCTAAGTAGATTGAACTGATCTGTCCACACCCAATCACACCAACATTCACTTTTGCTTTAGTATTCAAAAATAGACTCCTTCTCTGTCCGTGCCCGCGATTGCTTTATCGGGGCTTTTATCCATTCATTACAAACATCATATCATGGTAAAAAAAGATTAATCAAGGCGTAATAAGCTCTTTTCACATTTCCGGAAAAAAGAAAAGATAGTTAATAAGCATTATTAGATTAATACAAATAATAGCAGTGATTGATGCTTAAATCGGAATATATGATAAGCAAGGGAAGAAGCATCTCGAGTAAGCAGCGTAACATCGGGATGCTCCTTCTCCTGCTAGCAAGAACTTGCAACTTAGCGGCGAGTGTCGCGCAAGGCTTTATAATCCTCCAGACTCAAGCGGATTGTCGCGCTGGCGACATTTTCTTCCAGATGTTTCAACGAGGATGTCCCTGGAATGGGGAGCATGGCACCGGAGCGTCGGAGCAACCAGGCAAGAACAATCTGACTGCTGGTGGCATCATATTTCTTCGTAATCTGGCGTAGCGTCTCGGTTGAACTCAGGGTATCGCCTCCCAGCGGTGCCCAGGGAATAAAGCCAATGCCATTGCGTTCGCAGTAGTCAATCAGTTGTTCGGATGCGCGGTCAGTCGCATTATAGCGATTCTGGACCGTCACAATAGGAACAATTTTGCGGGCGCGGTTCAATTCTTCGGCGTTGACATTTGAGAGCCCAATATGTTGGATTTTTCCCTCTTCCCGCAAGCGAGCAAGCTCGCCCACCGATTCTTCTAATGGCACAGCGGGATCGATACGATGAAATTGATAGAGATCGATACGAGCCAGTTTCAGGCGACGCAGGCTTCCCTCCAGTGCCTCACGCAAATGTTGCGGGCGTCCATTGGGAGTCCACACGCCGGGACCGGGGCGTTCTAATCCGCCTTTGGTCGCGATAACTAATCCTTTGGGATAAGGATAGAGAGCCTCGGCGATCAGTTCTTCACTGACGTTGGGGCCATATGCGTCGGCGGTATCGATAAAATTAACCCCCAGTTCGACAGCACGGCGCAAGACTGCCAGGCTTTCATTCTTATCATTGGGTGGCCCCCAGATGCCCTGCCCGGTCAAGCGCATGGCCCCAAAACCTAAACGATGGATAGGCCGATTTCCGCCAAGAGTAAACGACCCGCAGGCGGCGGCAGGTGACTGTTGAGTATCTGACATCTATAGCACTCCTCTTGTATGTATTTCTTTCTATTATCTCATACGGTATAGTGATCTTTAAAGATGAGCAAAGGCATTCTCTCATTTTATACCGTACTGATGAGATAGCTTTTTTTCTCTTAGTGATTCTCCCTACTGTGTCAATATCTGACAGGCAAATTAATTTCATCTATACATACTATAGCAAACGAGCGCACGATTTGATCATTAGTCCTATCTTACATTGACTTCTATAATTTCTCACCCCCAATTTTCTCATCCAATCCAGGCTCCCATGAATAGATAAGCATGGTATGTGCTCACATGATTGTGCACGTGACTCCTTTTATAAATGGAGAGTTGAGAGAGACACGTAACAAAGAGATTGTATCGTGCGTGTTTCTTATAGTGCTATTCTATTGCGTAGCAGAGGAACTGTTTGCTGTCTTCATGAACAGCAAGTAGAGAGGTCGCAGCAAGAGGAGTGGCGTATAGCACTTGCCTGCTATAGTGGATGTGTGCTCGATTACAGGAGGTAGTTAGATGGATGGACCAGATGACAAGCTTTCTTTGCTGGAAACTGGAAGCGTAAAGCGGTCTGATAGCCAGTCATATGCCGCTCGAATTACCAGACAGCCGAAAATGAGATCTATTCTGCTACGAGCTCTTCTTCTGGCTCTTGTGTTTGGAAGCGGCATGGTTGCTGGCTGGCAGTTTGAAATGCATGATCTATCCGGCAGTGGCTTGCAAACGGGCAGTAATGCGGTTCCGTTGCTGCCTGAAGGACATCCTGATAGCCGAGAAGCGACTCGTGAGCAGGTGATCAAGAACATCCAACCAGCGGTTGTTCAGATTGATGTCAAGAGCGCGACCGGAAGTAGCGTTGGATCAGGCGTGATCATTGATCGGCGTGGCTACATCATCACCAATAATCATGTGATCGAAGGGCAACAGAGCATCCAGGTTGTCATGTTCAATGGTCTCACCTTGTCTGCTCGTCTGATTGGAAGTACACCGGCAGATGATCTGGCGGTCATTAAAATCAATCCTAACCATGCTAAACTATCCGTCGCCATCATCGGAGACTCCTCACGCCTGTTAGTAGGTCAGGATGTGCTTGTGATCGGCAATCCACTGGGTATTACCCGGACCGTCACCAGCGGTATTGTCAGTGCGTTGGGGCGCAACGTCGTTACTGGTGAAAACGGACACATCCTATCCGAAACGATTCAAATCGACGCCGCTATCAATCCTGGCAACAGTGGTGGCGCGCTGATAGACATGCGTGGAAACCTCATTGGTATCCCCACTCTTACGGCTATTGTTCCCGAATACAAAACACCCGCTAATGGAGTCGGCTTTGCCATCCCTTCTAATCGTATTCAAGTCGTCGCGCCGCGCCTCATCAGCGCTGACCGGCATCAAAACAAATTGTGATGCTCTCCTATTTGGATTGATGCATGATTTGTTCGAGCTGCCCCTGCAATAATTTCAGTGCCATATCGGCTGGATAGATTTTTGGTTGTTGGATCGCCAGATAGACATATTGTTGGATAGCATTGGCGACCTGAGGATAGTTTACAAGCTGTGGACGATTTTGCGCCGTTCTCAGGATATCTGGAATCTTCTTGAAAAAAGGATTAAAATCATCGATGTATTGATCGTTGTATATATCTTTTAAGGTCACGGGAAATGTTTCCTTGACGGCAAGATATTGTTGTGCATCCTTCTCTAGCATCCATTTGATGAAGGTCCAGGCATCATCTTTATGGGGAGAAAATGCATTAATACCCAGTTGCCAGCCGCCCAGGCAGGCCCGCGTGGAGGTGGAACCGGCAGGCAAGGCCGTGACATTGAACTGTTCAGCGATCTTTGACTGTTGCGCATCATTACTCCAGAAGATATGGCTTGGCCAGTTACGCATAAAGACAGCTTTCCCATTATTCCAGGTGGTGTTTGAACCTGATTCGTCGTACCCCAGCACTTGCAGGGGCGAGATGGCCTGTGGACCGTGTATCCAATCGATCATGGTTTGCAGTGCCTGGACTGCTTCCGGGTGGTAGATGGTTACTTTTTTGGGATCGTGCGGGTCAAAGAGGTGACCACCAAAACTTGAGAGTACTTCAACAAAATTGCACATCAGCGCCTCGGTTTTGATGCCCTGCCAGACATAGCCATAGGCTGCCTTGCCGCTGCGGGTCGCCTCTAAGGATAGGCTTTTCAATTCATCCCAGGTCGTAGGTGCTGTCTTCACGATGTCCGTGCGATAAAAGAGCACGCCAACATCGGTGTGTAGCGGCGCCGCCCAGATATGCCCATCAAAATTGACAGCCTGCAAGGCATTTGGAAGATAGTTAGCGCGATCCTGAATGGGTTGCCAATAGCGATCTAATGGTTCAAGCCAGCCATTGGTCGCAAATTCTTTCATCCACACCACATCCAGTGATATCACATCGGGACGATATTGATCGCTCTTGATATGGTTCATGACATCATCATGGGGATTATATGGCGATCCCGGTGACAGGCGCATTTGTTGGATCTGGATGTCAGGATGAGTTTCATTAAACTTTCTCGATAAATATTGGAACGAATGATTTTCATCATCCTCGCTATGCCAGTAAAGATTGGCGGGTTGCTGTGTACAAGCGGACAACATGCTTCCCAGTCCAGCACCCAGCATGCCAACCGTAAGCAGCATCTGGCTGCACTGGCGGCGTGTTATCCGGTGGTCATTCCATCCGGCCAGACCTTTTTGAGATGCAGTGTCCATAGTGATACCTCCTGATGAACCTGAATGATGTGACTGTTGTCTCTATCATTAAAAGTAGCCTGCTTCGACCGCGATAGCATGTGTTAATTCAGATTGGATCTGGAGCACCAGAACCGCTTTGTTGTTTGGTGTGCTGGTACCAGGCGTAAAGGCAATCTGCCCACTTAATCCATCTTTAAACGGTTGCGCGGGTGTATACTGCAGAAGCCTCTGCCATAAGGTCGTTGGCGTCAGTTGTGGAAGCTGTTCTGTCGATTTATTGAGTAGTAAGGTGGCATCATAGCCCAGTATCGCCACGCTATCAGATCGTGTATACGTATAGGGATTTCCAGTATGAGTTAGATCTGGATTGAACGCTTGCTTGTAGTCATTGATGAATGCAGGTGCTTGTGCTATCTTTTGGGCGCGCCACTCATCGGGAAATGCATAACTGGTAAAGTACATATTGTCGAATTCGGCCTTACTTGCCTGCGGTGCATGCACAAATTGATAGATATTATCGCCTCCCATGAATTTCATTTTTTGTTGATGTTCATTCAACTTTTCCATCATCAAACCAGCATCTTCAGCCGGGCCGGTAAAGTAAACCAGATCAGGGCTGTTATCAATTAAATCTTGCACCACTTGATCGATACTATAGCTGCTATTATCGGCATAATCTAATGCTGATACTAATGAGCCACCAAAGGCTGTATAGAAGGCTTTCTCAAGGGCCACTGAATAGACATCTGTGCTGCTATAGACGACCGAAACTTTACACACATGCAATGAGTTCTTCATATACTCAAATGCCGATCTGGCTTCATCCTGTAATGAAGGAACGATACTGAGATAATTGGCAATCGCTTTGCTAGAGATCGTAGGAGCGATGGAGATGATAGGGATGCCCTGCCCGCTTAACAGGTTAGTCAGCGTATCAAAGCCAAACGGCAAGCCTACGATGGCATTGATCGTATTTGTTTGCTCCAGTTGATTGATCTGATTGAATAGGGATTGCTGGATGCCGTCCGCCCCGGGGCCCGCAGGATCGCCACCTGCGGCCAGCAAGATCCTGATATGCGTTCCAACAGAATGGCTATCATTGTATTCTTTTTGTGCAATGTAGAGTCCTTGCATGAGATCACGATTGTAATTGAGAATACTTGCATTTGTAGAACTGGCGACCACTGCTAAATAAGTAATGTAGCGACCTGTGAAAGTACTCTTGCACTGCTGATCCTCATAATAAATATTCGCCTCGGCATCGGTGGTATCATATTCTCTGGCCCAATCCAGATAAGAGCAACCCAGTATGGATTGATGGGACTGAAAAGCCTGCCGCGCCTCTATTTTCAGCTGACCATCCATGCGTTGTAGATCAAAACTACAACTGCCATCACAGATGCCATAGTATTCTCCACTATGAATTTCATGTAGTCCCAACCCTGTCGGCGCAAAGGCATGCGTAAGTGCAGGAAGGGCAGATAATAATGGCAAGATCAATAGAATAAAGGTTACTACGATAATTATGACCGTCATGAGCTTTTTACTTATCAGATGTATAGGAGCGAAAAGTAGTTTGGGGGTCTGGCTTGTCGTTTCCGATAGGGGGAAGCGAGCAATAATACCAACAATGATATCTAGCAAAATTACCGTGATCAGCAGGTAACGATTTGAATAGAGTATTTCTAGTAGCGTCCCACGCAAGCCAATTGAAAAGGCGGAAGGTATGGTCAGGAGGCTAGCTAAGGAATTCATCAGGATATCATAGAGAAAGAGTCCCCAGGCGAGCGCCTGCCATTTCCACAGCCTGCGGCACGTTACTATCAACCAGGGTGGCAGCGGTTTTTGATTATCTGCAAGGTTATCTTTGTTTTGCTGATCCATTCTATCGCCTCCTCGCGAAGAGTGTGGCTTCGGGCAATGATCGTGCATAGAAGCTACTCATACGAGAGAAGCTTTCTCTGCAAAGAGGTGAATGTATTCAAAAAGCCACATCTATGGATGACTACTATAGAAGAACGTATAAAAACTTTGAACATCAAATGTAAAGTCATCTAGCAGGAGGGATTTATTGTTATAAGTGATTGATCATAATAAAAGGGGGGCTACATACTTTAGGGTGAAAGCGGGGTGCAGGGGTGGCAGACCCTGACGGAGCGCGAGGCGTCCTCGCACCTTCCCTCTTCCACCACCCGGAAGGACGGAGAGCCAAAGGAGGCCTACTAACAATCATATGTAGTAGGCCTCTTGCTATTTGTTTGTCTGGTTTAGAGGGTATTCCATAAATAATGGGTGGCGTAGGCGCGCCAGGGACGCCACTTTTCAGCATAGGATAGAATGCTACGAGCATCGGTTTTGAGGCCATGTGCTTCAAAAGCGTGACGTAGGCCCAGATCAGTGGCTGGCAGGGCGTTGGGATCACCCAGGGCACGCATGGCGATATAGGATGCGGTCCAGGGTCCTATCCCTGGTAAGGAGAGCAGTTGTGCATTGGTACGCTCTCGCTCCGCGTCTCGTTCCAATCCCAATCCTTCAGTGACGACTGCCCGGGCCAGGGCCTGGATCGCCTGGATTCGTGCCTGTGTTAATCCCAATCCTTGCAGGTCGGCGGCCAGAATTTGCTCTGGTGTTGGGAAGAAATGCGTCAGTGAACCCTGGGGTTCAGAGATTTTTTCTCCGCATCTAGTAACCATACGGGCGCATAGCGTTCTGGCTCCCGCTATGGATACCTGTTGTCCCAGGATAGCCCGTAGCGCCAGTTCAAAGCCATTGATAGCACCTGGAATGCGCAGTCCCGGTTGTGCCTCGACAAGAGAGGCAAGCAATGGATCAGCCCCCAGGATGTCCGCGATAGCTGCTGGATCAGCATCCAGATCGAAGAGTTGGCGGCAGCGCTGCACGATCAGACCAAGCTCACTCAGATCGTTGAGCTGCAGATGAACCAACAAGGCATTTTTGCCAGCAATGGGCTCAATCTCGATAATACCTCGTGAACGCTGAAAGGCTACTGTACGTCGATAGCATCCTGCACTGACCTCTTCGATCCCCGGTAGCGCTCGGCGCTCAAGGTAGGCCAGCAGCGGATCCAGCGCGAGGGGAGGGCGATAGTGTAAACGTAATGTGAGCTTGCCATCTCCATTATTGGCAGGGCAGGTGCGTTGACGCAGTTCTGATGGAGCGCAACCAAACGCCGCTTGCATACTTTCATTGAACTGGCGAATACTGTTAAAGCCAGCGCTGAAGGCAATAGTTGTTAGTGAGAGTGATGTCTGGTCAAGCAGCAGACGTGCTGTCTGAGCGCGCCTGCTACGAGCCAATGCCAGCGGTCCTACGCCAACCTCGGCCACCAATTCGCGATGAATATGCCGTTCGCTCACAGAGAGCCGTTGGGCGAGCCCACGAACCCCTTCCGTATTGACAACGCCATCAGCAATCAAGTGCAGCGCACGGGCCACCAGATCGGCGCGCACATTCCAGTCTGGCGATCCAGGACTGGCCTCAGGATGGCAGCGTCGGCACGCACGAAATCCTGCAGCTTCCGCTGCGGCCGCACAAGCATAAAAGCGTACATGCTGTTCTAGCGGCGTCGTGGCGGGGCAAATAGGTCGACAATAAATGCCCGTTGTGGTCACCGCGGTAAAGAAGCGCCCATCGAAGCGTGCATCACGGCTGAGCAGCGCACGATAGCAAAGATCAAAATCTGTATGAATAGTGCTTGCTGTTTCCATGCATATAGGATACTCGAAAACTATGCCCACGACTAGCGGTTTTCGGACATGACCGTGCTGTATATACTGGCTCATAGAGGATGTAATGTGATGCTCATGTCCGAAAACCGCTAGCCAGAACTTGTCAGATCGGCTATGCTGGAGTACAACCGAATGTCTGCTCGGGTATCGTTATGGTGCCAGCGAGCGACCAGCTACCCATGAAAGGATCAAGGGATGAAAGAGTTACTCTATGATACAGTCGAGTCGCCCATTGGCCCGATTGTGCTTGTTGTGGATGGTGAGCGGCTGTGCTCCCTCGACTATACTGATTACGAGCCGCGCATGCTGAGATTGCTTGAACAGCGCTATCGCTCCATCCATCTGCAGCCCGCGATCGATCCCTGTGGCTTCAGTAGCAGCCTGCGTGCCTATCTGGCAGGTGACTATCACTCCCTGGATACTATCCCTGTCAGCACTGGTGGCACGCCTTTTCAGCAGCAGGTCTGGCAGGCATTGCGCAATATCCCATCCGGCACGACCATTACCTATGGTGAGTTAGCGGCCCGATTGGGCAATCCGACAGCCTATCGTGCGGTTGGCGGTACCAATGCGCTCAATCCTGTCGCCATCGTCCTGCCCTGTCATCGGGTTGTTGGAGCCAATCAATCGCTCACCGGCTATGCGGGCGGGCTGGAGCGCAAGCAATGGCTCTTGCAGCATGAAGGCTATAGCAACCAGCCAAAAAAGACCCGCCGCCAGCTATCCACGGCTGCTCTCTAACAAAGTGTCAGCCTCCTATGGTCTCCATGGTCTCTGTGCATGAGTTTTTGCACCTGCGGTGCTCAAACAGATTTTTATTATGTGATGCAGAAAAGGCTCTTCGAACCTTTTCTGCATCACATAATAAAAAGGGCGCAGGCGCGCACGCGCCTGCCAGCCAGGGAGCCGCAAGATCGCGCTGGTATTGGCCAGATAAGGATGTACTTATAAGCTGACCGGCTGTGGTTAGCTGCGCAGGTTGACGAGCAGGGCGGCCAGATTATCCATAGCCAGACCTACATTGCTGAGGAAGTCGGCTGGCGCATCGTGGTTGGCGGTATCGCTGATGCCGCGTATCTCCAGGAAGGGGATCTGACTGAACAGGCAGGCGCGTGCCACTCCAGCCCCTTCCCAGGCCACCCCAATCGCATCAGTCAGGGCGCGAATCTCCTGAGCGCGCTCGGTCTCAATGATATCCTCATCGCCGCTCGCCATATTGCCATAATGTACGGTGAAGTTAGTGGTTGAGAAGGCTTTCTGCTCCAACTGAGCCAGGATGTCCGGTGACGCGGTGAAGCGTGGCAGGGGGCTCTTGATAAATTTATGTTTAAAGTCGTGCTCAACGGTCTCGCGTGCCACCACCAGATCACCCACTGCAATCTCTTGCGCCAGGGCCCCGGCCGCGCCAGCACAGATCACACCATCTACATGCTTATAATTATCGATCAAATGCTGGGTTTGTACGGCACATTGAGATTTGCCAAGGCCGCCCACCGCCAGGGCCAGATTAAGTTCCGCAAAGAAACGTACAGGCAATTTACCGACCTGTATATCCTGTTTTTCAAAGCCCCGCCTGACCAGACCTTCGGTCAAGGCATCTAATTCAACCAGGAGTGGTGTCACTACAAATAACGTCATGGATACAGCTAAGCTCCTCTATGATTTACCTCAATCATAGCAGGAAAAAGCCCGTTTGTCTCTAGTGCGTCAAAGCTCATTTGAAGGGACTAGAGCGGGGATGCAAGGGACGGCAGCCTCTTGACTGGGGGCTGTGCCCCATTCTCTCTCCCATTCCTTCAAATGAACTGTAACGCAGTACTAGTACTCTGTTTCCTTTCACTCAGGCATAGGACCAACCCATGGCGCGCAGGAGATCCTGCAGGGCGCGTGAGGCCTGGTGGAATAGTTCCGGTCCACTGAAGCCCTGATATTGTCCTGCTGACTGAAGATGCGGTTCGAGGGCCACAAAGCCCGCATAGCCATCTCTGCGCAGACGTTCCAGGATCGCAGACCAGCTTGCCGCTCCATCCCCGGCTACTGCCATCGTGCCGTCGGTTCGTACATCTTTGACGTGGACATATTCCAGCCAGGGCGCAATGGCTTCGTACGCGCCTGGATAGGGAACCTGATCGCATTGCAGGTAGTTCGCTGGATCGAGCACCGCGCGAAAATGGGGATCATTGATGCTCTTGAGCAGGTCCACGTTGCGCTCGATACTGTCACCGTAGATGGCTTTCTCGTTCTCGTGAATCAGGATAATTCCAGCGGCACGTGCCAATCTGGTCATTTCGCGCAGATTGCTGAGCACTTCATCCCGATAGGCCGCTGGATTGCTTGAGCCAGCTTCATCCTGGATGGGCGGATAGAAGGAGAAGATGCGGATGTAGGGCGCTGAGAGGGCCTGGGCGATTTTGAGGGCACGCTCAAAACGGTGCAACTGTTCCTCGAACGAACTATCTATGGGCACCTTGCCGATTGGCGAGCCAATCGCAGCCACACCGATCCTGGCCTCCTTGAGTGTCCGCTTGATATCCTCGATCTGCTGATCTGAGAAGTCAAGCACATTGACCTTCCAGACCGAACGCAGGTCGATATAGTGAATATTCTCGCTGTGCAAAACCGCGATTTGTTCATTCAGGTCAGGTGAGATTTCATCTGCAAAAGCGGATAAATGAATCATGATAATGTTACCTCTTTACCCGTGCGGGCGGATTCATAAATGCCAAGAATGATCTCGACAGGATGACTGGCGGCATATCCATCAACCAGTGGCGTACCATCTTCGCGTATCGCACGCATCATATCCGCGATCTGACGCGCATGGGTGGTCGCTTGTAAGGCTGCTGGATCACTGGCTGTATCCTTCTGGTCTGTTTCAACGTCCGCTTGATGTTTCTTCCCGCCACCATAGGGTCCGGCCTCTTCCGTATCTTCACTGGCGAGACGCAGATATTTGAGCCGGTCATCCTCAATCACGGCTGAGCCGCGCTCTCCAAAGACCTCAATACGTGTGGTAACGCCTGGATAGGCTCCGGTTGTGGCTACAATCGTGCCCAGTGCCCCGTTCTCGAAGCGCAGGATGGCTACCGCCGCGTCCTCTGTCTCCATTTTATGGACGAGCGTATCGGTATAGGCATAAATGCTCTTCACACGCCCCATTAGCCATTGCAGGATATCGATTGAGTGGATCGATTGATTCATGAGCACGCCACCGCCATCGAGTTCCCAGGTCCCGCGCCAGGCCCCACTATCGTAATATTGTTGTGAGCGCCACCAGGGAATGGCGGCATTGCCCATTACAATCCGCCCCAATTCCTTCTGCCCAACCAGTTCATGCAGGCGCTGTGAGGACTCGTCGAAACGGTGTTGACTGATAACTGCCAGCTTCTTTCCCGTCTCACGCTGTACTGCTAATATCTCGGCGATGCGCTCGTGTTGAATCTCCATTGGTTTTTCGATGATCACATGACTGCCCGCGCGCATGATCTGACAGGCATGTTTACCATGCAGGCCGCTGGGTGTACAGACATCGACAATATCGAGCTGCTCTTGCTCAAGCATGGTTTGCAGATCAGTATAGGCCGTCACATGAAACTTGTCCGCCATCTTCTGAGCCTTTTCAGGCACAATATCGGCGATCGCCACCAGTTCTGCATCAGGCAGGGTCTGAATTGCCTCCGCGTGTGTCGGACCGATAACTCCGCAGCCAACGATCCCAAAACGCATTTTCGTTGTCATCTGTTTTTACCTCATGTGTTTTTTTGGATGCATCATCTGAATACTATTTGCTGAGAGGCTTTATGAACGTAGCTCTTGTACCACGCCCCTTAGATAGCCGGTGAGTTGGCTCGCCGCCTGTTGGGCGCTGCCATCGATAACCAGCAAGAAGCATTGGCGGTTTTGTCCGATCATTGCTTGCCAGGTACTCACGGCCTGGGCTAGCAGGAAGGTATCACTGTATGTTCCGAGCTGAATGTGTTCATGTTGATGGAACAGGATACGCAGGCTGACCAGATCAGGCGGCCCATCCATCTCACTCTGCTCGGTAGAATGATAGTCCGCGGGAGCCTGACGCAGCTTGGCAGGGATACCGAGCAAGCGGTTCGCCAGCGGAAAAACGATCTGTGCCAGGGCATCTTTCAGCTCTGGGAAAACCTCGCCGTTGATCGTACAATCCAAATAAGCAGGTCGTACGCGTTTGAGCGTGCTTGCCAGAACCGCTGCTGGCGTTGCCTGTTCTATAACATTAAGCGGTGCATACAGCTTCAGTGAGCCTTCAGAAAAGGTCACAGGCCAGGAGTAGAGGGGCTGTAAAGGATCTGGCAGATTGCGCAGGCTCCGTGCTCCGGCTTTATATGCCTCGACTGCAGGCTGTCCGGCAAAGGTAATGTCTTGCAGATAGCCATAGAGAGCCATACTCAATTGCCAGCCCAGGAAACATGTGGCGACTGCCGCCAGACGGTCAAGGGGATTTGTGGATGCCAGGTAGGGCTGATGGAGCATAAAGCTCGGCAATTCTTCGTGGGTTGTCGTGGTCACTGGCTGAGTATCCGCACTGAGCACGACTCGCAACGTGCCTGTATGCTGGAAATCTGCTGCCTGTGCATTGAGTTCCTGATCCTGGAAAATGACGACACCTTGCTTACCTTTGCCCAGGCTCTCCTCCATCAACTGCTCAATCCAGCTAAAAAGAGTATCCCAGGGGGCGGGCGCGTTGAGCAGCAAGCGGCAAGCTCCCGCGCTGCTTGTATCCGCCAGGGCTGCGGCAAGCTGCACAAAAGGATGTCGGGCTGGCTGGGTCATCGCTTGTTCCAGATTGTGGTCGTTCCAGGCCTTGCTGAGTACCTGACGCAACTTTCCTGCTGTTGGCCCCTGGCGGGATAAATAGAGCGCCGCTGGTAGTAGAAAGACACGGGTAGCAGGCGCGCTCATGCGACCTCCTGTCCCGGTACCGCCATCCAGTTGCAAGGGACGGCTGGGAGCGTGTTGGGCGCGCGCGAAGCGATCCAGATACGAGTCTGGCAGGGTCATCACCAGCAGATGGGCTGCCGGGGATAGCCCTGCTTGTTCCAGCAGTTGCGTAAACCAGGTCAGATGGGTAATCGGTTCTTCTGATGTCATGCCCATCGCTACGCCTACCATCATCACATCCTCCAAGAGCGTCTTGAGCTCACTATTGGATGCCGTGAGGGGCTGTTGTTTGGCCTGTGCAATCTGTTGCAGTATCGTGTTTAAGGCCGCTGGATCAGTGCTATCCAGCGGATAAATGGTAATGCCGGTCTCCGCGCTGGCATCACCGAAGCCCATCTGTTTTAAAACGCGGACCGCCATGATAGAGCCACCCATCCCAGCCCAGATAATATGCCGAATCCCCTGTTCCCAGAGTGCCCTGGCCTCATTTTCCACCGCTTCCAATCCATCTGGATCGGCTAGCAGGCGGGCAATCCCTTCTACCCAATCCAGTTTAAGCTTACCGTCCTCACTGCCCAGTACCGCCATCTTCCCGGCGCGGCCTCGCAGCAGGCCCACGGCATCCTCAGTGACCAATTTGTGCAGTGCTGCGGACTGCTGATGCGGATGTTGCCGATATGTCATAACAAACAACCTCTTCTCGTGATATGTCGCGTTTTGTCTATGCCTCGGCCCATTGGCGCTTGAGTTCGGCCAGGGCTGGATTTAGCTCGCGTTCAAACGCAACCCAGTTACACTCAATCGAGATTCGCTGATCATAGCCAGCCTGCTTCAGGGCTGCGAAATAGGGACGCTGATCCTCTCCAAACCGACCAGGAGCCGCGCGCTCCTGCTTCTCAGCCACATGTACATGGCGCAGCAGCGGTCCATAGGGAATCATGGATGTCGGGTTCTCCTGATTGAGGGCCATATGGTAGGTATCAGCTAACAGACGTGCGCCACTCTCCACAATCCTCTGGACCATCTCGCCACTTTCCGCGACAGTATTGAAGATATTTGTTTCTGCATATTGCAACGGCTCAAGCACAATTTGTACGCCATGATTCCTGGCCCAGCTACTCCAGGTCGCCAGATGTTCCTGAACCTGTTGTTCGGCATCAGCTTTAGGAAAGCCCTCTGGATTGGTACGTGCGACCCCACTGCCAAATACAATGATCCGAATACCCGCCTGTTCGGCGCGGCGCAGCGTGGTCTTCATATAGTTTTCCAGACGACCGGCATCAATCTTGCGTTCAGGGGTTGCGATAATCGGAAGATTAGAAGGTAGGAGTGAATTAGCAGCTTCTACTGGAAATGCTAGCTTTCGCACAGCTCGTAGATTATCCTCGAAATCCTCTTGGGAGCCTTCAGGGAGCAGAAAACGCTGTACAGCCTCTTCAAGATAATCAAATTGAATATCTTGCAGGATCTGAACAGTCCGAATAGATGTGCAGACTCCAAACTTCATTGTAACCTCTTTCCACTTATGCGTGAATGTTCGTGATACGTACAGGATGAATATCCGACAAGACGTAAACGATTGTTCAAAGTGTTCATTCACCTTGAGAGATAAAAGTAGCATAACACAATTCTATTTAGTCTCGTTTCCCAGACTGGCAAGCAAAGAGAAAAGAACGCTTCCTCACTCATTTTATCGACATTTTTCCTGATGATGCATATATACCATCTGAGAGCAATGAAAAAATGAGCGTGCACCTGCCAGTGGAGGGGATTGAGGAGCTATTCTGGTGTGAAGTTTTATGCAACTACAGGCTATCAAATGAGGCGCGTAAAATAAGAAATGTGGTTAATGTTCCTATTAAATAAACTACATAGGCGTGAAAAACAGCCATAATAAAAAAAAGAAAAGCATTACTGTCAGATAACGGAAATGCCTTTCTAGAGCTTATCTTGTTGCTTTTATTGTTGAGTTTGGAATGAAAAGCGGGATGATGCGTGTTACTTATTGCATCCGCAATGAGTAGAATAAAGAGAGTCTTTTTGCTGATTGTTAGACGCATGCTAATGTCTGTGGGAATGCTATCCACCTTATAGACAACAAGGACAAGATAGACAACAAGGACAAGATAGACAACAAGACGACCTGTGTATCTGACAAGCGGCAGGTCGACATATACAAAAGAGCAAGGAAGGGTTTAAGATATGACAAATATACAAAACCAGCCCGCAACTGAGAGTGGAACCTTTAAAATTGGTGGAGATTTACAGGTGTATCGTCTCGGCTATGGCGCAATGCGCATTACTGGCGATGGCATCTGGGGTCAGCCAAAGGATAAGCAGGGCTCACTTGCTGTGTTACGCCGTGCCCTGGAACTGGGTATCAATTTTATTGATACCGCTGATTCTTATGGCCCCAATGTCAGTGAGGAACTGATCGCTGAAGCGCTCTATCCCTATCCAAAGGATCTTGTGATCGCTACCAAGGGTGGCCTGTTGCGTACCGGTCCCAATCAGTGGCCGCAAGATGGGCGTCCTGCTCATTTGCGGGAGGCTCTGGAAGGTAGCCTGCGCCGCTTGCGTGTGGATCACATTGATGTTTATCAATTCCACCGTCCAGATCCCAGGGTGCCTTTTGAGGATTCCATGGGCGAGGTGGCAAAGATGAAGCAAGAGGGCAAGATTCGCCATGTTGGTGTCTCGAATGTCACTATCGACGAACTGGCTCGTGCGCAAAAGATTGTCCCGATTGTGACTGTTCAGAATCGTTACAATCTCTCAAATCACGAATCCGAGCGTATGACGCCTCAACAATCGGATGAGCTGATCGACATCTGTGCCAGGCAGGGCATTGGTTTTATTCCCTGGGGCCCCCTGGGTGGTGGCGATCTGGCCCGACCTGGTGGCGCGTTGGATACCGTTGCTAAAAAACATCAGGTTCAGCCGAGCCAGATCACTATTGCCTGGTTGCTGCATCGTTCACCAACCATCCTACCAATTCCTGGCACCTCCTCGGTCAAACACCTTGAAGAGAATGTCGTTGGTGCAACGATCAAGTTGACACCCGAGGAATTTGAGGCGATCAATCAGGCGCACAAATAAGCGTGAGACACGACACGCGTAAAAATAAGCTTAATAAGCATGGTACAGGCTCGCGGCAAGTATGCGGCGACTCTGTACCAGGGCTTTTTTTTCTCTCTCTCTAGTTAGAGCGGGTTGCCAGGCGTGCGACGAGGGCTCGTTCTTCCTGTCCAAACCAGGGTGGGGTGCCTGCTGCTGCATTTTCGCTGCCATGTTGGATATTTTTAGTGGCTGGAATGGCGATCTGGCAACGCATATCGCTGAGGGCCCACTTAAGGAGTGCCTGACTCCAGGTCGTCACACCAAAGCCTTCCAGTGGCTTTAGATCCTGTGCTGAAGGGATGCGTCGCATCAAACTTCCCTCGCCAAAGGGACGCATTACGATCACACCAATGCCCAGATCGGCTGCCAGCGGCAAAATCTCTGTTTCAACTTCGCGCTGCAATGGATTATAGGGAATCTGGATGACCGAGATACGGCCAGTCCGCATGACTGTGCGCAGTTCTTTGAAGGCGCTGGCACTGTAGTGAGTGGCTCCGATGGCGCGTACATGCCCGCTAGCCTGGTAGCCTTCTAGCAAGGCGAGGTGCTCCAGCCAATTCTCCAGATTATGGATTTGATAGACATCCACCAGATTCTCGAAGCAAGCCAGTGCATATTTAATCTGTGCCTGTCCCTCGCTCCTCGTCCTCGCCCAGACCTTCGTTGCGACCAGTGCGTCACGGCGGCGTCCCCGTAATGTCTCGCCCAGCACATGCTCGGAGGCCCCATACATTGGAGAAGAATCGAAGAATGTCACTTCATGGGCGAGTGCATTATTAACTACCGCGTGGGCGTTCTTCAAAGCAGACTCACCGCGCACATCGAACGTCCGCCAGGTTCCCATGCCAATCACCGGAACGTGCAGTTGACTACGGCCCAAAATACGATATTCCATACATGCCTCTCTTCCTTATTTACGCTATTCTACTCTGTCCTATCGCACAGTATACCTGACCCATGGAAGTCGAAATGGGCCTTTCATTGCTCCTATCTCGTTCAAGATAGAGTAATGGTTTCACAAAAGAAGAGTCCTCTCCACCTCGTATTGAGGGATAGAGAGGACTCTTCTTTTGTGAAACTTGAATGTATTGAATACTATTCAGCCTTGCGTTGCTGGCGATAGTGGTTGATCAGAGTATTGGTTGAGCTATCGTGCTTGAGCTGGGGCTCTGTGGCGCTTTCCAGCTCGGGAATGATGCGGTTGGCGAGCACTTTACCCAGTTCAACGCCCCACTGATCAAAGGAATTGATGTTCCAGATGGTGCCCTGCACAAACACTTTGTGCTCATAGAGCGCGATCAGCTTTCCGAGCAGCGCAGGGGTCAGGCGCTCCGCCAGGATCGTGTTGGTAGGATGATTACCTTCAAAGGTGCGGTGTGCAACCTGGAAGTCGGCGACACCATCGGCGGCCACTTCTTCAGACGTCTTACCAAAGGCCAGAGCCTCGGTCTGCGCAAAGAAGTTTGCCATTAACAGATCATGATGTGGTTTTACCGGATTAAGCGTCTGGCTGAAGCCAATAAAATCAGCAGGAATTAACTTGGTGCCCTGGTGAATAAGTTGATAGAAGGCGTGCTGACCATTGGTACCAGGCTGACCCCAGATGATTGGGCCGGTCTGATAATTGACCACATTTCCTTCCAGGTCCACATGTTTGCCATTGCTCTCCATATCGAGCTGTTGTAAATAGGAACTCAAGCGATCCAGATATTGATCATACGGCAGAATTGCCACGGTTTCAGCGCCGTAGAAGTTGTTATACCAGATGCCGATCAAGGCCAGCAGGACTGGCAGATTCTGCTCAAAAGGAGCGGTGCGGAAGTGCTCATCCATCGCATGGAAGCCAGCCAGCATCTCTTTGAAGTTCTCGGGACCAATGGCGATCATCAAGGAGAGGCCAACGGCTGAGTCAAAGGAATAGCGGCCACCGACCCAATCCCAGAAACCAAACATATTCGCGGTATCGATACCGAATTTAGCGACTTCCTTCTCATTGGTCGAGACAGCTACAAAGTGTTTCGCAACCGCACCGGCATCCTTCAACTTGTTCAGGCTCCAAGCGCGGGCCGAACGAGCATTGGTCAGGGTTTCAATTGTCGTAAAGGTCTTAGACACCACAATGAAGAGTGTCTCTTCGGGATCTAGATCGTGGACAGCCTCGGCAAAGTCGGTGCCATCGACGTTCGACACGAAGCGACAGGTCAGATTGCGATCACTATAATAGCGCAAGGCATCATAGGCCATATAGGGGCCGAGATCAGATCCGCCGATACCGATATTGATAATATTGCGAATGCGTTTGCCGGTATGGCCCTTCCATTCACCGCTACGGACACGGTTCGCAAAGCCAGCCATCTTATCCAGCACGGCATGTACTTCAGGAACCACATTTTGACCATCAACTATAATGGACTGATCTTTGTTGGCGCGCAAAGCCACATGCAATACCGCACGCTTCTCCGTCACATTGATCTTTTCACCACTGAACATCGCATCAATGCGTTGACGCAAACCAACCGACTCGGCCAGATTCAATAATAATTTGAGTGTTTCATCGGTAATACGATTTTTAGAATAATCTAAATAAAGACCTTCCGCCTCAAGAGTGAAACGCGCACCGCGTTTTGGATCTTCGGCAAAGAGTGTCCTCAGATGAAGGTCATGAGTCTTTTGAAAGTGGTCTTTAAGTGCCCTCCAGGAGGGTTGGTCTGTCAATTTGGTTGACATCATTTAATCTCCTCTTCAACTTACTGTTGATCGGGTATTGTATAACGCCCGATCTCTGAGAGTATACCACTCTTTGACACGCTATGACCTGTCTCTTCGCTACATTGCAACAAATTCTAGCGCCGACAATCCTCTTTGTAATTCCGCTTGAGAAGCGAGCAATGAACATCCTGGGGGCCTCCCTGAAAAAGCCCTTCACCTCTTTTAGCGCGTACTTTGACAGATGAAGAGAGAATATAGGATAGTTGTGTGCCAGCTATCTGTTGTGGTAAAATATTCAATATTCTCCTGTTTTAAGGAAGAAGTTCTTGAGATCATTCTATCCCACTCCATATGAATCATCTTATCCTTGAGGTGCCCAATCAGACAAGCGCTGCACATTGATTAGATCTCTTTTTGAATATGAAAGATAAGGCAAAACTGTACGAGGCGACTATGACAACGACACTTGATATTTTTGTTGCTCTGCTCCAGAATTTATTCAAAATACACGCTGTGCTCGATGTACAGAAGAAGACAAATCTGCTACCGGGGCATAGAGATTTTATAAGAGCGCGTGTTATAGCTCCAATAGATGCGTCAATCCAAACGTTACGTATCTATGAGAAAATCACTCGTACGGCTGATGATCGGCTGTGTGCGGATGGACGTTTCCCCCTTGATGTCGCGTCTACACGTTTCTGCATCTCAATTATTCCTGGCAAAACAAATGTAAGTAGTCTCTGTGCCCTCCTTACCGAGTTTGCGGATGCCGGACATACGCTTCAGGTCGTCCTGCGTGGAAAAGATTTCACGCTATTGGAATTATCTTGTATGAAGAGTGATAACAGGAATATAATACAGGGATTATATATCAACCCCGCTTTAAAAGGATGGGTTGAGGGTGACATAGATGAGGTAGAAGGTGAAGCATATGGAGAATTGCCAACCATTCCTCACTCGAGCATATTCTTCCTCCACTACAATATGTCAGAGGCCTGTTATCGATTGTATCCAAACAAGTGCGATGAGGGTTATGAAGACGCCTTTGAACTCTATCAGAACGTGTTCCTGCCACGTATGCGGACTGCACGCATGAATAATGAAATTCCCGGCCTCATTTATCACTAGAGGCTCTTACCTTTTTGCCATAAATCATCCAAACAGATGAGAATAGAGGCAATCATCCTTGCCTCTATTCTCAATTGAACTCTTCCCACTCTCAATGGATAAATAAGGGTGCACGAGAGCGACTATTCGATTTATGGATAGGAATGTTCCAACATTATTGACTAATAGGATTTCCTGTGCCACCGCTGCAGGCGGCTCCGGGCTCCTGACTCTGCGGTCCTTGCTCATATTTTTTTAAGAATTGAGCCAGGCGTGGATCATTTGCATTGTTCACTTTTAATTGTAAGCCCCATGCTGAGGCAACAATAGGTGCTGGCAAGTTGTTATAGGGCGAAAGTATGGCGTATGTATGTCCTTTGACGAGCTGCCGTAGTTGTGCGATCTGGTCATCCGATAAGGTAGACTGGTAAGTAAACCAGACGGCCCCGTGCTCCAGGGCATGGACCGCATTCTCATTTTGGACAGGTTGATCATAGACGCCACAATTCAGCCAGACGGGATTATGATCTCCTCCTACAGGTGGATTTTGCTTATAGTTTACCTTGGTCGTGACGTGGTTGCGCGTCAATCCGCTGTAACTCACGACTCCTGCAATGTCCCCAGGGCTTTGCTGGCTATTGACCGCATAAATAATGATGCCAATGATCAGGACTAACGCAACGGCCACGCCACTCCAAATAGCTATTTCCTTTTTACGCTTTTTTGCCTGTTCTCTGACATAGCGCCGTTGCCGCTGCTGCCGTTGGCCCCCTTCGCGGTTCTCAGCCGCGCTTTTTTTGGTAGTACTTGGCATGTTCCTTTTAGCTTTCTCTAAATCCTCTCATTGAGAGATGCGAAAACACAAATACTGTATGTGTACCCCGGTGTGCGCATACAAAAGTGATAGATGCATATGATTGTATACTAAAATGTTCCATCTAACCAGACAAGAGCCGACTGAATTCATCTGGATCACCTCTGTCGTTCACATTTTATTCACTGCTATGTCTGGCTGCTTGCTCCCCATGCCATCTCTCCGCATGAACTCCTTATTAGTAATAACACTAAATTGAAGATTTTGTTCTTATGCATTGGCGACCCGGACTAATCTCCTGTGTCCGTAGGTGATTCATGATTGATAAGTACGCTTTGTTTGATAACATGGGCCTTCTGTTCTATGCTTTCTTGCTTGCTTGTTGCCCATCAGGCTGGTAATGTTGGATATAGTGGAACTGAACTTTTGCGACACGCGCTGATCGGCTATAACACGGGCTGGGTCACAACGAGCGATCCGAACTGGTTGCGCCAATATTCGGATGAGATCGGGGCGCTGGCTGGCTGGTATCTGACCAATGGTCATCTCTACGATAGCGCATTTACCTGGACCGGCAATACCAACGTAGACCGCAGCCAGCCCTGGAGCTGGGCTTAAGCCTGAATAGTCTATCCTTGAACCCGGGTAAGGTAGCTTTCAAGCGCATCCCAATTCGGGGTCTGGATGTTCGCTTTTTGCTTTAACTCGTTGAAGGCATGCTGTAATGCTATCGCCTCATCGAGTTGTGTCATTGGATCTACCAGCCCGGGGAGCGGGGTCATTGCATATATCTTTATGAGCAGGGAAAGTAACCGTCGTCTCTGGCGAATAAATTGTGCCTGTCTGGCAGGGATGAGCGGATACCCGAGCGTTTCCAATACCCTGTATCCCTCGTCTAAGGCTCCAATGATCTGCTTTAGCAGCTTTTTGTCGCCTGTCGCTTTTTGTAAATTACCATTCCCGGCACAGGTAGCGTAGCTGATTCCCAGAACGGGGATGATATGACTTTTCAGCCAGGCGTCAATTTGCTCAGAAAAAGCCAGTTTATAGCTGGCATGTTGAAAGGCTGCTTCGAGCAGAGGACGCCATGTGAGTTCGCCATCGAGACCACCAATTTCCATCCGTCCGCCTCCACTCACGTTGATGATGCGACCATTTTCCCGCCGTCCTCCGCTGAGTTGAAAGCCAAATGCGATCTGTTTGTCCACCGCATTGTTATCCTTGAGGTATTGCTGTATAGCACGAGCATCAGGATTATTACCTACAAGAACAAGATGGCGGCTTTGATTTTCCGCCAGGGCAGGCAAGACCGCCGGTAAATCTGAATACGGTAGTACCGCAAAGATAAGGTCGTAAATATCATCCGGCCTCAGGGTACTGATGACATGAACTCTGTCAACCGTCGTCTTCCGCTGTAGCGCATGGCGAATGACAAGACCATTGTTCTCCAGTTCTTCAATACGCGTTCCTCTGGCAAGCATGGTGACATCATTGCCTCCTCTTACCAGCGCATGTGCCAGATAACTTCCCAATACGCCCGCGCCATAAATGATTATTTTCAATGATTACTCCTTGTTGTTTATCGTTCTTTTGTTGCTTATTCAACAGCCGTCGTTTACAATAGTAATCTCCAAGTGGACATCAATCAATCAGCAAAGATGAATATTTGTTGGATAGGGAACAACTTTTTGGTGGTATAGATAACTTGACAAGGTGATAGTTCTTTAACTTACTCATAAGTTTTTTGCATCTCAAAGTTTTCCTTTTTTATTTATCTGAAAGAGAATAGAAAGTCAGGCTTGCAAAGAAAATATTGTTCCTGTATAGTATTTTACTATGCGAAGCATAAAGTAGATTTCTTTCTTTTTATGCGCTTTTTTCTTTTACATTTATCTTTTTATATTCCAGCTTTGGAAGGAGTTACATTGATTATGCAACAGCCCAACATTGCCCCCAATTTGCCGACGGAGGTTGCTCAGGCTGCGATGGCGTCCCAGCTTGGCCCATTAAACCATATCTACAAGCCGCGCATTTCTAATCCGCTGGCTGTGATTGGTATCGTTGCTGGCATCATTATTGCCGATATCATCTTGTTTCTTGCGCTTCTCTTCCTGACCGATTATATTTTCTATGCACTGATAATCATTCCCATTATTGCTATTGTGTATGGCATCTATGGGTTAACACATTATAATGTGCGCATTTATGAATTCTCGGCCGGTTTGATTGCTGGTAAAGAGAGCAAACTGGATGCAATACGCTGGGAAAATATTGCAGTTATCTGGCATGATCAGCAACGTACTCGACGTTATGGATCTTATGGCTTGCTTGGTGTCTTTGTTTTGTTGATTTTTAAAGCCAGCGTTCGCGATCGCTATACGCTGCAACGCCAGGATGGCACTACTATTATCGTGGATAACCGAAGGGTATTACATGCGGAAATACTCGGGTCGCGCATCGAGCGTGAAGTTGTGGGATTACATATGCCTCAGGCGCTCACTGCATATAATTCGGGACAGGTGCTCCCCTTCGGTCCGCTTCAGATTAGCCAGCAAGGTATTATCAGAGGTAAAGGAGACCTTTTGCCCTGGCCCCAGGTCGGCAACGTTATGGTTGATCAGGGGCGTCTGCTGATCAAGCAGCAGGGAAAAATGTTCAATTGGGTGGCACTACCATTAAATAAGGTGCCGAATGTCGCTGTATTCACGGAATTAATCAATTATGCTCGTCAGGGTGCAGGACAACCTCTCTACTAAAAGAATATCCTCTTCTACACCGTGGCTCAAAGGTCCCAATTCTCTTGCCTTTCTTGAGAATTGGGACCTTTCTTCTATTTGGGGAAGATTGCGCAAAAATGTTGTTAGCGATTTTCTGGATAGTATCGGCAGGCGTTCAGGTGAGGCCTTGAAACTTCTTTTTTCTGGCTGACGTGAGGGAAAGGAGACTCTTTAACTTTATTGATTGTCGGTCGGGTTGCAGCGTCCTGGATGAGAAGGAGAATGTTTATGCCAATGGGCTATACAAAACCACTCTATATATTGCCGTTTGATCATCGTGCTTCCTATATTACCAGCTTATTTGGCTGGAAAGAACCATTGAATGTTGAGCAGGTAAATGCCGTTGCTGATAGTAAACGCATCATTTACGAAGGTTTTAAGTATGCGGTGCAGCATAGCGCACCCAAAGATGCGGTCGGTATTCTGGTGGATGAGGAATTTGGGATTCCTCTGCTACGTGACGCACACAAGCAGGGATATATTACGGCGGTTTCGGTGGAGAAGAGCGGACAAGAGGAGTTCGATTTTGCCTATGGTGAGGATTTTGGTCGGCATATCGAGGCTGTTGATCCGACTTTTGCCAAGGTCCTTGTGCGCTATAATCCAGAGGGCGATGCGGCTATGAACCAGCGTCAGGCCGAGCGTCTCAAGCGTTTGTCTGACTATTTGCGACAGAAGCAACGCCTGTTTATGTTCGAGTTGCTGGTGCCAGCTGAAACTGCCCAACTTGATCGTCTGGATCATGACAAGAATGCGTACGATCTTCAAATGCGCCCCGCATTGATGATCAAGGCGATTCAGGAGTTGCAGGATGCCGGGGTTGATCCCGATGTCTGGAAAATTGAGGGCCTGGATCGCCGTGAGGATTGTGAAAAGCTGGTCCAGGTGGCTCGCCGCAATGGTCGTGATAATGTCGGTGTGATCGTGTTGGGACGCGGTGCGGAAAGTGATCGCGTGATCCATTGGCTGAAGACGGCGGCCAGTGTGCCCGGCTTTATTGGCTTTGCGGTTGGTCGCACCAGCTTTATGGATGGAGTGGTGGCCTATGAAAAGAAGCAAGCGTCTACCGAGGTAGCTGCTGAGCAGATCGGCAAACACTTTGAAGAATGGATCAGCGTGTTTGAGGCTGGTCGTCAAGGCCACTGACATCTATTCTTCCGTACGTGTTACCTGACGAGGAACCCTGGCGATATCCCCATAGGTGTGAACGCAGGGCTTTTCAAGCGGGATTGCAAAGGGCGGCGAGCCCTTTGCCGGGGTTTGGGGTGTCCCCAAATACCCCTTTTTCTTTTTTTTCTTCTCCGCCGCACGACGAGGAACCCTGGCGATATCCCCATAGGTGTGAACGCAAGGCTTTTCAAGCGGGATTGCAAAGGGCGGCGAGCCCTTTGCCGGGGTTTGGGGTGTCCCCAAATACCCCTTTTTCTTTTTTTTCTTCTCCGCCGCACGCGGAGGTGAGAGACCGGTGCACAGCCCCTGACCCCAGGTTAAGGGTGCAACCCTTAACAATCCTGCTTATGATCGAAAAGGGAAAATTAAATAGCCCTGTATTTTTATCAAAAATATATACAATATGATGTATGTGTGTTATGGTTGAGATGGTGCCCTGTTATGATTATCCACGTGTTATTCCCATAGCTGGAGTGGAGGTACCTATGGAGAAAAAAGCTGCTTCTCAGTATGTATCCGTTGTCAAGGTTGACAAACGTTCTTCTTTTCCTCGTTATGTATTTTCTCTTTTCTTTGCGATCAGTTTTCTGAATTATTTGGACCGCAATATCTTCACTGGTGCTTCAAATGCAATTGCAAAAGATTTGCATCTATCGTTGGATCAAATTGGCTATATTGCCTCTGCTTTTCTGATTATCTATACCCTGGCTACGATCCCGCTGGGCCTGTGGGCTGATCGGGCTCCACGTAAAAACATCGTGGCGCTCTGCGTCACCATCTGGAGTATTGCTACAACTTTTACCGCCTTTGCTGGTGGTTTCCTTTTCCTGTTTTGCTCACGTATGGTACTGGGTATCGGTGAGGCTGGATACTTTCCAGCGGGCACGGCGTTGATGAGTGATTATTTTCATCGCGCACGTCGCGCACGTATTATGAGTATCTGGGGTGTGGCGCAGTATATGGGTATTTTTGTCGGCTTTGTGCTGGGTGGCATTCTGGGAGGAATGGGGCTGTGGCGCGAGGCATTTTTGTTCGCTTCTATCCCCGGGTTGTTTGTGGCCTTTTTGACCTGGCGTATTCGCGAACCCCGACGTAATCAGGCGGACGAAGAAGAGGACCTGCTACATGGGATCGAGGCCAGCGCGGTTATAACACCGCCTCCAGCCGCTATTGAAAGTGGGAAATGGGAGCAAATACGCGGTGTGCTGACTCAATTCAGACAGCTCCTGCACATCAAGACGATTGTAATCCTGATGATCATTCAGATTTTCGCGTTCTTTGTGCTGAGCGTCAATGTGACCTATTTACCCTTATATTTGCAGCAGGTGGATACGTTCCATCTGAGCCAGCAATTTACCGGCATCTATTCCGGCGGGGTGATCGTGATTGCAGGCCTGGTGGGAAATGTCTCGGGTGGTTACGCTGCTGATCTGCTGCAACGCCGTTATGCCGGTGCACGTATCCTGATATGTGGCATCTGTTTTCTGGTGAGCGCTCCGGTCTTTACGGTTGCCATCTTCACACGGAACTTCCCTCTTTTCTCAATCTTCTTTTTCCTCACCGTAGCCTTGCTGGCCGTCTACAATGGTCCCAGTACGGCCGCCACGCAAGATGTTGTTCCTTCGTGGTTACGCTCTTTAGCTGTGGCCTTTACTTTATTTATTGGACATTTGCTGGGAGATGCCTTTGCTCCAGCCTTGATTG
Organism: Dictyobacter arantiisoli; assembly: GCF_008326305.1. Lineage (GTDB taxonomy): Bacteria > Chloroflexota > Ktedonobacteria > Ktedonobacterales > Ktedonobacteraceae > Dictyobacter > Dictyobacter arantiisoli. Next base: position 67,336 of record NZ_BIXY01000011.1, on the reverse strand, counting down.
GTGTCCTGGCTACCAATCTCGATCCAACGCATGGACAACACTTTGCCCAGAATCTGGCCGGTCAGGATCTTAGCCTGGCAATTGCTGTCACCTGTGTTCCCGCGCTCTTGCTTGCGGGCGTGGCTGGCATTGTTGGAGCACGTTGGATGAAAAAAGATGTTGAGACAGCTATCCAGGCAGAGCTAGCACAATAAGTACAAAGGTATAATTATTGTGCTATAAGAGCTAGCAAGATTGGTCCGGCCGAGCGGTGTGGTGTCTTTGTGCATCCCCGCCAGCTTGGACACTCTCTAAGAGTGTGTCGGACTCCCATGCTCTCCATAATCTCTGTGCATGAGTTTTCGCACCTGCGGTGCTCAAACATCTTTTTAGTGTGTGGTGTCGGAAAAGTTCGAAGAACTTTTCCGACACCACACACTAAAAAGGGTGCAGGCGCGCACGCACCTGCCAGCCAGGGAGCAGCAAGATCCCGCTGGTATTGGGAGGCTGGCACTCTCTAAGGAAACTTATTTGCGCTCGATGTCCAGAATGGCGATGTATTGGCATTCGTCCATGCTGACATTGTAATTTCTGATCTGTCTGGATGGTAGTGTATCCGATACGGCCAGGAGTTCAGGTCGACTCCGATAGACTAACCACCAGTTCATAAAGGCTTCCAGGAACCCTACAGAACGGATATTGGGGACGTAGTTGGCAACCAGCAGGTGTCCACCTGGATTGAGTTTGTTAAATAAGATTTCTGTGACACGTTGGGCCGTTGGTAAACTGAGATAGTCAAAGAGGCCCGCACTATAGATAAAATCAAAGTTAGTGTGGATCAGGTGACCACGGATAATGTCACGCAGTGAGGCTACGACCGTCTCTACCCCTGAGGGACCGAATTCCTTGTCTACTACGGCCAGATTATTTTTATCATGATCGACGGCGATAAAGCGTCCCAGGCTTTTTGTTTGTAGGGCCGTAATATATTTAGCCTCACGTAGATGTCCGCAGGCAAGGGCGAGAATCTGTAGATCGGGTTTGTGTTGCGCTAATTGGTTGATTTTTTCTACAATCACTCTACGCCGTGAACGGACGGCGCGTGGTCCCTCTTCCTGAAGCGAATTGAGATGAATTTTCTGTCCTAGCGGTGTTGCCTGTTGCAGTGCAGGAGGTGTAAAGCCATCTTCAACTGCAAACATAAAGTCGATCAATTCGCCGTCTCCCGCATAACCACGTGGTTGATGAAGCGAACGCCAGATCAAAGGGTCCTGTTGTAGCACCTGGATAATGGAATGGTTGCGGCAATCTTCTTCTGCAAACCGTTTCCATTCTCTCGCAGGGAGTTGCTGACGTATCTGTGCTAGCTCGTTGATTATCAGGTCAAATCCTGATCTGATTTGATCTTGCCTGCCACTTACTATTTTCTCTTCAGCCAGTTCCAGAAAGGATGTATCAGGCATGATATATCGTTCTCCTTCTTGTGCGCGCTATTTTATAAGCTTTTCCTTCTTCAAAGGAAATAAAAGAGATACGCCGTTATATCACTATCTATAGGTTTATATGAAATTGCGTAACGACTGTTTTCCATACGTCGCTTATGCAATTTAAGCCCTATATCTTCTCAGCATCGAGAAAAAGACTGTTCATGTTGGAAAGGCAAATCTCCTCCTAATTGTATATTTGGTATTGAGGCATCAAACCTCTGTAATGGATACTAGCAGCTGTAAATAAGCATAAGAATGATAGTTATTTAGATAGTATCACTTTTGGTCTATACTATTCCACTTTTGTCATACAAATTGTATATTTGTTTTTGAAATGCTTCACCAATATTAGATATGCAGTCCAATTTTGGTACTTATAGAGAGTGGCAACATCCATTTTGAATTGTTCATTTACTGAGATTCATATAGTTATACTGAACGGCGGATCTGTAATAGCTGCAAATTAAGGGACATCTTCTTTTATGGTTGAGGATAAGGACAGGCCCATACAGGTCAGCTTTTTACTTTCGTGGTCGGCTTGCGTTTATTCTACAAAGGAAGGGAAGTGACAGATGGGGATGGATTGAGTGCCTGGAACTACTTGTATCTGGCATGATGGATGATAATGATCGATAATAAAACAGTACAATATAGAGGCTTATTTTGTTTGACGGATTGAAATGAAGGAGTGTGGGATGTCGGATGAGCTAAGCGAACCGATGCAGGTCGAATTGTTTGCTGCGTCGTTGCGTGCCACTAGTGTGGATCTGAATGCTTTTGTGGAGGCTCTGGCGGCCAAGCTAAGTGGATCTTTGCCGTCTCAAACGCAGGTGATACGCCATAGTAGCCTCTTTTCACGAGAGCATCCAGTCAAAGAGATTTTCGTGGCCCTGGGGGATTACCAATATCGTATTACCAGAGAGCGACAGAGACCGCCACAGACCTTTCGCGCAAAAATAGTGCGCGGTATTGTACTCAAAACTGATCTCATACCCATGGACGAATGGATTGAAGAACTGGCGCTGAGCCTGGCCTATGAAGCGGCCCGCAGCTCTCAGACGCGTGCGGCATTGGAACGCTTCCTCTTGTAATCTTATGGGTTTGTGGGTTGTCCTGAATGACATATGGTATTGTTCCTGTGTCAATCTGATTGTGTGAAAACATACTCAGAGTAGAGAATGTAGCTATCTATGCAGCACTATTCAAGGAATGCGTAGCAACCGTCAGGAGGTATACATGCCGTTTTGGAATCGGCAAACACCCGAGGAGAAGCAACGGCTCCTTCAGCAACAACAATTGGCGGATGTCAGTCGACAGTCACTGGAAGCAGGGGGATTGCCTACAAGGGCCCAACAGCGCCTGCAGGAAGAGACCCAGAAAGGGCATTCCCTGTTTACCAGTGATCTCAGTACCAATGAATTGTTGCTGGCACGCGAGCAAGGATATCAACCCCTCAGTCAGGTGATGGGAAGCTCGATCTATCAGGTCGGCTGGCAATATACGCGCCAATATTCCTATAATACACAGGTGCAGGAAATGAGGATGGTCTCCGGAGCCCACCAGGAAGCCGCACGCCTGGCCCTCAATCGCCTGGAGCAGGAGGCCATCATTTTGAAGGCGCACGGGGTGATTGGGGTTCGTTTTGTGCAGCGTGACTATGCATGGGGTAGCAATCTGATCGAATATACCGCGATTGGTACCGCAATCAAGTTGCCTGATACGCCGCTTCACGCCCGTCCTTTTTTAAGCGATCTTTCGGGACAAGAATTCTGGACCCTTTTGCAAGCTGGCTATTATCCCGCTGGCGTTGTCACAGGCTACAGTTCCTATTGGGTCTCGTTAGGGAGCCAACTGACGCAGCAGTTACGTGGTTGGTGGGGAGGTGGTGGTGTCAATCAGGAGATTGGTCCTTTTACCCAGGTCACCTACGATGCTTGCCATCAAGCTATGCAGCGAGCAACCGCCATGGCACATACACTCAATGCAGTCGGCATTGTCGGCATGCATATTGATAATAATCGGCGCATTGAAGAGTACGAAACAGATAATCCAAAACGCAATTACCTCGATCTGTTTGTGCATTTTTCTGTGCTGGGAACGGCTATTATCGCACGGAAAAAGGATCACACCATTCCAACACCCAGACCTACGCTTATGTTTACTGATCTACGGCCAGGACGCTATGGCCAAAATCGCGAACTCACCTTTAATGGATAAGCACAACTTTGCTATAAATCGTATTTATAATGTACTGTCAATAAAAGCTGAAAAACAGCCACAACGTAAGGAGTACGCAATACATGTCACAACAGAATCCCCCCCAGGGAAATGATTTACCCGTTCACGCACGTGAGCGCCTCAGCGCGATGCGTAACGATTCTACCCATCAAGGTCTCTTTACCAGTGATCTCAGTGTCAACGAATTCCTGCTGGTGCGTGAGGCTGGCTTTGATCCAGTTGGACTGGTGGTTGGCAGCTCTATCTATCATATTGGCTATCAAATGGCAAACTGGGGACAGAATCAGGAGATGGATGTGCTGACGCAGGCGATGTATCATGCACGCGAGCTGGCTATGACGCGGATGGAAGAGGAGGCCAATGCGCTGGGGGCCGATGGGATCGTTGGCGTACGTCTGGAGGTTACTCGCCATGAATGGGGCGAGTCATTGGCTGAGTTTGTCGCGATTGGCACGGCTATTCGTTCCCGCAGTGGACAGCATTTCCGCAATGCCCATAATATGCCCTTCACATCTGATTTATCGGGTCAGGACTTCTGGACCTTGCTGCGAGCGGGCTATCGTCCGGTTGGCATGGTGATGGGCAATTGTGTTTATCATGTGTCACGGCAAGGATTAGGACAATGGTTTAATCGTGTTGGGCGCAACGTCGAGATGACCAATTATACCCAGGCATTATATGATGCGCGTGAACTGTCCATGGAGCGTATGCAGGCCGAGGCTACTAGCTTGAGGGCGCAGGGTGTGGTCGGCGCAAAGATCGTTGAGGGTAGTCACGGCTGGGGTTCACATGTGATCGAGTTCTTTGCGGTCGGTACGGCAGTGATCAGTGTTTCTGATGACCATGAGATTCAGCCTCCTACGATGTCACTTCTGCTCAACGATTAGTTGAGGGCGTATACAACTGAAAAGAGAGATAGAGAGAGCATTGGGGCGAGCTGGTCGTACGAGAAATGGGAAAGCGGACCTCCGTTGTGACGTCGGGCCGCACCTACAAAACCCTTCATGATTCTCCTTGCTGAAGCGGTATTGCCCTTTACGGGGAGAGTAATACATAAATCTCCCACCGCAATAGGCCAAATCCTCTAAAATTACGTGTTTGCCTCTCCCCGTAAAGGGGAGCTGTTGTGGCGGTGCACTTCGGCCAGGGTAGGATAAGATTGTTGCGCGCCCAGACGTGTGGTGGCGAGGGCGGCGAAAATAGATGCCTGACGCATGGCTGCTGCTAGATCCAGTGCTGTGTCTGTGCTTTGATTGAGGACGGCGGCCAGTGCTCCCGCAAAGGCATCACCAGCGCCAGTTGAGTCGATGGCCTGGACTTTGAGTGCGGGTTGATAGCCTGTGCCCTGTTCATTGGCCCAGACGGCGCCCTCTGCTCCTAATTTGACCACCCCAAGCTTTGCGCCGCGTTGATGCAGTTCTTGAGCTGCCTCACGTGCCTGTTCAATACTTTCAATCGAATGCTTGAGGACCATTTCAGCTTCGCCACGATTAGGAATAAAGATGTCCACTTGCAAGAGTTCTGCGGGTAGATCGCTGACGCCGGGTGCCGGATCGATAAGTACGGCGGCTCCTTTGCGTCTGGCAATGACGATAGCTTGTTGTACGCTGGTCAACGGAATTTCAAGCTGCATGACCAGGATATCTTTGGCAGTTAAAATTTGTTCCAGGGCCGCTAATCCCTGTGCTTCAACCTGATAATTGGCTCCCGACACGACAGTAATGCTATTCTCTCCCTGCTCATCGAGATGGATGAAGGCCAGACCTGTGGAGCTATCGTTGAGGTGTGCAACATGGCTGAGATCAATCCCCGCTTGTTGTAAAAGGGAAAGGGCAGGCTCCGCAAAGCTATCATTGCCGACCGCGCCAACCATCCTGACTGAAGCTCCCATCTTGCGGGCCGCCAGCGCTTGATTAGCCCCTTTGCCTCCCGGCGTACTGGTAAATCCACTGGCAAGCAGAGTCTCGCCGGGCTGTGGACGATGCTCTACGGTCGCCACCAGATCCAGATTTATACTTCCAAATACAATCACGCTCATTGTTATGCTTATCTTTCTGATCTTCTCTGACACGATTGACGGATAATTAAATCTGTTGGGAGTTCAATTCTCTCTATCGGAGCCAATGGATCTGCCATATAGTCGAGCAATAGCTCTGCCGCCCGTTGCCCCATCTTATTCAGCGGCTGATGGACCGTTGTCAGGGGAGGATGGACCTGGGCCGCCTGAGGTATATCATCAAAGCCCAGGATAGAAAGATCTTCAGGGAGATGCAGGCCACGCTCACGGGCCGCTTCCATTACGCCAAAGGCCATCGAGTCGTTGGAGGCAAAGATTGCGGTCGGCGGATCAGCCAGGTTTAAGAGCGTTTGCGCCCCTTGATAGCCTTGCGGTTGCAAGAATTTACCATAGTAAACAAGCTGAGGATCATAGGGCAGGCCATGATCCTTCAATGCTGCCTGATAGCCTTCCAGGCGTTGTTGGGCACAACCAGTCTCTCGACCCCCGGTGATAAAGCCGATACGTCGATGGTCCAGCTCAAGCAGATAGTTCATCGCATCATAAGCACCCTGGAAATTGGTGGTTGCCACCGAGGGGGCGTACGCGCCATCACTCAAGTAGTCGACCAGCACATGTGGAAAGCGGCGTTGGCGCAGTGCGTCCAGATAGGATGTTGTCTCTTGCGGCAAGATCAGGAGCAAGCCGTCCGCGAGATGGCGAGTGAGACGGGCGACATAGGCCGATTCTTTGGTTTTGCGTGTATGGGTGGTATAGAGGACCAGGTCATAATGATGGGTTTGTAACACCTCGTCGATACCACGCATAATCTCAATAGTATAGCTGGAACTTAAGTAATTGACGAGTAGACCGACGACATGCGATGAGCCACCAGCCAGGCTTCGTGCCTGGAGATTGGCTACATAACCAAGCTGCGCCATTGCTCGTAAGACGCGCTCCCGTTTTTCTGGGCTCACATGGTCTTTATTATTGATGACACGCGAAACCGTGGCATAGGATACGCCAGCTTCATCTGCGACATCCACAATGGTCACATCGTGTAAAGATGTGCTTCTGTCTCCATCGGATTTTTTGCGCACTGCATGACCCGCTTTCTAAAAACGTTTGCATACCAGTCGATGCAAACGTTTGCATATATTTTTACTGTGATACCATAAAATACTTCCTATTGTCAAGTTTAAGCAGCGTTTGTTTGATACTGCACGAATATGTTCATGAGAACATGCTGACCAATTACTGAAGGATGAAGCAAAGGAATATCAATATTAATTGAGTACAACGGAAAAAAAGCGTCTCTATATGTGCCAGCAAAGTACATAACAAAGTGTTTGATTCCTATGGTCTTCGCCATCCTGGCACATGAGTTTTCGCACCGATGGTGCTCAAACATCTTTTTAGTATATATTGTAGAAAAAGTTCGGAGAACTTTTTCTACAATATATACTAAAAAGTGCGCAGGCGCGCAAGCGCCTGCCAGCAGGTGAACTGTAAGATCCCGATAGGATTGGGAATCAAACCCTCTCTAGCTCGACTTTGTACAATTTGAAAATGTGAGCTCGAAAATGCGTCGCACGCGCCCTTTTTCTCAGGCTCAAAAGCCTAAAATTGTATAAAGTCGAGGTAAGAGGTTGACAAAGCCCTTTTTGATAGTGTATACCTGTTCTTATCTCTTGTAAACGTTTGCAGATTTTTGTGTGTGTCTGGCTGTTATGGAAAGGATGATTGCTGGCTTGTAATCAGAATGGCGGGTTTGCTGACAGTTTCTCTCTCTTTTGCTAGAGAGGGGATATTGGTTTACTTTTTGTTTCTCAAGGAAGAAAGGAAACAACTCTCCTCAACCAGTAGTTCTGCGCAGGTGCCCGGTGGATTGCTAGTACCAGTGGGCGATAGTCTTTTTTAGCTGTTCAATAAATAAGACAAGTAGGAAAATATGCGAGAAAGTATTACCTACACGAATCCGGTGCTTCCAGGATTTTATCCTGATCCGAGTGTGTGTCGCGTGGGAGAAGACTATTATTTAGTTACCAGCAGTTTTGAATATTTTCCAGGTATACCTCTCTTTCATAGCCGCGACCTGATCCATTGGCAGCAGATTGGACATTGTCTGACGCGCGCCAGCCAGGTTCCACTCGCACATATAGACAGTTCAACAGGTATTTTTGCCCCGACGTTGCGCTATCATCAGGGGCGTTTTTATATGGTCACCACGAATGTAACGGGCGGCGGAAACTTCTTTGTCTGGGCGCAAGATCCGGCTGGCCCCTGGTCGGAACCCATCTGGCTGGCTCAAGGGGGAATTGATCCCTCGTTGTGTTTTGATGGTGAGCATGTCTACCTGACCAGTAATGGAGATGGTCCAGAGATCGGCATTTATCAGTGTGAACTGGATATCCAGAGCGGCGAGCAGCTTACCGAGACGCGCTATATCTGGCCTGGAACTGGTGGACGTTATCCCGAAGCTCCTCATCTCTATCATATTGGCGACTATTATTATCTATTGATCGCTGAAGGCGGCACCGAATATGGACATATGGCGACGATTGCGCGCAGCCATAGCCCCTGGGGCCCCTTTGAATCCTGCCCGTATAACCCTATTTTGACGCATCGTGATCAGACGATGCATGAGATCCAGGGGACCGGGCATGCTGATTTGTTGCAAGCGCACGATGGCAGTTGGTGGCTGTTCTTTCTGGCCTTTCGTCCCCATGATCGTTTATATCACCATCTGGGACGGGAAACCTATCTTGCGCCCATAACCTGGACCGAGGATGGTTGGCCGCAAGTTTCCGCATCCAAAACGGTTGAACTTCAGATGCAGGCGCAGGCTTTGCCACTGCACTGTTTGCCCCAGGAGTCCCCTCGTGATGATTTCGATAGCGAGCAATTGCGCTTTTCCTGGAATCATTTACGCAATCCCTATCCAGAAGATTGGTCGCTGAGTGAGCGTCCTGGCTGGTTGCGCTTCTATGGTTCGCCTCTGACGCTGGATTCCCTGGATGCCCCAGCTTTTGTGGGTAGAAGACAGCAGCATTTTGTCTGTTGCGTTGAGACACTGTTAGACTTCTCTCCCTCCCAGGAAGGTCACGAGGCAGGTTTAACGGTATTGGCAAATGAGCAGCATCATTATGAAATCGCTGTACTCTATAAAGAAGGGGAACGCTGGATTATTGTGCGGCGTCGTATTGGAGATCTGGTCGCCGTAGTGGCTCAGGAGCCACTTGCTCCTGGATTGGTTACCCTGACCATACAGGCGACCGTTTCTGCCTATTCATTTTGCTATGCACTTGCCGGACAACCCGCACGCCATCTAGCCAGCGCCTCGACGCGCTATCTCTCCACTGAAGTCGCGGGCGGTTTTACCGGTGTTTATTTCGGTTTATACGCCACAAGCAATCACAATGGGCGCACCAGCCCGGCGGATTTCGATTGGTTCACCTATCACGCCGAGCGCTGAGCCATCCCAATTAGGGCAATACCTCTCAAAGAACGAGAATGTGGAAGAAAAACGTAGGTGCGTGCCAAGGCCGCAGCCGAGGTGCGCTTTCCTCTTCCTCGTACCGACATCTCGCCCCAACGCTCTGTAACGCTCCCTGGCATGAGGGTTGCGGTATGGATGGGCCTACGGGCGGGATGGTGATACGTGAACAGGAAAGCGTACCTACTGCTTTGCCCATTTGTGTTTTTTCCCAAATCATTCATTTTCCTGATGCGGCGTTGAGGAAGATGGTCGTACGATGGGCAAAATAGGGTAGTAATTTGTCTTGTGATAAGTGATATATTCGGATATAATTAGGTTGTCAACTTAATTTAGTATAATTTTTATAACTAATTGGCATTATCTCTTATTGTATATCCTGAATAGCGGAGGCGAGCAAATGAACAGCGCGTCTGTAACTGAGAAAAAGCTTTTGCATGCTTTAATGCAGTTTAAACGGCTTGGATGGCATGAACAGTTCATCAGGGGATATAAACCAAGCGAGATTCGTGTGCTCGTCTGCATCAAAAGAGGCATGGACCTTGGATATCCTGACATCAAGGTGTCAGAGATTAGTAAGCGTATGCAAGTGACCTCTCCCACGGTTACTCAGCTCGTGAAGAGCCTGGAAGCCCATGGATTGGTTGAGCGCAATAATGATCTTGTGGATCGGCGTTCGGTTGGCGTGAGGCTGACCGAAAAAGGCGAAGAGGTGGCCCGACAGGCACTGGAAACCTTTTTAGCGACGATGAGCGGATTGATTGAGTATTTGGGTGAAGAACAGAGCGAACAGTTTATTGAACTGTTGCTGAACGTATCACGCTACTTTCGTGAGCGGGAGGCCGATATGTTGTACTTCCAGGGAATTGGAGACGATGAGGCATGATTAAATTGTTACGGCTCATTAGGCCGTATCGCATTATTCTGGTAGTGGTGCTGGTGCTGGCCTTTGCGCAGGCCATGGCAAATCTCTATCTGCCGAATTTGATGGCTGATATTGTGGATAATGGTATCGTCAAAGGTGATACCGATTATATCTGGCGCACAGGTGGTTTGATGTTGCTGGTGGCTATCGGGGGCACGATTTGCGCAATTATTGGTGTTTATTATTCTTCACGTATCGCGGTGGGCTTCGGTAAGATTGTGCGTGAGAAAATCTTTACTCATGTCGAACAATTTTCATTGCATGAGTTCGATTCGTTGAGTACCGCATCGTTGATTACCCGTACAACCAATGATACGACGCAGGTGCAGCAGGTGCTGGTTATCGCTTTAAACATGATGATCACGGCTCCTATGATGTGCATCGGCGGTATCATTATGGCGGTGCGGCAGGATGCTGCGCTCTCATGGATTCTGGTGGCGATTATTCCTATTCTGGTGCTGGCGATTGTCATTTTGATGTCCAATGCGATCCCTTTGTTCCGTGTGATGCAGTTGAAACTTGACCGTCTCAATCTGATTGTAGATGAAGGATTGACGGGTGTGCGTGTCGTACGTGCCTTTGATCGCGTCAAGCATGAGGAGCAGCGTTTTGATGATGCAAATCAGGATCTGACCAATGTCGCTACTCGCGTTAATCGCATGATGGCATTCTTGATGCCGATTATGATGCTGGTTCTGAACGTGTCTAGCGTGGCAATTCTCTGGTTTGGTAGTCTGCGCATCGATACTTTGCCCGTTGCGCAGAGCGTGACGGAAGTGGGCAGTTTGATGGCCTTTCTGCAATATGCGATGCAGATTCTCTTCTCGTTGCTGATGGTTTCGATGATGTTTGTGATGCTTCCGCGTGCCGCCGCTTCGGCTGATCGTATCAATGCCGTGCTGGATGTGCAGCCAGAAATCAAAGAGGTTGCTGAGGGTCAGGTGTCACAGGGCGTGCGTGGCCTGGTTGAGTTTAAGCATGTGACCTTCAGCTATCCAGGGGCTGAGGAGCCTGCTTTACATGACATCTCGTTCACATCCCGCGCCGGTGAGGTGACTGCGATTATTGGTGGCACTGGTTCCGGCAAATCAACGCTGGTAAGCCTGCTGCCGCGCTTCTATGATGTGGATAACGGGAATGTGCTGATCGATGGTATCGACGTGCGAGAGATGTCTCAGTCCTATCTGCGCTCGAAGATTGGCTTTGTGCCTCAGAAGGCGGTGCTCTTCTCAGGAACGATCAGCGAGAATCTGCGCTATGGAAAAGAAGATGCCTCGGAAGAGGAAATCCGTCACGCGGCTGAGGTTGCGCAGGCCAATGAGTTTATCTCAGGCATGCCAGATGGGCTGGATTCTGTGATTGCACAGGGCGGTAATAATGTGTCGGGTGGACAGAAGCAGCGCCTTTCTATCGCCCGTGCTCTGATCCGCAGGCCGGAGATCTATGTGTTCGATGATAGCTTCTCGGCTCTGGACTTTAAGACGGATGCTCGCTTACGTGCCGCGCTCAAAAAAGAGACCCTGGATGCAACAATGTTTATTGTCGCTCAGCGCGTCAGTACTGTCATGGATGCGGATCGCATTATTGTCCTGGATGAGGGACATGTTGCTGGTATTGGTACCCATCGGGAATTAATGGAGACATGCACTGTCTATCGTGAAATTGTCTCCTCACAGCTTTCTGCGGAGGAAATCGCATGAGTGCAGAGCATAAGAAAATGCAGCAGGGACAGATGATGAATCGTGGTCCGATGGGCGCGATGGGTCGACCAGTGGAGAAGCCGAAGGATTTTAAAAAGACCTTCAACCGTCTCCTGCGCTACTTCTTGCCACAGAAGTACCGCATGCTGATCGTGCTGATCGCGGCGATTCTCAGTACTGTCTTCAATATTGTGGGTCCAAAGATTCTTGGTCAGGCGACTACCCGTCTCTTCGATGGATTGAAGAATAAGTATATTGCTTTTATTATGCATCGACCTGGACCCGCTCCCAGCATCGATTTTGGCTATATCGGTCAGATTCTCTTGCTCTTGCTGGTTCTCTATGTGATTAGCTCGATCTTTGGCTATGTTCAGCAATATGTGATGGCGGGCGTGGCACAGAAAACCATTTATCGCTTACGGCGCGAGGTGGAGGAGAAACTGTCACGCTTGCCGTTGAAGTACTTTGATGGCCGCACGCATGGTGAAATCCTGAGCCGTGCCGTCAACGACATGGACAATATGAGCTCAACCTTGCAGCAGAGCCTGACGCAGTTGATCACCTCGGTCGTCACGCTGGTTGGCGTGATTGTGATGATGCTCATCATCAGTCCTCTGTTGTGCTTGATTGTGATCCTGACGCTCCCTCTGAGCCTGGTGGTCACAATGAGCATCGCCAAACGTTCACAGAATTACTTCCGGCAGCAACAGCGTTCATTGGGACAATTGAATGGACATGTTGAGGAAATGTATACCGGGCATAAGATCGTGAAGGCGTTTGGGCACGAGGATAAAGCGCTGGCTGAATTTACAGAGTTAAATGAGCAGTTGTATGAGGCTGGCTGGCGTGCGCAATTTGTCTCAGGTATGATTATGCCTCTGATGCGCTTTGTCGGTAACCTCGGCTATGTGCTAGTGAGCGTCGTAGGTGGTATCCTGGTCACACAGGGGACGATCTCAATCGGTGATGTGCAGGCTTTTATCCAGTATGCACAGCAGTTTACGCAGCCGATTACGCAACTTGCCAATATCGCAAACGTGATTCAGTCAACTATGGCTTCTGCTGAGCGCATCTTTGAACTGCTCGATGAGCAGGAAGAGGTTCCAGAGGACGCAAACGCGCTGGCGATCGAGAATCCTACTGGCGCGGTCGCCTTTGAGCATGTGCGCTTTGGTTATAAAGAAGATGCAATCCTGATGGAGGATATGAATATCGATGTCAAACCTGGACAGATGATTGCAATTGTGGGTCCGACCGGCGCCGGAAAAACGACGTTGGTGAATCTACTGATGCGTTTCTATGAGCTGAACGGTGGCGCAATCCTGGTTGATGGCGTCGATATTACACGCATCAAGCGCGGTGTATTGCGACGTATGTTTGGTATGGTATTGCAGGATACCTGGCTGTTCAATGGCACTATTCGTGAGAATATCGCTTATGGACGGGAAGATGCCAGCGAAGAGGAGCTCATCCAGGCTGCGAAGGCTGCTTTTGCCGATCACTTTATTCGTACACTGCCAGAGGGCTACCAGACGATCTTGAATGAGGAGGCGACGAATCTTTCACAGGGACAGAAGCAGCTTCTGACGATTGCGCGTGCCTTCCTGGCTGATCCAGAGATCCTGATTCTGGATGAAGCGACCAGTAGTGTGGATACGCGTACCGAGATGCAGATCCAGATGGCGATGAAGGAGTTGATGAAAAACCGCACCAGCTTTGTGATTGCCCATCGCCTCTCGACAATTCGGGATGCGGATCTGATCCTGGTTATGAATCATGGCACGATTATCGAGCAGGGAACGCACGAAGAATTGCTGAGCAAGAACGGCTTCTATGCTGATCTCTATAACAGTCAGTTTAGTGGTCGTGCGCTGGAAGAAGCGGTATAAAGCGTATCGGTCGTGTAGTACTGACAACCGAAAAATAGCGCTTATTGTGACGAAAACGTCTCAATCAAGAGAAGGACAGGTAGCCGTTTGTCTGGCTTTCCTGTCCTTCATTCGTAACTGGCAGGAGGAAGTGCTTTCTATGCTTACAAATAGTCAAGATATGGTCAGCGTTGTGCGTTGTCACTGGGCGCTACATAGTCCCCTGGAAACGGTCTATCACGATCAGGAGTGGGGGATGCCGATTCACGATGATCGCATCCTGTTTGAGTTGTTAGTGCTGGAGACGGCTCAGGCAGGTTTGAGCTGGTCAACGATCTTGCAGAAGCGTGCTGGCTATCGTCGCGCGTTCGCTGATTTTGATCCCGTGCGTGTGGCTCGCTTTGATGATGCCATGTGCCAGTCGTTGTTGCTGGATACTGGTATCGTGCGGCATCGACAGAAAATCGCTGCCTGTGTGCAGAATGCGCGGGCCTTTTTGCAGGTCCAGGAGCAGTTTGGTAGCTTTGCGGCTTTCGTCTGGCGCTTTGTGGATGGTCAACCCATTCAGAATAATCTGCTCCATCGCGCAGATGTTCCGACGCGCACTCCCATTTCAGAGGCCTTGAGCAAGGATTTGAAGCGGCGCGACTTTGCGTTTGTTGGTCCCACGATCTGCTATGCATTTATGGAGGCGGCCGGTCTGGTCAATGATCATGTACAGGAGTGTGTACGCTGGCAGGCGGTGCAATCTGAGGCGTATCTGCGCCATGTGGCATCTTTACAGAGCTCACAGAGCGCTCAGGAATTGGAACGTCGCACGGCTGTGGATGCTTTGGGCGAACTGGCGGACATTCGCGCTATCCCTGCTCTGGTTGCGCTCCTGCACGATGTGGATGAGGGCCTGCGTGTGCGTGTGGTGCGCTCTTTACGCCAGATTGGGAGCCCATTTGTCTTTGATGCCCTGCGTGAAGCCTTACACGATCCCGCTCCCGCTGTACGACGTGCCGCTGTAGTCGCGCTTGGCAAACTGCCTGATGAGCGCAATCTACCAGTTCTTCTGGAACTGCTACAAGATACGGATGAGCGTCTGCGTGCTACAGTGGTGCTGACAATAGGTGAACTGGGCAATCCACAGGCTTTGCCAGCGCTGCTCCACTTGCGGCAACAGGATGGGTGTTCTGAACAAACACGTGCGTATATAGTGCACGCCATCCAGCGCATAAAAGGATAAATAGCGAAGGATACTATGTAGAGGTTTAATAGGTATAGTAGTGTCATCCCTGATCCCCCTTCGTACCGCTGATGCGAACCAATATGTGGGACATCCCCTTTTCATCTTTTTGTGGAAGGATTGTACAATAGGATGTGAGTTTCTGCATCCATAGAGTCGGGTGCATTATTTTCTATAAGGATAATAGATGCCACGTCAATTTCGTCATACCTATACTGTGCGCTACAATGAGTGCGATTGCTATGGTTTTTTGACTCCCGCTGCCTTTGTACGTTATATGCAGGATATTGCGCTGTTGGATGCCGAGGATGTGCGGTTTACCCAATCTGGTTTTTGGATTGTCAAGCGCTCTGTGATTACGTTCCATACTCCCGTGCCGATGCATACTGAACTGGAATTAACCACGTTTGGCATGGGTTTTACCCGTATTACAGGTCAGCGTGGCTATGATGCCCGCCTGGTCGGTGCAAGCGATGGTCCTCCCATTATCAGTGCACGCACGCTCTGGGTGTATGTGGATCAGCGTGGGAGGCCGATTCGCATGCCTGAGGGAACGGCTGAGGTCTGGTTGCCTGATGGTCCACAAGCCATACAGGCTGAGCCTGCTCTGCCCGCTTTTCCCGAGCAGCCACCCGCTATGAGCAGTGCCGCCGTGCGTTTCTCGGATACCGATCTGATGCGCCATATGAATAATGCAGCTTATGTAGAAGTATTGGATAATGCGGCCTGGGAAGCATACAGCCAGGCCGAGATTACCGCTGAGACCGCCACATTATGTGCCCTGAGCTATGATATCGAATATCTGGAGAGTGCGCTGCTCGGCGAACAGCTTGAGATCCAGAGCTGGTTTGATCCTTTCCCTCAGGCGGGACAAGAATTTACTCGTCTGCAACAGATCACACGAGCCGGGCGCGTCCTTGTACGCACAGGTTCACGCTGGATCTGGCGCCCAACCGCATAAATGGTTGCAGCAATACCGGGGCTTGCAAACGAGCAAGCCCCGATATTGCTGCAACCATCAAGATCAGCTTTATGTGTTATAGAGAGAGAGCACGAGGGAGAAGACGCTCTATGTTTGAAGAGTTAGATGGTCTATTTGATGGATATGCTTTACCACTTGTTGAGTTGCGTTTCATTCAAGAGTTGAGGCAGTTAATACAGAGTGATAATCCTGTTGGCGTGCCAATCGTTATACTGTCATTGGATGAGATTGCTGGTTGTGTGGATGTGATAGGGTGCGCGCTGGAACATGATACTATTGTTGGATTATCTATCCGCTATTGTGGATTGAGGGCGCTGCCAGAGTCGCTTTGTAAACTATCCCATTTGCGACAATTACATGTGACCGGGAATAGTCTGACGGCGTTTCCAACCTCTTTGGGATCGTTGAGACATCTGGAGGCTATCTATGCGGATCATAATCATCTGGCAGCTTTGCCTGCTGGCATTGGCGATCTGAGGCGGCTTGAGGCGCTCCATCTGGATGGGAATTGGTTGACGGCTCTGCCTGAGTCTATTGGTCAGCTGACACAGCTCACCACGCTACAGCTCTATGACAATCAAATGACCTTGCTACCGGAGAGTATCGCTCACTTAAGGCAACTCAGGGATATCAGTGTGGGCCATAATCAGCTGCATGTGCTTCCAGAGGGCCTCTGGCAGTTGCATAATCTTAACGTGCTCAATATTGCTGAGAATCAATTATCCAACCTTCCTGAAGGCATCGGGCAGTTGACGCAGTTGAAGATGCTAGATCTGGCCCATAATCAGTTGGATACTTTGCCCGAGTCGCTTGGAAAGCTAAGGCAGCTTGAGTTCCTCTATATGAGCAATAATCGCCTGACCGATCTTCCGGCCACGCTCGCCAATCTGAGTCAACTGATTTATTTAAATTGTACTGATAATTGTCTAACCACTCTTTTTCCTGCTATTGGCAAGTTGCAGGGTTTGAGAGAATTACGCCTATACAATAATCAGTTAGAGTCTCTGCCCGCTGAATTGGGTACTTTAACCTGGTTAAGAGAATTGCACTTATCCAATAATCGCTTTGTTGCGCTGCCAGAAGTATTGGGCAAGCTAACAGGACTGACCTATCTAGATTTGCGCAATAATCGTTTGCTTCGTTTATCAATGGTCATTGGTCAGCTCAGCAATCTGACCTATCTGGATCTGCGTGCTAATCGGTTGGTTGTACTTCCTGATCTGTCTGGGGATCTGTTGCGGCTGAAAAAAGTAGATCTGCGCTGGAATAAGATTGCATCTTTTCCTCAATGGCTGCAAAGACTTGAGGAAAATGGATGTATTGTTTATCATTAAGGTATACCAGACGTTTTAGATGGCTCTGTTTTTAATCTATCGACAGGGCAGGTTGGAGGTCTGATGCTGAATCCAGATGTTGATGGGCGTGCTTTTGCTGAGCCTGGTGAGGATATCTTTGCTCTTGTAACTGCTGGTGTCACGTATATGGAGCAGGTGATGCCGCGTTTTGTGGATGATTTGCAGGCTCTCTGTCTGCTTGAATCGCCTTCGGATAGTCCCATTGGTTTGAACGCGCTGGCGGATCAGTTACATTTATTGCTGGAGCGTCTGGAGATTGGTGGCAGGCTGATAGAGCATCCACGGGGCAACGCGTTTGTTGCGACATGGGAAGGGAATAATCCAGCGGCTCCTGTGTGTCTGTTGTTGGGACACCATGATACAGTACATCCTCTGGGCGTGGCTGAGGTGCGCATGCATCGGGATGGCGATAGATTTTATGCGCCCGGGACGGTGGATATGAAGGGTGGTCTGCTCCAGGGTATCTATGCTCTGGAGGTGTTGAAGCAGGCGCAGTTTCAGGATTTCCATAAGATCATCTTTTTGTCGGTATCGGATGAGGAGATCTCCACACGCTATCATGTCGAGTTGATCAAACAGATTGCCCGGGAGCATCCTATTGTGCTGGGATTAGAGGGGGCCGGGGCGCTGGGGAATGTGGTGACGAGGCGTAAGGGTTGCTCCCATTATCGATTGATTGCCAGAGGGAAGGCGGCGCATGCCGGGAGTAATCCTGAGAATGGACGCAATGCTGTGCTGGAACTGGCTCATCAGATTGTACAGGCACAGAGCCTGGCAAATTTACGCAGTGGAGTCACGATCAATGCAGGACCGCTCTCAGGTGGATCATGGGCCAATGTCGTATCTGACTTCGCCGAAATCCTCTTTGACGTGCGCTTCTTACATCCTGAGGATCGGCTGGCAGTTGAGGCGCGCTGGCAGACATTATTACAACAGCAATTGGTGCCGGGCGTCAAACTGGATTTACAGCCCGAACCGGATGTGATGCTGCCGATGGTCGCGACCAAGCAGAGCCTTGCCGTAGCTGATACAGTACGCTTGATTACTGAAAACATCTTCAAAACCAGCTACCATCCCGAAATGCGTGGCGGAGCATCAGACTGCTGTACAACGGCTGCTGAAGGCTGTCCATCGATAGATGGCCTGGGCGCTATCGGAGGCGGAGCGCATACCGCCGACGAATACATGCTCCTGGCGCCTGTCCCCAACCGTGTAGCCTTGCTAGCCGGGCTCATCGCCTCCATCTCCATAACCTGAACCAAGGGATATGCAAATAAATTTTGTATTTTCCTCTTCTCAATATTTTCTCTATTCGTGCCAGCGATAGCCAGTGTTCAGGGCTGCTTGATAGGCTAGCTTGAGATGATGACGGCTGGCAAAAGCTTCTAGCATGGCAAGATGGGTGGCCTGTGGCTCATGGAAGCCGGTCAGGAGCGCATGGACACTGCGGGTGTCGCCGCGCTCGGGGCTGACAATGATGCTGGTCCAACCTTCACCAGGATGAGTGCTCCCCTGGTCATCCATAACGGTTTCCAGCGTGCGCACGACGGTGGTTCCAACCGCGATCAAACGCCGTCCGTCGGCCCTGGCGGTCGTGATCAGGCGCGCTGAGGTGCTGGAGACGCGATAGTATTCTTCATAGGGTGGTTCATGGCTTTCCAGGCTGGTCACGCCGGTATGCAGCAGGGGATAACCTGGACTCCCTGGGCCAGCAGGTTGGTGAGCAGTGATGGCAGTGGATCTGGCATCATATGGATCAGTAGTATCAGGTCGAGCGCGATTGGAGGAGTCCCGCGATGAGTAGCTCAACCATGCGGCGGGCATTGTAGCGCGAGTCGTTGTCGGCGCCAACGCAGAGGTTGCCGATGCCATGCATCAGTTCGAGGGCATCAATATCGGCGTTGATCTCGCCAGCTTCAGCGGCGGCGGCGAGCAACTGAGCGCAAACGGGCACGAGGCGGTCAATGAAGTAGGCATGCAGCGCGTCGAAGCCGGCGCTGTCGGGTTGCAGGGCCGCGGCGAGTCCATGCTTCGTGACCAGAAAATCAACGAAGAGGTTGACCCACTGACCGAGCGCAGCGTGTGGCGAGCCACCATTCGCCAGCAGGGCCGGACCAGCCTCGGCGCAGGCCTCGACCTGATGGCGGTACACGGCAACAACGAGATCTGCTCGCGTCGGGAAGTGGCGGTAAATCGTCCCCATCCCGACGCCAGCCGCAGCCGCGATGTCACGCACTGGCGCGTCGACACCGGACGTGACGAACACGGCTGCGGCGGCGGCGAGCAACGCCTGCTTGTTGCGCTGCGCGTCGGCCCGCTTCTGTCGGGCTGGTTGCCCCGCTCCCTCGTCATTGGTGGTCATCGCTTCATTCCCTCAAAAATAATTTTACAAACAGAACGTTGTTCCGTATAATATTAATCAGAGCACTGCTCCGATTAATATTATACCATGGAGGAATACAATCTATGAACGAATCAGAGATGGCGGTGACGGAGAGGCTGACACTCTCTAAGAAGCGCGGTTTCCATGGGTTGAAGATCTTCAGGGTGCTCTGGATCTAGGAGACTATGGTGATGACGGTGTCGCTGGGATTTTCGACGCCCGTGGGACCGACGGCAAAGATGGCATAGGCGATGCCAGTTGTGCTTTTTTTTGCGGTTGTGGATGCATCAGTATAGGTGGGGCCGCTGGCGTTGCCGATGAGCTGATATTGCTGATCGACGTTAGGGATCAGGCGGTAAATATCATATCTGGTGGCGTGTTGACCGGCTGTCCAGGTGAGGGTTACGGCTTTGTTTTGCGCGAGCCGATAGGTTCCTCTGGTGGGCGCGGTGGGGATGTCGCTTCCGGCGACGCGGGTGATGGTGGTGGTAAAGGCGACGGTGACGGTGCTGCTGGACATGGCGATGGGATCGGTTGGGGTGGCTGCACCACTGTATTGTTGCTGATAGGTGACGCTGACGTTATTTCCAGTGAGCAGGCAGTTGAAGACAGTGGTGACCGAGTTGATGACCTGGGTGTATTGGATGGCGGTTCCACGCTGGGCCAGCTGGGTGATCTGGGTTGAGATGGGCGCGGTGGCTCCTGGCGTGTAGACTTTGACGATGTCATTATGGTCGGCCACGAAGAGGAAGCGTTTGAGTTCACTGCTGATCGCGCTCTGGACCGTCTGTGGGGACAGTTGTGTCTGTGTCCCTCCATTGTCGGTTACTGTGCCGCTGGCCTGCGAGAATTTGAGTGGTGTGTGCAGCAAGAAGTTGGTTGGACCATGCAATTCCTGCGCGATGAAGACCTGTTGTTGAGGCTTCTGTCTGGGTGTTGCGGTCACTTGAGGAGTTGTGGTTGACGGCTGTGATCCCATCACAACAGGCGTGTGAGTGGATTTTGCCTGTGTCTTTGGCGCTGTGGAGGGCGTGGCACAGGCTACCAGATTAGCGAGTAGCCAGAGGCAGATAAAAAGTGTGATCAGATGTGCTGTGTAGGTATAGATTTTTGTATAGCTTCCTGCTCGTATATTCACAAATACAACTCCTTTGTCTTGCGCTATGATACCTCTTTGTATGCCATGTATTCTATTATAACTCTTGTCTGCTTCCGAACGAGTTTAACCCTCTCAGGTTGTATGTAGCATTAAAGATAATGCCTGTCAATGGCGTTAAGCGGCGTGAATAAGAACTGACTAGAATAGCGTGGTGAGCTTATAGGAGCGTTGAGAGCACATGTAACGCTTGAATTCAAGGGCGCTGGCTAAAGAAAGTGTTCAGTTTTTCTTCAATCTCGGAAATGGCTTATCCCGCTACTCTATTCACATTGACAAGGCTCTTGAGGCTAGACATAATTGCAATTGATGCTTGATTTGGCAAGCATTTTCTGATAGCATAAGCACTATAAATGAAGAAAAGATAAAGGAGGATTCTATTATAACAGGAGCTATTTGAATGCACATTTCAGACAGAAGCGTATTGTGCGATGTCACACAGTGTTTTTGTCGTTGTCAGCAGAAGGATCTGCTGTTCTGGATGGCTGTGTTCTAAACAAGGAGGTTATCATGACCCGACGAAGTGGCAGGTCAGTATGGCTACTATTGCTGGTTGTACTGCTTGCTGTCAGCGGATCCATGAGTGTTTCACAATTGGCTAAAGCTGCCACGGCACCGACCTGTAAGGTTCAATATAGCCTGATAAGTCAGTGGAGCGGCGGTTTTACTGCCAGTGTCAATATCACCAATACAGGGACAGCGGCGATTAATGGCTGGACCCTGGGGTTTGGCTTTCCGGGTGATCAGAAGGTAACTCAAGGATGGAGTGCTAACTGGTCTCAAACGGGTGCTAATGTAAGTGCGACCAATCTGTCCTGGAATTCGACGATTGGGGCCAATCAAACGATCAATGTTGGATTCAATGGTGCGTATGTCAATAATAACACCGCGCCGACCGCTTTTACGCTTAATTATGCAAGTTGTAATCAGAATCCACCAACTGTCTCGATTACCAGTCCTGCGACTGGCGCGAGCTATGCGGCACCAGCGAATATTCCCATTCAGGTCACGGCCACTGATGCCAATGCGACTATTTCTCGTGTTGAATTCTATAGTGGTACCTCTTTATTGGGAGCTGTCACGACTGCACCGTACACCTATTCCTATAATAATGTGGCGGCCGGTACGTATAGTTTGACGGCCAAAGCCTATGCGAGCGATGGCTCAAGCGCGACCTCAAGCCCTGTGAGTGTTACTGTAACTCAGCCTACGACACCACAGCTCTTGACCAGTACCGCCAGTCTGAATGTTACGCCGGGCGCGACCACCCAATTTGGCGTCGATCTGTCGGCACAACCGTCGGGAACCGTCACAGTCACAGTCGCCAATACAGCCGGTTCAACCAATCTGAGTGTGAGTAGTGGTGGCACCCTGACTTTCACTCCGGCGAACTGGAATACTCAGCAAACGGTGAAAGTGGCGGCTGCCGCGACCGCAGCGGCTGGTGATAGCGCGACCCTGACGGTATCGGCGACTGGTTATACCAGTACGACCGTGAAAGTTACCGTCCAGAGCGCCACGACAGGGACCTATGCGCAGCACTTCCTTGATATGTATAACAATATCAAGAATCCTGCGAATGGCTACTTCAGCTCCCTTGGTATCCCTTACCACTCCGTAGAAACCTTGATCGTTGAAGCACCAGACTATGGTCATGAAACCACCTCGGAAGCATTCAGCTATTGGATCTGGCTGGAAGCGACCTATGGTGAGCAGACCGGCAACTGGCAGCCCTTCAATAATGCCTGGGCCACCATGGAAAAATATATGATCCCCTCCCATGCGGATCAGCCTACCAACGCGGGTTATAATCCCAGTAGCCCGGCACAGTATGCACCTGAGTCGCCCAATATTACCGACTATCCAGCTCAATTGGATACCAGTGTTACCGTGGGACAAGATCCACTGGCGAATGAGTTGACGCAGACCTATGGTAATCCCGATGTCTATGGCATGCACTGGCTGTTGGATACTGATAATTGGTATGGCTATGGACATTGCGGTGATGGCACCACCAAGCCTTCCTATATCAATTCCTACCAGCGTGGCGCATCTGAATCCGTCTGGAAAACCGTCGTGCAACCGGACTGTGATACCTTCAAGTTTGGTGGTCCCAATGGTTTCCTGGATCTCTTCACCAAGAATTCTGCCGGTAGCGCGTATGCGCAGCAGTGGAAATACACCGATGCCCCTGATGCCGATGCCCGTACTGTTCAGGCCGCATACTGGGCCTATACCTGGGCGAATGCACAGAGCAAAGGTGCCGATGTATCCGCTACAATTGCGAAAGCCGCGAAGATGGGCGACTATCTCCGCTATTCCTTCTACGACAAATACTTTAAAAATCCAGGTTGTACGAGCCTGAGTTGTCCTGCTGGTACTGGCAAGAGCAGTTCCAATTATCTATTGTCCTGGTATTACGCCTGGGGTGGCGCGCTGCCCTCAGCAGGTAACTGGGCCTGGCGTATTGGTTCGAGTGCCTCACATCAGGGCTACCAGAATCCTCTGGCGGCCTGGGCATTGAGTTCGGTTCCCGCGCTTGAGCCACTGTCCCCGACCGCTCCAACAGACTGGGCGACCAGCCTCACGCGTCAGCTCCAATTCTATCAATGGTTACAGTCGTCCGAAGGAGCCATCGCAGGTGGTGCCACCAATAGCTGGAATGGGCATTATGCCACGCCGCCAGCCGGTGATTCAACCTTCTATGGCCTGTCCTATGACTGGCAGCCAGAGTATCATGATCCACCCAGCAATAACTGGTTTGGCTTCCAGGCCTGGTCAATGGAACGCGTGGCGGAATATTACCATGAGACCGGGAATGCGACCGCCAAAGCTGTCCTGACCAAATGGATTGCCTGGGCGACCGCCAATACCAAGCTGAATGCTGATGGAACCTATTCTATTCCATCAACTATCAACTGGTCTGGACAGCCCGATACCTGGAATGCCAGTAATCCTGGCACGAATGCTGGACTGCATGTCACGGTGGTTGACTACACATCCGATGTCGGTGTCACGGCTGCCTATGCCAAAACACTGATGTACTATGCGGCCAAAGCGGGCGATACGAGCTCACAGACGTTAGCGAAAGCTCTGCTGGATCGTATGTGGACCAACTACCGCGACACGATTGGCGTCTCCAATCCCGAAACCCGTACTGACTACAGCCAGTTTAACGATTCCGTCTCGATTCCGGCTGGTTGGACCGGTAAAAATGGACAGGGAGCCACGCTCAACTCGTCCACCACCTTTATCACCGAGCGTCCAAGCTACAAGTCAGATCCGGCATGGCCGAAAGTCCAGGCCTACCTGAACGGTGGTGCAGCTCCAACCTTCACCTATCACCGCTTCTGGGCGCAGTCTGACATTGCGCTAGCCTATGCGGATTATAGTATCTTGTTCCCGTAAGCGTTCAATGTAGATTGTAAAGATGAGCTGCGCAGGGAGGCACAGCTCATCTTTACCCTTTTTTGCTTTAGAGCAATCGATATCTCTCTCTGCTCGTATCAACAAAAAGATGAGCGAAGAACATCTTTTTGTTGGGAAGGAATGCGACTATGTGGTCATTTGAGAAATATACATCGGGCCGGCGAAGAGGCTGGCTTACCAGCATGGCAGCGTTTACTGCTGCACTATTTGTGTTTGCCTGTAGCCTATCCTCCTATGCCCTGCCCGCCATCAATGCTGCTACCACAGCCACACCTCATGCCAGCGGCAGCGGAGCCTTTAATTATGGCGAAGCCTTACAGAAATCCATTTATTTTTATGAAGAGCAATCATCAGGACCCAGGCCCGCCTGGAACCGCGTCCCCTGGATCGGCGATTCCGCGACGACCGATGGCTCGGATGTTGGACTTGATCTGACCGGCGGTTGGTATGATGCAGGTGATCATGTCAAATTTGGCTTGCCAATGGCCTATTCCGCTACTATGCTTGCCTGGGGCGTGATTGCGAATCGCCAGGCTTATACAAATGATGGACAGCTTACCTATATGCTCAATAATCTGAAGTACGTGAACGATTATTTTATCAAAGCACATCCCGCGCCCAATGTGCTCTATGGACAGGTAGGCGATGCCAGCAGCGATCACGCCTTCTGGGGGCCCGCTGAAGTGATGCAGCAGGTTTTGACGCGACCATCCTATAAGATTGATGCCAGTTGCCCTGGCTCAGATCTGGCGGGCGAAACCGCCGCTGCTATGGCTGCTTCCTCAATCGTCTTCCAATCGACCGATCCAACCTATGCCGCGACCCTGCTCACGCATGCCAGGCAGCTCTATTCCTTTGCCGATACCTATCGCGGCAAGTATGATGCCTGTATCACCGCCGCCAGTGGCTATTATACTTCTTATAGTGGTTATAATGATGAGCTGGTCTGGGGCGCAGCCTGGCTCTATCAGGCCACGAAAGACGCCAGTTATCTCACCAAAGCCGAAAACTATTACGCCAATCTTAGCAACCAGTCACAGACTACCACCCACTCCTATCAGTGGACCATGAGTTGGGATGATGTATCCTATGGTTGTTATGTCCTCATGGCTGAAATCACCGGACAGCAGCAGTACAAGGATGACGCCCAGCGCTTCCTGGATTGGTGGACGGTTGGCGTCAATGGATCGAAGGTTACTTATTCGCCTGGTGGAGAAGCCTTCCTGGACCAGTGGGGATCATTGCGCTATGCCGCTAACACCGCCTATCTGGCCTTGAGCTACGCGGATTACCTGGGATCAACCGATCCATTATATTCACGTTATCACGACTTCGCCGTCAAGCAAATCAACTATATATTGGGAGCCAACCCCCGCAACTGTAGTTATATGGTCGGATTTGGCAGTTGTTATCCCCAGACGCCGCATAGCCGCGAGGCTCATGGCTCCTGGACCAACAACATCAGTGATCCTACCTACGAGCGCCACATCATTTATGGAGCCGTCGTCGGTGGACCATCTACAGCGGATGATTCATTTACCGATAGCCGGCAAAACTATACCTCAAATGAGCCGGCGGATGACTATAATGCTGCGCTAACGGGAGCTCTGGCACGTCTCTATAACGAATATGGAGGCAGTCCGGCCAGCTCAATGCCTGACAAGCCCAAAGATGACGATGAAATCTATTCACAGGCAGCCATTAATGCCTCGGGAACCAACTTCACGGAAATCAAAGCCATCTTTATCAACAAGACGGGCTGGCCTGCGCGTGTCACCAGCAACCTCTCCTTGCGCTATTACTTCACCTTAGAGTCGGGTGTCACTCCCAGCATGCTCACGCTCACCATGAACTATACTGAATGCGGCAACCATATCAGCGGACCGACGCAGTATTCAGGTAGTATCTACTATGTCACTGTCAGCTGTGCTGGCACGCCCATTTATCCTGGTGGGCAAAGTGCCTATCAGAAGCAAGTTCAATTTCGTATTGCCAGTTCGGGAGCCTGGGACCCCACTAACGACTGGTCCTATCAAGGTGTTGCCGCCAACGGAACCACGCCTGTCAAAATGACCAATATTCCCCTTTTCGATGGTAGTACCCAGATCTGGGGCCAGACGCCCTCTGGTGGAACTGGCGGTGGGACACCAACTCCCACTCCAACCAGCACACCAACTCCAGGCATCACCCCGACCCCTGGCACGACGCCAACGGTGACGCCAACACCCGCTATAACTCCAACGGTGACGCCAACCCCTGGAACCACGCCGACCGCTACAGCCACGGCCACACCTGGGGCCGCCTGTAAGATCAGCTATACTATTCAGAACCAGTGGACTACTGGCTTCACCACCAACATCACCATCACCAATACCGGCACCAGCGCTCTGAGCAGTTGGAATCTTGCCTTTGCTTTCCCTGGCAATCAGCAAGTCACCCAGGGATGGAGCGGGACATTCACCCAACAGGGCAACAAGGTCAGCGTCGCTAATTTAAGCTATAATGGCTCACTGGCAGCCGGAGGCAATATCAGTGTGGGTTTCAATGGGACATACAGCGGCACCAATAGCGCACCCACAGTCTTCACGCTCAACGGAGCAACCTGTAGTGTCTGATCATTAAAGTGATCCTGATAATCTATCAATCAAATAGCGAGGCATCTTCCACCACCTGGGAGATGCCTCTTTTTTCTATGCGCTCTCTCAAAAAGTGGGATTGCGAGGAGGCCAGCAGTTTATTCCTTCGCATGCTTTTGTTTGAATTCATGGTGAAAGATTTGTGTAAACATTTGTGTATAGGAACGCAATTAAGATATAGTAAATAGAGGTAGGTTTGCATGTCACAGGACATGTGTAGAGAAGAAGCAACGTTGCCAATCGTGGGTAGAGGCTCATCCTTGAAGAACCTGCCGCTGTTTAGAAAGGAATATCTGGTGCAAGTAGCGCTTTTTATTACCTGTTTTAATGATACGTTATTTCCCAGAGTGGGCATTGCGACGACGCAATTGCTGGAACGCCTGGGCCAGACGGTTACTTTCCCGGAAGCCCAGACCTGTTGTGGGCAGATGCATTTCAATACAGGCTATCAGCACGAGACGATCCCGCTTCTGCAGCACTTTATCGATACCTTTGCGGATGCTGATGTGATTGTCGCTCCTTCGGCATCGTGTGTCGGTATGGTCCGTGAACTCTATCCCAAAGCTGCCGCGCTGGCTCAGGATGCTGGCCTGAGTGCGGCGGTGCAGCAACTTGTTCCACGCGTTTATGAACTTTCGGAGTTTTTGGTGAAGCGCCTGCACGTCACTGATGTTGGTGCCTATTATCCCCATCGCGTAACCTATCATCCAACCTGTCATAGTCTGCGTGTATTGCACGTGGGAGATGCGCCCTTGCAACTGTTACGTGCCGTCAAAGGGATCGATCTGGTGGAATTACCCAATGCCAATGAATGTTGTGGCTTTGGAGGCACCTTCGCCATTAAGAATCCCGATACATCGCTGGCGATGCTCAGTGATAAGGAGCGCTGTATCCTGGATACCAGGGCCGAGATCGTTTGTTCCGCTGATACCTCCTGTTTGCTCCATATTGGTGGAGGTTTAGCGCGTCAGCGGGCCGGTGTCGCCACGCGGCATCTGGCCGAGATCCTGGCCTGTACCGAGAGGGAGGTGTTCTGATGCCTGCGAGAGCTTTACCGATGTTTCCACAGGCGGCCAAACGTGCGCTCGAAAATACCCAGCTACGGCGCAATATGGGCAATGCGACCTCGACTATCCGCCAGAAGCGTGCGAACGTCGTGGCAGAGGTAGTTGATTGGGAAGCACTACGCAGCGCCGGTTCGGCGATCAAGCAGCGGGTGATGCGCCATCTGGATGAGTATTTACTGCAACTTGAAGCGGCTGTACAGCGGGCAGGTGGACAGGTTCACTGGGCAAATGATGCTGCCGAAGCCAATCGCATCATTACGGATATTGTACGAGCCACTGGTGTGGAGCGCGTCGTCAAGGTCAAGTCGATGGCGACGGATGAAATCCAACTCAATGAAGCCCTGGCGCGGCATGGCATCCAGGCCATCGAAACCGATCTGGCTGAATTGATCATCCAGCTAGCGCACGAAAAATCCTCGCACATCCTGGTACCGGCGATCCACAAAAATCGCAGCGAGATTCGCGATCTCTTTCGCAGTACCATTGCCAGAGGACAGGAGCTCTCGGATAATCCCAAAGAGCTTGCGGCGGCGGCTCGTCACTATTTACGGGAGCAATTCTTCACCGCTCAGGTCGCCATCAGTGGCGCGAATTTTGGGATCGCTGAAACTGGCTCGATCTGTGTCGTCGAGAGTGAAGGCAATGGGCGCATGTGCCTGACTCTGCCTCAGACCTTGATCACCGTGATGGGCATCGAGAAAATCCTACCGAGCTTTGAGGATCTGGCAGTCTTCCTGCAACTCTTGCCGCGCAGTTCAACCGGGGAGCGTATGAATCCCTACACCAGCATCTGGAGCGGTGTCACACCTGGGGATGGTCCACAGACCTTCCATCTGGTCCTGCTGGATAACGGTCGTACGAATGTCCTGGCTGATGAGGTGGGGCGACAGACATTGCACTGTATCCGCTGTAGCGCCTGTCTGAATGTCTGCCCGGTCTATGCACGGACAGGCGGACATGCCTACGGTTCGGTTTATCCTGGTCCAATTGGAGCGATCCTGACGCCACAACTGCTGGGTATTGAGCAAGCCAAATCTCTACCCTATGCTTCAACTCTCTGTGGAGCCTGCTATGAGGTCTGTCCTGTAAAAATCAATATCCCTGAAGTATTGCTATACTTACGAGGCAAGATTACAGAGAAGGCTTCAGCGCTGAATCCAGAAAAAGTAGTAATGCGGCAACTGGCCCATATCTTCGCCAGTCCCAGACGCTATGCGCAGGCCCAACAACTGGCCCGCACCGGACAATCCTTCTTCATACATGGACAGGTCATCGACCGCTTGCCCGGTCCCCTGGCAGCCTGGACCGTTGCCCGCGATCTGGCTCCCATCCCCAAACAGAGCTTCCATGATTGGTGGAAGCAGCGTCAGTCCGAACAGGTTCAGGAACCAGGAGCAGGCAGCGCGAGCATGAGCAGCACAATAAACCAGCAGGAGGATCAGTAAGGAATGAGTGAGAGTGTGAAAGCAATCATGCTGGCACGTATCCGGCAGGCCATTGCCGCCGCGCCGGAGCCCGAACCGGTTCAGCCCGACTTTCAGGTACATGATGAACGGGATGTCGCTACCATCCGGGCTGACTTTACCCAAAATCTGCTTGATTATAAAGCCAGCGTTATCAACACCACTGCAGCGGAGCTATCCCGGCAGATTGCTGAACTTTGTCTGCAAGAGCGCATACAGCGTCTGGTTCTGCCTGTGGATGTGCCAGTATCCTGGCTTCCCGCGCATATTCAGGCATTGCGCGATGATCCGCCACTGGCACTGAGGGATCTGGATGCGTGCGATGCCGTTTTGACAGGTTGTGCGGTCGCCATTGCCCGGACGGGCACGATTATCCTGGATGGTGGTGAGCGGCAGGGAAGGCGCATCCTGTCTCTGGTGCCGGATCGCCACCTCTGCGTGGTCTATGCCAGCCAGATTGTAGGACTTGTTCCAGAGGCCATCGCTGCGATCCAGGAGAGGGCTGGACATCCAATCACCTTGATTTCTGGTCCTTCGGCTACCAGCGATATCGAGTTGAGCCGCGTCGAAGGCGTCCACGGTCCACGCTCACTCTCTGTCCTGATCGTGCAGGACCGTTGAAGTCTTGTCCTATTGTCCCGATGGTGATTCCCATGGTCTTCGCCATCCTGGTGCATGAGTTTTCGCACCTGCGGTGCTCAAAACTGTTTTTATTGTGTGGTGCAGGCGCGCAGGCGCCTGCCAGCCAGTGAGCAGCAAGATCCCGATGGTGATGGGAATCAAACACTTTGTTAAACAAAAGGAGTAGCAAGTGACCATTACGATTACTGGTGTGAATGCTTATGATATCCGTTTCCCAACCTCACGCATGCTGGATGGCTCGGATGCCATGAACCATGATCCCGACTATTCAGCGGCCTATGTGATCCTTCAGACAGATAGTCCCGATGGCATGGAGGGACATGGCCTGACCTTTACGATTGGACGGGGCAATGAAGTCTGTGTGGCGGCGATCCAGGCGTTGGCACCGCTGATTGTAGGTCGGACGCTTGATACATTTACCGCCAATATGGGAGCGTTCTGGCGGCACATCACGGGCGATAGCCAGTTGCGCTGGATTGGTCCCGATAAGGGTGCGATCCATCTTGCCACTGCGGCGGTTGTCAATGCGGTCTGGGATCTGTATGCCAGAGTTGAGGGGAAGCCACTCTGGAAGTTGCTGGTCGATATGACACCTGAACAACTGGTCGCCTGTATTGATTTTCGCTATATTACCGATCTCTTGACGCCTGAAGAAGCGTTGACCCTTTTACGGAAGCAGGCCTCTGGCAAGCAGGCACGCGCCTCCGAGATGATGCAATTCGGCTATCCCGCCTATACGACCTCGGCTGGTTGGTTGGGCTATTCTGATGAGAAGTTACGCTATCTCTGCCAGGAAGCTATCCAGCAGGGCTGGACGCATTTTAAGCTCAAAGTGGGCGCGAACCTGACCGACGATATCCGGCGTGCCGCCCTGATGCGCGAAGTCATCGGACCCGATTCGCCATTGATGCTGGATGCCAATCAGGCCTGGGATGTCGCTGAAGCTATCGCCAATATGAAACAACTGGCCCGTGTTAACCCCCATTGGATCGAAGAGCCGACCAGTCCCGATGATGTACTGGGACATGCCACGATAGCGCGTGCGGTCGCTCCCATCCGTGTCGCCACAGGAGAGCATGTCCAGAACCGCATCATATTTAAACAACTCCTGCAAGCGCAAGCCATCGGCTTTTGTCAGATCGACGCCTGCCGCCTGGGTGGAGTCAATGAAGTTCTCGCGGTCCTCCTGATGGCCGCAAAATGTGGCGTCCCTGTGTGCCCGCACGCTGGTGGTGTCGGACTGTGTGAATACGTGCAGCACCTCTCTATTTTCGATTATATTGCTGTCAGCGCCTCTCTCGATGAGCGCCTGATCGAATATGTTGACCACCTGCACGAACATTTCATCAACCCTGTCATCATCCGTAACGGCCACTATATGCCACCCGTCGCCCCTGGATATAGCATCGAAATGAAACCCGAAGTCTTCACTACCTACCTCTATCCATCGGGAGCCGCCTGGCAACAAGATAGGTAATCTCCAACACATTCGGGTGAATGCTTCCACGTTCACCCGAATGTGTTGGACTTGATGTAGTTAGCTGTGAAGCATGACCTTTTGTCCGCTTTCAGCGCTCTCGATGGCGCCAAAGACCATTGCCAGGCTCTTGAGATTATCGGCGGCATTGGTTTCGGGCTGGGTGCCGTTCTGGATGCAGGCGAAAAATTCGCGTATAATCCCGGCATGTCCGCCAATATTCTCTGCCTGATAGGCAGGGATTTCGATATCCTGATGCGTGGAGGTGAATGTGCCTGTAGCAGCCACGACTTGCGCCTGGATTACCTGTGCGCCATTCCAGGTTGCGCTCCCCTGTTGACCGATAAAGCGCCAATCGCACTCCCAGGTGGTTGGTAGACCCTCGGCACACCAACTACCACGATAGGTATAGATCAGTCCATTCGACATCTCAAAAATCGCGATGGCCGAAGCATCATGTTCATACCACGAGCCTGCCGGATTCCATTCCTGACAATACACCGAAACAGGATCTGCTCCGGTCAACAGGCGGGCCGCATCAAAGGAATGGATCGCCATATCGAGCAAGATCACGTGCTTCATCTGCTCGCGGAATCCGCCGAAATGAGCGCCAATATAAAAGTCGCTATTGACCGTTGTCAGTGGGCCCAGCGCGCCCGTGGTCAGGAAATGGGCCATACGCCGAATCTGAGCATCATAGCGTCGATTCTGGATGACCGCAAAAATCTTGTTCGCTTGCTGTGCCGCCTCAACCAATATCTTCCCCTGCTCAAGCGAATTTGCCAGCGGCTTCTCACTCAGAACATGGCAACCATGCCTTAACGCCGCCAGCGTAATCGCATAGTGCGCCTCAGGAATCGTACAATTAAAAACCACATCGGGTGCAGTCTGTTCCAGTACAGATTGAAAATCAGACCCGATCACAGCCTGTGGCAGATGAAAATCAACCGCCCGCTTGCGAGCCGCCGCCTCAACAATATCCACCAGCCCCACGATCTCCACATCTGGCAAGGTCAGAGCAGCATCCAGCCACGCACCACTCATCCCACCACAGCCCACCAGAACCGTCCGCATTTTCTTCGATAATTGCATGTCATATCCTTCATTATAACTATATCCACAGAGAGCAGCGTAGAGGATGAATAGAACTGCTCTCTTTTATTGTAAGCCTCGCTGTCCATGAATATCCATCAGCCAGGATCTCAAGAGATTGTATCGGTTCTCTGTTATTCAAGAGTATATAGTTATAGAGATGGCTACAATGGTGTTACGGCTCATGGCTGAGTTTTCATTTAGGAGCAGCATGATGAAACGAAAGATTACTTCTTTTATTCCTGTTGTGCTTGTACTTGGGATGTTGTTATTAGCGGCCTGTGGTACCGATGGAGGTACTGGCAATACGGATATGCATGGGAACAATGGGGTAAATCAGCAGGGTATTGCGAGCGGGAATAGCTATATTAATTGTCCGGGCAGTACCAATACGACGGCGGCGTCGGCGGAGAGCGGGACGGTGACGCTGACCGTGTCGGGCTGGACCTCGACTCCTGCTGAGGATGCTCTGGTACAGAAGAATTTGCAGAATTTCGAGGCGTCCCATCCGACGATTAAGGTGAAATGGTCGCCGATTTCTGGTGATTACACGACAAAGATGCGTGCCAATGTTGCCAGTAATAGCGTGCCGGATGTTTTCTATCTCCAGCCATCCATGTCCAGTGCTTACATTTCGGCTGGCAAGTTGCTCAATCTCTCTCCCTATATGGCGCAAGATAATGTCAAGGCCAGTGACTACTACGCGGCGCTGAGCAATCCTTTTGTGTGTAATGCTGGACAGGTCTTTGGCTTGCCGAAGGACTGGAATAGCCTGGGCGTTTTCTATAATACACAGATGTTCAAGGACGCTGGCCTGGCCGCGCCCACGGCCAACTGGACCTGGAGCGATTTGCAGAAAGATGCCAAAGCATTGACAAAAAATGCTGGCAAATCCGACGCCACCTATGGCCTGATCCTCTCCGCCGATCTCTCCCGCTTTGGTCCTTTCCTGCTGGCAAACGGTGGTTCGATTCTGAATAAAGATGGCTCACAGGTGATCTTTAATAAACAAGCAGGCGTCGATGCCTTGAATTATTATGATAGCTTCTTCAAAAATAATACGGCTACATTACCGACGACGGTTGGCGCGACCTGGAATGGGGATGCCTTTGGCAAACAAAAGGGTGCGATGACCATCGAGGGTGGCTGGTTGATCCCTTCTTTGCAGAGTACCTATCCCGAAGTCAAGTATGATATAGCTCCTTTACCCAGAACGGCTAGCGGCAAGCAGGCAAATCTGACCTTTACCAATGCCTGGGCCGCATCATCCAGCACGCAGCATCCCGAGGCAGCGTGGGAGTTGATCAAGTATATGACTGGCTCGACGGTGCAGGAGAGTCAGTTGAATGCTGGTTTTGCTTTGCCAACCCTCAAAAGCCTGGCGAATGCCCCCTACTTCGCCACCCATCCTGGCTTCAAGACACTCTTTGATGCCGCATCCTATAGTTATGCCGACTACTATGGCGCGCAAGATTCTACGATTCATACTGTTCTCTCGAACGCCATCGATGCCGTCATTTTAAACAAGCAGAATGCGCAGTCGGCCCTGGATGATGCCGCAGCGAAGATCAATAATCAGTTGCAGAGCAGTTAATGCCGGTCGTCGGGATGCATAGCATATGAAGCTTCATAATGACCGATCAAGTCGTCGGGAGTATATGAAGCTTCATGGCGCAGGTAGAAGGAGCAAATTGATGGCTACTCAACCAGCAGGTCCATCCATAGCCAGCGCGCAAGCGGGACTGGTCAAAGAGGGGGGCGCGCTGCCAGGAAGGAAGCGCAGGGGCAGCGCGAAGCAGCGTTCGGAAACACTGGCTGCTTACCTTTTTCTGACGCCCTATCTCTTTGTGTTGTGTCTCTTCTTTTTCTTTGTCTCACTTTATGGGATTGGCCTGAGTTTCTTTCGGATCGATCTGGGATTTGGCGCAGCGACCTTTGTGGGCTTTAAAAACTACATCCAACTCTTCAATCAACTGGCGAATCCTGGCCTGAGCGACTTCTGGACCTCCATGTGGAATATCTTGAAGTTCACGGTCTGTGTCGTAATCGGACAAACCATCCTGGCGCTGCTGCTGGCGTTGCTCTTACAGACCATCAAGACAGGCAAGAGCGCCTTCCGCACCATGTTCTATGTACCCGCCGTCACCTCCTCTGTGGCGACCTCATTGATCTTCCTCTGGCTCTACAATCCCAATGGCTTGATCAATTATGTGCTATCGCTGGCAGGCATCCACGGGCCGGACTGGCTTAATAACGTCTTCTGGGCCTTGCCCGCCTTGATGTTACTCAACATCTGGAGCACGGCAGCGACCTTTATGATCTACTTCCTGGCCGCTCTACAGGATTTGCCTACCGATGTGTTGGAGGCTGCTCAGGTAGATGGTGCTGGCCCCTGGCAATCCTTCTCTTTGATCACGGTCCCGCTCTTGCGCCCCACCATCTTCCTGGTTGTCGCGCTGGGAACGATTGGGGCTTTCCAGATGTTCGATCAGGCCAAGTTTATGACGAATGGTCAACCGCTAAACTCAACCTTAACACCGATGCTTGAGATCTATAACGAGGCTTTCAATAATGGGGGATTTGGGCAGGCGTCTGCGATGTCGGTGATCCTTTTCCTTATCATCTTCGTCATCACGATCCTGCAACGACGTATGATTGATCCAGGTGCACAGCGATAAAGAGGAAGGAGGGCGTATCTCATGGCGCAAACACAGGCAACCGTGCGTCCCACCCGGGAACGCAAGCCCATTCAAGCCAGGAAGCATCCATATGCATGGCTGAAAGTGATTGTCTATCTGTTTTTACTCATTTTCACCATCACGTCGGCGGGGCCACTGGTTTTCACGCTTGTTTCCTCCTTCAAGAGCATGCGTGACGTGCTGGCATTTCCGCCCACCCTGCTTCCAAATCCCTTTGTCTGGAGCAACTATCAGGTCGTCTTTGGCAATCCTCTCTTCATACGCTGGCTGCTCAATTCCGTGATCTATGCGGGCGGCGCGACGATCCTCAACATGCTCTTTTCTGCCATGGCTGGCTATGCGCTGGGACGGCTCAATTTTCCTGGTAAGAACAGCATCTTCCTGATCACTCTGGGCATCATGATGATCCCAGGCGCCATCACCTTGATTCCCAAGTTTCTGGTCGTCAACAATCTGCACATGGCGAACACCTTCTGGGCACTGATCCTGCCTGCCATGGCGCAGCCCTTCTCCGTCTTCCTGATGGTCCAGTTCATGAAAGTCCTGCCGAAAGAGCTAGAGGAATCGGCCATGATCGATGGTGCATCGCGCTGGCGCACGTTTTATCAGATCATCCTGCCGCAGGTCAAGCCAGCCCTGACCGCAGTCGTTATTCTCACGTTCCAGGGAGCCTGGAATGACTTCCAATGGCCGCTGGTAGCGTTGGGAACGCAGAACATGTACACCTTGCCGCTCGGCTTATTCTTCTTCAAGAGCACCTACTATACCCAGTACAACCTGTTGCTGGCGGGCTCCATGTTCAACACCATCCCGATCTTGATCCTCTTCTTCATCTTCCAGCGCTACTTCATGGAAGGTGCCGTTTCCTCAGGCGTCAAAGGCTAAAAGAATCATAGCGCCCTGGCGAGAGGAGGGCTGCTTAAGACAATAAGCAGCCCTCCTTTTTTGCTGCAAATAGCCGGGAATTGCGAATGATCGATTCGAAGAATTTTACACTGAAATGTGTCGAAAATAAAACCGCTGTATAGATTTATGCACATAGCTTGCTAGATGCCATTTTTGTGGTAATCTGATGCATACAGGCAAATGTATTTAATGTCTTCTTCACTTTTACGCTCTATCATTAGTCTATGAGATATGCAGTGGATTGAACATAGCATACCTTATAAGGAAATTTTGTTCTTTTTAACAGTTACTTTTGTTGGAAGTAGTGACAGGAGAAAATGGTGGTTGTAGCTGATTTTTATACCAATGGTGAGTATCTTCAGAATAATCCTGATTGGCACATCGATGCTGGAAAATGGAAGGCTCAGAGTGTCTTGCAGATCATGGCACGCAATGGATTGACTCCACTTTCTGTATGCGAGATAGGCTGTGGGGCCGGAGAAATTTTACGTCTCTTGCAGCGGAATCTGGCGGAGGATACGACCTTTGTGGGTTATGATATTGCTCCTCAGGCGATTGAGCTGGCGAAGCGGCGCGAAAATGAGCATCTCCATGTCCATCTGGCAGATTTTTTTCAGGAAGCAGACGATACCCATTATGATGTCATACTCTTAGTCGATGTGTTAGAGCATTTTGAGAATTGTTTTCAAGCCCTGCGCGATTTAAAGACAAGAAGTACCTATAAGATTTTACAGCTTCCACTCGATCTTTCTGTGAATTCTATTCTCGGCAATAAACTGGTTGATTATCGACATGCCACCGGCCATCTCCATTTTTTCACTAAAGATATCGCTATTGAGATCCTTGAGGCTGCCGGTTATACCATCCTTGACTCTTTTTATAGTCGCCAACCGCTGGATAGCACAAGTTGGAGCAAAGCCAGGACGCCCGGACAGTTTATTATCAAGCTCTTGAGGATGGGCAAACGCGAGCTTTTCCGTCTGCCTGCCCAGATCTGTTATGCGTTCCGTCCCGATCTGGCGGTCCGCATCTTCGGCGGCTGGCGTCTCATGGTCCTCGTAGCATAACGCAAATGCAGCGTAAGTGCGGGCCAACGTCGCAACGGAGGTCCGCTTTTCCTTTGCTCATATGGAAATCTTGTTGCTCGTATGGAAATCTTGCCCGTTTGCCTATTCGCCAAAAAACACATTGGGAGAGTTGGTTATTTTGGGGAATCCTACAAAAGCCGGAAATGTTTTCCGCCATGATGTATGGAGGCAGGCGAGTGAAAACACCCATTAATTGCGGCGGCTATCTGGTCATGCTGTGATTTGATATGGTAAGATGTGCATAAACTTGTTATCTATGGAGTAGTATTATGCCACTCGATCCCTATTTTCAGGCGTTGTTGGATCAGAGACAAATATCAGCCGCTCATCCGCAGCAGGATACTGAGCTGTTTTTGTTTACTGCACGGGCGAAGGCGAAAAAAGATGAGGCACTGGCTCAATCCAGTCGCACGGAGCCGCTTGCGCGGGTTGAAGATCGTACGATCCCCGGTCCTGATGAGGCCATTGCGGTCCGCATCTATATTCCTGAAGGAGAAGGACCGTTCCCCATCCTGGTCTATTTGCATGGTGGTGGCTGGATATCGGGAAATATCAATCTATTTGATCATGTCTGCCGTAGCCTTTGCCATGGAGCGCAGTGCCTTGTGATGTCTGTTGGCTATCGTCTGGCTCCCGAAATCAAATTTCCTGGTGGCCTGGAAGATTGCTATGCGTCTATCTGCTGGATCGCTGAGAATGCCGAACTGTTTAACGCTGATTCTGAGCGGATTGCTGTTGGTGGGGATAGTGCTGGTGGGAACCTGGCCGCCGCCGTGACGCAAATCATCCGCGACCTGGGCGGACCCGCGCTTGCCTTCCAACTCCTCTTCTATCCTCTCTGCGATTTTCGTCTTAGCGCGCCCTCCTGGGAAGAATTAGAGCACTACTTCTCGTCCCGTGCCACCATAGCCCGCATCCGCGAACTCTATTTAAACAACGAAGCCGAGCAACTCAATCCCTACGCCTCCCCCTTGCTGGCTGAGGATCTCAGTGACCTCCCGCCTGCCCTGATCATCATCCCCGAATATGATCAACTGCGGGATGATGGAACATTGTATGGACAGAAATTGCAGGCGGCAGGCGTCCCCGTACACATCTCGCACTATGCGGGAATGATCCATGGCTTCATGAGCATGGGTGCGGTCGTGCCTCAGGCCCAACAAGCCCTCAGCGAAGCCAGCGCCGCTTTGCGCACCGCCTTCGCCATCCCCACTCTCTAGCAGTCATACTCTCTCATACCTCGACTTTGTACATTTTTAGGCTTTTGAGCCTGCGAAAAAGGGCGAGTGCGACGCATTTTCGAGCTCACGTTTTCAAAAATGTGCAAAGTCGAGTATACGGCCCTTGAGTATTAATGGATACTGTTGCTAAATTGTTTTTCTGTGCTCAGCGTGAGTGTATATTTCCTCATCGATCTCAGCCGGGCAAATGAATTTAGCAACAGTATCATTAATGGAACGAAAAACAACGCTAAGGAATTTGCCCTTCTGTGAATGCGACAATTGGCTCTGGTGAGACTCCAGCAGTATCAGCATATTCAGAGACATATTGCTAGAGTTCCTCACGGAGCTTGCGCTTATTGATATAAGTATTGAGAGCAAGATGGTTGGAACAGTCCAGTAGTTTGGCAATTTTGCGAACGGAGAGCCCTAATTTGAGTAACTCTTTGATCCGCTCCCGATCTTTGTCAAACTTACTTTTTGAATAGCACCTTTCGGCTTTCCTAATCTTATACCTTGCCGCTTTTTTGCAGCAAGCGCTTCTTTCGTACGGAGACTAATCAAGTCTCGTTCTAATTTGGCTGACAAAATGTCTATGAGCATTCTGCCAGCCATTTTTGTACCATATTATGAGAACGATTTCCTTAGCGTTGTTTTTCACTTCATTTATACTCAAAAGCTTACTCCAACCTTTTTTCTGAATAATGCTTGTATGCTTCTAGCATTTTTTACTCGATTTATTAATTCGGCCTCAAATAGTAATCATAACATTTATACTAGCAAGAAAAGCCATATCGAGTTTCTACTTGGATAATTCTTAAAATAAAGGCGTGTATGTATTGACATTTATAAATACATACATTATAAATTAAAAGGAAGCTTTAAATCGTTTAGAAGTTTGATAAATGTAAAAACTATGTTGCTTCACTTCTATACATCATAACGTAATTTGCTTCCAATATCTCTTGCACCTTCAGGTAATTATGCAAGAGAGGGCGTATGTATACCTTAGTAATCTAAAGGAGTAAGAAACATGCAATCTTTTAAGAATGCACATCCAGCCTGGAAGCGGACTAAGCAAGTACTAGGGAAGCTAATGATCGGTTTTCTGCTTTTATCTGCGCTATTCACATCTTTTGGGAGCGGCATTGCCTCTGCACACAGTGCTAAAACAGCTGATAAACTTTCAAACGGTGTGACATATACCATGTATGTAGATTGTTCGAAAGGATCTGCAGCTGTCAGAGCCCGTGAAATAAAAAACCATGAGTGCCCTGCGCAAACAAGGATAGGAACTAATGGTGTACTACCACAAAATCAAGTAGGTGGGCCTTGTGGAACTTCGTACATTTACGGCAGTGGTGCTGGCTTTGGTTTTGCCAATTTTGCTGTTGGAGGAAAATCAACCCTAGGTGGAATTATCGCTGTTGCGTATACCATTACTTGGTATGGCGGTTTAGCAGGGCCAGGTTTAACTACAGGAGCGCTATCTCCATTCGGATCATCAATTTGGAACGATGGACAAGAAGTACTTACAGGAAGCGGGCGTATTACTGCAGTGCTCAGCGGAGGTGTTACCCTCAAGAGTGGAACTATTTGTACATTCAACAATCCAAACACGAATTTTAACGCCTAAACTTCTCACGTTCCTTCTTTTCTGAGAACTAACATTTTTATGCCAAGTATTAAACCCCTTTCATGAACATCCCGACCACAGGCCATTGACGAATTGATACTATTCGTCAATGGCCTGTGGTCATATGGTATAATGATAGGCAAGACGTGTTTGGTAATAGTGATAGGCAAGACGTGTTTAATGATCAGATGATATATAGGCTACTACCTGATTCAAAAAAGATCTTAAAAACAGAGCGGAGTGTTCGTAAATCATCAACGCCAGTTCAAAAAACCATGCAGAAGTGAGGCGATCACTTCTTTTTGAAAGGAAGGTGAGAGCACATTATGGATCCTTTAAGTACAGGTCCTTCATGGACCTACTCGAGTGGTTTCAATGCGGCGATCGATTTTTGTATTTGGATATTAGAAATCGACGGCATACATATACCTCCCTTTGACCTTCATCCTGAAGGGAACGGATCACTGAGAGCAAAGGGGTTAGATACCAACAATTGGCGAGCGTGGTTTGCTCGTGTTGTCACATCCCAGGATCAACGGCAATCCCCTGCAACTCTTTGGATGAGTGGATCTGAAATGAGAGAAGCTCTCGAAAAACTGTGGGAAGCATATCTTCTCTTATCAGATCAACGTGGAAGTTGGGATGAAAAAATAGGAATGAAACAGAACACTGTATGGCCAAATCTGTGGAATGATCTCAAACCGTACCATACAAGTCTTGATGCACTTACTATTCATCTGGTGAATTACTCAAAAGAGATGGTAGAAGTTTTCCCTCCTACTTCGGTAGTTTTGTCGATTGTGAATGGAGATATCAGCACTGAGTCTTTTACTGCATACACGTTGGACGCTGCCCGAAAGCTTGCTTCACAATTTCCTTCGCACCGACCAAAGAGTATCAACACGGCCGGACAAGAAGTGTCTCAAAACCAGGAACGCATGAACAGCCCACGACTCTCTGTTCAAAATCAAGAGGCGGTCTTTAAAGAATTTCGCAGTTTACAACCTGGAGATACAAAAAAATGTAAGATAAGTAGATTTCTAGATCCTTTCGTTATCCTCGATATCGATGGTATGGAAATGGCAGCGATTCCTGAGGGTATAGAACATCAGCCTGATAAGGAACTAGAAGTTGGTCAAGAGGTTGAGATTCGTGTGCTTCCGAGGTCCACACAAGACCAGATTGCAATGGCATTTAAGATAATCGAAGGAAATTGATTTTCGTTTAGCATTACGCTAATAAGCTGTCAAGCATATAGCCAGCAAATGATGATGTTAGAAAAGGGCACTGCAACTCTGCAGTGCCCTTTGTGGTTCTATAGCGCTA
Organism: Dictyobacter arantiisoli; assembly: GCF_008326305.1. GTDB lineage: Bacteria > Chloroflexota > Ktedonobacteria > Ktedonobacterales > Ktedonobacteraceae > Dictyobacter > Dictyobacter arantiisoli. Next base: position 25,859 of record NZ_BIXY01000011.1, on the reverse strand, counting down.
TGACCGTTATCAACAAGTGATTGAACTTCGCTCGCAAGGATTTGAGCAGGCAGAGAGCGCTCATCATGTGGGTGTATTAGCGCCGATATATACTGGCTCATGAAACTTTTTGGTGAATGCCTGGCAATTGGGCTCAAACAGGCACCATCTAGATGATCATCGCATCGCCGGCTTCCCGCCGTTCTTTGGCGACAGCCACCGCCAGGTGGAACAATGTCCGATGGAGCGAGGAGAGCGAGGATTTTTATTCAAAAGAGTCTATGAAAGATGCTCATCCATTCTTATTCACCCTTCAGAAGAGAACAATTTCCTTAGCGTTGTTTTTCGTTCCATTAATGATACTGTTGCTAAATTGTTTTTCTGTGCTCAGCGTGAGTGTATATTTCCTCATCGATCTCAGCCGGGCAAATGAATTTAGCAACAGTATCCATTAATACTCAAGGGCCTATACAAAGTGTTTGATTCCCACTCCCAGCGGGATCTTGCCGCTCACCTGCTGGCAGGCGCCTGCGCGCCTGCGCCCTTTTTATTGTGTGGTGCAGAAAAAGTTCTCCGAACTTTTCTGGACCACACAATAAAAACAGTTTTGAGCACCATTGGTGCGAAAACTCATGCGCCAGGATGGCGAAGAGCATGAGAATCAGGCTCTCCGTCCTTGCGGGTGAAAGAGGGGTGCAGGGGCGGCAGCCCATGACGGAGCGCGATGGCAGGCATGCCGGGGGCATGACAGTCCTCGCAAACTCCCCCTCCTCTCAATCCCCCGGAAGGATAGAGAGCCGGGAATCAAACACTTTGATAGTGAAAATTACCGGAAATAGAAGGCATAGACTTTTGTGCCTTCTATTTCCGGTAAATTTTTTCTGGACTTCACTGAGCAATATGTGCTACATTTAGTTTATTCAATGAAGGAATGAACCAGAATAGTGATCAGCGATGGTTCTTTTTCTGGGCAATCAGGTAATCAGTCAGTAGGAGTTCATAGCATGTCAACCCCTCTTTATAAAGATGCTCAAGCGGCCATTGAAGATCGCGTTGAGGACTTACTCAATCAAATGACGTTGGAGGAAAAGCTGGCGCAGCTTCAATGTCTCTGGAGCATCGATTTTGTACGCGAGAGCGTATTCGATACCGAGCATACAGCTGAGCTGTTGCGCAATGGGATTGGTCAGATTACGCGTATTGGTGCTGCAACCTCGCTGCATCCTCATGAGAGCGTGAAATTCTTGAATGCCATCCAGCGTGTGGCTGTCGAGCAGACCCGGCTGGGTATTCCCGTTATCCTGCATGAAGAATCGGTCGGTGGCCTCTGCCAGCGGGATGCCACGGTTTTTCCACAGGGTATTGCGCTGGCCTCTACCTGGGACCCGGAGCTGGTCAAGAATATTGCCGGTGCTATCCGTGAGCAGATGCTCTCGATTGGTGCGCGTCACACTCTCGCTCCCGTGCTCGATGTGGCCCGCGATCCGCGCTGGGGCCGCGTTGAGGAGAGCTATGGAGAAGATCCAGTCCTGATTGGTACCATGGGCGTGGCCTATGTGCAGGGTTTGCAGACTGAGGATCTGCGCAATGGTATCGCAACCACGGGCAAGCATTTCCTGGGCTATGCGATGTCTGAAGGCGGCCGTAACTGGGCACCTGTGCAACTGGGATTGCGCGAACTCTATGATATTTATGCCGAGCCCTTTGCCGCTGTAATCCGTGATGCCAATATTGCTACTATCATGAACTCCTATGCCTCGGTCGATGGCCTGCCCTGCGCGGGTAGCTATGCTATTCTCACCGAACTGTTGCGCGACAAACTTGGCTTTGATGGTCCTGTCGTCGCGGATTATTCTTCGGTTGAGCTCTTGAAGACACATCATAATGTCGCTAGCACATTGGGTGAAGCTGCCAGTCTGGCCTTACAGGCGGGATTGGATATGGAACTGCCCGCCACGGTGTGTTATGGAGAACCCTTGAGAGCCGAAATTGAGCAGGGACGAGTACCATTGTCGGTTATCGATACATCAGTACGACGGGTATTGAAGCTCAAATTCCAGCTCGGCATCTTCGAGCATCCTTATGGGAATGAAGAAGCTGTCGAACATGTCTTTGAGACGCCGGAGCAGCGTGCACTGGCACGTGAAGCCGTCGCGAAATCTACCATTGTCCTGACCAATGATGGCATCTTGCCATTGAAAGCAAATATCAAGCGTCTGGCCTTGATCGGACCTGGGGCTGATGACGAGCGCCTCCTGCAAGGTGATTATCACTATCCATCGCATGCTGAGATCACCTATCTGGCTCCTGAGAAGATCAAAAGCGAGGGTGAATTGCTAATGCCCACGCCCACTGTGGCAAGTGGTAACGGCTCTTACTTCCCAGGTCCCTATTTTACGCCTCACGTCACGCCTCTGGCCGGATTGCGCTCGGCTCTGGGTAACGATGTTGAGATCAGCTACGCCAAAGGCTGCGAAGTACTGGGAACAGATCGTTCAGGTTTCGCTGCAGCTGAGCAAGCTGCCAGTGCGGCGGATGTTGCGGTCGTTGTCGTAGCTGGCAAGAGCGGTCTGCTCCGGCCTGTAACCGTTGGTGAAGGAAACGATGCCACCAATCTGGACCTGACTGGCGTGCAACAAGAGCTTATCAGTGCCATCGCCAAAACAGGTACACCGCTGGTCGTCGTTGTCCTGAGTGGACGTGTCCATACGCTTGCGCAGATCGCAGAGCAGGCCAACGCCTTAATTCAGCTCTTTCCGGCTGGTGAAGAAGGTGGAAATGGTCTGGCAGACATCCTGACAGGAAAAGTCAACCCCGCTGGACGCCTGCCAGTCACCCTGCCACGTTCAGTCGGCCAGATTCCAATCTATCTCGGTATGCGTGCCGGTGGGGATTGCGCCATGTTCTTCGATGATTATATCGACTCACCCACTACACCGCTCTTCCCCTTTGGACATGGACTGAGCTATACCACGTTTGCATACAGCAACCTCGGTGTACAGGCTAGCAATACCACGCAGCCCATTGAGATTGCCATCGAAGTACGCAACAGCGGTGAACGCGCCGGTGAAGAAGTCGTCCAGTTGTATGGCAAAGATGTTGTGGGATCGGTCGCGCGTCCCATCAAATCCCTGCTGGGTTTCAAGCGTATCGCCCTGGCGGCAGGAGAGTCACGGACCGTCACCTTCACCGTCCATCCATCGCGTCTCGCCTTCCACGATGCCAGAATGCGCTTCGTCACCGAGCCAGGAGACTTCACCTTCAGCATTGGAGCCTCCTCAAGTGATATCCGAGCGGAACAGACCATCCAACTCAGCGGCGAGATCGCCTTCTATCAGCAAAAAGAAGTCGTCGCAACCCGCGTCACCATTGCATAACAAAGAATTTGATGTTCCTTCCACAGAGATTGTGCTGCTCGCTTGTAGGCAGGTGCTTATGCACCTGCACTTTTTCTGTAATAATAATTGTGCTGCTCGCTTGTAGACAGCTGCTTACGCACTGCACCTCTTCTACAATATATTGCATAAAATGTTTTTCAAGCATTTTATGCAATATATTGAGAATCTTTTGAGCGCCTTGAGCGCGAAAACTCATGTGCGAAGACCATTGAATATGTGTCAAGCCCTTGATGGCTCTCATCACGCTTGACCAAAAAGATATGGCATATCAGCGAGCCTCTCAGGCGTATTCACAAGGATAAGTAGCCCAATATGGCTATGTTTCAGGGTGTAATTTGGTGTATCAGTTTTTCTATGTTAAGATATCAATATGTTAAGGCTGATCCACTCATTGATCCTTTTCGCGAGAGGATAGTGAGTCAAATAGCTCCTCAGGTGAACACTGCCGTATCAACAGGTATCGAGCACATCAGCATTTTCCTACTGGAGTCAGACAAAAGGTTCCTCCAGTATCGGGTCCTCACAAACGGGTCCTCTCTTGTAAATTCCGTTGTCAATAGTTACTAATTTGCACCCTTATAGGAGTATGTGTTGAATTTACACCAGAACGTACAAATTACCTCTAAAAAACAAAATACCCTCTTCATCAAAGTAAGCATGGCTCTTCTCTTGAGCATGACATTACTGGCTGGTGTCCTGGGTTTCCATGCCCCACAGACGCATGCCGCCACCAATGATGCCTATGTTACCAGTGCTATCAATGATGCCTTTGGATCATATTCAGGTCAGGCTTTACGTATTGCGCAGTGCGAGTCAACCATGAATCCCGGTGCCACCAACTCTATGGCGATTGGCAACAGCCACGCTGAAGGACTGTTCCAGATCCTTTATCCCAGCACCTGGAGCGGGACATCCCAGGCTGGCGCATCCCCTTATGATGCTCGTGCCAATGCCCGCGCCGCCTTTGAAATCTTCAAACGCGATGGTTACTCCTGGAGAGAATGGCAGTGCCAGCCGTAATCTATCAATCAGGCTACACCTCGGCTGTACCAGGAAACTGTGCTCTGAAGAAGTACAAATCCACACAAGCAGGGGTGCAGGGATGCAATCCCCTGGCTTCTCACCTGCGTAGCGGGTGAGCAAGAACTCAAGAGAGCCGGTATGCTATCTTAGCAAGACAGCATACCGGCTCTCTTTGTGACTTTATTTTTAGGAGAACACACATTTTTAGGAGAACTGATAGAATAAAGAGAGCTCATAAGCATAGGAGTACTGAAATGTGATTATAAATAGCAGAGAATTATTAGAAATAGCTTAACGATTTTATTGCTGACTTGTATTCTGCTAAATAATAGGTTACTATATTTATGTGTACTGACTCCTGAGCATAAGTACTATAAAAAAGCCTGAATTTTCCCGTTAAATCGTACAAGTTCTAATTGACAAGTAAAACATCAGCCAAGGAAACTGCATGAATACATACAACCGTAGCGGGTATCGTGTAACTATTCCTACGCCTGAAAAATCTAGTTTTACCTGGGAAGACGAGGTTGTTCACTCCCTTACCACTCATCGGCAAGCATTGGAGCTTGCTCTTCATTCACTTTCCTTAGATCCACAGCATCTCGCAGAAGCCGTACAGCGCCTGATCAATACTCTGCAATCGGGCCATCGTGTGCTGGTGGTAGGAAATGGCGGTAGCGCGGCTGAGGCGCAACATTTTGCCGCCGAACTGGTTGGACGTTTTAAGCGTGAACGCAGGCCTTATGCTGTACTGGCGTTGACCACTGATACCTCAATCCTGACCGCGATTGCCAATGATTATGGCTATCAAGATATTTTTGCGCGTCAGGTCTACGCCCTTGGTCAGCCGGGCGATATGTTACTGGCCTTCAGCACCAGCGGTGAATCCGCGAATGTAATCAGTGCCGCCCATGCTGCCTGTCAGTGTGGTATGCAAACTATCGCCATCACCGGTAATTGCACAAACCAGCTGGCCGAGATTGCTGATGTGACGATTGGAATTGCAGGGATCGCTGAGATTGATGTGGCAACGGCCCAGGAATTGCATATGGTGGTGACGCATATTCTCTGTGATCTGACTGAAGCCTGGCTCTCTGCTGAAGACGCTGAGAAAGGGCCTCATTACCCTCAGATAGAAGCGCAGTAGCGCAGCAGGTAAGCGTGGAGGAAGTTTGTGATGACGAAACGCCGTGCTATCTTTCTGGATCGGGATGGGACCCTTGTCCATCCTTATCATTATCCTTCTCGTCCCGAACATTTGCGTTTGTATGCTGGTATCGGACCAGCCTTACGGCGTATGCAGGATATGGATTTTGCCCTGGTGCTGATCACCAATCAAGCGGGCATTGCACGTGGGTATTTTACGGTTGCCGACCTGGATGTGATGCATACCTATTTAAAGGAGCAGTTAGCCGAGGCTGCTGTCACGCTGGATGGTATCTATTACTGCCCTCATCATGTGGATGGCGTGATTCCCGAACTGTCAATCCGCTGTCAATGTCGCAAGCCACGGCCCGGAATGCTCTTGCAGGCGGCACAAGAACTGGCTATTGATCTCTCATCCTCCTGGTTTGTGGGGGATATTCTGGATGATATTGAGGCTGGCAATCAAGCTGGTTGTCATACCATCCTGGTGGATGTAGGGACCGAGCATGCCTCTTCCGCAGCGATCCGCACGCCGAAGTATATCGCGCGCGACACTATCCATGCCCTGACGATCATCAAAGCCGTGACGCTGCTGGAAAGCGATGTATCCCTGACCTATCGTCCTCCGCAATGGTCGCAGCCAGCCAGTTCCGAGGAGGTCGTATGCAACAGCTAGAGGCCACCGAACTCGTGCGGCGTTTCCGCGATCTGCACATCCTGGTGATTGGCGATGCAATGCTGGATTCCTATCTTGAAGGTGATGCCGACCGTCTCTGTAGCGAGGGACCGGTGCCCGTGGTGCGGAAAACGCGAGAATTGCGCATTCCAGGCGGGGCCGCAAATAGCGCGGCGAATATCAGGGCACTGGGCGCGCAGGTCGATTTCCTGGGTGTGATCGGCAGCGACCTTACCGGGACACTGCTCCGGCAGGCTTTGCGCGACCGTGGTATCAGTGATCAATGGTTAATCGCAGATTCATCCATTTACACTATTCATAAACTGCGTATTCTCGCTAATCAGCAATATGTGGTGCGCTTTGATGAGGGTGATAGAAATGCTATCAATCATTTCCTCACTGAAAAAGGTGGATTGCAGACATTGCTGTCACATTTAAATTGTTTGTATGCACATTGTGACGCGGTGCTGATCTCCGATTATTGCTATGGCCTGTTTACGGATGCAGTTATTGATCAGTTACAGGATTTGTTGATCAACCAGCCGAAACCTGTGCTGGTCGATTCTAAAGCTTTATGGCGCTTTCAAGCTTTGCCAGTCACTGTTGTGACTCCGAATGCGCTCGAAGCTCTGCTGCTGGCAGAACGCATGGCAGAACGCATGCTTGAATGTACAACCACTGGCTCTCATGAGCATATCGATGTATTTGAGATGAGCGAGCTGGTCCAGGTTGAATATGTGGCGCAGCAGTTGCTATCTGTCCTCAATACTCAATATGTGGCGCTTACGCTGGCCGAGCGCGGGGTGTTTGTGCTGGATCGCTGTCAGCATACGCTGCATGTCCCGGCTCATCCGGTTGCGCATGCTAATGATGTGGGCGCTGGCGATTCCCTGGCTGCGACAATGATCCTGGTCCTGGCGGCCGGTGGAGATATTGAAGAGGCCGCGCGTATCGGGATTGATGCCGCTGGTATTGCGGTCACTAAACAGTATACCGCAGCCGTTTCGCAGCAGGAATTATTACAACGCGTCAGCCTGAGAAGCTATGCCAGTGGATTGCAGGAGCAGGATTCCCGGCAGGAACTGGCGTCACTGACATCCCAACTGGAGCTTGCTCGTATGTCAGGGCAGACGATTGTCTTCACCAATGGCGTCTTTGATATCTTGCATGCGGGACACATCCAGTTTCTGCGGCAGGCGAAGCAACTGGGCGATGTGCTTGTCGTGGGAATTAATAATGATGCCAGCACCCGTGCTCGTAAGGGGCCCGGTCGACCCATCAACAGCGAGAGTGATCGTCTGGCCCTGGTGGCGGCCCTGGATATGGTGGATCATGCCATCCTCTTCTCAGAGGCTACTCCGAGCGCTTTAATTCGGACCCTGCGACCACATATCCATGTGAAGGGGGGCGATTACACGGAGGAAGAGCTTCCAGAGGCCCGCACGGTGCAAGCGGTTGGTGGCAAGGTTGTTATTCTACCCCTGGTCAACAATCTGAGTACCAGTAGTATGATTGATCGGATTGTCTCGCTATCTGTTCTGCATGAATAAAGGATGTCAGGACGTGTCTGTAAATGTCGTTAGCGGAGTGAGAATTATGTTGGATGAACGTTGGGCCGCGCTCAAAAATGTTTTGCTGGTACGCCTCGATAATCTAGGGGATGTCTTAGTAACGACGCCTGCTTTCCATGCTGTCAGGACAGCGCTACCTGCGGCCTATCTGACATTATTAGCCAGTCCTATTGGTGCTCAGGCGGCGGCGCTTAATCCTGATATTGATGATGTGCTTGTCTATCAGGCTCCCTGGATGGACCCCTGGCATGTTCGTCCACAGGATAGCATGTTAGAACAGCGGGTCATCGCCATGTTAAAAGAACGCCAGTTTGATGGAGCCATTATCTTTACCTCTTTTCGCCAGAGCTCTTTGCCCGCCGCCTATCTCTGTTATCTGGCGGATATCCCACTGCGCGCTGCCGCCTCGATAGATGGTCCCGGCGCGCTTCTCACCACGCGGCACAAACATCCCGAAAAGATGATGCATGAGGTTGAGCGTGGCTTGGATCTGGTGGGCGTTCTGGGGATGACTACCTCTGAAACCGATCTGGTGCTCAAGGTTCCCGTTACCGCCAGGGCCGCGCTTGCCGCCCACTTGCCTGCTTCGTTTCAGAATCCACAGCGCCTGCGCATCATCGTACATCCTGGATGTAGCATGCCCGCTCGTACATATCCCTGGGAAATGTATGCGCAGGTGATCACGTTACTGGTAGCGCAACTTGATGCAGAGGTGCTGCTCACGGGTATGCCTGATGAACGGGAGCTGGTGGACAAAATAGTGGCGCAGATAGAGAGCAAATATCATGCGTCGATCCTATCGCTGGCTGGCGGCTTAGATTTTCCAGAATTGTGCGCCCTGATCCAGAGTGCTGATCTCACCATCACCAATAATACCGGGCCAATGCATATCGCGGCGGCTGTCAAGACTCCCATTGTGGCTCTCTTTGCGCTGACCAATCCACCTGAGCAGTGGGGACCGTGGCACGTTCCTCATCGACAACTCTATCATGATGTCTCCTGCCGCATTTGCTATAGCCGTATCTGTCCCTATCAGCATGAATGCCTGCGTCTCGTGTCACCCCAGATGGTGATCAATGAGGCCCGCTCATTACTGTTGTCTGTATCTCAATCTGCTCCTTTATCCCTGAATCTTGAGCTTGCGAGCGGTGAAATAACCGGGAGAGGAGTGGAAAGCCTTGGATAGCACTCTTTGCTCGATTGCTATATTTCGTGCTTTACAACTGGGTGATCTGCTGGTTGCCGTGCCAGCTTTGCGTGCGTTACGAGCGCAATTCCCGGCTGCTGAGATTACCTTGATCGGTCTGCCATGGGCGGCGGCGTTTGTCGAGCGCTATCGCTGCTATCTGGATCACTTTGTCGAGTTTGCTGGCTATCCTGGTCTCAATGAAGTAGTTGTAGATGAGGAAAGGACGCAGCGTTTTATCGAGGAGCAGCGTGCGCGCAACTATGATCTGGTGCTACAGATGCATGGCAGCGGACAGAGCAGCAATCCTCTGGCGCTGGCCCTGCATGGCAAGAGAACCGCTGGCTATTACAAAGGACGTCCGCCGAGCGGTTTAACACTGGCGGCTGAATATCCTGAAACTTTGCCAGAAGTACAGCGCAACCTTGGGCTGGCGGCCCTGGTAGGCTGTAGCGAGCTTGATCCCCGGCTGGAATTTCCGTTGCAGGCGCAGGATCAATGGGAGGCGGCTGCATTGCTGGCTCCACTGGTTGCTATAGATCGTCCTGTGATTGGTCTGCATCCGGGAGCGCGTCCAGCGGCGCGCCGCTGGCCTGCCGAGTACTTTGCCCGCGTAGCTGATACGCTCGCACAGAGATACGCTGCTCAAATCATCTTGACCGGTGTTGAAGCTGACGAGACAACAGTACTGGATGTGCTTTCATATATGCATGTTCCCGCTCTGAATCTGGTCGGCAAAACCTCGTTGGGAGGACTGGCGGCGCTGCTCAGTCGCCTGGATTTGTTTGTGAGTAATGATACAGGACCCGCCCATATCGCCGAGGCCGTGTGTTGTCCTGGGATCACGCTGTTTGGTCCTGCTGACTACCGACGCTGGGCACCGCTGGATCAGACCATCCGTCACGCCTTGCGACGCCCGGTCCCCTGTAGTCCCTGTGATTACTGGGAATGCCCGATTGATCATCGTTGCTTACGCTGGCTTGCGCCATCTGAGGTTATTGCCAGCGCGGAAAAACTGCTCGCAACCTGTAGCCGTGACAACCGTGACAACCGTGGCATGCAGCGGTCGCATGCCTGATCTTTCATAGCGTGAGGAAGTGGAAATGCGAAGATTGAAAATCCTGATCTGGCACATTCATGGCAGCTATCTCAATACCCTGGCGCGTATCGAGCATGATTGGTATCTGCCCGTCAAGCCGGACCGCCCCGAAGGCTACGGTGGCAGAGGTCCTACCTTTGATCTACCTGCTTATGTGCATGAAGTGCCCGCCCAAGAGGTGCGCAACCTTCAGCTTGATCTGATTATCTTTCAGACGCCTAAGAACTATTTCGAGGATCAGGACGAGATTTTAAGTCCGCAGCAGCGCCAACTGCCCAGGATCTATCTGGAACATAACACGCCGCGACCACATCCCGTTGACACCTGTCATCCTATTGACGATCCCGCAGTCTTGCTGGTTCATGTGACGCACTACAACCGTTTGATGTGGGACAATGGCCGCACGCCAAGCAGGGTAATTGAACATAGCGTCGCGATTGATCCTGCTGTCAGCTATAGCGGTCATCTCGAACGTGGCATCACTATGATCAATGGTATCCAGAAGCGCCCACGCATTGCTGGATATGATCTCTTTTTACAGGCGCGCCAGGCCATTCCATTGGATGCGGTGGGTATGCAGACCGAAGAGTTTGGTGGTCTTGGAGATGTCGCCTATCGCCATCTTCATCAGCGCATCTCCGCCTATCGTTTCCTGTTCAGTCCTATTCGCTATACCAGCCTGCCGCTGGCTGTGATTGAAGCCATGACGATTGGTATGCCTGTTGTGGCCCTGGCGACAACCGAGCTACCGACCGTGATTGAAAACGGCAAGAGTGGTTATATTTCCTGTAATAGCGAAGAATTGCTTGAGCATATGCGCCACTTGCTGGCGTATCCAGAAGATGCGCGCCGCATGGGCGAGCGAGCGCGTCAGGTGGCCCTGACCCGCTTCAGTCTGGAGCGATTTAGTCGGGATTGGAATGCCGCATTTGCCCTGGTCACAGGTGAGCGCGAACAGCCTGTAGCCTCCCAGCGTAGTGTGTTCTAAACAAGGATTGCGAAAAGATGGATAGAAGAATACAAAGAATTGCTTTTTTGAGCGAGCATGCCAGCCCCCTCGCGCTACGCGGCGGAGCGGATGCAGGCGGCCAGAATGTTTATGTCAGTGAGGTCAGTTCTCAGCTTGCCTCGTTTGGCTATCAAGTAGACATATTCACACGCCGCGATGCTGCGGCCATCCCAGAGATTGTGGATTGGGCACCCGGCGTCCGCGTGATCTCGGTCATCGCTGGCCCTCTGGATACGCTCCCCAAGGATCTCCTCTGGCCCTACATGCCAGCTTTTCGCGATAATATCCTGCACATTATTGACCGTGAGCAGAGCAGCTATGATCTGATCCATAGTAACTTCTGGATGTCGGGCTGGGTGGCAATCGAGTTGAAGCAACGACTGGGCATCCCTGTTGTCCACATCTTTCATGCTATGGGCAAAACCAAGCAGCGCAACCAGGGCGACATGGATAGCAGTCCCGGTGAGCGTATCGCCGTCGAAACGCAAATCATCCAATCTGTGGATCGCCTGCTTGCCCAATGTCCCAGCGAGGAGCAGGAACTGATTGAAGATTACGGGGCCGATCCCCAAAAAGTCATCGTTATCCCTTCAGCCGTCAATACTGAAATCTTCCATCCTGTCGAGCGCGCAGAGGCCCGAAGTGTGGTGGGGCTTGATCCTTCTGCTTTCGTCGTTGCCTATGTTGGTCGCCTGTTGCCCCGCAAAGATATCCGTAATGTGGTACGTGGCGTCGCTCAGCTGATCGCTACCTGTGAAGCCAGGCAGGCGGGATCTGCCGCACGGATCAAGTTGCTGATTGTGGGAGGCGAAACGGTTGAGCCAGATCCCGTGGTCACACCAGAGATTGGTGTCCTCCAAAAGCTAGCTGCCGAGCTGGGGATTAGTGAGCATCTTCATTTTATCGGCAAACGCCAGCAGGATGTATTGTGTTACTACTATGGCGCGGGCGACGTGGTCGTTACTACCCCCTGGTATGAGCCATTTGGCCTGACTCCTCTGGAAGGTATGGCCTGTGGGCGTCCAGTCATTGGCTCCGCAGTGGGAGGCATCACCTACACCGTCGTTGATAACAAGACCGGTTTTCTCATCCCTCCCAAAAATCCTGCGGCCCTGGCTCAGCGCCTGCAACAACTCCTGCAAGCTCCAGAGCTTTGTCTCAGCATGGGACAGACGGCGCGCCAACGCGTCGAGCAATCATTCTCCTGGTCAACCACCGCGCTACACACAGCTATTGTCTATGCAGATCTGCTGATAAGCAGCCTGTCGGAGTCGGAGCAACAGTCAGAGTTGCGCTCCCCACGCGTAGCAGTAGCAGTGTCTGATCCTGAATATTGATGCGCGACTGTTTTTGTCCTGGCAGCTATATATATTGATTGTTCTTTATCTACTTATGATCTTGAAGGAGAGAGACTGATGGTTAAGCAAACATATTCTCTGGCGGGAAAAGTGGTATTGATCACGGGCGCGGGCAGCGGTCTTGGTGAAGCCACGGCCCATGCTTTTGCCGCTGAGGGCAGCCTGATTGCCTGTATTGATCTCAATGCGTCCGCCGTCAAACGTGTGGCGGAAGAACTGCAAGCCAGAGGCACGCAGAGTATTGCCCTTCCCTGTGATGTAAGTAATGCCCAGGCAGTCCTTGCTACCGTACAGGCGGTTGTAGAACAGCTAGGAAGATTGGATGTCGTGGTCAACTGCGCTGCGATTGACCATACTGTATCGGTCGAGGAAATGAGCATTGAACAATGGGATCAAGTGATCGGCGTTAATTTGCGCGGTCCATTCTTATTTTCCAAGGCGGCGTGGCCTCACTTGAAGCAGCAGGGTGGTCATATCATCAATGTCGCCTCTACGGCGGCCCTGCGCTCCTGGGGAAATGCCTCGGCCTATCATGCCTCCAAGCGTGGCTTGATCGGCTTCGGGCAGGGATTGGGGGTGGAAGGACGACCACATGGTATTCGCGTCACCACAGTCATTCCTGGAGGTATGAAGACTCATTTCTTTGACCGCTTTGCCACACAGGACATTCCTATGCCTGATCCACAAAACTTGCAGGAGCCTGCTACCGTGGCTGAGACGATCGTCTTTGCGACTCGAGTGCCAGTCGAGTCTAACATCCAGGAATTGCTGATTACACCCGCGACCGAAACCAGTTGGCCTTAGATACGGGTTTAGAGAAAGGGAAATGTATGATCATCGCACGTGCTCCTGTCCGGATCAGTTTTGGCGGTGGTGGAACAGATTTAGCAGCCTATTATGAGCGTTTTGGCGGTCTGGTGCTCAGTACCGCCATTACGCGCTACTGCTATGTGTTTATCAGCAAGCGTTCAAGGGCAGGCATCGGGATCAATTCCGCGAGTACACAGGAGTGGACAACCTGTCAAAGCGGCAGGATACCACTGATTGCGCGCCCGTTGGCCTTGCCCAGGGCTGCGCTGGCCTGGTTTATGGAACAGGGATGGTTACATGATGATATCGATCTTTTCCTGACCTCAGAGGTCCCATCTGGCAGCGGACTCGGCTCCTCAAGCGCGCTGGCCGTTGCTCTTATCGCCGCGCTGGGAACCTATTGCGGTCGAACCCTGCGCCCAGCAGAGATTGCCGAGCTGGCCTGTCAGCTAGAAATTGAGCGTTTGCAGATGCCGATTGGTAAACAAGATCAGTATGCCAGTGCCTATGGGGGGTTGAACACCCTTGAGTTCAGTGCTCAGGGAGTTCAGGCCAGGCCATTAGCGCTTCCTGCTGACATCCTGCAATCCCTTAATGCGCACTTGCTGCTCTTTGCCACCGGCCTGACCCATAACTCAAGTACCATCCTGGGAGCGCAGCAGAAAAGTACCCGTGAGGAAGCAAAGACACAGGACACATTGCATGCTATGAAGCAGCTGGCGGCACAGATGCGAGAAGCACTCCTGGCAGGCCAGCTGGATCACTTTGGTCACCTGCTTGATCAAGGTTGGCAGGCCAAACGCAGCCTCTCAGGAGCCGTCACCACCTCGGATATTGATCACTGGTATGCGTTGGCTCGCCAGTCTGGTGCTATCGGGGGTAAGATCACCGGCGCGGGCGGAGGAGGCTTCCTGCTCCTCTATTGTCCTCTGCCGCAACAGCAAGCAGTCAGAAAAAACCTGACGCAACAGGGACTCCAGGAGCTAGAGTTCGAGTTCGCTACCTTCGGTCCGCAAGTAAGCGAGCACGCATGGTAAGCGGGATAAGGATAGTACCAAAGGAAGGAAGGATGTGTTATGTATGACGATATACGGCAATACTGGCATGAGCTGGCCTGTTCAATAGATGAGATGCCTGTATACCTGCTCAATCAAGCAGCCGAAATACTTCTGGCATGTTATCAGCGCGGAAATACAATATTCTTGCTGGGCAATGGTGGCAGTGCCGCGACTGCCTCTCATTTTGCCTGCGATCTGACAAAAGGAACCCAGATTGCAGGCATACCAGCCATTCGCGCCATCGCCTTAACCGATAATGTTGCGCTGATGACCGCCTGGGCCAATGACACCACCTACGAGCGTATCTTTTCCGAACAACTCGCTGCTTTAGTCAGGCCCGACGACGTTGTAATCCTTATCAGCACCAGCGGTCAATCGCCCAATATTTTGGCCGCCGCTCATCAAGCCCGACGGACTGCTGTACCGATCATCGCCCTGACTGGTCCTCATGGAGGACAACTGGCCGCGCTGGCCGATTTAACGATCCGTGTACCCGGACCTTCCATCGAGCAGGTTGAAGATGAACACATGATTATCGCCCATAGCCTCTGTGTCGCCTTGCGCAAGCATCTCCGTGCCCAGAACGCATTTCTGACCCGGGTAACTTTACTACAAAATAGCGATGGTATACCCTTGAGCGATGGTATGCCTTTGTAAAAAGCGAACCAGACATTCCGACATTCAGATATGCAGAAAGATATGAAAGGGATAAACCGATAAAAGTCTGAAAAGAATGGAAGCCAGCAAAGACATAATCATTAGTTTGATATTATCATAAATCTATCATCCGGCGACCCGGTGCAGAGCACTCTTTCCTATAGCTCTGCACTGGCTATGTTTGCCCCTACGTCTCTTTTTTTATACTGCTATCGTTTGTTCACGACTGTGAAGATGTCATCATACCTCTATTTGTTGAATTTGCTGTTATTTCTACCCAGGCATCATAGGTTGCCTGCCCACCAGGGATGCCGGGGACGATATCATTCGCGCTGAGAGAGACAATAGGGGCGCCGCTGGTAACGCTATTGACCCCGATCCAGCCGTCGCGCATCCAGACCACGCCGGGCAGGATATCGTCGGTGACGTGCGCGGTAGCTTCAAATTGGCCGCGCTGATTCGAGATCGTAATAGGCGCACCATTGGCTATCGTGCGTCTCTCTGCGTCCTGAGGATGTATCCAGAGCTGCGGTCCCGGATTGGCCTTAGCAAGCGTCGGGAGTGCCTGTCCCTCATCAAAGAAGGCATGGAAGGCCGTGAGCGTGCGTCCCTGACAGAAGCGCAGTGGATATTCCTCACGTTCGGGAGCTGTGTAGGATGGTAGGGGAGATAATCCAGCCTCCCGGGCGCGCTCACTCCAGAACTCGATCTTGTGGGAGGGCGTTGCATAGCTGTGCTCCTGGTAAGCGATATGCGAAAGACCATTCTTCTCCCGGTATCCTCCGTGCTGGCGCAGTATCTCTACTGTCAGTGGTGCGCCAGATGCGGTGGTTTGTTTGCTCAGGAAGGCATTGATATAATCCTCCTCATCCTGCCAGGGAAAGAAATTGGCTATCTTGAGCCTCTGTGCCAGCTCGCGCAAAATGCTAATCAGGGAACGACACTCGCCCGCTGGCTTGAGCGCCTGCTCCATCAGATAAATATGGCTGCCAGTCTGCTTCAATCCGATACTTTCCAGCCAGGCGGTGGCAGGCAAAACAAGATCAGCGAACCGCCGGGCCGTCTCGTTCATAAAGAGATCATAGGAAACAACCAGCTTGACCTGGTCCAGTCCACGGGCGAGTTTGTTGGTATCGGCAAACGTGGAGAGCATATTGCTCCCAAAGGAGAACAGTACATCAAGCTGACCAGCAGTCAACGCCTCTGTAATGCTTGTCATATGGCTGGGGATCGCCAGCTCATCAGGCAGCATTGAGGACACATCTGTCAGGGGACTGGCAAAGCCGATACTCTCTGGACTGCCGCCGTGGCGTTGTCCCATCCCGCCGCCCGCAATTCCCACCTGTCCGGTAAGAGCAGGCAAGCAGGAGATGGTTCGGCTCGGCTCCCAGCCATGTTGGTGTTTAAACATAGAACTGCCGCCCAGCACGATGGTTGCGGGCCTCTGTGTGGCATAGCGGCGCGCGAGATCATGAATGCGCTCCGGCTCAATGCCCGTGATCGTGCTCGCCCATTCTGGTGTGTACTGTTCAAGATGGGTAGCAAAAGCCGCGAAACCAAGGGTGTGTTGATCAATAAATGCTTGATCATGAAGCCCTTCTTGCACGATCACATGTGCCAGTGCCAGAGCGAGCGCGGCATCGCTACCGGGCGGGAGCAGGATCACCTCATCGGCATGACGGGATGTCTCGGTGCGGCGTGTATCGATCTGAATCACATAGGCCCCACGTTTACGCGCCTTGATGAGGTGTGGCGCGAGATCAGGTTGGCTCGCTAGCGTCGCGCCCCAGAGTACAATCGTCTGCGCATGAGCCGCCATATCCTCTTTCGTATTCGTCTTCAACAAGCCTGTCAGGCCCAGGCCATAGCCGCCCATCGCCCAGCACACAATCGCAGTTACCCACTGCTGGAAACCGCCCAGCATGCCAAAGCGATTGAGCAACGTACCATTTATAGGCCCTGTTGTACCTATGCCATGTCCCCGCCAGAGTCCCACGCGTTCAGGCTGTGTCTGCTGGATCGCATCGACCATCATGGTATATGCCTCATCCCATGAGCAAGCCTCCCATTTATCCTCACCCCGAGCACCCACGCGGCGTAGCGGACGTAGCAGCCGTTTCGGATTCTCAAAGATCTCCTGTGAAGCTTGCCCCCTGATACAGAGAAAGCCCCGGCTATCTGGATTCTCTTGATCACCCTTGAGCGACAAAAGCCTGTTATCCTCAACCTCAACCTTCATGCCACATTGAGTAGGCGTACAATTCATTGGACACATCGTCGTAATCTGTCGTCTCCCGCTCATCTTCTCTCCTTCATATAGCCATAAATGGATACATATCCTCTTCTCAAGCATAATTGACGAATATCGTTATGGCAAGAGCCAATAGCTTATTTATAACCAGACCAATACTTACTGAGGAACGGTGACCGCTGCGGCGGCTTCGGCCTGCTGATGATGGTAGTTTTCCTCAACCATCGAACACTTTTGCCAATATCCTTCTAGCTAGTTAGGAAGGTAGCGCATCTCTTGTTGTTCTGGCGAACAAACGCCAACAAAGAAGGGTGTGCCATACGGCACACCCTTGCAAGCTCACCCTGTTTCCCTTTCCGCAAGAGGATTACTGGTGGTTTGGTTTTCGCGCACGAACAAAGGCACTTACAAATTTTCCATTGACCTCTTCGCGCTCACGATCAGAAAGAGCCGCGATGGATGCGCCTGCTCCACTCGCTGCAATCTCATCGAGCGAATAGCGCCGGGTGACCTCAACCTCGATATCGACAAACCCTGTGGCCTGCAACAAGGAGTGGTAGGTGCCTTCTTCGAGTGCTCCAGCCACACACCCGGCCCAGGACTCCATATCGCGCCGGAGAACCGGTGGGAGATCACCTTGTACGACAATATCGGAGACGGCAAAACGACCACCAGGAGTCAGCACTCGATATGCTTCACGCAAGACCTGCCCTTTGTCTGCTGAGAGATTGATCACGCAGTTGGAGATCACCACATCTACGCTGTTCTCAGGCAACGGGATGGCCTCGATAATGCCCTTCAAAAACTGAACATTCTCGATCCCTGCCTCTTGCCGATTGCGCTCTGCAAGTTCTAACATCGGATCGGTCATATCCAGGCCATAGGCAAAGCCGCTTGGCCCAACTCGTTTGGCCGATAGCAGCACATCAATCCCTCCTCCACTGCCCAGGTCAAGGACTTTCTCACCAGATTTGAGTTCAGCGAGCGCAGTCGGATTGCCGCATCCAAGCGAGGCAAGAGCCGCCGCAACTGGGATCTCGCCCAACTCCATCTGGGTGTAGAGATCAGAGGTAATGGGATTCCCCTTGCCTGCCTCTGTCGTACAACACTCTGACTCACAGCAGGAGGAGGCTTGTGACACAGGTGCAGGCGTTAGCTCTGCCACCGAGGCTTTCCCACAACAGTCTGACCCACAGCAGGAAGCACCTTCAGAAGGTGTTCCAAGGACCTGTAAGGCGGTTCTCCCATATCTGGCGCTCACTTCTTGCCGTAACTGTTCATCAGTTTGGGGAACGATTTTCATTTGCTTGTTCCTTTCCATTGCTCACCACGAGAAGAGCACTGCGCCCCTCTCGATAGCCTTCGTTTGAAGAGACGGAGTTCGGCAAAAAAGGACGCAGTGGCTGGCGCGTGTCTCCATTCGCGTCCTGGAAACAGGAGGATTGCTCACAGCAGTCACTGCGTGGCTGATAGTCCAGGATGTGTCCACGACGATCTAGCTCAAAATGGCAACAGGCTAGCAGTTCTTGCTTGAGTTTTTCTCGTGCGCGTTGGACACGCGATTTCGCGCCAGAAAGCGAGAGGCCCAGGCGCTCTCCCAGTTCTTTTTGCGTGAGTCCCTGATACTCCGTGAGAATCAATGCTTGGCGATCCTGGCCGGGAAGCGAGAGCACCATTGCCCGAACACACGGAAGCAACTCACTCACGATGTCATCATCGGGAAGCTCCTCTGGGAGGTCAAGCGCCTCCACATCATCCAACGTCGTCATCTGGTGACGGTGGCTGCGATAGTAATCAATGATAAGGTTGCGCGTGATCTGATAGATCCAGCTTTCCATGCGTCGAGCATCTCTAAGACTACCCCTTTGTTGATGGATTTTGAGATACACATCTTGTAACAGGTCCTCCGCTGTCGCATCATCAGCGACCCGGCGACGAATGAACTGGTACAAGGGTGTATGAAATGCTTCCCATGCTTGCTCAGTCGTGGTACTCATCACACTTTCCACGTCCTTTCCTGTTTCTCTCAAGAGATGACGGAGAGACTGCCAAAAGGACGCACAATGCGTCCTACACAGCATCCAGATGCAACACCATCGCCTGTGCGCTCACGGGACAGGCCCTCGTCCATTCCACCGACAGCTGAATGGCTGGTGCCACGGCTGCTCGGTTAATCATCCGAAACCCAAAGCGTGGGAAATAGTTGCTGGCCGTCTCAGTGAGTAGATAGACCTCAAGGAGACCGAGCTGCTTCGCATGAGCAAGCATGGCCTGGACGAGGTGCTGGCCGAGCTGCTGATCCCGATAGGCTGGGTACAGGGCGACCGAGCGCAGCAATGCCACCATTCCATAGACTTCTAACCCGGCACAGCCAATGAGACGCTTCCCTTCGCGTGCGACTAGCATCGTCGGAATCACTGCATCTGCTCCTTCTGCTGGTAAGGAGCAGGCTGAAAGCAAGCTGAGCACTGCTGGCAAATCGGTCAGTTGTGCCCATGCAAACGTGACTGTGTGCTCTTTTCCATCCATCATAGTCTCCTCTCTACACGCCGCTTCCACTCTTGTGCTCCCATCTGCTCCAGATCCCAGGGACTGCCGAGTGGCGGCGTGTAGGACAGGTCGAGATCAGAGAGCGCCTCGACTGTCATCTCATGAAACAACGCCGTGGCAATGATGTTAATGCGTTTGGCAACTTCTGTCTGCACCAAATCTCCCATCTGAGCGCCCAGGAGGCAACCTGTTCTGCTCACCCGTAGCGCTCCCAGACTCATGCCTGCTGCTCCTCCGCTTTGGCAGCCGCATACAACTGGGTGTACGAGAGTGCAGGCTTGCGCTCAAGAAACTGGTCGATTTTCGTAGCAATCAGATCGCGGATATGGCGAAACGCGGCGAGACGCTCTTGCTCGGTGCCAGTGACACGGCTAGGATCGGGAAAGCCCCAATGTACCTGACGATGTGCGCCCGGAAAGACCGGACAGCTTTCTTGCGCCTCGTGGCACACCGTCACCACCAGATCCATTGGAGGCTCGCTTGTGAATGCCTTAATACCTTTGGCGGTCTGACTGCTAATATCAATGCCCAGTTCCTGCATCGCTTTGATTGCCAGGGGATGCACCATGCGTGGCTGGGTTCCCGCGCTCAAGACCTCGAACGCGGAGCCGCCACGAGCACGCAGAAGCCCTTCAGCCATCTGGGAACGCGACGAGTTGTGGGTACAGAGAAAGAGCACCCGCAGCGGATGTTCAAGAGGGATTGAATGTTCAGACATAGGTCTTCTCCTCTGTTGTTGGTGCGTGTAGAGAGGTCTCATCAGTTCCAGTTGCTGTTGCCTGGAGGCTGGCCTGGCGGAGCCATCGATAGATCAGGGCTCCGACGACAGCTCCCAACAGTGGCCCCAGCACATAGACCCATTGCGCCGTCCAGGTCCAACTCACCAGAGCAGGACCAAGCGACCGGGCAGGATTCATCGAGGCTCCCGAAATGGGTCCGGCAAAGAGGGCTTCCAGGCCCACCGTTGCTCCAATAGCGAGGGCCGCCGCCTGCCCGACGGCGCGGGTATCGGTCGCCATCGCCATGATCACGATCATGAGGAAAAAGGTCAGCAGGGTTTCAAGCCCAAAGGATTGCCACGCCCCTCCATTGCCTGCCGGAAGTGTGCTGCCAAGTACGGCAACGTTGCCCAATAGAAGCCGTAAGCATCCTGCGGCCAGCAGCGATCCCAGCAATTGTGCCAGCCAGTAGCCAGGAAGCCGTCGCATCGGGAAGTGACGAGCAACCACGAAAGCCAGCGTCACCGCCGGATTGAAATGGGCACCGCTGATATGCCCAAAGGCGTAGATCATCACAGTAATGACCAGGCCAAAGACCAGGCCAACACCAACATGCGTAATGGTTCCATGCGAGAGCGTATCAATCATGATGGCTCCACAGCCTGCAAAGACGAGTCCAAAGGTGCCTAGTCCTTCGGCAAGCAAGGCGGCCCAGGTCCATCTTTGTTGAGCAGCAGCTTGTTGCGAGGGAGAAATGGGTGCTCTCGCCTGTTCTGTCATGGTCTCATCGCTCACTGCTTCTCTCCTTCTGTTCCAAATCCGTCAACAAGAGATTCACTCGCATCGCGAGCAGTTCTACCGTTTGCGCAAACGCTTGATCCACCTTCTGGTCCGATCCAACGGTTTCCACAGGATCGGGGATACTCCAGTGGATACGACGCGGAGCGCCAGGAAACGAGGGACACACCTCACGCATACGATCACACACCGTGACTACGAGATCAAATCGCTGATGCGTGACCTCATCAACATATTTCGAGCGGTGCTGGCTGATATCAATGCCGATCTTTGCCATCGCATGCACGGCGGCGGGATGAAGAGCGGTTGGTGTACTTCCTGCGCTTTCTACCATCACGTGTCCGCCGCTCAGATGACGGAGTAGTCCTTCCGCGATCTGAGAGCGTGCGCTGTTCTTGGTACAGAGAAAGAGAATCCGTCTGGATGGAGAAGGCAGCTGCCAGGTTCCTGCATCACGGACCATGACACCTGCACCAAGCACAGGGTGGATCGCTGCCCCAGTGGCAAGAAAGTGCTGGCGAAGCGTTTGAAGATCAAGGCTGTAATACATATCACGACCGTCAGCAGAACTCCGTCTCTCGGTCACCAAATGGCCTCGACGAAGTTGTTTCAGGTGATAGGACACTAGATTTTGAGGCAGATGTAATGCGCCGACCAGATCTTGTACACGCTCGTCGCTGTGCGAAAGGTATTGCACCAGATTCCAACGAACCTCATGCGAAATCTGTTTCAGCACATCCGGTAAGGGAAGAAGGTCGTCCACCGTTTTCTCCAATCAAAATTGATACAAAATAGATTGATGTATTTTCAAGAAGAGCATAGCAGAAAAGGATGGGAAAAATCAAGGGACGTTCTTGTCTCTTTTTTTCGTCAGGGAAGCTGGTGATCAGGCAAAGAGTGAGGTTGAGGGAAAATACCAGTTGATGAGTGCTGGACAAAAGAGAATGGGAAGGTCCTTCTTAACTTTGACGTTAACGTTAAAGATGTTATATACTATTGGTGAACCAACAAAGGGATGAATAAATGAGCACATCTTTGAAGAGAAAGAGAACCATGATGGTCGATACGTCAGAATCTCAAATTGAAATGGATAAGCATCCTTCCTGTTTTACGATTGAGCAGGTGGCTTCTCGTACCGGCCTGACCAGGCGCACCCTGCGTTACTACGAGGAAGTAGGTCTATTGCCAGCTGCCGAGCGGACTGAAGGAAATTATCGCCGCTATAGCGAAGAGGATATCCAACGCCTGGAGCACATCAAGGCTTATAAGAATCTATTGGGCTTTTCCTTGCATGATATCCGGGTCTTGTTAGCGACAGATCAGGAACGCGAGGTGATCAAGGAGGCCTATCGGCAGGAGACTGATATTGAGACGAAGATTGCACAGCTCGCTCAAACTGATGTGCTTATTGAGCAACAACTGCAACTGGTCGATCAAAAGATCGCTGGCTTGCTAGAGATGAAAGCATCCTTACAAGAGCGTCTTGCGCGGCATGCAGAGACGCGTAAACGCTTGCAAGATAGCTAATATATCGTGTATCGGGATGCCCTTTTTTGATGGTGTGTCCTGACAGAGTAGAAGCCCGTGGCAACCGTAAGCTGGTGCTCCTATGCTGTCAGGCTAAAGACTATTCCTGATGGAATAGAAAAGGTTGGTTTTTATCGCGGATAAGAAAATAGAAAATTATGTATAGTATTACATAAACACACATGGATTGGAAAACAATAGATGCAAACTACTACAGGGAAGATCGTAGCGGTCTCTGGTCAGGTTTCCGAGTCTTATACAAAGAAAGTACGCTTTCCAGCGCTTCATCAACGCAACTTTCGATTATTCTGGTTTGGGCAGCTTATCTCACTCATCGGCACATGGATGCAAACCACCGGTCAGTCCTGGTTGGTCCTGCAACTTACTCACAACTCCTTAGCACTGGGAACAGTTGGCGCATTACAATTTCTCCCCATTTTACTGTTCACCCTGTTTGGCGGAGTTCTCGCCGATAGGCTACCCAAGCGGAGGGTACTCTTATGCACCCAGGTCTTTGCCGCCTTGCTGGCAACCACCCTGTGGATTCTTTATACTACCCATACCGTTCAGATCTGGCATATCTCTATTCTCGCCTTCTTGCTGGGACTCAATAATGCTTTTGACATGCCCACCCGTCAGGCCTTTGTGGGTGAGATGGTTGGACGTGAGTCATTGCCCAACGCCGTGGCTTTAAACTCATCAGTCTTCAATATGGCAAAAATTGTGGGACCTGGCGTGGCGGGTCTGATGATTGCTCGCTTTGGTGAAGGACCACTGTTTCTTGGCAATGCTCTCAGTTTCATTCCCGTCCTTATTGGTCTATCCTTTATCGATACCAGTAAATTATTCGTACAGCCTCGTAAGGTGACTCAGCCCCAGGTTGGTGCGCTGACGAGCCTGCAACAGGGACTTCACTACGTGAAGCAGACGCCAGCAATCTTCTTGATCATTGCGGTCGTCGGGGTTGTCTCCCTGTTCGGTGTAAACTTTAACGTCGTCGAGCCACTCATCAGTACTGATCTCTTACATCAGGGTGCGCAAGGATTTGGCTTGATCTCCTCGTCCTTCGGCTTTGGAGCCTTGATCGGTGCTCTCTCAATTATGGCGAGCAACAAGAGGATCAGTTTCAAGAAAATGTTTATCCGGGCTGCTCTCTTCTGTCTCGCGCTGGGCCTGGTTGGCTTATCCCACTGGTATCTGCTATCGATAGTGCTGGCAATGGTAACTGGTTTTTGTATGATCACTTTTACCGCAAATGCCAATACTGCGCTACAAACTATCGCCCCTGATCATCTGCGTGGGCGTGTCATGAGTGTCTACATGCTCGTCTTCAACGGCACTACTCCGGTGGGAAATCTCTTCACCGGCTGGCTAGCGGGACTGATCGGTATCTCATTGACCCTGCTGGTCAATGCAGCGGTAAGCCTGATTGCTGTCATGGTCGGTTGGATCAAGCGCGGACCGGCTGAAGTAAACCTGCATCAGGAAATGCGTTATAAATAGGAATTCCTTAGCTATGAATTATAGAGAAATGGCCCGGACGTCGCTATCAACATCCAGTGTCTGATAGCGACGTCCGGGCCATTTCTTTTATGACTGCACTTCTATTAGTAGGTGATCACACCTTCCAGCGTCTCGTCGATGCGTTTGAGATCGCTTTCGGACAATGTGATGTCGAGCGATTTCAGATTTTCATCGATCTGCTCAGGGCGCGAGGCTCCAATAATGGCGGATGATACATTGGGACGGCCGAGCACCCAGGCCAGTGCCAGTTGGCTCAGCTTATAGCCACCCTCGTCGGCCAGTTTCTGCAAACGCTGCACGGCGGCTAAGGTTTCGTCCTTCAATAAATGTTGCATAAAGGTATTGGTCTGCTTGTTGGCAGCGCGTGTATCTGAAGCCGGTTGCTGTCCGGGTTTGTATTTGCCGGTCAAGACACCTTGAGCCAGTGGTGAGAAGACAATCTGGCCGATTCCCTCGCGCTCACACAGTGGCACAACATCTGGTTCGATATGGCGGTCCAGCAAGCTATAGGATGGTTGATGCGATACGATTTTATCGAAATTACGTTTCTCAGCGGTGTGAACAGCATCAGAGATATTTGTCGCGGTCCATTCTGAGACACCCACATAGTTGACTTTACCCTGGCGTACCAGATCATCCATTGCCCGCAGAATCTCATCCATCGGGGATGCGGGATCGTGGCGATGACATTGGTACAGATCGATATATTCCACACCCAGGCGTTTCAGGCTGGCATGGCACTGTTCCATGATATGTTTGCGCGAGAGGCCACGATCATTGGGACCTTTGCCAACTGGAAAATAGACCTTGGTTGCCAGGAAATAAGAACTGCGTGGATACTCTTTTAATGCCTGTCCGACAGCTTTCTCTGCCTCACCATTATTATAATTATTGGCCGTATCAAAAAAATTGACGCCCGACTCATAGGCGTGGTGAATACAATCGATGGCCGTTTGCTTTTCTACGGCTGTTCCATAGGTAAGCCAACTCCCCAATGCAATTGAACTCACGCGTACACCAGAGCGACCTAAGTGACGATATTCCATTGTTCTTTGCCTCCGTACAAGCTATATATGACAATCGTTCTGTATAAGTATATTACAAAGTCTCTACTATTTGTGTCTGTTTATGATACGGAACTATAGCTAGCTACGGATACTGATAGAAAGACTAAAACCTGGGATTCGGATGAGAGCAACCCGAATCAACGCAGCAACTACCCTTCGTGGACAATAGTGCTTCAATAAGAGGAATATGGAAAAAAAACAAAAATGATGGGGTTTCGTCGTAATTCTCGTTATTGAAGCGCTATTGCCCGTGAAGGGCACCTACTCCAACAAATGAATGGAAAGAGGGAGCATGGGGAACGCCGATGCATCCGTAGGAGCCACCCTTCAGAACTTATCCGAAAACCTACAAGGAGGAAACGCGATCACATTGTTGAAAGCAAATGAGCGCACAAGCCAAGCACAACAAGGTCTGATAGGAACGCGGGCGCTTCTCCCAGCGGATCAGCAGAC
>NZ_BIXY01000010.1 GCF_008326305.1 Dictyobacter arantiisoli | reverse complement strand
AAACCAAAGCATCAAAACATCACCTTGAAGAACACCACCTTTGCCGACTTCCTGCAACCCATTCCTCGTCGGTCTCTACAGAATTCATCTCCTCCGCTTCTCGCTATTTAAGCGGTATTGCCCGTGAAGGGTGGCTGCGACGAGTGCATTTCGTCCTCATTCCTCGTATTGAAGCGGTATTGACCGCAAGGATCGGGCCTTCTCTTGATGTTATTTGCGTTCGGACAGGGGAACGAATGTTTCACTTAATGGTCCAGTATATTCGGCTTCGGGACGGATCAAACGATTATTGTTAGCCTGTTCCAGGATGTGGGCGGTCCATCCAGCGCAACGGCTGACGGCGAAGGTTGGTGTAAAGAGGTCTCCGCTGAGTCCAACTGCATTCATCAATGCGGCGGAATAATATTCGACATTGGTATAGAGACGGCGTCCAGGTTTTAATTCATCTAGCAGGCGCTGTGCGGTTTCTTCGACATGATGGGCCAGTAGGAAATTATCGGGATCGGCCACACGCGCCATTTCGCGTAACTCTTCGGCGCGTGGATCAAACGTTTTATAGACACGATGTCCAAAACCCATCAGGCGGCCGCCAGTCGTAATTGCATTGCGAATCCATGGCTCAGCATTTTCGACGCTTCCAATGGAATGGATCATGTCCTGTACTTTTGAGGGGGCACCGCCGTGGAGCGGACCCTTCAGGGCGCCCAGGGCTGCAACCAGGGATGAGGCAATATCTGATTCGGTACTGGCAACGATACGTGCTGTGAAGGTTGATGCATTCATGCCGTGGTCTGCCAGGAGTACCAGGTAGGAATTTAAACCCCGTACATGTTCTTCTTTAGGGAGTTCGCCCGTAAGCAAGTAAAGATAGTTCGCTGCATGGCCCAGTTCTGACCGTGACTCTAGCGGCTCTAATCCCTGACGATAGCGGTTGAAGGCGGCCAGGAAAAGCGGGAAGCGCGCCGTAGCGGCAATTGCCTGATCAATACTGGGTTTTCCTGAAATGCTAATCGCGCCCCAGGCAGAGACTGCTGTCCGCAAAACATCCATCGGTTGGGAGTTGTCGGGGAGTTCGCGAATGTTATGTAAAACGAGCTCGGGGATTGTTCGTTCTGCAACAAACTTCTCGTGTAAGGATGCTAGTTCCTTCTGGTCAGGCAGATGTCCGAACCAGAGCAAGTGAGCCACCTCTTCAAATGTCGAGGTGCGTGCCAGATCATGAATATCATACCCGCGATAAATCAAGCGTCCAGCAGTTCCATCTACCTTACTGATCGCAGTAGTTGCAGCAATGATGCCTTCCAATCCTCCTTTATTTTGCTTCACGGTTGGCATTGAGCCAGTATCTTTTTGCGGGGTATTTCCGGTATCTGGTATCGTCATCGACATATTATGTCTGCTCCTTTGCTTTTTTTCAGGTATTACTAGCCAATTTGTATCTTCTCTCTATGTTGTATCATTAATGCCTATAAATGTCAATATAACTCGACTTGACTCGACTTATATCGACCAGAATTGATAAGGCTTGATTTTTCAACGGAAACATGCGAAGATAAAAAGTGTCAAAACGGTGGGAATCGAACATGAAAAGATAGTGTCGTATCTCCTGGTGTTTGAGGACCATTTCACAATAGTAAATTGAATTGAAAGGAGGGCTGAGCTTTGATTGAGCTAAATGGAGAAAATTATCTGAACGGTCGCGAAGCTTCCAGCTTCCTGGGTGTTAAGATTTCGACGTTGTATACGTATGTAAGCCGTGGAGTTCTCTCGAGCTATAAACAGGGTATCAAGCGTCAACGGCTCTATAAACAGACTGAATTAGAAGCCCTCTTACGCCTGCGTTCAAGTAGCGATAGCGTAACTGACACGGCGTCAGAGACGACTGAACTGCCGTACGCCAGGGACTGGGTACCTGATCTTTAATGTATCAGGCCCCTGTCCGCTCATCGTGAGTGGGCCTGATATCGTTAGATGTATAGGCCCGCGCTTTTCTCTGTAACCTCTGTTTTACCACCCTTTTTAAGCCATATGTGTGTTGTAATGTATCCCAGACTGTTTCGCCTCCAGGTAGTGCACAGAAATGCCAGAGATATGTGTTGAGGGTGGATTATCTCCGACGAGCAATATCTCCTCTAACAGTGTCTCCGCATTGGGTTGAATACGCGCCAGTGCCTCCATATATCTATCTTTAGCCTCCCAGGTGAATTTTGACAGTTTGCGGTTGTGAGTTAAGCTGTTGCCCATTCGCGCCCCGGGCTACGGCAACGACACTGGCAGTTGCCGTACGAATAAATCCTATATATGCTTTGTCGTTGATCTGCCAGGCAATGACTGCATTCCCATTTCCATCCGTTGGTTGTTCTGCAGTTGTAATATAAGGTGGATTGGCGTTAGTAGTTATTGTTAGCCAGACGGTCGCGCCTGGAATGCTGCTGACCGAGACTGAAACGGTTGTATGATTATTTACTGTTGTAGGGATGCTGGTAATCTGTACGCTGAGTGGTGTATTGGGATTAGCCGTAGGTGAAGGTTGGGGCGTTGGCGACGGTACAGGTGTTGGTGTCACCTGTGGTGTGGGTGTTGGCGTCGGCATGGCGGTAGCCTGGATAGTGGCAGTGGCCTGTGCGCCAGCCGCCTGTCCAGTTGCTGGTGTTGCAGTACCGGTTGGCGTTGTGGTGGTGGTGGGTATATCAGCTTGCTGTTGAGGCGAAGAAGATCCATGCATAAAAGCGTTGCCTAGCAGGGCCACTCCCACAATACTACTCAGCAGAATGACGCCAATTGCCACAAAAAGTACTTTATAAGCAGGATCTCTTTTCCAGAGTGCTGCCAGTTTGACATGAGGCCCTCCTGGCGGTAATGCCTGATTGTTTTGCGGACGTATCAGTTGTTCTGGTCGCACTGTTGGCCGTGGTTGCGTCAGGGGAGGGTGGTGTCCTGCCGCCGCTTGTACATGAGGATCAGTGAATGCCGCAGGGGTAAACATTTCTGTTGGAGCATCATGCTGTATCGGCTCACCTCCTCCGAGTAAATCCGGGCGATAGAGTGGATCTGATGGGCCTCCGTTCATTGTATGTTCTCCTCTCGGCAATGAATATTTATCAAAATATTACTATGTTTGTATGTATGCTCAGTGCTGTTTTTCATCTTTGTATCAATACATATACAGGTGGTCAAAAATACCCATACACAAATCAGTATATGTGATCTCCTCATTTATGTAAAATTATGAGAGGTGAACTAACAAAAAGTGCTACTTAACAGATGCACTCATACAACAGCATAAGCCAGTTACCTGAGAATGGCTCCTGTTGCTGATCGTGCATAGAATCGAGGCGCGCACATTGCGCTATACATCCTTATCGGCATGCAAGCCTGCCAGAAGTTGGGGCAGTACCTGTTGTGGAGCTAAGGAGGCGAGGGAGGGTTCATACAAAACCGTGACACGCGGACCGATTGGTTTCCAGATGGTGGGATTGCTGGGACCAAAGAGCGCCAGGGTTGGTAAGCCAAGCAGGGCAGCTAGATGGGTAATGCCAGTATCGTTGCCGAGATATCCGCAACAGTGCCGTAATTCTTGTGCGACCGTCAAGAGTGGAACATTCTCGCTGAGCCGCAGAAGATCGGCCTGTGGTGGTGGTGGAAGGCAATGAAGTAGTTCCTCCTGGCGTTCATAGTCAGCAGGTCCTGTAAATATGTTGACAGCTATCTGCTGTTGCCAGAGTGAGCGAATAACAGTGGCGAAATGAGTCACCGGCCAGCATTTATGGCTGCCTCCGCTGCCAGGATGGATGGCAATGGTACGGTGTTGTTGTGCTTGAGCCTCTTCCCTGATCCATTCATACTCCTGCGGTGGTTGCCAGTTGCAGGCCCGCAGATCAGTTATACCGATGCTCTGAGCCAGATAGGAGAGGATGGGTATTGCCTGTGTCGGGCGGCCAGGTGCGATAGCAATCTCCGCAATTCCGGTGGCCTGGAGATTCCTTTTGACGCAGTCATCCGGATCGGGAAGCCAGCAGATGGCGCGCTCAATCCGTTGTAAGCATTGTTGTAACTGTTGCTGAGCAGGACGTGTGGATGTAGAGATGGAGGGTTGCATGAAGAGGCCGCTCCAGAGCCGGTTTTCATAGTTTGAGGTCCTTTCAGCCAGGTGCCAGGCCTGGATAAGGGGTAACACAGCGGAATTACCTACGAAGGTTACCTGTGGATCAGGTGTGTGGGTGCGTATATAGCGTAGGAGCGGCAGGGTTAGCAGGGTATCACCGATAGCTCCTGGTCGTATTATCAGTATCTGCATCGTAACTCATCTCTCCTTCCTGATTGGACATGGCTGTCATCGGTTGCACTGCTTGAAGCGTGTAAAAGCCACAAAGCAAGCTTAATCATGTCATGTATTGCGGCTAGCTATTGTTGTCATGTGTTGTGGTCATGCCTACCTTCCTCATTTCGTTATTTGGTGTCAATGACACATTCCGAAAGGATGATCAATGAAAGCGATACTCAGTGTAGCTAATCGGGAGGGACTCCCATTGTTAGCGCAGGAACTTCGAAGTCATCATGTCACGATCTTTTCCACCTCAGATACCCAGCAGTTCTTGTGGAAAGAAGGTATTGAATCCCAGCCGGTGAGTACATTGACACAATTTCCTGAGATTTTAGATGGCTGTGTAAAAACCTTGCATCCAGCCATTTTCGGAGGAATTTTAGCACACCGTGGCCTACCTGCACATGAAAAAGAGCTCAAAGCACAACATATTCAATCAATTGATATCGTTGTTGTCAATCGCTATCCTTTTGTTGAAACGGTTGGTGAACCAACCATCTCGCTCGATATGGCACTGGAGCAGATCGATATCGGAGAAGCTGCGTTGATACGAGCTGCTGCCAGGAATTTCCAGAACGTGGTCGTACTGGTGCGCCCGCAGGATTATGCCCCCGTGCTTCAGGAATGGCGTGAGCAAGGTGAGATAAGTCTGCAAACGCGTCGCTATTTAGCGGCAATTGCCTTCCAGCAGTCGGCCAGTTATGATACAGCGGTTGCCACGTACTTGCGCGGTGCACTATCGGAGCGCTTCCCCGAAGAGCTCACGCTGGCACTTGAACGTATTGATGTCTTACGCTACGGGGAAAATCCTCATCAGCACGCGGCACTCTATCGCTGGGCTGATAGACCAACAGCTGTGAATCTTCCCACGCTTGCTGACTCCGAAATTTTACATGGGAAAGATCTCTCTTATAATAATGTCCTGGATCTGGATGCAGCCTTAAATGTGGTCCAGAGCTTTACCGCGCCCACCGTTGTGATCGTCAAGCAAACCAATCCATGTGGACTGGCCTGTGATGATGTGCTGGTAGAGGCTTACACGAAGGCACATGCGGCCGATCCCGTTTCAGCGGCTGGTGGCGTCATTGGCTCTAATCGCCAGATTGATCAAGCAACCGCTCAAGAAATTAGCCAGTTAACGTATGAAGCAGTGATCGCGCCCGATTTCTCGGCTGAGGCTCTCCAAATTCTGCGTAAACACAAAACGATACGCTTATTGGCGACCCATTGTCCCATCGAGCCCCGGCTGATCAATACACAGCGCTTACTGATGGGACATATAGAGGTACGCACCGTCTGTGGTGGCTTATTACTCCAGACGCCAGATTTTGTTGGGGATGGGGATGCTGAATATCGTGTGGTATCTGATCGAGAACCAACGCTGGAAGAGATTACCGATCTGATGTTTGCCTGGAAGGTCGTGCGGGGCGTGACATCGAATGCCATTGTGCTGGCGCATAAGCTCATGGTGGTAGGTGTTGGAGCTGGTCAGATGAATCGTATGACCAGCGTGCACCTGGCGGTTGAAAAAGCCTCAGAGCGCGCGCGTGGCGCGGTGCTCGCCTCCGATGCATTTTTCCCCTTTGCTGACGGGATCGAAGCTGCCGCCAAAGCTGGCATCACCGCCATCATTCAACCCGGCGGCTCCCAACGCGACGAAGATGCCATACGAATGGCGAACCGCTATGTCATGGCTATGATCTTCACCGGCAAACGACACTTCAGGCATTAGCGATATTATAAATAAATAACGTAGGTGCGGCAAGAACGGATGTGAGTCCCGCTTCCTGTACATCGTACTCAACCGTAGACCCATCCATATCCCAATATTCGCGTTTGGGTAAATCACCGAGCGTTGGGGCAAGATTATGGTACGAGACGAGGAAAGCGCACCTCGGCTGCGGCCTCGGCACGCACCTACACTTCTCCATCGTGATTTGGGTATTTCCTCCGTTTTTGGGCATTTGTGGTTTTTCTAAAGCGTTGTTTTTATTTTATTGATCGCCGTTGGAACAGCGGCGGTCAGTATCTGGCCGTCATCGACGTAGAGCACCTGTGGATCAACGTGTACTTTGGGAAAGCGCGCTACCATCTCTGCTGCTGATCCCCAATAGGCGGTGGCGCGGCGACCATCAAGCAATCCTGCGGCCGCGAGGAGGAAGGACCCGGAGCAGTATGAGACGATGCGAGCATCTGCTGATAGGCTAGGGATCGGGAAATGGTTCAGTTTGATAGCAATCAGGCTGTTCAATCCTAGAGTGTAATGTGGCAAAAAACAATGCTGATAATAGTTGCGAATTTACATAGCAACTGTTATCAGCATTGTTTTTCTCAGTACTGGTTGTTTCTGCGGTGCGCGTATTATGCGGAAGCGACGAGATCATCTGAGAAGAAGCGTACCCAGAGTACCACTACGGCCAGGCCGCCGATCAAAGCGAAAAAGCCGACAGCTCCACCATTGGTATTGCCTGGATCTTTAAACGGATAAAAGAAAATGAGGGAGAGCCAGATAATGGTCAGGGTTGCGGTCGCGCTTAACTTTTTAGTTTCGGGATTGGCATTAATGAACAGGTGATAACAGGCTACAACAATTAACCCGATCACCCCTAATACCATCTTTAAAGAGGTAAGGTTTGAGCCATCACCACTCCAGTCGATGACGATGGAGTCCTTGATAAATATGAACAAACACATCCAGAGGATGGCCAGGACAACACCTATTACAACCTTACGAATCTCCAATGGACTATTCACGGCAATACGGCTCCTTTCGAGGAGGATATGTTACAAGAAAAGGACTAGTCAGTGAGAATGCACAAAAATCTTTTTGTGTATTCGTATTGTAGTCGTTATATCAGAATAAATCAACGTCTGCTCAGATGAAGCAGGGCTTTCCAATTCTCTTTTTGTCAGCTTCGGTGAGGGAGTGAAGAGAGATAGGATGTACTCATCCCAGATCCCCGGCAGTAGGACTGCTTTCTCCTGCATCCCTGCTTGAAAATTGAGCAGCTCTATCAAATGATAGTTTGAAGACACTTGCAGGCAGGTTGTAATAGCTGTTTTTTAGGGCATTAGAAGGATATTTGGGCTAGTACCGTTTGCGTTTTCGCATTCTCACATGCTATAGTAACTGCTGAGCCTGCTCTGCTCTAGACGTTCAATTCGAATTGAGATATGAATATTTTTATAGGTAAGATTTCTATAGTAGAATGTTGAGACGGCCCTTTGGTATACGATGGAATGGTCGTTGCAAAAATAAAAATTGGTAGAAC
The DNA here is from genome assembly GCF_008326305.1 of Dictyobacter arantiisoli. Taxonomy (GTDB): domain Bacteria; phylum Chloroflexota; class Ktedonobacteria; order Ktedonobacterales; family Ktedonobacteraceae; genus Dictyobacter; species Dictyobacter arantiisoli. The sequence continues at coordinate 107,540 of NZ_BIXY01000010.1, read as the reverse complement.
AGCAAGTAGGAGTGTTTATTCAGATGACAATTGCAAAGAAATTGTTTAACACCAGCCTGGTGCTTGGCAGTGCATTGGGTGCACTGGCTCTGTATAATAAAGTCACGGAAACGATGGCAGGCGAGCTTGACACTGTTCTAACGGGAGAAGAGCGCCGCTATCCGTGGAAATACGGGGATATGTTCTATGAGGTGAAGGGCGATCGTGAGGTGAAGCCGCTGGTATTGATTCATGGTTTTGGTCCGGGAGCATCTTCATATGAGTGGCGCAAAAACATCAATACGTTATCCGAGCAGTTCCGTGTCTATGCATTGGATTTGCTGGGGCATGGTCTCTCCGATCATCCCGTGATTGATTATGATGCTGAAACCTATACAGATCTGCTCAATGATTTTATCCGTGAGGTGGTTGGTAAGCCCGCGCTCGTGGTGGCCCATGGTCTCACCAGTGCTTATGTGATTGCCGCCGCCTATCGTCGTCCACAACTGTTTGAGCGCCTGATGCTGGTTGCTGCTCCTCCCACGATTTTACAGGAAGCGTATCCCGGTCCCTTGAATGCAGTATGGAAGTTTGTCTTACGGACTCCCATTGTTGGTCAATTCATCTACAACACTTTGACATCACGTCCGGCTATTCGTAATTACTATGATGGTCAGGGTTATCATAATCCCGGCTTGATTACCGATGAACTGGTAGAATATATCTATACGACCGCCCATCAGCCCAACAGTCGCCATGCGGCAGCTGCTTTCTTGAGCGGGCATCTACACCTGGATGTGCATGAGCCGCTGGCACGTCTCCAGGTACCAGTGGTGGCGCTCTGGGGACGGGAAGGTTTCCTGACTCCTGCCGAGGCCAGTTCAGCGTTTAAGCGCGTCAATTCTCGTATTGAAGTGCGTCTGTTGGATAAAGCTACCCTGCAATTACAAGATGAGCAGGCGGCCCAGTTTAATAATGTACTGCGTGAATTTAGCGGTAGCGCGGTCAAATAGCTCTCTCTACTAAAAAAGAAGGGCGGCTACGTTCGTATAGCCGCCCTTCTTTTTTGACTCAATGACTATTCCTGCTATGATCTAACTGCCAGCTGCTGGTAGACTTTCATCCCCGGGTCGTTGTATCACCAGTTCCGGCTGCGTTTCATCACGATATATTCCCTGTGGATACTCTTGCTCATTCTGTCGAGCTTGCTCATACAGATTGAGTGCGGCGCGGGCTGGATCAAAGCTGACGGTTTGTGCCAGCTCGGGGTTTTGCGCCACGGCTTCAAATCTGGCTGCGATATTGCGAATGGTCATAGGATCGGTAATTTTACCGTTCTGCACTTCCTGATAAGCGGATGCCAGGACTGCCTCCGAAAGATGTGGATTGACCTCAGCGGGCGGCGTAATAGATTGCGCTTGCATGGCTGGTTGATATGTGGAGCGTTCATCCGGTAGCGTTGTATGGGCGACTGATTGTGTTGATCGCGCTGCCACGGGCTCAGGTTTGGCCCATGCACTCGTCATTGCGGGCGTACTTGTTGCCATTGTCGTTGAACTCTCTACAGATTCAATTTTAAATGATCCATGGGGAGCAATCTCGATATCCCGGATACTGACCCAGCTAATTTGCACTCCCCAGAGTGCGGCCCGGTCGCGGAGCTGTTCAAACAAGAAGTTTTCGATCTGTTTACGGCGTTCGAACCCGGCTGTGAAATCATCATCGCCAGGCTGAAAGCTACTGCTATGTCGACCATCCGGCCAGATCAAGAAATCATCTGGCTGAAAGACAGTCGGGATAGATTGGAGTATCGTTTGAAAGAGATCGCGCAGGCTTGTTTGCCAATCCAGAACCTGCGTGATCGCCAGATAGGCATCCTCTGGCAGCAACTGATAGGTAACAACGCCACGCAGCATTACATCTTCGTCGCGAGAGATCTGCACAATCTGTATTGGACTGATCCATTCGACCTCAACCACGCTGAGCTGGGCCTTAACCTCTTCCCAGGGGAGCAGGATATTAAAGCCTGGATACAGGGTACGAGCATACTTTTTAAAGCTAAAAACAATATCTACCATACCTTCTGGTACAGGATGAAGATAGCGACGCATCAATACCACGCCAAGTGCGACCAGCGCTAGCAGTGTCACCACGCCCACCAGGGGATTAAACAGGGTGAAACAGATCAACAACAAGAAAAAGCAGAAGCCTCCTAGCGTACCCAGTATCCATTGTGCATGGTCGGCTCCTGTATAATAGACAATCAAGCCCTGTGCGAGCGTTCCCCCGAGAATCACCAGCAAGATAGGCCAAAAAGCTATGGCGGGAAAAACGGCGTGGCCTGAGGCAATTTGAGGTAAGACAATCAAGCAGGTGAGACCACCTAGCACGAGAGGAATCGCTATTGATGTAATATACTGACTGACATTTTTCAAGGCTTCAACGGCTGAGGATGCAGTACGAGCAGTCGTGCTAGAAAAGCCACCCGCACGTGCGTTACTGGTATCCCCTCCATGTGGTGGGAGAGCACCGGCATAGTCATCCTCAAAATCTGCTTGATCGTCTTGATATTGGACCAACTCCCCCTCTACTATGGGAGACTGTTCATCAGGAAGTTGATGCCAATGAGACGCTGAGTTGGGGGGATCTTGACTGCCATCCCCGGGGTCCTTCCTGTCCGACGACATGTGTACACGCACCTTCCTCTCATCTCTACAACCAGTTAGTCGTTTGTTCACTATTTCCTGTTCAGACTACATGATCCGCAGCCGCCGCCACCTTTGGTACTACAGCCACCGCTTCCACAGCCGCCACCTTTGGAGCCACAGCCACCGCTTCCACAGCCGCCACCTTTGGCGCTACAGCCACAACTTCCACCTTTGGCGCTACAGCCGCCCGCTTTCACGGGTTGACTTTCAACCGGGGTGTGAATTGTGACGCCACTCTCAAGCATGACTTCAACGGAATTTTGTGGCACATTGATTGAGACAACCTTGCCACGACCACTGGGGGTATCTAGAAAGGTCCCGATTTGTGGCATCTGCTGTTTGGCCTGAATGTAGTTGTCATTTTCATACGAGAGACAGCACATCAAGCGTCCGCAGACACCCGAGATTTTGGAGGGATTCAGAGGGAGCCCCTGTTCTTTTGCCATTTTGATCGAGACGATTCCAAAGTCAGTGATCCAAGAACTACAACAGAGGGTTTTGCCGCAAGGACCTACACCGCCTTGCAATTTGGCTTGATCGCGTGCACCAATCTGGCGCAACTCAATACGCGTACGGAACGTAGAGGCCAGGTCACGGACCAGGATCCGAAAATCTACACGTTCGTCCGCAGTAAAGTAAAAGGTCAGGCGGCTCCCATCGAACGTATATTCAGCCTCAACAAGCTTCATGGGAAGCTTGTGATACATCACACGCTCGTGGCAGCGAACCAATGCTTCTTTTTCTTTACTCTTAAAGGAAAGCATCATCCGCAGTTCGTCTTCTGTCGCCAGATGTAGAATTGGTTTCAAGGGATCGCTCAGGTCGCCTTCTGCCAGTTTCTTTGAGGCAATCACTACACGACCAGCCTCTACACCACGAACTGTTTCTACAATGACGTACTGGCCATTCGAAAAGACCTGTTCTACGGGATCAAAGTAGTAAATACGGCCCGTAGGACGAAAGCGAATACCAACCACAGCAACTGTTTTTTCGGTTTGCATTGCCAGTGACATCGTTTTTCAATTCTTTGCTAGACTATCAAAGGATGGTGCGTCATTGCCACATCCCTTGATCCTGCCTACATCTCATTGGTAAGTAAAATAGCCTCAGCTACTTCGCGCATCGATTTGCGATTATTCATGCTCGCTTTTTGGATCTTACGGAAGGCCTCCTGCTCCGAAAGACCGTTTTTTTCCATCAACAGTCCCTTGGCGCGCTCGACAACCTTACGTGTCTCCAATTTCTCGGTCAGAGTGCGGTTCTCATCTTCAATCGCACGATATTCGCTATAGCGGGCCAGCGTGACTTCAATCGCCGGGGCGACTTCACTCTCGCGCAGAGGTTTCACAATATAGTTAACAACCCCTGCCTCTTTAGCACGCTCGACCAACTGTTGGTCACCGAAGGCCGTGAGCAACAACACTGGTGCAATTTTTTCCTGGGTAAGCGTTTCGGCGGCAGCGATGCCGTCCATATCAGGCATACGGATGTCCATGATGATCAGGTCTGGTCGTAATTCACGAGCCAGATTGACCGCACTCTGTCCATCCCCTGCTTCTCCAATAACGAGATAGCCTTGTTTTGTAAGCACATCCTTCAGATCCATGCGCTGAATGGCTTCGTCATCGGCAATAATAATTCGTGTTGGCATTAGTGTCTCCTCAAAGCCTTTGGTCTATTCCCACCCATCTTCTAAAATACTCTTTCTACGTACAAAGAGTATATCATAACTCTGGATCAAGCGTCGATAGTGAATATGACACCGCGGGTGGTCTGCTCTATCCCTCCTAATCTATGCTACATAGGCCTCGCCCCGCAGCATACGGGCGATCATATGTGTTTCCTGAATGATTTTTTCCAGTTGTGTTGGCGTAATAGATTGCTTGCTATCGCAGAGCGCTTTATCTGGATCTGGATGGGCTTCGATGATTAATCCCTGGGCTTCGGCGGCGATAGCGGCACGTGACATGATGGGAACTAGTTCGCGGCGACCTGTGGAATGACTGGGATCGACGACAATTGGCAAGTGGGTTAATTGATGAAGCAATGGGATGCAGGTAAGATCAAGAACGTTGCGTGTCTGTGGATCGTAGCTACGAATACCACGTTCACAGAGAATGACATTGGGATTGCCTGCCGCCAGGATGTATTCCGCTGCTAGCAACCACTCATCCAGAGTAGAGGAGAATCCTCGTTTAAGGAGTACTGGCAGCTTTTTACTATTGCGTCCAGCCGCCAATAAAAGTGGGAAATTCTGAGCATTACGTGTGCCGATTTGCAGGACATCGGCATATTGCGCTACCGTTTCAACCATTCCAGGCTCCATTACCTCGGTAATCACTGGTAGGCCAGTTACTTCTCGTGCTTCGGCGAGCATATGCAGACCTTCGATGCCCAACCCCTGGAACTGATAGGGTGATGTACGCGGCTTGAATGCACCACCACGTAAAACACGTGCTCCTGCTCGTTTGACCGCTTGTGCGGTTGTAATGAGTTGCTCACGGCTCTCGACCGCACATGGCCCGGCCATCACGACTGGCATGGATTGCTCTCCACCTATGGTAACAGGATTACAGGCATGGGTTTCACCGATGGTGATGGTGGTGTTGTGTGTTTGGAAGAGGCGACTTGCTAATTGATAACTGGTCTTGGGAGAGTGGAGGGTGGCGACGGCGGGCTGAGCGGAGAGGGCGGTGTGTGCCTGAGCATCAAGCGATGCTGAGTCCAGGGCGATAACCTCACGTTCACCCATCTGCGTTGACGTTATCGGGTGCTGGCTCCCGGTGATACGACATAAAAGGGCCATTAACTGCGCTCGTTCATCACTGCTCGCTTCATTCTGAATGGTAATAATCATGGTGCAATCCTTTCAGTTCCAAACACTAAATAATTCAAGCCGGGGCGGAATTTGAGAAACAAAAAAGCAGAGGATATATTCCTCTGCTCGCCCAGCATGCTGGTGGTTTGTTTTTGCTCAGCCCAAAGGGCCCACCATCATGCTGGAGGGCTAAACCAATAATAAAAACTCGATTGTACGAATTTGATATGCAGGCTAAGCATAAGTTTGTCCACTTTTCTTTTTTGGATCGAACACGTTATCTCGTTGGCTCAGATCCTTATCATGATTATACGTACCCATTGATCCATCTGTCAAGAGGTAATTTTTTTTCTTGTGGTATTTTTCAGCTTCCACACTTCCTGAAGATGTATTATGATGTTCCCTTTGTATTATCTTCTTATGACTACCGTCACTCCTGCCCATTCTCTATAGTATTATTCCTATCTGGGAATATGCCTGTTACGTATCGCTGGTTTTTGCCTGTGGAGAAATTGTAAAATGAAAGGCAGGTTGAAAGAATTTATGGTTGTCGAAGCACTTTCAGGCTGGTATGCTGTACAAAAGCAAGCGCTTTTTACTGCTTTCTTTGAAAGGAATGTGTATTCTGTGAATTATCGAGACCTTTCGGCTGGCTGGCAATTAAAGCAACGGAACGCTGAAATTGCTTTAAACGATGATTTTGTCTCTGCAGACACATGGATTGCGGCAAGCGTTCCTGGCGTTGTGCAGCTAGATTTATTGGCGGCTGGTAAGATTCCGGCCCCTTTTGAGGGATTGAATGAAACACAGCTGCAATGGATTGGCGAATGTGATTGGCTCTATCGCACTACTTTCTCATTGACGGCTGAGGATCTTGCGCATGGCGCACTTCAGTTATGCTTTGATGGCCTGGATACCTATGCTACTGTCTGGTTGAATGATACCCAGATCTTGCAGAGCGATAATATGTTTGTTCCCTATCGCCTGGATGTAAAAGCTTTGCTCCAGGAGGGGAACAACGAATTACATATCTTATTTGAGTCGGCCTTACTACGTGGTAAGGAGCTTGAGGAGCAGAATGGCGGCAAGCTTCCTCTCTGGAATGGCGATTCCAGCCGCCTCTATGTGCGCAAGGCACAATATCACTATGGTTGGGATTGGGGGCCGATCTTTATGACAGCGGGTCCCTGGCGAGCTATCCACTTAGAGGCATATGAGGTACGTATCGCTGATGTGCATTGTCCCTACGAGGTAGCTGAGGACTTATCCAGCGCGCTGTTGCCGATCCACGTACAGATTGAGAACGGTGAGCGTAGCACAGCGGCGGAACTTTCTGTCGCACTCTATAATCCAGCCGGTGTGCTAGTGGCTGAGCAAACGGTTCCCGTCCAGAGTGAGAGAACCGACGTGCAGCTCACACTTGAGCAGGTTGAATTATGGTGGCCGCATGGCTACGGCGAGCAGCCCCTTTATCGCCTTGAGACGATCGTGAGAGACGCGCAGGGCGTACTGGATCAGCATTCTCTGGTTCTGGGCTTGCGCCGTCTGGGATTGATCCAGCATGCCTTGCAGGATGAGCCAGGCAGTAGTTTCTATTTTGAGATCAATAATACCCCCATCTTCTGTGGTGGTGCGAACTGGATTCCTGCCGATTCGTTCACGACGAGCATTGATCGCGCCCGCTATCGTCAATGGTTGCAACTGGCGGTGGATGGCAATATGACCATGTTGCGTGTCTGGGGAGGAGGTATCTTTGAGGATGCTACTTTCTATGAGCTCTGCGATGAAATGGGCATTTTAATCTGGCAAGACTTTCTGTTTGGCTGTGGGATATATCCCGCTGTCGACTGGTTCAAGCAGAGTGTACGCACTGAAGCGGAGGCGAACGTTCGGTTGTTGCGTCATCATCCCAGCATTGTACTCTGGTGTGGCAATAACGAGGACTATGCTATCGCCGGGCCGAAATATGATCCTACTGTGACAGAGAATTTTGAGGAGACAGCGTTTCCAGCGCGCGTCATTTATGAGCAGATTCTGCCGCAGGTATGTGCGCAGCTTGATCCTACTCGTCCCTACTGGCCTGGCAGTCCCTTTGGTCATGGTCCCAACCATCCTCAGGGGTCAAAAGTGGATGATACTACCGTGGGCGATACTCACGTCTGGACTGTCTGGCATGGTGGCGTGGCCTATCAGGATTATTATAAGCTGGCGGGCCGTTTTGTCAGCGAGTTTGGTATGGAAGCCTTCCCGGTCATGGAAACCATCAAGGAGTTTGCGCCCGAGTCTGAATGGTATCCACAGAGCCGTACGCTTGACTTCCATAACAAGGATGCCGGTGGTCCACGCCGTCTGGCCCCGTATATCGTCGATAATGTTCGTGTGGCCGCCGATCTACCAGGCTACATCTATAATACTCAGTTTATTCAATCCGAGGCGCTGGGATCGGCGATCCGTGGTTGGCGCAGACGCTGGCAGGGACCTGGACGTGAATATACAGCCGGAGCACTTGTCTGGCAGCTCAATGACTGCTGGCCAGTTACCAGTTGGGCCGTTGTGGACTATTATTTGCGGCCCAAGCCAGCTTATTACACAATCAAACGTGAACTGGCTCGCTATGCAGTTGGATTGGCACAACACGAGTCTGAACCGGTGCATGCCTGGGCCGTCAATGGAGAGCAGCGCGAAGTCCAGTTCGAACTTGAGCTACGTACCTGGAATCTCGCCGGTGAATTGTTGGATGAGCAGAGCCAGACTATCGTGTTACCGCCCAATCAGGCGAGCGAACTGGCAACCTTATCCCGTCCTCAGGGCGAAAACTGGGTGATGCAGGCTCGTCTCCTCAAAGACAAAGCCATCGTTGCTCGCGCAACCCTCTGGCCCGAACCATTCAAATATCTGTCCCTCCCTGATCCTGAAATCGAGATCGAACAGATTGATGAGAACAGTATCAGCGTGACCGCCAAGCGTCCTGCCAAAGGTGTCTGGCTGAACGCGCCGGGCAATCTCACCTGGAGCGACAATATGCTCGATGTCTTACCGAATGATCCTCAGATTATTCAAGTCAAAGGCTACGATGCATCCTCTGTCGAGATTACCTGGCTTGGTAAGTAAATCGAGCCATCCTGTTAGGAGATAAACGCTGTATAAAGTTGAGGAGGAAGACCGGACACGCCGATCTTCCTCCTCAACTTTCATATATGCCCTCCTGGGCGGGCAATGCTTTGCTGTTTAGCGTTTTTTGCGTTGATTGGTGCGGTAGGATTGATAAAGATTGTCGTGCTCGCCCTTTACTCCCTGGCGTATGGTAGCCTGTGGGGCTTTCGGTACAGAGGTATTGGCGTTAACGGACTTGTTGTTATTTCTGCTGTTGACTTGTGCGTTACCGATCTGTTTGCCGTTGGGCAGGAAATCCAGGGCGACCAGCACATACAACAGGACGATCAAGGTGATGATATTCAAGAGGAAAGAGGTCGAGACTGGCAGGTTGATGCCAGGGATCGTGAATAAGTTCTTCTCGATATTCATACCAATTGTGAGGGTGCGCTCGTAGGGCAGGACTAGATTAGCACCAAACAGGTAGACAACCATACCGATAATGTGTCGTGTTTTGAACAGCCGTGGCTTGGCCGGTGTCTGTGCTCTGGCAGCTGGTTTGCTGCTCGCTACAGGATCGTTTTCTTTGGTGGTAGCGTTTTTGCCATTCAAGCTCTTTTTTGCACGAGCCATGCGCGCTTCGACGACTTTATCCTCATCGGTCGATTCTTCCACTTCAGACTTCTCAACTTTAGAGAAGAATTTGGGAAGGCTTAGCGACCGTCTGCTGCTTTTCACAGGGGTAATACCAATTTCTGGCTCTGCCAGCGTTCCAGTATCGCGAGTCAGATCTTCTGTTTGTGGCTCAAGCAGGGCCACTTCTTCCTGGGTTTCGGTGCCTGTGACAAGGACTGGACGGTTATGGGGTACGCGACGATGGGTTCTTCTCGCAGCGGTTTTATATTCTTGACTCATGCTTGGTCTCCTGGATGGTCCACCTCAGGTGGGTTGGCTGAATAGAACGGAATTAATGGCCGGGATTTTGCTCGCCTGTTGGTGCATCCTGTTGCGCGAGCGAGCCCTGGGATTGTGTCTCAAATGCTGATGGGGCGTTAGCGGGCACATTATTTGTCCCGTTTGTTCCATTGGCATAGAAAGAAGCCTGGGCATAGAGCGGCTGAGAGTAGGATGCCGATGATGCTGGCGCTGGCTGGGCATAGGCTGGTTGCACTGGCGGCGCGGGTACTGCCACAGGAGTCATGCTCTCAAGGGCAGCCAGACCTGCCTTCGCAATCTCATCATCACGACCGGGAGCATTGCCACCACTGACGCCAATACCACCGATTGTGATGCCATTGACACGCAAAGGCCAGCCACCAGCAGCCATAATGAATTGACCATGAGTCATACCAGCCAGACTGGCGGCAAAGCCCGGAATGCCAGGTCCCCATTGGGCAACTTCGTCGGTGGATTGATTAAACATCACCGCCGTATGTGCTTTGGCAATGCTGATATCGCCTGTAGCGAACCCGTAGGGGGCCATCATGCGTTCAAACAGTACCAGATGCCCTCCGGCATCTACAATGGCGATACTGACCGGGCTACGGCGTTCACGTGCCTTTTGCTTGGTGGCTTCCATGACCTTGTGCGCCATCTCAATCGATATACTCACGCCCAGATAACTCCTTACTAAATGACTGCTTCGCGTGCAACGTAGAGGTTGAAATATATTTCCATGACCTGTGTCTATTCCCTACCTGTTGCGTTTTTTATATCTCCGGTAGATAAAAATTTCTGGATAATTCCTCTACTTAAAAGTAAAAAACATAACAACATGTACGTTTGCTCATTGTACATCACATACCGTCCACGTGCAATGGATTGGTTTTATGTCCAGGGCTTTCCTGTTCTCTTTGTTGCAGCCTTCGTGGAGAGAGAACAGGAAAGGAGTAAAGACACCTTGTGCCCCGGCAGGAGAATTGATTGTGTGATGTTTTTGTTATCCTTATTTATTATGTACGTGGTTTTTGTGTTCGGGTTACAGGGCTACGTCCTGGCGTTCTGATATCAATTTCACACGCTCTTTGCGCCAGTTGAGTTTGTTATACTTCTCCTCAACCAGTTGATGTGCCAGATTCCATTCGGATGTACTGAGTTCTTCAGGCTCAAATTCATGGTGTAGGAAGGTGCTGAAGCCTTGCTTGAAGGCTGTGGCAACATCGTTCCAGCTAGCCTGGGGCGCAAAGGTATGGAGCGGTGTCGTTTTTTCGCTGTAGAGTGCCAGGGCTTCCTGGCGGGTTTCTGGATCAGGAAAACGGAGCATGTTGAAAAATTCAGCGGCCCGATCATCCAATGGCAATGAGCCTTGCTGAAGTAAGGACTGATCTTTCCAGACCTGGGCACTCCCGACCAGTTTAAAGCCTCCGCTGGTTAAATCTGCCTGGGTTGATGATGCAAAGCAGGCGGCCGATGGATGTTTGTTGACGCGCTCATCACTGATTTCGGCCTCCACCCCTATTTGACGCAACGCTGCCAGCAGTCCCTGTGAGAGATAGGCATAGGCGGCGACGACTCCTGAAGGTACACCGTCACGTTTACCGATCACGATGCTATACGTAAACTCATCGCGATGATAGACCGCACGTCCCCCGGTTGGACGACGTACCAGGATCGTTCCCTGACGCTCACACTCAGTCACATCGATCTCGCGTTCAATGCTTTGAAATCTTCCCAGTGAAATTGCCGGTTGGGACCAGCGAAAGACGCGTAGCGTTGGTGGCACCTGATCCTGAATATGATGAAAAAGAATAGCCTCATCAATAGCCATATTTAAAGCGGCATCTTGAATACCGGTCTCGACAAAACGATAGGGTGCTGTCTGCATAACTCTGTTCCTGTCAGGTGCTATGCGCGTTGATCGCGCGCTTTGATCCATTTTTCGCGTTGTGCTTCGCGCACTTTCTCAGATGCTGGCACATAGCGTGCCAGAAATGTCTCGCGAAAAGTTGGATAGGTACCATTTATAATCGACTCGCGTAGTTCTTTAGCGAGGCGGAGCATAAAACGTATATTATGAATACTACCCAGACGATAGTAGAGCTGTTCTTCTGCGCGTGCCAGATGGCAGACATAGGCGGCGCTATAATGCTGGCAGGTGTAGCAATCGCAGCCCTCCTCAATGGGACCGTGGGCAGTGCGGAAGCGCGCACCCTTGATGCTTACCCGTCCATCGCGGGTAAAGAGTCCACCATGCCGGGCAACGCGTGTCGGGAGGACACAATCAAACATATCCATGCCTAACCCGACGCCAATGACCAGATCTTCGGGTGATCCAACTCCCAGCAGATGGCGTGGTTTGTCGCGTGGCAATTCTGGCGTTACATGCTTGAGCATCTCCCACATCTGCTCTTTTGGCTCGCCGACCGATAGGCCGCCGATCGAGAGTCCTTGAAAAGGCATGTTCCCGATCACCTGGGCGCTCTGGGCGCGTAAATCAGCTTCAAAGGCCCCCTGAACAATACCAAAGAGTGTCTGCTCCGGACGGAGTTTCTCTTTTTCTACCAGCGCACGTTCTTCCCAGCGGTGGGTCCATTCCATCGCCTTACGGGCCTCGGTAGGATTTGAGGGATAGGGCGCGCAAATGTCCAGCGGTAGGACAATGTCAGCCCCCAGTTCAGCCTCAATCTGCATGACGCGTTCGGGGGTGAGCGCGTGCGACGAGCCATCCAGGTGTGACTTAAAGACCACACCATCTTCATTTAATTTGCGATTATGGGCCAGGCTCCAGACCTGGAAGCCGCCGCTATCCGTCAGAATTGGGCCCTGCCAGTTCATAAATGAGTGCAGACCACCAAAGGAATCGATCAAAGCCGATCCCGGTCGTAGCATCAAATGATAGGTATTGGCAAGAATGATTTGTGCGCCAACTCCGTGTAGTTCTTCAGGTGAAACGCTTTTGACTGTTGCCTGTGTTCCAACTGGCATAAAGATCGGCGTCTCGATGGTCCCGTGGGGAGTCTGAATCGTTCCGGCCCGCGCCCACGTCTCGGAAGATTCAGCGTCAATTGTAAAGTTAAATGATGACATGTAATTCCCAAACACAATGCGGTATAGATGGGCACCAACAAATAAAATAGCTACCCATTGTTCTCTTTATTTTCTCATGAGCGTCAAGTTGGAACTCGGGTTGGTCTGGGTTGCTCTCCCTGCGCCGCTGAAGGCGGCAATCAAGAGAAGGGAATGTGTGGTAATAATTCTACTGATACTTTCTACTGTCCATCACGGTAGGATATAACAAAAAGATAGCAGTTATAGAAAGGATAGGTATGAACTCTACATACGCATGATTAAGAATACGCTTATAAAAGCTAACTGTAATCATCATATGTAAATTAGCAAATCCTGTTCCATATAAAAGATACATAAAAATATGTACCATAGAGACAATTTATCATAAAAACCCTTGCAAATCACGAAACAATAGTGTATGCTTTCAAACGGTATCCAATCTCGGTCTTGCATACAGTACTCGTCCAGGGTATAAAATCCCACACTGATAGGGGGAGTAAAACTGGTGACAACTGCTAGGATATGGACCTGGAGGATTACCAACATATCACACAGGAGGTCCCTAGTTGAATTTAGCTGACAAAACCTTAAAATGTCGTGAGTGCGGAAGCGATTTCGTATTCACCGCCGGAGAGCAAGAATTCTACCAGCAAAAAGGTCTATTAAACCAGCCTGGACGCTGTCCATCATGCCGTGCCGCCCGTCGTCAGGCGAATGGTGGTTCTGGTAGCCGCGAGCGTGCCCCGCGCGAAATGCATACCGTAACTTGTGCCGAGTGTGGTACTGAAACGCAGGTGCCATTCTTGCCAAAGAATGATCGCCCCGTCTATTGCAGCCCTTGCTATGACAAGGTCCGTGTGGCTCGCGACTAGCATTCCCTGGTAGTCGGGTAGTCCATGCGTACAGTGACTCAGGTGAAGGGTGCTCCGAACCACCAGGGACGGAATTCCTTCTCTGCTGTGCGATAGACAGAAAATAACTAATTTTTTTCCAAAAGAAATGTAAAGGCTTAGCTAAGGTGTGTTCTTAGCTAAGCCTTTTTAGCTGCGTACCTGAGTTTTCGCGTCTTCAGCGCTCAGGAGATTTTTCATGTGGGGGCAAAAATGGGTAGAGCCCATTTTTGCCCCCACATGAAAAAGGGATTGGACATTTGTCCGGGTGGATAAGGCCACGATCTAGCCGGATGGTAAAAGTACAGGAAAGATCCGGAATTATGTGTAAAGCGTCTACTTTTGCCGATTCGGGAATAACAGCGAGCCTGTATCTGTCATCTGAAATAGATGAAGTAAATAATCTGTACCTCGTCACTACACCTGAATGTCCTCTTTTTACCCCTTCTTCAACGTAAGTGGTATAGTATCTGCTTGACAGTCTCACTTTGCTCCTTATAATAGAGAAGTAACATCACTTTTGCCTGGATGTAAGTGTTCCCAGATGTAGAGACGCTCTTTTATGCGAGTAAATCTCTCGAGAGGGAACACTTTATCGTAACAGGCATTGTAAAAAGCTCGCCAACTCTCCAACAGGTATGGGCAGATGGTACAGCATGTAGTAGCAGGTATTAGAGAATGGCTACCAATTTCGACAAAATTGCTGATGAGTCCGATAAATCCAGTGATACGCAGGCGATTGTTCCTATGGTACGCACCACAATGACTATGGGAGCGAAAGTCACGCAGTCGCGTATGACGATCCAGGACTTGTTAACTGAGACACGGCAATACCTTACTCCAGAAGACATGGAGAAGATTCAGCGTGCTTACGATTTAGCGCATCGTGCACATAAGGGGGCCTTGCGACGCTCTGGCGAACCTTATATTCAACATCCGTTGGAGGTAGCCCTACTGCTTGCTGGAATGCGTATCGATGCGGATGGTATTGTCTCTGCACTCCTCCATGATGTAGTTGAAGATACTGAGTATTCACTTGAAGATCTGCGTGAGCAATTTGGTTCCTCTGTAGCCCATATTGTGGATGGGGTGACGAAGTTTGATACGCTCGCCGGTACAAAGCCCGCGAAATCAGGGCAGGAAGGCGCCAGCACTGCAGTTGAGGATCAAGCCACTCTGACCGCAGGTGTTCCTCCTTCGCTGGTTGATAAACGCCGTATTCGAACAGAGACGGTGCGTAAGATGCTGCTGGCAATGGCTGAAGATCCACGGGTGGTGGTGGTAAAGTTGGCTGATCGTCTGCATAATATGCGCACGCTGGGCGCGATGTCTACCGCGCAGCAACAGAATACTTCGCGCGAGACCAGTGAGATTTATGCCCCTCTGGCCCGTCGCCTGGGGATGTCCCTGGTGCAGGCTGACCTTGAAGATCTGTCCTTTGGCTATCTTGAGCCTGAAAAATATGTCAAACTGGCGAAACAGGTGGCTGAAGAGGTGAAACGACGCATGCCATTTATCACCGAGGTCTGTCGAGTGCTGCGCGATGAGATGAGACGCGCGGGCATTCACGCCGATGTGCTGGCATGGCAGAAACATCTCGCCAGTATTAACCGCAAGTTGGAAGATGTGCCCGCCCAGCTGAACGGCAATGAGTTGAGTCAGATCCACGATCTGATCTCTTTCCGCATTCTGGTGGACTCGGATTATGAGTGTTATCTGGCCCTGGGGCACATCCATGCCCTCTGGCGTCCAAAGGATGGACGCATTAAGGATTTTATTGCGACCCCCAAGCTGAATGGCTATCAATCCCTCCATACGACGGTCTTTTGTCTGGAGAATCGTCTGGCTGAAATTCAAATTCGCACCTATGATATGCAACGTACTGCGGATTATGGCATCGCCAGTTACTGGTTCCTTAAAGAACGTATGGGGCACGCCGATAAAGAACAAAATGAGCATGATGAGGCAAAACCAGGAAGCTGGCGTCTCTCCTATCGCGAGATGATGACGTGGATTGAGCAATTGCGCGAGTGGCAACGTGCCTTGCCACAAGGTGCGGATGAGTTCGTTGAGGCGGTCAAGGGTGATATCTTCCAGGAGCAGATCTTTGTGTTTACTCCACAGGGAGAGGTCAAGGATTTGCCGCGTGGTTCAACTCCGCTGGATATGGCCTATCGCATTCACACTGATCTTGGCGATCATTGCGCTGGTGCACGCATCATTACCAATACTGATGATAGTGGACATCTGGTGACACGTCTGGTGCCGTTGGATTATGAGCTTAAGGGCGGCGAAATTGTCGAGATTATGGTCAATCGGACCGTTCACCCGACCAGGGATTGGCTGTCCTTTGCGCGTACGGCGGCGGCCCGCAATAAGATTCGGCGCTATCTTAAAACGTATGAGCGCGAAATCAACTTGCAACTGGGACGTGAACGGTTAGACTTCGCCTTGAAGACAGCGGGTATGGCCGGCTTAAATGAATTGGTTGAAAGCCTGTTATATCAACTGTATATTGAAGAGCCGCGTTCATTGTTGCTCTCCAAGAAATACAGTATGCTTGAAGATATCTATGTGGCTCTGGGCCGCGAAGATGTGCAGGTCGAACAGGTCCTTACTCCTTTACAGGAGCAACTTCCACCCTGTGAAGAGAGTGACGAGAACGAGAATAGTTTTTATCCACATAAAGATGGAGAAAAGGCCAGCCCCTTGCAACTGGGCCGCTGTTGTTGTCCCGTTCCTGGGGATGCGATTGTAGGACAGATGACCCGTGATCAAGGTGTTGTGATTCATCGTTGTGATTGTGAGCAATTGCATCGCAATCCAGATACAGCCAATCACTTGATCGAATTTAGCTGGCAACAGATTCATCCCGAGAACTATCTGGTTGCCATTACGCTGGTGGCTCATGATCGTTCGGGCCTTTTGCGCGATGTTGCCGCAGTGGTAACCGATGCGGGTATCAATATGGTATCTGTGACCTCAACCACAAATCCTGCTTCGCAGAAAGCAGTGATTACCGCGACACTTGAGATTGCGGCGAACGCCGGAGCATTTGTGGATCAGATGGAGCGTATTTTACGGCGTTTGCGCCAGGTCAAAACGGTTGTCAGTGTTGAGCGCGCACCAGGAAAATAAGGCTCCTGCCATTGGGGGGCATTCGTCGCAATCGAGTGCCCCCATCCCCATAACAGCAGGATGTAATTCCACTTTTATTGTGAGAAGCACGCGTTGTGAATGTGCGAAAATGTATAGTGTGCATTAGAGTGACGCATATGGATGTTTCATTTTGTTCACCAAAAGTACAAACTCATCCAACAAGATGCATTGTGGTACGTATACTACTGTGGGGAGATGATTGTAGGTTGTTGCCTGGTAGTATCAACAACTCGAAGCAGGTATTTTTATACTGAGTCAATATACCGGACAGTCCCTCTTGGATATGTCATATGGCCGTAAAAGAATTATGATAGATAGGTCTGTAGAACAACAATTTGCTGAGCCTCCTTATCCGGTTGCGATGATGCAATTACTCTCGCTGGTTCGTCACTATATGACGCCAGCTGAGGTGGACTATGTGGTAAAAGCTTTTCAGCTTACCCGAGAAACGTGCCAGGATGTTCCTGGCAATCCCACTCGTCCAATTGCTCCTCTGGATCATGCACTGGCTGTGACGACTATTATGGCACAGATGATGCATGTTGATTCCATTGGAATCGCTGCTGGTCTGGTATATGAGGCTGTTGACGCTGAACTTTTATTGATTGAACAGGTTGAGTATGTGTTGGGAGCAGCTACAGCACGTATCGCAGAAAGCATGCTACGCCTCAATATCCTGGAACGCAAAAAACAGAATGCCGCTACTGGCGCTATACTGGCAATTCAGAATACACAACTCTCGTCGTCAAAGAAAGCCTATAACGAGCGTGATGATGATGGGACGCTGTCTGCTTTAGAAAGTAAGAAGCCACGTGTACGTGAGGCTATGCGTCGCCAGCAGGCCGAAACTGTCCGCAAGATGTTTGTGGCGATGGCCGATGATCCTCGCGTCGTCTTATTGAAGCTCGCATATCGCTTGCATGCTATGCGTTTGATGTGTCAGCAAGACTATCATGGCGATCCACAAGAGATGTTGACGATGGCCGAGGAGTCACGTGAGATTTATGCGCCTCTGGCTGGCCGTCTGGGTATGTCTCTGGTGGAGAGTGAGCTACAGGATCTGGCCTTTCAAATTCTCGAACCTGATCGCTACATTTGGGTACGCAATACGCTGGATGTGGAAACAAAGCAGTGGCGTTCGTATGTTGAACGTGTCTGTGATAGGTTGCGGTCCGAAATGGCTTCGCTGGGTGTCACAGCGGAAATCTCTGGACGCGTCAAGCATCCATACAGCTTTTATAAAAAGATTGTGCGCATTGGCGAGGATGATACTGATTTTGAACGCTTAAAAGCTGTTTTTGATATCAGCCAGATCCATGACCTGCTGGCATTCCGTATCCTGGTTGACACCACTACAGACTGTTATGTGGCCCTGGGGCATGTACACAGCCTCTGGCGTCCCAAGGAAGGACGTATTAAAGATTTTATCGCCAATCCTAAACCCAATGGATATAGTGCGTTGCATACCACTGTTTTCTGCCTGGACGATCAGTTGGTAGAGATTCAGATTCGCACCCATGAAATGCATGAGACAGCCGAATATGGGGTCGCCATGCATTGGCACTATAAAGATGTGGGGGATACGGCTTCGGCTTCGGCGAAAGAACTCTTAACCTGGCTGCGTCAACTGACGGAATGGCAGCAAGATCTACGCATCGCCAATGCCAGTGATACCGAGTTTGTGGAAGCGGTCAAGGATGATTATTTTCAAGAACAGATCTTTGTCTTGACGCCCAAGGGTGAGGTCAAAGATCTACCGGTTGGTTCGACACCATTGGACTTTGCGTATCGCATCCACTCGAAGATTGGGGATCATTGTTCGGGTGCGCGTATCATTTCTTCGGATGGGGATGGAAGCGGTGATCGTCTGGTATCGCGTATGGTACCACTGAACTATGAGCTAAAAAACGGTGAGATTGTCGATATTGTGACCAGCCGTAGTGCTCATCCAACACGCGACTGGTTAAATTCCGCACGTACTACTGCGGCTCGTAATAAGATTCGGCGCTATCTTAAAATCAATGAGCGACCAATCAATATCCAGATTGGACAGGAACGTCTGGAGCGCGAGTTAAAAGCACTGGGGACGCGCGATGCTTCCTCGATTAGTGAGGATGCTGAAAATTGGGTTTGTAGCAGTCTGAATGCTGACTCATTCGATGATCTTCTGGCTGCTATTGGCGCGGATGATCTCCGACCACGTGCCGTTATTGTCAAATTGCAGGAATACTGGCAGCGTGACCATCGGGAGAAAGATAAAGACAAGGATGCGAGGGAGGCTGAAGGAAACATCTCTCTGCCAGCCGCTACGCCGAGCAAACAGGCTGTTGCTCAATTAGAGGTGGCGGGTGTCAGCGGGCTCTTGACGCGCCTCGCCAACTGCTGCTATCCATTGCCAGATGACAATATTGTTGGCTTTATTAGTCGAGGTAAAGGCGTTATCGTTCATCGTTCTGATTGTCGTAACGTTGCTCGCTTAGGGGAAAAGGATCGTGAACGCCTGATCCACGTCAATTGGGCTGGCATGGGACCATTGCGCTATAATGCTCCAGTCGTCATTACTGCCAATGATCGTACTGGCTTGATACGGGATGTTGCGACCGTCGTCTCTGATGCAGGGGCTAATCTGATGTCAATCAATTCTAATGTCAGCACCAATCATCAGACCGTCGTGATCATGGCGACATTAGAAATTGACGATCTCGATCAATTGCATCGACTCTTTAGCAAACTGGAGCGCATCAAAGGAGTTACCCACGTTGCCCGTGACCTCGGACAACGTAAATAAGCATATGGCACAAATGAGACCCAGGTTTATCCGAGAGGATGTGCTTCATTGAAGCACACCCTCTCGGATAAACCTGGGTCTCAAAAGCTTTTCTTGTTACGCCGTTTGATTTAGCTCCGTAGGCGTTCCAACACAGGTGGCTGTCTGAGTTTGGCCAGCGCGCCAGCCTCGATCTGACGAACACGCTCACGCGTAATTCCCAGTTCGCGACCAACTTGCTCTAGCGGATGGGCTTGTCCATTTCCAAGACCAAAGCGCAACTGTAATACCAACTGTTCACGGGGCGTCAGCACCGATTCGAGCACGCGTTGCACCTCATCCTTTAATGTCTGAGTGGTAGCCAGTTCTTCTGGAGATGAGGACTCGGTATCTGCCAGCACATCACCTAATTCCTGCTCCTCATCTTCGCCGACTGGTAGCTCAAGAGAAACAGGGGCTCCGGGAGCTGACTGAAGCTCTACCATGCGAATAGGATCAAGTCCTGTTGCTTCGGCTAACTCCATCTCGGTTGGTTCGCGACCAAGTTCCTGCAAGAGGCGCTGACGTTCGCGACGGATACGGTTCAAGGCGGTGTTTACATAGACGGGAAGGCGGATCGTGCGTCCTTTATCTGCCACAGCTCGACTGATTGCCTGGCGAATCCACCAGGTTGCATGGGTCGAGAAGCGATGTCCGCGACGCCAATCGTAGCGTTGTACCGCACGAATGAGACCAATATTGCCTTCTTGAATAAGATCGAGCAAAGTCAGGCCGCGACCAACATAGCGTTTGGCAATGCTGACCACTAAGCGTAGATTTGCCAGGATAAACTGCTTCATTGCATCGCGATCACCAGATTCGATGCGTTGCGCCAGTTCAACCTCGCGTTCATGGGAAATCATAGGAACGCGACCGATTTCACGCAAATAGGTCATCACCGCGTCGGATTCACCGGCATCGGCAGAATTTACTTGATTATCATCCTGATCTTCGGAGCGGCGACGGCGCGCAGCGGTACGGCGGGCCGGTGTCTCTTCATCAGCATGGCTAGTAGGAGTTGTGATCGTTGCATCGACTTCCAGATCAGAAGTTGTGGCTCCGTCATGGATTTCGGAATCAACTAAATCTTCTAATTCCAATGGTCCGGTCTCGATATCGAGTGAACCTGTATCCACTCCGTTCAAATCGTCATCCAACTCATGATCGTCTTTGCCAGTGTCAACTTCCACATCATCCTCTGATGTATAGTCAAGATCTTTGGTCAGCAACTTTTCGACAATGTCGTAAGGCTTCTCTAGATCTGCATTATGCGATTTATGTAAGGTAAGCGTTGTTCCCGTCATGGCACGCTTTGTGTCTATCATTGTGCGCCCTCCATGAAAAGTAGTATATCCTAAGCAGCAAGATATCTGTTCGTAGTCAGTTTGGTCCAACACTCAGAGAAAGCGAGCCTTCACCGGACCCTTCTGTCCGAACCGAGTGGGAGGAAAATCAATGACATGCATCTTGTCTCTACTGGTAGAAACATCGCCCGAGCGAATTTTATTCCTCATTCTTATGGCACACCATGCCTCTTTCTGCTAACGCTGTGCGGAGCGCATACAATGCCACCGATAATTGCCAACCAGTGGATAAGACAATATCGTTGCCAGTGAGTCAGGGAACGAGATCCCTACCTCAATTATAACGCAAGTCACCCTTTCATTCTAGTCCCAATGGCCTGGATTTGGCGTCATTTTCTTAGGAAAACCTAACAGGGATGTAATCCATCTGTATTTTTATACGTTTGAACCCTTCTTAAAGTGGCAAGAAATAGAGTCATTATTTGAATTTTCTTCTTGCTAACTTTTTTTGGCGTTCACCGTGACCTTCATAACCTCCAATGACTGTAACTTTTTCGGCTCTGTTTCCGCTGTTATCTCTGTTTGTGCCCGTGCCGCTTGCATACGGCGGAGGGTGCGTACCAATAGGACGACCAGATAGACGGCAATGAGTAATAAAAATAACAGGATTGAGGCTGTGGTCATTAAATTATTGATTTCTTCCCAGCTTGTGCCAAAGGCAAAGCCTAGAATTAGAGAAGGCATAATGCCTATAGTTTCTCCCAGGGCATCCGCGAGCAGAAATTTGCGATAGGGATAGCGTTCGGCTCCTGCTAAAATATTGATAGAGCCTCCCAACGCAGGCACAAGGCAACGGCTCAAAAAGATGGCCCAGATGCCACGACGTTGAAAATACTCCTGTGAACGAACTACAACTTTGGGAGAGATAAAGCGGATGCGTTTTTGTGTGCTGAGCCAGTCGATAATACGCGATCCCAGTTTACGACCAATCAGATAACCGATACTATCGCCACAGACGGATGCAGTGAGTGTGGTAATGAAGAGCAGGATTACATTGAAGTCGCCGAGGGCCGCGAATGCACCGGTAGCTAGAAGTAGCAATCCAATAGGGAGCGGTAAACCAATGGCTGCAATGCAGACGCATACCCACAGCGCTGGATATCCGTAGATTTGCAGCCAGGTTAAAATCAATGGAAGTAGTGTGCTCAAATATTTCGTTGCCCCCCTCTATCTGTTGTCGGGGTGGGATACGGTTTGAATGGATGTTTTTTATGGTAGGATAGAATAGATGATTGTATTCGGTGGATAACGACATCCACCGGCTGTTTGCGCTGGAAAGCAACAACCTGAAGGGTACAATGGCGTGTCACTGCGTCCTCTTTGAGCTGCAAGGATGTATAGATGAGATTACTGGGAACACGATAGACATGCGCGACATAAGGAATGGTCATCCATTGGCGAATCAGTCGCACATCACCCTGACCGACCATTATCTGTTGTTGGTGGACGGTTTGGACCTCGTGGATCGTGGCATTGGTCGCGATTCCTGCTGCGATAATTGCCAGTAGCAGACAAAAACTAATCAAGATGAAGCGTTGTTGAATGGTTTTTCTTGGCATTTCTTCTGTTTGCATGGTTACAAAATGAACCCCTGAATTATCCCTTGACGTGGCACTTTCTATTCTCTAGAATATACCCTATATGGACGTTTCAACACAACCTCTCACGATAAATATAAAAAGAATTGATTCCGAACTGCCGTTGCCTACCTATGCAACGGTCGGATCTGTTGGATTTGATCTGCTCTGTCGAGTAGATACTGAGGTCGCGCCACGCGGGCTGGCCTTGCTCCCCAGTAATTTGATCGTAGAAACCCCTCCCGGCTATATGTTGCTCCTGACGATGCGCAGCAGTACCGCGCGTCGCAAAGGACTCTTAATGCCGAATGGAGTGGGTGTGATTGATCAGGATTATTGTGGGGACGGAGACGAATTAATGGTTTCCGTCTATAACTTTCGTGACGAGCCGGTCACAGTCTTGCGTGGCGAGCGGGTCGCGCAAGGTATTTTTCTTCCCATTGGACGTTTTGAATGGAATGAAGTGGAGCACGTTGGAAAGGGGCGCGGGGGCTTCGGAAGTACAGGTGATTAGCTTATGGCTCTACCAGATTATTATGCCATTCTAGAGATTGAGAGTACAGCGACTCTCGCCGATATCAAGCAAGCATATCGACGCCTGGCACGCATCTATCATCCAGATCTAAACAGGCAAGTGGGAGATCGTCGCATCAAACAAATCAATGAGGCTTATGCCGTCTTGAGCGATGTCACCAGACGTACCATCTATGATATTCAACGTCTGGAAGCGATGAAACGCGATATAGTGCTTGATTTCATTATCAAACAGCGCCAGCAGGCCAGACACACCCAGCGCATGACCTGGAAAGAAGGAGCCATCGGTTTCGTGCGCGAACTCAAAAATAACATGCACTAAATAGGGTCAGAAGAGAAGAAAAACAGCTTTCTTGCCAGCAAGAAAGCTGTTTTTCTTCTCTTCACTGTTTTTTTTCTTCACGGCGGGCCTGAAGGAAGGAGAGCAGGAGTGATCCTACGAGTACTCCAACCAGGGCTAATTCTACCGTACTAAAAGTTTTCTTCTTTTGCATATCGCTACCCCCTTTGGGAATTCATCAATGCTAAAAACACTCTTTGCTATATCTTAACCCATAATGAACTGCCATTGCCATAGTGGTGCACCTCACGAAAGTGTTGTTTGACCCAGGTTCGAAAATCCGCCAGAGCTGGATGAGTGAGGCGCCCGGTATAGAAGAGGACGGCCTGGACTTTGGATTGTGAGGCGCTTTGAATAAGCTGCTGGCCGGTAACATAGTGCGTATTAATACGGACACTGGAGGTATCAACCAGGTCGGGGGGGGTATTTCGCGCGGCCAGGCCAGCGATAAATTGCCCGTCTGTAATCACAAACGCATCGGGGGCGACGGCCTGTCGAAGATCCTGCGCGACCCGCAAAGAACCTCTGGTGCTGCCAGTAAGATCTTGCGCTTGCAGTTGATTATAATTTCCTCGGATTTGATAGGCTCCGAGGGCTAATGTAATGAGCATGAGGAGCAGGCTCATACCAGTGAGCAGTGTGGGGCGTTGCATCCATTGAGCTTTATTGCGTGGCAGACTTCCCAATCCCATGACGGCCAAAGCGATCAACGGCGGCACAATAATCACAAAATGATGTTGAAATAAGGGTTGTTGTTGCCAGAGCAGGAGCGCTGATACGCCCGCCCAGGCGAGCAGAGGAATGACACGCCAGTCTTTCTTGAGGCAGGCTATCACTGTTCCATAGAGCGCTGCGGCACCCAGAGGTGAGAGCAAGAAGCGCGCGATCAGTCCAAGGTTTCCACCCTGATGACTAACGACTTTAGCTGCGTTGTGAAATGAAACGACCTGCGACCAGAAGGCGGAAAGCGAGTTAAGATAAGGGAGCATGATCAAGACAGACACGGCAATCAATACAACGAGGCCGACCATAAGGGAGCGGGCCGAGCGCCAGCGTGTATCGCCAGGCTGTTTGCTAATGCGCCAGATATGCGCCAGGGCGAGCAGCGTAATGGGCACAAAAGTGGCGACGGCAAATAATTTGCTGAAGAGGCTCAGGGTAAGAGTAAGAGTGCTGAGGGCCGCATAAAGATTGCCCCGCCAGCCATTGGGATTTTCCCACCACAGATAGGCAAAGGCCACAGCCAGGATCGAGTAAGTTATCTGCGGACCTTCAGCTTCCAGGGTTTGCGAGGCCGAGAGGTAAATGGGACTGAGCAGCAGCAGGATCAGGGCGGCAAAGCCTCCTGTCCAGCGGCGCAACGCGAAGCCAGCTAGAAAGATACCGAGCAAGCCCAGTAGTGAAAGCAGGGCGATCCCCAGACGGGCAGCCCAGATGGTTTGTCCAAACAGGAGATAGGTTGGGAAGACCGAGAGCAAAAATAAGGGGGGCTGTGAATAAAAGGTTGTCTTATACAGTCCATAGCCTGCGCCAAGCGAGCGCAGTGTCTGCCAGTATACCCCTTCATCGTAGGAATCGCGGTCGAATTGTACACCTAGAGTATGCAAACGCATCAGCAGGGCTACAATAAAAAGCAGCACCAGACCAGCCGCGAGCAAGAATTTCTGCTGTGTAGTGATGCCAGGTGGGGTTGGTTCATGCGTACTGGCCGCATTTGATAGCACTGTGCTCATGGTTGTAAAACAATCTCCTCTATTCTACCAGGGGAACATCCTGTTACATTGTCCGATAGGGTCGTTTTCATCTGCTATCACAGTAGCAAAGAAAGTCATATTATTCAAGTAATCAGGGAGCGAAGACTCTATTTACCTATCGGATAGGAAAAAGCGAGGTATCCAACGGCTGGATACCTCGCTTTTTCTGACGCTCGTGCTCTTTATAGGGCAGGTGATTCAGGATTGTCTGGATAATCAAATGTTTCTATAAAACCGGACCCATTCAGCGAGGACATCGGGAACTGTAGTGTCCCATCAGGCAGTGTATTGTTCAGGATATGTGGTTCAGCCAGATGGCCTGTTCCCTGTGCACGTCCATTGCTCGTATTATGCTCGCTATTGCCGTTGCTATTCTGACCACTGTCGATACTCGGTAAAGGGGTGAGCTCGCCAAAGAGGTTCTGCGCCACGCGCCGTGCATCCGCATTATCGATCAACGTTTTGATTTCTTCCGTGACTAACTCGTCCTTTTCGATCAGTGCTTCGGCGACCGCGATCAGCGCCTCGCTATGTTCAAGGAAGAGTTGCTTGACAGCATTAAGCTGCGATTGAAGCAAACTTTCGACGCGCTCTGAGAAGCGTGGTATATTGCCGAGGGCTCCATTGGTACTCTGCATTGCCAGAATCGAGGCCAGGGTATTATCCATGCCGTAGGCACCGATATAGAGGGCTGCCTGTTGTGTCGCGCTCTGGAAATCTCCTGTCACACCACTGAGTTTGGTATTCAAGAAGAGTTCTTCAGCGGCCCGTGAGGCCAGTGAGACCTGTATACGAGCCAGGATATCTTCCCGGTTATGCGTGATCACCGTTTCTTTTGGTCGTGGATGGGCAAAGGCAGCGGCACCTTCCACATCCCCCCGCATATGGATCGTCACATAGGCCGGGAAGTAGCGATCCATCAGATAGTAACTGGCGACCGTGTGTCCGGCTTCATGATAGGCCAGACGGCGGCGTTCAATCTCTGTCAGTTCGCTCGATTGGCGCAGGCCATACTCATGTACATCCTGGGCCTCAATCAGATCTTTGTAGGTAACCTTTTGACGGCCTTCAAAGTGGGCAATGATAGTCGCTTCATTGATAACGTGCTTAATGGCGACCGGTGTATAGTTGACCAGCCGTGCGGAAAGCGCGCTGATAGAGATGTCTGGCTCATGCTCAATCTTATGGAGATAATACTCAATCACTTCGGGACGATATTTATCAGTTGGGGCCGCAATATGGATCTGACGATCAAAGCGCCCGGGCCGCAGTAGAGCTTGATCGAGGGCTTCAGGCAGGTTCGTCGCTCCGACGGTCAGAACCGGCTCGTTTTGTACGCGGCCATGCGTCAGGCCAAGCGTACGCAGGATCTTCTTAAACCAACCTGTCTCGATGTTTGGTGGGTCCATCTCCATCAAGAGCTGATTGAGCCCACCTGTGCCGCCACCCATCATTCCGCCCATCATGCCACCGCCCATGCCCATCGTGGGACCGTTTGCGCCGCGTGCCGTGCCAATTGCATCAATTTCATCCATAAACACCACGCAACCACCGTATTCGCGTGCCAGGCGGCGTGCTTTGCGATAGAGATTGCTGATCATCAGTACATCCATACCCATGAACATAGCTTTAAAACTGGATGCACTGGCATAGGCAAAGGGTACCCCGGCC
Organism: Dictyobacter arantiisoli; assembly: GCF_008326305.1. GTDB lineage: Bacteria > Chloroflexota > Ktedonobacteria > Ktedonobacterales > Ktedonobacteraceae > Dictyobacter > Dictyobacter arantiisoli. Next base: position 80,839 of record NZ_BIXY01000010.1, on the reverse strand, counting down.
TCAGTACTCATACATTGTGCCAGATAGCTCTTCCCGGTTCCCGGCGGTCCAGAAAGGAGCAAACCGCGAATAGGATTTCCGCCCATCTGCTGGAATTCTTTGACCCCCTGGAGTAGCGTGACAATGCGCCGTGCCGACTCAAGCACCTCTGGATTCCCTTTATAGTCCTCGAAGGTTACACCTGTTTCACCGGGCATCACCCAGTAGAGACGGGGTCTTCCTAGAAACCAGAAAATCGCGATAAATTGTACGAGCACAAAGAAGATGGCAAACATAATTTGCAGCAAAAGACCCACAGCCGTGATAGGATCAATACCTGCCACCGTCGTACCTGAGGCAAAGAACCAGATAACCAGCGCGAGCAGGGCAAGCCAGATCCAGGCTCGTCGTAAGAAGCGGCCAAACTGGTCCATACCCAGATCGATTGACTTATCCAGACTACTGCGTGGCCGTTTTGTATTGGTTGTATTTGTTGCCACTGCATCTATCCCTTCTGCATAGTGCCTGCTTCTATGAGTATGTGTAGAGTGAGCGATGAAGTTATTGGTTTTTCAGCGCCATCAGAGGTTGCAATTTTCGTATTCTGATGTTCTGTTCTGTTCTGTTCTGTTCTGTTCTGTTCTGTTCTGTTCTGTTCTGTTCTGTTCTGTTCTGTTCTGTTCTGTTATGCGCTCCGTGCCGACACATAATCGATCAAATAGATTTGACCATTGGCTAACGTGGTAAAGTGCCAGAGCACGATTAATCTGGTCGGGGCGGTTGATGTGCTGGTACTACTTGTGCTGGTCACTGTAAGATCAGTTTCAATGAATGTGTCTATCATGCCATCAGGGGCAGCATTGATACTGGTCACGCTCACATTGGTCCATTTCACCTGATTGTATTTTTCGCTAAATTGCAGCACATAAAGTGAGCTATCCGGTGGGCGATGCACCGTACTCATCGCCTTCTCAACTTCAAGCATAGTATTCAGCTTGCCATCGCGGAGTCCCAGCAACCAGTTTTGCACATCAGGACTGATCTGAGTATTTTTCTGGACCGAGCTTTTCATACTATCCTGCGAAGCCAGAGGAGCATTATTGCCCACAAAATAAGATGTTGCCACGATGCTTCCGATTAACAGTGCCAGTGCGAGTAACGAGACGAGCTTGTGGGTCCGAATCCAACTGATGATGTAGTAGAGTATTTTAAAGACAGGACGAAAAATAGCTTTAATCGTCCGGGCAAGTGGAGTTTGTCCTGGCCTTCTGCGCGCCGGTGTCAGCGCAACCTTTGGCCGTTCTTCATTGGGAGTCTCTATTTGAGGTGCTGCCGGTACTATCTGCGTTGGTGGCGGTTGAGTTGGTGCTGGTATCATAAGATCGCTCATCTCAACTTTCTCGCACCATAAATCTCATGCTTCCTATGAGATCTACATCGGTGGGACAAGAATGTACGAATTACGAGGGCCTGTCACTTTATGAAAAAGCGTGCTATGTTTGATGAATAGCCGTTTTCCTCACTCATCCACAAGAGAGTATTTTACGATAGTACCATACCTTATATCCGGGTATTAATCAAGATATACAACTGTATGAGATAATGTATCGGACACTTTCGTCGCCACGATAGTTCTTGCCACAACTTTCAGGCCTGTTGGGGATGTACCTGGAGGGTGTTTTTGATATAATGAAGATATACTGGTTACAATCGAGCTTATGCTCTTCAGTTAGATGAGCAAATGTGCTTTACTGGCTGTATCGCATGCCAGCAAAATGTGTCGCCATGTTCTGTTATTTGAAGCCCATGCATGCGTTTTATCTGTATGCGTGCAACGTGTTCTGATGACACGAACACCGGTAGACGTTTGATGAGCAGCACTGTATGAAGAAAGTAGGTGAGTGCGCCCATGGATGGCAGCAGGAAGATACAAGAAGGGTCCGGACCATATATCTGGTTGCGTTACGCGACCCAATATACCATCAGGGATGGTCGTACGCAGACGCTGGAGATGAGTGTTCCTGTCCCTATCGGGGCGAGTGTCGAAGAGCGTGCTGCTTTGATTCGTGAGGCTGAAGTGGGAATGCAGCAATTAGCAGCCCATATGGATCAGCGCGTTCCCTCTGGTACCAGCCAGACTCAACAGTCGGGATCAAAGAATGGACGTTCCTCCGCTCCCCAGCCAGCAGTAAACACACGCACCACGCCAGCACAGGCAACGGCTATACAACGCGGTAATCGTTCCGCAGCATTGGCTGCTCCTCAGACGGCAACCCAACCCGCCGCTCCCACCGGGGATGTGCAGGAAGAAGCGTCCGCAGGTCAGAGTATTGATAATTATCACAACGTGCCTGCCAATACTTCACAGACACAGGCCCGTCATGGTAGCGGCTTAAATTTGCCATCCAGTGAGCCGGGCAGCAACATACCATTGCCACAATTTATCCAGTATATTAAAGATAATCTAGATTTGACGCCGAAGCAGGCGATGGAAATGTTGAATGTTCGTTCTCTCACTACAGGTATCAATCTGCGGGATGCGTTAGAGCTGCTTAAAGAAAAAGTGGGACAGGTAGGACCCGCTCCCGCCTCACTACAGGTACCGAAACGAAGTAATGGAGAGGATGCCATGTCGGGTGAGGAACTGCCCAGACGCCAGCCGACGAGTGCATTACCCCATATAGTGCGTCCTGAACCAGATTCACCCATTATTGAGATGCGCGTGCGCCGTCCCAGTGTTGGCTTTGATGAAGAGATCGCTGACGAGGAACTGGGACGCCCTGCTGATGACGTGACCAGCTTCGATGAATTGGATGATTTGCCGATGCTGGGTGATGAGTTTAGTGAGCAGGAATTAGAGCGGGCACGCAACAAAGTCAACTCATTGCGCGAATCGCAGGGTCCGACCATTGTCAGTCCACAACGTTTACAGGTGCTTGGCAATGTAGTACTTTCTCAAATCAGTGAGCAGGAGCTGAACAAACTGATTAGTGGTGTCTGGAATATTCAGACACCCAAGAAGCTGAAAGTTGATCAGGCAGAGGCGTTGATCTCCTGGGCCAAACTAGAGGATGATTTTATGAAACAGGTGGAAGCTGTTCTAGAAGTGCTATAGGAGGAACGTTATGCGTGTAGTTACCGGCGAGGCTAAAGGCAAGAAATTAAAGTCACCGAAAACGATTGGGACACGTCCAATCATGGACCGTGTGAAGACGGCCCTGTTTGATATTCTCGCGTTTGAAATTAGCGATGTCCGTTTTCTGGATCTATTCGCAGGTACGGGAGGCGTGGGAATTGAAGCATTGAGCCGTGGCGCTGCCCGGGCGACATTTATTGAGATGAGTCCCCAGATCGTAAAGCTGGTACGTGAGAATTTACAGATCACTGGCATGACCAATCGTGCAGAGGCATTACAAGCGGATTCATTTAAGTTCTTATTATCCCACCAGCAACACCAGTCATCTGCATCCGTACTGGCGCGTGAGCGTGAGCGTGAGAAGCGTTCCTATTTTCCTGCCCCTTTGCCGGGCCAGCAGCGCGTGTATGACATTATTTATGTCGCTCCTCCTCAATATGAAGAGATGGCAGCGCGAGCCTTGCAATTGCTGGATAGCTCAACGCTATTAACAGGTGAGACACTGATCATCGTACAGATCCATCCGAAAGAGCGCCCCGGTGTTGCAGCTGTGGAATGTCACAATTTTGCATTAACCGATGAGCGCCGTTATGGCAGCACACTCTTGATGTTCTATCGTCAACGCAGTGCCTGAGAGGGCACGCGGTTGATCTCTGGTATGCCTTGTATATCTTGTATGCCTGGTACGGGCTGTTTCCTGACTGAAGCAGTCCGTGGCAGGATAAAACGGAAGCTGCTCCCTTCACCCATAATTCCTGTACTCTCCACCCAGATCTTCCCCTGCATACTTTCAATTAAATGCTTACAGGTTGTCAGTCCCAATCCCGCTCCCTGTACTGTCCCGGCAATATCGCGTTTGAGACGTACAAACTGCTCAAAAATACGATCCTGTTCTGCGGGTGGAATGCCAGGACCTCTATCAGTGACGCTGATGCAGATGTAATCCATGGCATCGTCATAAGCTGTGGCGCTTATCATCACTGGTGATGCCTCCGGCGTGTATTTGAATGCATTTGAGATGAGTTGTTGTAGCACATGGCGCAGACATGAGCTATCAGTGTAAGCCATCAGATCGTGTGCAGGAAGCTGAATCTGAAGACGTTGCTGTTCGGATGTGTCCAGGTCACCTGAGCTACAAAGTTCTTGTATCATCTGAGCGAGAGAACATTCCTCGCCTGGGATAGGTTGCTGCTGGTGATCGATATCCATATTCTTCAAGATATTGTTTACAATAGAGCAGAGATCTTCACAATATTGCACCGCGTTGCGCATATAGCTTGCATGAGATTCGTATTCGAGCGTACCATTTTTCTCAAAGATATATTGAAGCAGTCCAAAATATCCATAGACGGCCGTAAGTGGGGTACGCAACTCATGATTCATATTCGAGACAAACTGTTCCTGTGTCTCCTGTAACTGGCGGAACTGATCCTGAACCAGAGCCATCTGACGTTCAAGTTCACCCTGTTCAGCCTCGATAGCGGCTGGCGTCATTGCTATATCTGCTGTTATACCTGTTATGCCTGTATCTTTTGTTTCTGCTAGAGATGCTATATATTTTGTTTCTGCTAGAGATGCTATATATTTTGTGCGCAAGGAAATCATGCCTATACCAACTGCCGCAAGCACCAGTATATTTAGAATAAACACAAAGACTACTAGTACCATACTTATGTCAGGATGGTTGCTATGGAAGAGAAGCATGTGGCAGAACATAATTGTGAATGTGCTAACAAAGCAGACCAGGGCCCCTTTCTTGTGAAAAGCGACCGTGCATACCAGCATAGGAAGCAGCAAAACATAGCTATTGCGTATTTTTTCAAAGGTGAGAAAGTAAAAGATTGCGCTACCGAGAAACATTGAGAGACAAACTCCTATTCGTAGGGCAAAGGGTGCACGCGTAAATACACTAAGCCATGACCAACGCATCCTCTTACACATGTCTTACTCTTCCTTATGGCCTAAACTTATTAAATTATTATTCTTTGCGATAACAAAGTTAAAACAATTTTGACTTGTTTGTAAGCATAGCATATTTCCAAATGTCTATACAAGTCTCAGGCTACTTAGCAGTAAAGAACTCCTAAAGTGCCTGTTTTATTAGAGAACAAAGGCACACTGGAATAGGATATAATGCAGATTGAAGAGAAAGTAGCATAAAGTAAAGAGGAGTGATAACGTCATGGTGGGTAAACCTGGTACTGGACGTTTTGCGTTTATTGATGCCGGTGATGCGGCCCGGCGTCTGGGAGTTGATCGGATCACACTGGAAGGTTGGATCAAAGAAGGACGTCTGAAGGCTCGCAGTGGTGTTGGTCGCGATGTATTTTTTCGGGCCAGCGATGTTGAGGCGCTTTATAATGAGTTGCATCCAGCCAGTGAGTTAGCCGAGGCTGTCGCTGAGGATGAGCAAGAGAGCGCGGGAGTGACTGGTGCAACTGGCGTACCCGGCAAGGCTGTACGTAAGCAGCAAGATCCTCAGATGCGCGTCTACCTGCGCCTGCAAGCCGATGCCAAGTGGTATGACATTTCTGACGAAGATATTCAGAGTTGGTTCAAACAATTGGCGCCCGATGGTTATGAGCGCAACAAACGGAATGTACAGCATACACAAAAGAAGCTACAGGCGATTGTCGATCTGATTGAAGATGCCCAGAAGAGGGCATCTGAGCAAGGTTGATGGGCAGAGATGCCCATCACGTTCATGGTTGATCGTGCTCTTCGTCCTCCCAGCCTAATTCCTGTTTGATTTGCTCTAGAGAAGTCAATATATCGGTTTTCATACCCCTTTGTGCCAGTCGAAACGAGGCCATAAACTTCTCATTCGAGAGAATTTCGAGAGTCTGACTGAGCGTTTCAATTGTTTCACGCATATGGGCATACTGATGAATGGGCAAAATTGCCATGACGTGTTGATCGTTCTGTGTGACAATAATCGGATCTTGCTCTTGTTGAAAGAGTTGGGGCAATGCCGTAAATTGCTCCTGGGCCTCAGAGAGTGATAAGTGACGCTCTGCCATGTCGCCCCCCCTTTGATCTCTTGTCTCTACTATTCCTATCCTATCTGGTATGTGGCGATGGCATTGATGCAGCATCGCACTGTCCAGAAAACCTCTATGCTTATTACGTTATACTGCTCGGATTGTTGGAATGCAAGACGTAATTTGTCGGATTCTTGTTGTGCGTGTGTGTGTATGACGTTGTGATCTTGTTTGTAGGGTCTGTTAAATTCTGTTCGTGTGTATGCATCAAAGATATGTGCTGTTTCGCGTGGCAGGGATACCTGTAGAAATAGACAGGAGAGATACAGGTAGTTTGCTCTGCTTAAAAAACTGGTGGAAATAGCGGTACGCCAGGGACGATACGCAACTATACTATGACTGTGTAGAGGAACCATTGGTATGATGCCCAGCGATAAGCGATGCGCTGATTGTGGAACCCGGCGTTGACCTTAGCGTTCGGAGACGGTTTGAAGATGTGTGTAGCGTCTGTGGGCGAGGCATGACGATCACGCACAGCATACCCGAACTGTCTGTGGGCATAGCATCGGATATGATATGGATGGCGTCATACTGGTGGACGACTCAAAGCATGCACAAATTTTTTAGCGGTAGAGGAGGGATCATACGATGGGACAATGGGCATACAAAGTCGTCTATGTTGACTATCGTGGACGCATTTCTTGTGAAGGCGAAGAGACCCTGATCGGGAATGAGCGGCGCAGTGCATTTGTACGTCGTTATTTTAACAGTGTTGGTCGCGATAGTTGGGAACTTGTCAGCGTACAACCACTGACCTCCAACTCCGCATACTACGTGTTCAAGCGCCCGGCGCAAGATGGAGACTACGAAGAGCCAGCCGCACCGGCTGTTAGCGAGGAGACCCCTGCACCTCCAACTCCTCCGGCCAGTAGCGGCCCAACCGTCGAAAGCGTCTAATAGCATATAGATACAAATAGAAACGAGAGAATAATCATTTGATTATTCTCTCGTTTCTATTTGTATAGCCTGTAGAATCTACCCTTCACGGGCAATACTGCTTCTCTTTATTGAAGCGGTATTGCCCGTGAAGGGTAGATTCTACGATGGGGATGTAGCTCTGATATAATAACAAGGTGTGAACGTATGGTTTGATAGTTCTTAGAATTTACAAATTTCACAAAAGCAAGTGGGAGATATTTATGGCACAAGCAGCATCCTCTATCCAACCCTCCACCTATCAGAATTTTATTGGCGGGCAATGGCGTGACTCGCAGAGTGGTGAAACATTCGCCAGTACTAATCCAGCGCATACGCAAGAGATTGTTGGACATTTCCAATTGTCGAATGTCGCGGATCTTGAGGATGCGGTTGAGGCTGCTGCGCAGGCTCAACGTGCCTGGGCTGCCACCCCTGCACCAGGGCGTGGGGATATCCTGTTGCGTACAGCTCTCTTGTTAGAGCAGCGTAAAGAAGAACTGGCACGCTTGATGACGCGCGAAATGGGGAAGATTCTGAATGAGACCCGTGGCGATGTGCAGACGGCGATCGATGTAGCGAAATTTGTCGCTAGCGAGGGTCGTCGCGCGGAAGGCGAAACCATCCCTTCGGCTTTACCTGATAAAATGTGTCTGACATTGCGGCATCCACTGGGCATTGTGGGTATTATCACGCCCTGGAATTTTCCGATGGCGATTCCTGCCTGGAAGACCTTCCCGGCATTATTGGCAGGTAACGCGGTGGTGCTCAAACCGGCCAGCGATACCCCCTTATCGAGCTTGAAACTGGCAGAGATCCTGCACGAGGCTGGATTACCTGCGGGCGTATTAAATGTGCTTACTGGCCCCGGTGGCTCCCTTGGTGATGCGCTGGCCAGTCATAAGCGCATCAATATGATCTCTTTGACGGGTTCAAATGAGGTGGGACGCCGTGTCGCTGAACTATGCGGGCGTGATTTACGCCGTTGCGCCCTGGAACTGGGTGGCAAAAACGCTGTGATTGTGATGGATGATGCTGATCTCGATCTGGCCGTTAACAACATTACGCTTGGTGCCTTTGGAACGGCTGGACAGCGTTGTACTGCGACCAGTCGTGTCATTGTGCATGGGGCAGTCTATAAGCCCTTTATAGATCGTCTGGTGGCTGCTGCCGAGCAATTGCGCATTGGTGATGGCCTGGATAGTCAGACGCAGGTTGGTCCTGTCGTCAATCGCGGTCGTATCAGGGCGATCCATGAATACACACAGATTGGACAACAGGAGGGTGCACGCCTGCTGACAGGCGGAAATGCTCTGACCGATGATTCCTATGCGGAAGGCGCATTTTACCAGCCCACCATCTTTGGTGATGTACATTCCGAGATGCGTATTGCGCGCGAAGAGGTCTTTGGTCCTTTTCTCTCCCTGCTTCCCGTTGACTCCTATGAAGAGGCGATTGCGGTCGCGAACTCTACTGAATATGGCCTTTCGACTGGTATCTTTACTGATGATGCACGTCTCGCTTTTCGAGCCATGCGGGATATTGAATCCGGTCTGGTGTATATCAATGCTGCTACCACTGGTTCTGAGATCCAGCTTCCCTTCGGTGGCCTGAAGAACAGCGGCAACGGCCATCGCGAATTGGGCGCGGACGCCGTCAACGAGTTCAGTGAAGTCAAAAGCGTCTTCATCTCCTATCCTACCCATCGCAAGCACTAACCCCAACATACGATGCACGCAACCTCATCCTTTACGGTGAGGTTGCGTGCATCGTCCCTCCGTAGTAGCCACCCTTCACGGGCAATACCGTTTAAATAAGAGGATGTATGAGAAAAAACGTAGGCATTGCACGGACCTGCGCTTGCGCTTCGTGCCTACATCTTCCATCATCTCTCGATCCCAGGGAAATGGATACAGGGCTTCGGGGCTTGAATCGTACGATTCACGGGAAAGCGCACCTCGGTTGCGACCTCGGCACGCACCTACATTTCTCCATCATGATTCCTCTCTATTGGCAAATATATTTTCCGGTTTTTGCAATAGCAGAAAGAATATATACAAGAAGGTTGATAGAACAAATACAGACTTCCCGGCGTATATATCATAGTAGCTGTTCCATAGCTTAACAAGGATGAGATATATGCAACGACAGCACGTTATACAGTTGGAAGATGTGATTGAGTTGTTGAAAGAAAGCGCGCTGCGGCTGAAAAATAGTATGCCTGGTGGAAATTATCGCGATCTGCAACCACTGGCGAATATTGTAGGTGATGCTCATATCGTAGCATTTGGAGAAGCGACTCGTGGAAATCACGAGTTTTTTATGCTCAAGCATCGTTGCCTGGAATTTCTGGTGCGGGAACAAGGGTTTACGTTGCTGGCAATTGAGGATGGTCTGTGTGAGGTGGAATGCGTTAATCACTATGTTTTAACGGGTGAAGGAGATCCTAAAGAACTCCTCAACGGTTTGTTATCCTGGACCTGGAAGACGCAGGAGATGTTGGATGTGATTGAGTGGATGCGGGAGTATAATAAGCAGCGGGGTGAGAAGCCTGCCTTGCAATTGCTTGGTCTGGATATGCAATCGTGCACTTTAGCTATGATCAACGTGCTGAATTATATCGGTTATGTGGATGCGGATGCAGTGAGTGAAATCACTGACCTCTATCAAGCTTTCGGCGAATATACCGATGATCTGGAACTGTATAGTAACGAGACCATCCAGGTTAAGCAAACATGCTGGTCGCAATTGCAACGGGTTCATGATCTATTGGTGGAGCGGCGGGCGACCTATGAGAAATCCTCATCTCATGAGGCATTTGCCTATGCTCTCCAATGCGCACAAATTGTCTTGCAGGCGGAAGAAATGTATTCTCGGCATGACTTTTCATTGCGCAGTCGCTCCATGGCAGAGAATGTTGCCTGGCATCTGGCACAGTATGAGTATGAGGCCAGAATATGTATCTGGACGCATAATGGACATGCCGCTGCTGCCAGTGCTAATGCACAACCACGTACACTTGGTTCCTATCTCAACGAAATGTATGGTAATGATCTGGTTTCATTTTGTCTGTTACTTGGCAGTGGAACCTTTAATGCTGAGGATCGTAGCCAGCCCGGAAAAATCATTACGCCTGCTGTCGGTCTGGCACCGCAACAGAGTTATGAAGCCTTATTCGGCGCCGTGGGTCTGCCGCGCCTGCTGATTGATTTACAAGGATTGCCGGATGTTCCTTATCAATGGATACAAAATCCCCATTGTTACAGACTCATAGGTGCAGCCTATACGCCTCAGCTAGAAAAACAGTGCTGGGCAACAGTGTGCTTACCGGATGTCTTCGATGCGGTTATGCATGTGCAGGAGGGAACGCCATCCAGATTGTTGAATGCCATCCAGCCTGCTGTGGAAGCTCCTCGTCAGCTTACAGCAAAAAATTTGAAGGGGCCGCGCAATCTACGTTTTGAAGCCGGGCTGGCTTTCTGGCAGTGGAAGACGCCCCAGGGATACACCTGTGAAATTGAAACAACATTTGCCTATCGCGGTCATGTCTGTGCCTATCTACAATCCACTGCAACCCTTACTGCTGAGACCAGTTGGCTGGGACAAATGCTTCCATCTGATCTCTATCGCCAGCGCCGTATTCGCTTATCGGCGAATGTGAAAGCGCGCAATGTTACAGGCTACGCTGGTTTATGGATGCATATCGGCAATGCAGACGGGCATCTGTCTGTTGATGATATGAGTGCGCGTCCAATTGTGGGTACCAGAGATTGGGCCCGCTATGAGATAGTGCTGGATGTATCTGCCATTAGCAGCTATATCCAGTTTGGGCTGGCGCTCAGCGGCTCCGGCCAGGTCTGGATTGATGATGTGCAGCTAGAAACCGTCAGCACAGAGGTGCCACTGACCGGGAATATCGTTGCCAGAGACAACTAATCATCACCACGTTGTAAGGCGAACTGCTCGAACATCGCCTCCCAGACCTCCTGGTTTTCGATGCGTTCTCGGGGATTCGCCACACGCCCATTGATCATTTCAAAGATACAACTAAGCAAGCGTTGGAGCACCATAGAGGCTTCATCATAGAAGCCTGCGGCTTTTTTAATATCGCCATTGAGAATTTCATAACATAAGGCTGCGAAGTTCTCAATGTCGATATGGTTATGGTCAACTCGAAATTCATAACTACCCATATGCCAGAGATTTTCATTGCGCATAAGTGTCTGTAATGTATTGACATCGAGATCTATACCATTGGTGCGGCAGGTTTCGGAGAGTGCATCCATGGTCCAGTTAATAAACATCACCAGTGCGGAAAGTTGTTCGGTAGGCGTGTTTTTGGTTTCCCAGGCCTGTTCCATGCGACTGATCAGATTCAATAACTCAAAGTTTTCCATGCGTAGCTTTTCTGCTGGACCAGGCAGGCGTACTTTGCGACCGTTGAGATGTGGGGCTTCTTGATAGAGAGGCAACAGGAAGTGTTGTTTGGTTAATTGACCAAGTTCGCGTGCAACATCCAATTCCGGGCGGCGCAAGGCGCTGGCGATCCGGCGCACGCGGCGATAGAGGTTGACATGCGTAAAGAGTTCCAGGCTGCGGATATCGAAGCGCATGGCACTGGAAATTGTCGGTGCCAGCTGTAGCATCGTGCGCATGCCATGGGGAAGAATGTGGCTTAATTCCTGCCACTCATCGCTGTAACGGACCATCTCCATCGTGGCGCGCACCACTTCAATATCCAGTGAAGCCTCGCCATAGGGTAATAATTTTTGGACACTAGAACTGGCGATAAACTCATAGTGACCATCGTTCCAGAGCGAAATTTCGCGTGCCGTCCATAACGTCTTGATGCGTAGAGCTTCATGCAACTGCTGTTCTGTAATCACATTCATCATTACCAGACGTTCACCGATGCGCTTGCCCAATGGGTCCTGTAATTGTTGGGCATATGCCTCTTCAATATGCTGGTACGTTGTCATTCCCAGTTGTTGTAATACGTCGCCGAGGGCCAGAGCACCTGGATCAAGTTCAGTTGCGTTGGCTAAGAGGCCTTCATTGAAATAGAGGATGCCCATGCGGCCGGTATTCTGCTTGAGATGAATCGCTCCCGTCATGCCTCCGAGCTCTACCATCTGTAAAATCTCTATGAGGCCAAAATCCCTTAGATTACCGGACAAGACGGTGTTAGTATTCATACTCCCCCCATGAGCCAGCTTGGTCAGTTAGATACAATATGTATCGGTGATGTGGAAGATAATCTTAGCATTCAGTGTTCTTACTATCAAGGCCTGTGCATTGCATTATATCAGAGCTATAGGTAATTCAACAAGCTGAATAAGTAAATGCGCAAGAAGGTTTTAATTTCGTATTTTAAGCGGGTGAGCAGGTCAGATTGACGTTTGCTCTCCATAGCCATACCGCCTCTGGATACAGGGTAGATAGATGGTTGTATGCAATCACGTTGCGGCTCGTTGCCTGTTATAATTCAAGCATGAAAAATAAAGTAGCAATTATTACTGGTGCTGGTCGCGGCGTAGGCCGCGCTACAGCCCGCTTATTCGCGCAAGCTGGAGCACAACTTGTGCTCTTCAGCCGCACCCAATCCCAGTTAGATGAGCTGGTGGCTGACATTGCGCCATCGGCTGGAAGTGTCCTCGCCATGGCTGGTGATGTTGCACGTGAAGCAGATGTCGAGGCGCTTTTTCAGCGTGTCAAAGAGACGCATGGTCGCGTGGATATTCTGGTGAATTGTGCTGCTATTGTAGCGGTAAAGCCATTTGCCGATATGGATATCGCAACCTGGGATCAAGTGATGGGGATCAATCTGCGTGGTACCTTTCTCTGCTGCCATGCCGCGTTCCGGCTGATGATGGAACAGAAGCAGGGAGTAATCATCAATATTTCCTCGCTTTCAGGCGTCAAAGGAGTAGAGAAATTCCCCGGAATGAGTGCCTATAACGTCTCAAAATCAGGTGTAGCAGGCTTGACTGAAATATTGGCTGTCGAAGGCAAACCTTATAACATTCGTGTCACGGCAGTCAGTCCCGGTGCTATTGATACCGAGATGTTGCGGCAAGCGGCCCCGCATCTGAATGCAGCCATGTCCCCTGAACAGTTAGCCGAAATTATCCGCTTCCTGGCCGATGACTCTGGAAGCATGTTCAGCGGCAGCAACATCGAGCTGTTCACTAACGCCTAGCGAAAAGAAAGGATCGTAGATCGTAGTAACCACCCTTCACGGGCAATACCGCTTCAATACGGAGCATTATGAACAAAACGTAGGCATTGCACGGAGCGCAGCGCAGGTCAATGCTCCCTTGCGCGTACGACTCTCTCACCCCAACGCTCTGCACTGTTCTCCGGCATGGGTGTCGGGGTAGGAATGGCCTATGGGCGGGATGCTCGTACGATGAATGGGCAAGCGCACCTTGGTTGCGACCTCGGCACGCACCTACCGTATTCGTCGAGATTCCTCTTGTTGAAGCGGTATTGCCCGTGAAGGGTGGTTGCTACGCTTACTATTACGATTATGATAGAGGAGATAGGATCATGGTCTATCTGACCCGGCGTGTCACCTTTAGTGCGGCACATCGTCTATGGAGCAATCATCTGACTGAAGAAGAAAATTATCGCATCTATGATAAATGTGCCAATGGCAATGGTCACGGTCATAACTATGTCCTGGAGGTGACGGTATGTGGGGAGCCCAATGAGCATACGGGTATGGTCATCAATTTAACCGATTTAAAGCGGATTACCAATGAGCAGGTTGTTAATTGGGTGGATCATAAGCATCTCAACTACGATGTTCCCTGGTTGGAAGGGGTGATCCCGACTGCGGAGATGCTGGCAATCAAGTTCTGGGAGCGCCTGGAGCGCGGTTTTCCGGAAGGATTATTATATGAGGTAAAGTTGCATGAGACAGAGAATAATATTGCAACCTACCATGGAGATCGTGAGAGCGTGTCGAAAGCAGGTCAGGTATGAGGATCGCGCTGGTTGCTCCACTGGTGACTCCGATAGCGCAACCATTTGTGGGAGGTTCACAGGCGTTAGTGGCTGATCTGGCTCTGGGTATGGTTCAACGTGGTCATGAGGTGACATTGTTTGCACGCGAAGGTTCATCTATTCCTGGCGTTAAGATCGAGCCGGTTGTAGTACCTGACAGCGTGATTCCCTCACGCTTCTCCGAGCCCGGTACCGCCCAATCCGCTGATCCAGGATTTATGATCCAGGCGAATGTCTTTTTTGAGCTCTTTTTACAGCTGCGCCAGCGTGCCAGTGAATTTGATATCCTGCATGCTCACGCCTTTGACTGGCCCTGCTTTACTGCCAGTGCCCTGCTCACCACGCTTCCGGTACTGCATACCATTCATCTGCCAGCCGTCTCGCCAGAGATTAATGCAGTCCTAGGGATTCTACAGCGTCAGCAACATCCATTCACCTTGATCACCGTCTCGCAAGCCTGCGCACGCGATTATGCATCCTATACCACCTTCGATCATATCATCTACAATGGCCTGGATCTGGATGCCATTCCCTTTGTGCTACAGGTAGCCGACGATGCTCCGCTCCTATTCGCTGGCCGGATCACGCCAGAGAAAGGAGTCGAGGAGGCGATTGAGATCGCCGAGCAGGCCGGGCGTCAACTATTGCTGGCTGGCGGCATTTATGATCAGTCTTATTATAGCGAACGCATTGTCCCACGCCTGGAAGTCGGGCAGGGGCGCATTCACTATCTTGGTCAGCTTGACCATCCAACGCTCTGGCAACTGATGGGGCAGGCGCAAGGCTTACTTTTTCCGATTGCCTGGGACGAACCCTTTGGCCTGACGCCCGTTGAAGCCATGGCTGCAGGCACGCCCGTGATCGCCTTCCAGCGTGGAGCCGTGACCGAGGTTATCCGCGATCAGCAGACGGGATTTTTGATTCCCGCTGGGGACTGCGCACAGGCCGCCGCCGCCGTAGCCCGGTTGGCAACTATCGAGCGGAGCGCCTGTCGAGCCCATGTCGTAGCTAATTTTTCACTCAAACGTATGCTGGATGCCCATGAGCAAGTGTATACACTGGCTATGGATAGGGCTACAGCGGTTGGGCGCGTCCCTGCGGCCCAACCGCTGTAGCCTCTCAGCACAGTTAAAACTGGGTTTAGAACTGAGCCAGATAACGCTCAATTTCCCATTGATGGACTTGCTGGCGATATTCGGTCCATTCAATGCTTTTGGCATCCATGAAGCCTTCGTAGATCGTATCACCCAATACATCGCGGATCAGACTATCTTCGCGCATACTATCCAGTGCCTCACCCAGGGTAGCTGGTAAGAGACGGGAGCGCGGGCGCAGGCGTTCGCTATCATCTTGCAGGAAGATTGTCTCATCCATGGCTGGCGGCAGCGTTAACTTGCGCTGGATGCCGTCCAGTCCTGCGCGTAGCATCACTGCCAGAGCGAGATGAGGATTACAACTGGGATCAGTACAGCGCAATTCGATGCGCATGGATGCTTGCGGATCGGTCCCTGGACGAGGTACCCGGATCAGTGCTTGCCGATTGACGCGTCCCCAGTTAATGAAGACTGGAGCTTCATAGCCACGTACCAGACGTTTGTAGGAGTTGACCAGTGGGGCAAGGATGGCACACATTGAACGCGCATGTGCCAGTTGTCCTGCAATAAAACCGCGTCCAATTTCCGACAGGCCGTATTCACTATGGTCATCGATAAAGGCGTTCTGGCCGGTGTCACGATGCAGCAGCTGTTGATGGATATGTAATCCTGATCCATTGATGCGATAAAAGGGTTTAGGCAGGAAGGTGGCGTAAAGTTGATGCTGGGCCGCAATGGCCTTGATAACATATTTAGCCGTCAATAGATTGTCCGCCATGCGGAGCGCATCGCCGGTATCAAAATCAATCTCATGCTGGCCAGAGGCGACTTCGTGATGGCTCCCCTCGATCTTCATCCCCATACTTTGCAGAGCATGGACCATTTCACTGCGAATATTGATTGTCGTTTGTGTAGAAAGATCAAAATAGCTGCCTGGATCATCCTGCAGGGGCATGGGTTTTTTGTCATCAAAACGCAGTAGGAAGAATTCGAGTTCAGGAGCGACCTGGTATTTGAAGCCCATCTCCTTTGCCAGTTCCAGAACATGGAATAAGGCAGCACGTGGATCACCCTCGAAGCGTTCGCCGTCTGGTTCGCGTACATCGCAAATAACACGGGCTATAACATTATCACCATCATTATGAATGTCATTTTTTCGTGTACCTGATGGGGGGCGTACGTGACCCGGTAGAATGGAAAAGGTAGCGAGATCTGGATACAGGTACATATCGCTTTCGGCCACCCGGGCAATATTCTCAAGTGCGGACCCATCAAACCATTTGCCGTGCCGCACACAATCTGCAAACTGTTCCGCTGGAATCGTGACACACTTTGCCACGCCGACAACATCGGTGAATTCCAGATTAACGAAATTGATTCGTTCGCTTTTAATGGTAGCCATGACCTGTTCGTAGAGGGTGTGGTCTCCCCGTTTATCTGCCATACTTGTTTGCTCCTTTGCTTCGTTGCCTTTTCTAGTATTATCGTCTGCATTGACGGACCATGGTTACAATGATCATCTATCTACTATCTCTTATACGTACGAAAAGTGGTTGAGTACAGTATATTGTTTTGCCATACATTCCCGGTTGCTCTTCGTTGTCAGCGATTGGACGCAGGCCGGTTTCTATGTGTTTTATCTGAACCCTTTTCGGAGGCTGTTCCCGTGCCCACTATGCAATAACTATTGCTTCTATTGTATAGCATCTGCGTTAAATAACGAGGTGATTTCTCTATGAATTTTGCGTCATTTTGATTTTTCATATGGGAGAACTAAGATTAGATGAGCATAATCATAGCCTTTTGTTGTATGGTAGAGTATATCATTACACTCACAAAATGAATATAGTTTATTGTGGGAGTATAGGAATTCTAGACATGGATTCAGGTGGATTCTAGAAAGGCATGGGTAGCATGAAGATACAGGGATCTGGCGGTGCCATGTTGGGCATCGATATAGGGACAAGTTCGGTGAAAGCCTTACTGCTGGACCTGCAAGGACATACGCTGGCTGTGAGTAAAGCTGCGTATCCAGTTGCATCGCCTCGACCAGGCTGGTCTGAAAGCGATCCTGAGGACTGGTGGCGAGGGACGGTGACGGCGGTCCATGCTGTGCAGGCTCAGGTTCCGCAGACGCAGATCGTTGCACTGGGTCTTTCTGGACAAATGCATGGGGTGGTGCTGGTAACGGCGAATGAGCAAGTAGTACGCCCGGCGCTTTTATGGTCCGATACGCGTGCGACAGCGGAACTGGATCTCTATCGACAATTGCCAGCCGCGACCCTGCAACGTCTGGCGAATCCTCTGGTTCCCGGTATGGCCGGTCCCTTGTTGCGCTGGTTAGCATTACATGAGACTGCCTCTTATCAGCAGGCCCGCTGGGCGCTGCAGCCCAAGGATTGGATACGTTTGCGGCTGACTGGCAAGATCATAACTGAAGCCAGCGATGCTTCTGGCACCTTGCTGTATGATCTTCCCGCCGATAATTGGGCGCATGATGTGATTGAGGCGTTAGAACTACGCAGAGAGCTCTTTCCCACTCTGATGGCATCCTCAGCTTCGGCTGGTACATTGACCACCCGGGCCGCGCGTGAATTGGATTTACCCGTTGGCTTGCCCGTTGCCGCCGGTGCGGCTGATACCGCCGCTGCCGCCCTGGGGACAGGACTGTTGACTCCTGGTACGATGCAACTGACCATCGGCACCGGTGCACAGCTTATCAAGATCTGTGAGCAGCCACAGTCTGATCCAAACCTGCTCACCCATCTCTATCGTGCGGCGGATGGCTCTCACTGGTATGCCATGGCGGCAGTACAAAATGCTGGACTGGCACTGGATTGGGTCTGTCGCGTCCTGCATGCGAGCTGGGATGAACTCTATGCCAGTGCCGAGCAGATCGTTCCTGATCTGGAACATGGCTTCTTCCTTCCCTATGTCACACGCGAACGCCCCCATCATGCTAATCCTCACAGTCAGGCAGCGTGGTTGCATCTGCGTATTGATCAGCAGCGGGTGCACCTCTTACACGCGGCTCTCGAAGGCGTCGCTTTTGGGATACGTGAGGCACTAACGGCTCTGCCTGGTTCGGATCAGACAATCCCGCTACGTTTAGCTGGAGGAGGTGGACAGCATCCCGCCTGGCAAAAAATGCTGGCAACCATCCTGCAACGTGAACTCATTCTGCTTGAGGCTCCAGATGCATCCGCGCGAGGCGCGGCGCTACTGGGCGGTCTGGCGAATGGAACCTGGCCCGATATCGCCTCCTTGAATACTCTGGCCCCCAGACCAGTGAGCCGCATCTTGCCTGATACACAATTGAGGGAGCTCTATACCAGGCGTTACGCACGCTTTCTCGCGTCAGGAGACTGAAGTACAGCTATCTCTAGAATGAAGCAAGTTCTCGCTATGTCCACTTGAGGGGGATTAGTAAGTCCACAATTGTAACAAGAGAGTGAGAGGATCGAAGCTCTATATTTTTCGTGCAATGACTTTTACAAATTCAGACTGTTGACTATAGAACTTTGCTGTTCCACTCTGGAGCGTTTCTATTGTGAAGTTATTTCCTAAGCAAGCTTTTGCATAGTCTTCGCTAAAAAAATGCCTGACATGACCGTCTCTAATAAACATGTCCTGTTCAATTTCCTCACCCTGACCATAGAGAGGATCATGGATAGATTTGCACAGAAAGGCCAATATTCCTGAGATGCTTTCCCAATGTGGTTGTTGATCCTTAAAGATATCTTTGCTTGTGCTCATTTGATGCTCTCCTGATTAAATATATTCATTGTACCAATCAATGGATGTGGTAATTATAAATAGGCGAAAAAGAAATGCGGCAGTCCTTTTCATATATGAAAAGGAGCAGCCGCATTTCTTTTTATGCTGAAGATAGGCTAGGAATTGGGAAGCGTAGTGCCTACCAGTTCTTCTTTGGACAGGGGGCCGATGGCGGCGATTGTCATAGGCTGAACGGGTGAGTAACGTTTGAGCACTCTCAATACCTGTTCCTGCGTGACGGCGTCGATACCATCTTTGACATCCTGAATTGTTTTGAGTTGGCGCTCATACCACCAGGAGCGGATAATGGCACTCATACGTGAGGCTGAGCCTTCACCGTGCATCACATGCTCGCTCTTCAACTGAACCTTGGTGCGATCCAGTTCATCGGCAGTGATGCCTTCACGTTCTAATTTGTGCAGCTCATTAATGATCACTTCAAGGCACTCATGGGCCTGCTCAGGAGTGGTACCAGCGTAGATGCGCAGGGCTCCGATGTGTTTGTTTCCGGCCAGACCGGCTGAAACGCTATACACCAGACCGCGCTTCTCACGTACCTCAACAAACAGTCGTGAGGCCATTGAGCCGCCCAGTACCTCCGCGATCACCATCGCGGCATAGTAGTCTGGATCATTATAATTTGGAAATGGCACCATCAGGCCAATATGTTCCTGCTTGCCTTCACGGAACTCCAGCGAGACGCTGGTTTGTGGATTGGGCGTCTGCTCGGCCGATGCTGCGGCCTCCCCCTGCCAATCTCCGAAAAGATGACCTATCTTCTCAACCACTTGATCCCACTCGAATTTGCCAGCGATAGAGAAAAGGATGTTATTGGGATGATAGCGTGCTTGCCAGAAATTACGGAGATCCTGTTGTTTTAACTGACGTACGCTCTCATCGGTGCCCAGTACCAGACGGCTCAGGGCTGTCCCTTTATAGAAATCGGCGCGTACCAGCTCAAAGATCTTACTCATCGGCTCATCGTCACGGCGACGAATCTCCTGGAGGATAAGATTGCGCATCTGATCCAGCTCATCACGTGGGAAGGTCGGTGTGAGCAAGATATCTCGGAAAAGATCGAGCGTAGCATCGAATTTCGTATTGACAATCTGGCCCCAGACCATCGCTGTTTCCAGACTGGTGCTGGCTCCTTTGCGTGCGCCCAGGCTCTCAAACGCCTCGTTCAATGCGCGTGCATCCCTGGTTTTTGTACCCTGGAAGAGCATATATTCAAAGAGATGAGCCAGCCCTTGCTGCTCCTCTGGCTCATGGACAACCGCTGCATCCAATTGGAAACCAAAGCTAATAGAGCTCAGGCTGGGCATACGTTGACCGATAAGCTCAATACCATTCGGCAATTTATGATAGAAATAGTTAGGGGGTAACCCTTGTTGATTACTCATCTATTGAAAAATTCCTTTCTTCGACAGGAGCGAAGGCCGCAGATGGAAACAAAGGTAGTATATCACAACGCGAAGACCATATGCTTTAAATGTCCTGCTGCCTGTGTCGAATATTCTACCGTTTAATCTGGCCGCTAGCCATTCAGACGGGAAGCTCGCTGGAATCTTGCATTATTACCAATTGTGTATTTATCCGGCCTCCAAAGAGCAGGCCAGCAATCGCAATCAGTAGCAGGGCAAGTGCCGTCACCAGATAGGTCTGTCGGGTACCCAGATCGGGCAGAAGCACTAGTGTGGGCAGAAAGGTACCAATAATACTGCCGGCAGTTGAAATGGCGTAGAGCATCCCGGAGACGCGTCCCGCGCTACCGACCTGTTGCATACGTATCCGAATCGAGAATGGCGACACACAACCCAGGAGGATCGTGGGAAGCGCAAAGAGGAGAATGACGGTCAACAAGGAACCATAAAATACTCCATTGTCGTAACCAGCAAAGGCAAGTTGGGCCCAGCTCAATAGCGGGCCAGCGATGACGGGAACCAGTGCGATCAGAAGTGCGGCAGCGGCGGTAATCCAATAGAGTAGAGCTGGTCTGGGATAGCGATCAGAGAGCAATCCACCCACATAATAGCCGACCGTGAGATACAGTAAGATCAAGCCAATGATACTGGCCCAGACAAACAAAGAATCGCCGAAGTATGGCGCGAGCAGGCGTGAGGCTGCCATCTCAATCGAGAGCGAAGCAGCGCCAGCGATAAAAACCAGGAGCATCAACAACCAGCCCTGTAATCCCGTACGGCTGATCGTCGCCCCCGACTCCACAGTGGCCTGTGTCTCCCGAGAACCTGTAGTGGTGGACATACAGTGAAACTCTCTTTCATTGTAAATAAAACATTACTCATAAGTGTACCATGTTTGTCCTCCTACCAAAAATGCCGAAAACGTCGGGGCCGCACAACATTATTCGGCATTCATCAAAATGAGAAAAATACCAGGGTGATATAAATGTTGGAAGATGTAGGAACGGCATGAAGCGTAGCACAGGTCGATGCCTACATAATCGATTGTTTTATGGGTTGGTAAAGCGTGCCAGGACCTGGGGTTGGATCTCCAGGGCTTCGACGCATAATTTTGTGTATTGTTCTGTGCCCATTTTTTGTTCGATGGCGACGAGGAAGCGTTCAAGCAGCGAGGTCGTGGGATCTTGCGCCGTCTGCCGGATTTGCAGAGCTGAAAACAGGACGGCCAGGGCTTCTTGATGATGACGCTGTTCGTAGAGGAGCATGCCCAGATTAGTTAAGATCATACCTGTATTTTGCGCTTGCTGTAGCTGCATGGCGAGCTTGAGCGCATCCACATAATAGGTATAGGCTTGCGTATAGTCGTGTTCCTGCTGCGATAGTAATCCAAGATTGTGGTAAATGACGCTTTTCGTCTGATTGTCCGGTAATGACGTGATCAAGGATAAGGCATGTTCAAAATTCTGGCGTGCTTGCTTATAATCCCGATGCAGACGGAGGAGTTCGCCCTGGTTCGTAAGCGTAATCGCCTCGCCATGTTGATCGCCAATACTGCGTTGGAGTGCCACAGCCTGATCAAAGTAGACCTTACTTTGTTGCTGTTCGCCGATACGCCCATAGAGCATACCGACATGGCTAGCGACCAGCCCTTCATCCTGGGGACGTAAGACGCCAAAGGGAGGAAGCATGGCGGTATAGAGTCCAATCAACGTACTCCAGGCCCCCCATTGCACCATATATTCATGCAGCCCCTCATTGAATAAGAGATTGCAGGCGCGTTGCCAGCGCTGGCCGAGGCAGAGATGACGTAAAGTCGTAATGATAGGCGCGATGTCCTGGAGTCCCTGCCGTTGCTCACGCGGCGGGCAAACCTCCTGAATGACATGTTCATAGTAGGTGGCGACCTGTACATGACCAGCCACCAGTGCATTTTTTAGCTGCTTGTCATCATCAGACGTTGATTTGTTCCCGTTTTTGCCCGGCCAGGGAGGAACGTGACCTGTTTGACCACGTTGACTCATATCTTCCATAAAATGCTCAAGGGTATACTGGCGTAAAATCGGATGCAGAGTATAGCAAGGATGGTTAGAAGCATTCATGACTGCCTGTATTAATCCATATTGAGTCAGCAGCTGCATCTCCTGTTCAAAAGCCGCAACCACTTCAGCATGCCCACTTTTCCTTTGATTTTGTAGCTCCTCGCCTGTGATAGTCATAAATATGCCTTCTTTGGGCACTGGCTCATAGAAGAGGCTCAGGGCATGCACGATGGCATTCTGGGTAGGATTCAGAAAGTAGTGAATGGCGATAATCAGGTTAGCTGTGACATCTCCTGACCAGAGTGGACGGTAATCGGGTGAGTTGAGGAGATGGTCGAGTGAAAATTTGCTGAGATGGATCAAGGCGCTACACAGTACCAGTGCATAGGCATGTCCAGCGCAGCGTTGCCAGATATAGGTGATTTCTTCGGGCCGCCCCTGGATACCTCGCTGTTGCAGCAAGGCGGTTCCTTCTGGCACACTGATACGTGTTACCAGATAAGAACGGACATGGGGATCGGTGATTTTCTCCTCATTATAAGGAGAATTATAGCTGGTGAGCAATATACGGCTGGTTCCCAGATCGGTCTGTAGCATTTCCAGGAACAAAGGGAGCACGCCACGGCCAGCTACACCCTGGTTGGTTTCAGGATGGAGTAACAATTCAAACTGATCCAATACGATCAATGCATTATCGGCTGGTCGGCGCAATGCACGTAGTAGCGCGGATATCTGTTGTTCAGGTCGCAAAAGGAAGAGTCCATTATCTGGTACGCCCAGCCCTTCGAGAATGGCCGCGATAATATCTGGTAGGGTTGTATAGGTTCCGATGGTCAGCCAGACCATATACTTTGGCGCGGACATACCGGTACGTTTTGCTAGCTGTAAACGTTGATAGAGTAACGCGGCGAGCGTTGACTTGCCGGTGCCCGGCGTGCCAATCAAGAAGACCGCGCTCGTATGGACATCTCCAAACATCCTTTGAATTGTATTAATCTCATCAGCACGCTGCATTGTCGTCTGGGGGTTCGCCAGCGGTGGCGTTGTCGCGTTAATACCAAAAGCAACCCGAGCTGATTGATCCCGCGCTGGCTCAACTGCTATGGGCGTTGGCGAAAGAACCGTGTTGTATGTATTATAAGCACTATGGGTATTGTAATTATTGTTGTAGTTGTTGACGCCACTTGTATTGCCCTGTGCCAAGGGTAATGGTGTTGCTTGTGAGCTCGCGATTGGCTCGGCAGAGTGATTGCCTGGTTGATCCCCCCGCTGCATAAGAAACTCCTTCTGATAAACAGATAAATGCAACTATAGCATAACCGAATTATGGCTTGAGGTGATAAAATAGCCAGAAAGTGCTAGTGTAAGTTGAGCCTTTTTGTAGAGATGTCTATTGAAGTTGAGGGGATAGCGTATGTTACGGATTATTTATATGGGAACGCCGCAGTTTGCGGTGCCGGCTTTAAAGGCCTTAATTGATGGGGCTGCACCAGGGGCTATCGTGCCTGCGGGATATGAAATTGTAACTGTGATTACGCGCCCGGATAAGCCCTCTGGCCGTGGCCGCGGTGTGGCCTTTGCGCCTGTAAAGCAAGTAGCACTTGAGCATGGTATACCAGTCTGGCAGCCGGGCTCACTCAAGAAGGCTGAGAATAGCGATGCCCTGGCCGCCTATCAAGCCGATCTGTATATTGTGGCCGCCTTTGGACAAATCTTGCCACAAAAAGTCCTGGATCAGCCGCGCTATGGTACCTTGAATATTCATGCTTCACTGCTACCCAAATATCGTGGGCCAGATCCTATCACCGAGTCCATTGTGCAGGGGAACCGCGAGACGGGCGTCTCGATTATGCTACTGGATGCAGGGATTGATACTGGCCCTGTGCTGGCGCGCAAGAGCATTCCCATCACTCCTGATGACACGACTGGTACCCTGACCGTCAAACTGGCTGAGCTAGGCGCGCAGGCCCTGGTCGAAACCATACCACAGTGGATTGCCGGCAAGATTACCCCGGAGCCTCAGGAAGATGGCAGCGCTACTCACACTCATATGCTCCATAAAGAGGATGGCATCATTGATTGGTCGCGCCCGGCGGCGGTGCTGGCCCGTAAAGT
Organism: Dictyobacter arantiisoli; assembly: GCF_008326305.1. Classification (GTDB taxonomy): domain Bacteria; phylum Chloroflexota; class Ktedonobacteria; order Ktedonobacterales; family Ktedonobacteraceae; genus Dictyobacter; species Dictyobacter arantiisoli. The sequence continues at coordinate 56,311 of NZ_BIXY01000010.1, read as the reverse complement.
GCGTGCCTACCAGCCCTGGCCTGGAACCTATACCCACTGGCGCGGCAAATTGCTCAAGATCATCGCGGCGCGTCCCCTGAGCGTCGAGTTGGATGCCTCGATTCGACCCGGCTCAACCGGGGCACGTGAAGATGGTGGGCATCGCTATCTATCCGTCGCCACCGGCTCAGGGGTTTTGCTCATCAAGCAGCTCCAACTCGAAGGCAAAAAGGCGCTCAATGCCGAAGAGTTTCTGCGCGGGCACGGCCAGATTGTCGGCGATGTTCTGGAATAGGGTTTCAACCCTAGCAGAAATTTTCATAGCTAGAGTATTCAAATAGGTGAAAAGACCAGGAAGGCCATCAATGTGATCATGCATTGATGGCCTTCCTGGTCTTTTGGAGGATCGGAAGCTAGTAATTAAGCACGTACTGTCAGGAAGAGAACGATGGAAATAATACCGGCGATCCAGCAGTAGTATGCGAATGGATCGAGGCGTCCCTTCTCAAAATATTTGGTCAGGAAAGCGGTACTCACATAGGCTGCAATGCCCGAAACGACCATACCCAGGATGATCAGCCAGAATGGAAATGCGGTCTGATGAAAGAGAGCGGGCACTTCGAGTACGGCGGCAGCCAAAATGATCGGTGTGCCTAACAAGAATGAGTAGCGAGCAGCATCCTCATGTGTCAGACGGACAGCCAGGCCAGCCACAATCGTTGAGCCGGAGCGTGAGAAGCCAGGAATCAAGGCTACTGATTGGGCCAGACCGATCAGTAAAGCCTCTTTAATTGAGAGTGAGGAGAGTGAACGGAATTTTGATTCGCGCTCTTTGGCTGAAAACGTAAGCAAGTTGGCTTCAGCACGCCGGCGCAGGGCCTCGCCAATGAAGAGAAGCGAGCCATTCATGATCAGGAAGGCAGAAACAAGCAGGGGTGAGGAAAATAACGCCTCAAGCTTGCTTTTGAGCAGTACTCCCAAGATGCCAGCGGGCAGGGTACCGATAATGATCATCCAACTGACCCACTCATTGGTCCCTTTGCTAACCTTGCGTGTGCGTGCAGTCGTGAGTAAAGTCCTGATGACCTGAAGCCAGTCGCGCCAGAAATAGATGATCAGCGCGATGCTGGTGCCCAGATGCAGGGCCACGACCACCGGCAAGAAACAACTTTTTCCGCCGCAGGCCGTACCCCCCGTCAAATCACCCCAACCGATTAAGTCAGGTAGAATCACCGTGTGACCCAGACTACTAATGGGAAAGAGCTCGGTCACCCCTTGCAGGAGTGCCAGCACCAGCGTCTGGATGATTTTCATTAAGTCCATTCTATGTTTCTCTCTTTAATATTTGATCGAGTGCTCTTAGTTGTTGCCATGTTGATGCAAAGCTGCGTTGAAAGCATTCAGGTCCGAGAAGTAATAGGTTTTCCCATCATCATTGGCGGCAAAGAAATAGAGATCATGAGTTGGCGCAGGATCTGCGGCACCCATTAAGCTCTTAAGGCCAGGGCTACAGATGGGGGTCGGGGGCAGTCCTGTTGCAACATAGGTATTCCAGGGACTATCCTTTGCAATATTGCCACCGGAATTCGCTAACGGTTGCCAGTATGCGCCAGTGGGAGGACTTTCTGTGTCACGGGCATATTGCACAGTTGGATCAGCCTGAAGAAGATTTCTGGTTGCTGCTTGTCCTACATCAGTATAGAGTCGATTCCAATAGACACTGGCAATTTTTGTTTTATCGTCGTGCTTGCCTGCTTCACGCTCCACGATTGAGGCCAGCGTCAAGAAACTATACAGATCCATATTGTGCTGTTTAGCTTGCTGGGCAAGATGATTGGTAGTAATACTGGTTGTCATCTCTGTCAGCATGACGTTGATGAGGCCGCGTGCAGTCGTTGTGGGTAACAATTCATAGGTATCGGGGAAGAGCAGTCCTTCCATGCTTTTGCCAGCGGGCACGCTGCTGAGAAGCAAAGGATACTTACTGGCATCGGGAAAGTTTTTGATATTGCGGGTATAGTTCAAAAAGTCTGCCTTTTTGAAATTTGGCAGATTTGAAGCAGCCGCAATCCTGGCAATTTCTTCCAGCCGCTTACCTTCGGGTATCGTTACCAATAGCTCATCAGGCTGTCCATTTTGCAGGGTATCGATAATATTGCTGATGGTCATGCTGGCATTGATCTTTTTATAGACGCCCGCTTCCAGGTTAGTGCCCTTAATGCGTGTCCAGATTGTAAAGGCGAGAGCGTTGCGAATGATCCCTTTTTGTTGCAGATCATTGGCGATTTCGGTCGTGGTCTCTCCAGGCCGGATATTGATAGAGACATTTTTGGCGTTCGAACTGGCGGGTTGAAAAATATCCGAAGCAATATTCCAGACCTGAATGACTCCAATAAAAACAATCAATCCTACAACCAGGACTGAGAGAATAGCTGCTCGTGAATTAGGTCGTCGTCTCATGCGTCATTATCCCTTATGTGTTAATTTCCCAGATGATCCAGGTAGTCTTGCAGAATCACTGCTGCGGCCAGCGCATCAATTTCCTGACTACTGCGACGTTTTTTCCCCTGGGCGCGTTGCCGACCACCGCGTTGGGCATGTTTCTCCCCTTTACCCTGGGTGCGTTGTGAAAGAAGGCGTTGGGCTTCAACTGTTGAGAGGCGCTCATCCCAGAAGGTGACGGGAATAGAGATATGGGCTTTTAAGCGTTCCACAAAGGCTTGAACCTTTTGCCCTTGCCCATGAATCTGCCCATCCAGACTGATTGGCAACCCCACGATCATCCCTTCAGCCTCAATGTCTTCGATGACGGCTTGGATCGACTCCCAGGTTTGTTGTTCGTTGCGTGTGACGTGGATGGTGCTATGCGGTGAGGCCAAAAAACCTGTTGAATCGCAGGATGCTACTCCAATGCGTGCATCCCCTACATCCAATGCTATCAAGCGAGCCATATAAATTCCTATTTCCTGACCTGTAGTGTTTTATCTTTGATGGGCAACAGAGAGGCCTTCTCTTTTGTCGCCTTTGGCAGGAAAGAGAAGAGAAAAAGTATGGGATGGCCCCACACCCCGCAGAGGGATTGCGGCCCTCCACATTCCCTATTCCCTGTTATAGGCCTCTCATCGATAGATACTATTTCTTTCTAATGATATTGTGCATGCTTTTTGCATACACTCTGTTGGTATATATATTGCACCAACATAGTGCATTGTAGCGAAGCACTGTTTATTCTGTCCAGTTAGTACTGCTAAGGTAGCATTATCTGGTTGCTATGGCTGTATCTGAAACCACAGTGATTGTAATGTTATCCTTGTTCCAGCTTACCCAGGGAAAGAAATCAGGATGAATGTTGACCTGTTTGAGGCCGACGATCTGTGTTTCCAGGATATGCTGGGCGTCCGCAGGCGAGTGACCGATAATCTCACTTTTGATTTTATCAGGATCAAAGGTGCCAGCCGTGTGAGCGGTGGCTGTGAAATCCAGTTTGAGTATGTTGGCTACGGTATTCGTTTGTTTGAGCTTTGTGATGGTAATCGGCTGCGGTGTATCATTCAAGATCACATCATTGGCGAAGGCTTTATCCAGCTTGAGGGCCGTATTTAACTGTGTTTTGGCTGCCTGTTGGATGGTACTGTTTTTGACATAGATAAGGGTCGCCTTGACCTGTAACTCGGCCGGGAATGTCTGGCCGGTTGTGATAGTGGAGTTTACCGCAGGTGTATTAATCAGTGTATCAGTCGTGTTCAAATTTCCGTAAACGCCGTCCTGGGGCAGACTTTTGGTCCAGGCTGTGATGGCGTTTTTTAGCTGGCCTTGCAGCGCCGTTTTCACATTTGTCAGATCGTTTGCTGTGATTGCGGGTACAGGCTGCATGCCGCCCCCACTCATCGGAGCATTATTCCTGACTGTCAGTTTGAGTTGGGCTGCGGTTGTGTTATTGTATTTGGCAATAGTATCCAGCGTGCTGGGCGGAACGACGGTAACGCTCTGGGCGAGCAGGTTGCCGCTCTCGCCGGGATTGACGGCCTGAACCGGAACTGGCGGATTATTGGCGCAGGATGACTGTTTATCCAGCGAGACTTCCGCTGTGGTGATAAATTGGGTCCCATTCCCACCTGCGGCAGTGACAATGCTGCCTGTGGGCACGGTGACGACTATATTGCTGGCATTGCTAAAGCAGACCTCTCCCAGGGCTTTCGCGGTCCCGACTTCGCGGCTACCAGTTGCTTTCCCATTGCCAGTTTGTGAAAAAGTATGCTCCACCAGTTGCGCTGGAACCGTTCCTGCCTGTGCGTTCGGGCTGGCGGTCAGGCTGACGGGATGCGTATAGTTGCGTGTGGAAAAGGTCAGTTTGACTGTTGTCTGCGGAATGGCATAGATACCAAAGACCAGTCCAATCAGCAAACACACAATTATTACTAACGCGATCCACATACCACGCCGACTGCGCTTCTGGCCTGCATTGCGTTTAACTGGCAATGGCGTAGGTTTGCGTTGGCGCAAGTCCTGGGATGCTCGCTCTCCCCGTAGCGTTGCAGTTGATGGTCGTAACGAGCCTGTGCCACGGCTTCCTGCACCTGTCTGAACCTGCGCTGTTGGGCGCTGGGTGGGACTATGGCGCGGATTTGGTCTATTTTGTCCGCTCCATGCCAGCGGTACTGCCTCTGGGTCCCGGCGATTGGAGCGTGAGGGCTGCTCTTCAATAATTTCGTTGTGCTGCTGCACACGGGTCGGGCGGTCTTCTACCGGCAACAGATCCGCATCATCGAGATCCTCTTGACGTAGGCGCGAGATGGGCGAAATGGTCGATGCGGATCGGGGACCGATCTGTCCTGAACGCCGTGACGCTGGACGCTGGCTTTTTGTTTGTGTGTTCTCACGTTTGCGTGCTCTGGCTGTATCAGGATCAGGATAGGAAGCGTTTTTGTTGTTGCCACGTCCTGTTCGGGGTGCTGGTGCTGGCGAGTTCAGTTCGTCCTGATCATCCCCATAGATAGTGTGCTGACCAATAATGCTGGTTGGTGCATCTGCGACATCCTGGATTACATGCTCATAGTGATCATCCTCATCTAATAGCGCATTGCCGTGTTGCTCGATTGATGCAGAAAATTGCTTATCTTCCATATAGGTGAATGGATCTTCTTCATCCACATCGAGTGGTTCGTATGGGGCATGTGATCTGGGTGTGCGGGATTTCTTTTCGGACGTGATACGTGGCGTGGCAGGTGGCGCTGGCTGTTGTTTGGATGGCTCTGGTTTTTCTTCAGCGGCCTGCCGGATAACGCGAGCCTGATTATAATCCTCAAATAAAAGATCTGGATCTTCAATTTGATCGGATGAAAGAGGACGAATCGGTGGCGTCGCGTTAATCTGGTAATCGTAGGATCGTGTCGAGTAATCCTGTTCCGGTAATTGAAAGGTTGATGCTAATCGATTATCGGGCACTTCGTCAATGTGAGCGTCAGCATCTTGATAACCATGCTGTTCGCGTTGGTCTGCCTCTTTGTTGGCCTCGGCGGATGATCCCTGCCAGGAGCGTATCTCCTGCGGGCGTGGACGCAGGTTGTTTGTGCTACGGGTCGTGTTTGTGCGTGTCGATGTGCTGCGTTGACTGAGATTGGTGGAGCGAGGCCGGTTTGTGGGTACACTACGCGCAGGACGTGCTGGCGCGGTTGGTCGTGAGCGTCCCTGTTGTGAAGACTCAAGTGAATGGGCCACATTAAATTTTACGGCATGGGCCACAGAACGTACCTGGGGGTCCGAGCTCACAATCAGGACGTCCTTCCCTAATTCGCGCGCACGAGCATAGAGTAATTTCCAGGCTACATGACTGCGCAGCTGTGTATGGGCTGGTATTACCAGAGTCACTTTACGTGTTTGAAGCTGCTCCAAACGCTCACGCACGGTCGTCAGATCATCTTCCGGGCTAATATAAATTGTTTGTTCATCACTCATAAGCCCTGTTTCCCCCTCATGGCATCATGCTTTTGCACGTTAGACGCTTGACAGGCCAGTTTGTGCGCGTTAATTCTGATCAACAATCAGTCGCCGCGTGTTTGCGCGGCGTTACTGATTGTGTACCATTTACTTGCCTGTTGTATTGGTCAACGTATATTTTTTTCAGGTGTGGTGTTATCCTGGTTCTATTTTTCGTGCTTGCTGGAGATAATCAACAAAGCACTGCAAATTTTGTCTCCGCTATGAAACGGAGAGGATTTTTAAATATGCATAGCATTAATAACGCGATCAAGAGCTCTTTCCAAAACATTATTATCATTATTTAACTCTACCGCCTGATAAGCGAGAGCCATAGGAGTAATGTCTTGCCCACTCACCAGTTGTCCTTCAGTATCCAGGATACTGCCAACCATTTCTGGTTGGACGGCGCGAATGATCGGTTGGCGTGAGAATGGCAGGCGCTCAGTCCAGGGAAAAGCCTCCAGACGTTGATGGAGATCAATCAGGGCCGATCCGCCACCGACGATATAGATGGCCGGTGGCAACAACTCACCCTTAGAGAGCTCTTCGATGAGCAATTCAACGCTATCCATCCAGGTCTGGCACTCGGGAGCCAGAATACTCTGTATCTCATCCTGCGCGCTACCAGATAGCTCCCCGGTACTATAATTGATTTTGAGCCGTTCTGCCTCTTTAATCGGGATACCCTTACTGGTGGCAATGCGGCGTGTAAAAGCACGGCCGCCCAGGGCGAAAACGCGTGTCTCCTCAATGCCGCCCTGACGAACCAGAGCAATATCGGTGGTACCACCGCCTACATCGATAAAGATTGCTCCACTATCGGCGCTGGCATTACTACTCAGACAGCGGGCCAGCGCATAAGGCTCTGCCACAATCGTCACCAGGGTCAGATCGAGCCCCTGGGCAACTGTCTCAATCGCTCCTAGTTGTGTCAGGGGCGCGAACGCACTAAAGAGTGTCAGGGCAAAATGGCGGCCTCGAAATCCAATCGGATTCGTCACCAGTTGTCCATCAATACGCACGGAGATCACGGCGGCGTTGGTTAAACGAACATCGATATTGCCATAACCCGTCTCTGCCGCGATGCGCTCTTTCGCCATTTTCAGCAGACGTTCTTGAGCGGCAGTAATCAAGGACTCTAATTCTTCTGCCGTAATCTGTTTGGTTGGTTGTGCGCGTTGTTTACTGACCGTGGTTGAGCTCCCTTTAACCAGTTCGCCCGCGATACCAATCACGGCTGAAGGCGCAATCACGCCGCCTGCCGCCTGTTCAGCTTTAAGCAGGGCCTCATTGCAATTGGCGATGACGCCAGGGATATCCGTAACAATGCCATCCGACATATGCGCATAACTCTGCGGATGACGCCCCACGCCCAAAACTTCGGCATGATCGCCGCGCACTTCAACAATCATTGCTTTGGCAAAGGCAGTACCAATATCGAGTGCGGTGAAGAGCTGACGCTGGCTGTCTATGTCCTCTGGATTCTCATTCTCATTTTCGTATTCATCATCTTCATAGTCATAGCCATGATCCAGGTCAGGATAGTATCCATCTGCATTTGACCCTCTTAAACGATCAAACAGACGTTGCAAGAGATTTTTCATGTATCCATCCCAAAATTATTGCTCCACTCTCTGCCAGCTCTACTTGAGCAGCTTCCTCGTGTATTGGGCCATCAACTGCATCTGTTATTTTATAGCACAAAAATTGCATTATTGGCAAAAATGGTTTCTTTCAAAATAGACTGATGCGACTTTTGTAGAGAAACCCGTGGAAATGATTGTCGGCTTGCCCATCAAGCTGTCATATCAGGAAACAGCAGCGTGCCCGTACTCATTCCGCGTCACCTGAAGGAAATCAAAGTACCGCTCAATCGTCAATAATGAACGCTCCGATGAACTGCGTACAATTCGTCCTTATTTTTTATGTAAGTGATAAGACAGATTAAGAATAAAGAAATGTCTTTTAACTTTGCAGTGAAAAGCCTGTCGCGCTCAGAGCGAGAGGGGAGGCGATGACACCCATCGCCTCCGCTGCGGCAGCAAGCCTACTTGAGATTATCACGAACGAAGGCTTTTGCAAGTTCCAGAGCCGGTTGTATAGCCGTTTTGTCCTTGCCTCCACCCTGCGCGGCGTCAGGGCGACCACCACCTTTGCCCCCCAAACGCTCTCCGACCGCGCCAGCAAGTTTGCCAGCATGCAGCCCACGTTTGGTTAATGCCGGGTCAATATTGACCTGGAGGGCGATGCGTTCGCCCAGATCACTGGCCAGAACCACGACACCTTGCTTTAAATGGGTACGAATATTCTCGCCCATATCGCGTAAGAGTTTGGCATCAGGGGCCTGGACGCTGGCCGCTACAACTGGCACGCCAGCAATCTCTTCCGCGGCCAGGACAAGTTGTTGCACCTGTGCTTGAGCCTCATTGCGCTGATATTGGACAATTTGGCGCCGAGCAGCCGCGAGTTCCTGAACCAGTTGTTCAATGCGGGACTCGACCTGGTCTGTCTGAACTTGCAGCGTCGAGGCAATACGATCAACCACCTCACGACGCTGGCGCAAATATGCTTCAGCGGCGCGTCCGGTCAGGGCTTCGATACGGCGAATACCGGCGGCGACACTGGTCTCCTGAATCGTAATATAGCTACCAATTTGACCGGTGGTCGCGCAGTGCGTACCACCACAAAGTTCAACACTCTGTCCCATGGAAACTACCCGTACCGTGTCATCATATTTCTCGCCGAACAGAGCCATGGCTCCTGTTTGCAGCGCCTCCTGAATCGGCATGAGAGTTGTCTTGACGGGATAATCCGCACGAATCCAACGGTTAATCTGGGCATCAATCTGTGCCAGATCCGCGCTGGTGAGTGGCCGAGGACTGGCGAAGTCGAAACGCAAGCGTTCTGGCTCGACTAATGAGCCACGCTGTTGAACCTGTGGGCCAAGCAGATCGCGCAAAGCTTTATGCAGCAGATGGGTGGCGCTATGGTTACGCATGGTATCGGCACGGCGATTCTCAATTACAGTCGCCTGAATTGCATCACCGACACGCAGATGTCCCTCGGTCAGATGACCATAGTGGACATACTGTCCCTTGATGGGTTTGCGGGTATCCTGTACCTGGAAAATTCCCATGGGACCGATGATATCGCCATGATCGCCGATCTGACCGCCACTCTCGGCATAGAATGGTGTCTGATCAAGGATAACCAGGGCCTGTTGTGGAGCACTGATGCTCTCCACTTCATTACCATCTACCACCAGCGCGACCACCTTACCAGATCCTGTCAGGCCGCTATAGCCCAGGAACATGGTAGTGCCCTCGCGCTTCAGAATCTCCGTCAGGGCAACATCATCTGCCGCCTGCGCAAACGTGTTACTGGCCCCGGCGCGGCTGCGCTCCTGCTGGCGTTGCATCGCTTCCTCAAACCCGGCGTCATCAATCTTAAAGCCTTGCTCGCTGGCAATCTCTTGCGTCAACTCAACAGGAAAGCCATGGGTATCATAGAGGCGGAACACCTCAGCGCCAGGAATGGTAGTCTGTTGTTTTTGTTTTAAATCCAGCAGTAACTCATTCAGCAGGCTCAAACCAGTATCGAGCGTCTGACTGAACTTCTTCTCTTCCAGGCTCAACACTTCAATAATGCGCTCACGCTGCGTTTCCAGTTCGCTATAGTAGCCGCCCATCAGATCAATAACTGTATTGGCAGCCTCAGCCAGGAATGGTTTGTCCAGACCAAGCAGCTTGCCATGGCGAACTGCCCGACGCAGGATACGGCGGAAGATATAGCCACGACCTTCATTGCTGGGCAGCACGCCATCCGCCGCCAGGAAGACCAGGGCGCGACCATGATCAGCGATCACGCGCAATGACGTATCGCTTTTGTTATTCTGACCATAGGGCGTATTGGTAATCAGGGCGAAGCGATCAATGATGGTACGTAGCAGATCGGTCTCAAAGACAGACTCTTTGCCCTGCAACACCATCGTCAGGCGCTCCAGGCCCATGCCGGTATCGATATTGCGGCGTGGGAGCGGGGTACGTACTCCCTGGAGATCCTGGAAGAACTGCATAAAGACCAGATTCCAGATCTCTAAGAAGCGCTCGCATTCGCAGCCAGGCTTGCAATCAGCCTCACCGCAGCCATATTCAACGCCACGATCATAGTAGATCTCAGAGTCAGGACCGCAAGGGCCAGAGGCTCCCGGAGGTCCCCACCAGTTCTCATCCAGACGTACAATAGCCTCATCGGCATAACCAGCAATCTCTTGCCAGTAGCGGGGAGCCTCATCATCCTCAGGATGAACAGTCGGATGCAGGCGCTCTGGCGGAAGATTCACAACCTTGGTCAGGAACTCCCAGGCGAAGGTAATCGCCTCGCGTTTAAAGTAATCGCCAACCGAAAAATTGCCTAACATCTCAAAGAATGTCAGGGTGCGCTGATTGCCAACTTTATCGATATCCGTCGTGCGGAAACATTTTTGTGAAGAGGTCATGCGTGCCGCAGGTGCTGTCTCACGACCCAGGAAGTACGGGATCATCTGCTGCATACCAGCGGTGGTCAACAATACAGTCGGGTCATTATGCGGCACGAGCGATGAACTTGGTACCTTCACATGGCCTTTACTGGCGTAAAAGTCCAGGAAACGCGCTCGTATTTCGGTTCCTGTCAGGGTCGTATCAACAGACACAGCATCCTCCTCGGTAATGGGTATATGATGAATGGAATGTGTTTAAGGATAGCATTCCATAGGTTATGTATACTTTTATGCGCTCTATGAGCATTGTATCCGTGATGGCTGAACGGGTTCATAGATGGATCTTTACTGAAAAAAGGGGATACATCTGAGCGTAATCCTCCGAGCGCTATACACAGGCTAGTATATCAATTTATGGGCCAAAATGTCTACAGTATTGCAGCGGTTTCACATGTTCTACATTTTATAATAACGCACGTGTGTTGCGTATAGTCACGAAAGCGTGCAAAGCAGTACTTTTCTCGCGATATTCTGGCAGTACGCGTCACGGGTTCCCTTATCGTAAAGGCGAGCGTTACGCTGCATCATCTTTAATGGATGCCTATGATGCGTTCGACTAATTTTTTTCAAGTGGTAGGGAAACGATCTGTGTTCACGATATCTTTTGTTGACTCGAAAAACCCCATTTCGTGAACAACTTGTCATAGATCCCATCCCTTTTGATGACCTGGAAGGCGTTCTGGACGGCTTGTAAGGTATTGCTATCGCCTTTGCGGATCACGATACCATAAGGGACAGAATTGGTAATTGAACCACCAATCTCAAATTGGCCTGGATTAATCTTGTTGTAGTAATCGGTGACTGGTGAATCCTGGAATGTGGCATCGACGCGCCGATTGACAAGCAATTGAATGACATCCGTTTGTGATTGTAAGACAGTCTGGATAATCGCTGGCTTGCCATTCTGTTGACAGGTGACGCTGGCGGTATTAAGGCTTTGATTTTCGACGGTCCCGGTCTGGACGCCTACTCTACGTCCACACAGATCGGCGGTGCTTTTCAAGTTGAGTGGATTACCTTTAGGCACCAGTAAGGATTCCCCGGCCCGGAAATAGGGAACAAAGTCAAATTTAGCTTTGCGGGCATCATCAATCGTGACGGCCGCCAGTACAATATCAAAGCGTTTATTGGCAAGATCATCGAGCAGGGTATCAAAGCCGGTGCGTTGGATATTTACCTTGAGTCCCATGTGCTGTGCCAGGGTCGTAGCCAGATCAATATCAAAGCCGTTGAAGTGATTGGTCGCAGTATTGACATATTCCATTGGAATATAGGATGGATCGGTCCCAACCGTCAGGGTACCGCTGGAGACCAAGTGGGTTGGCGCGGCCACTGTAGCGGCAGGCGTTGGCAATGTGCTGGCACTGTTATCCGATGTTGAACCACCACAAGCCGAACAAAGCAGGGCTACTATACACAAAAGATAACTGATTCGGCCTCGGATTTTACTTGCGCGTACCTTGAGCATACGTTACTGACCTCCACTAAAAACGAGACACTGTCTGCTTACTTCCACGTCGCGCACGAGCATCTTGTCACAGTGAGTTCTGATGGTAACTGAAAAAGGGGCTCAGAAATAGATCTGGCCCTGCCTGGAGGAGATAGTTATCCAAATATATAGATAAGTTTGTGACTGGAGAGAAGGTTATGCTGGCGTTGTTTTGAGTGTAATCTCAGGATAAGGATGTTGCTCATCCAGGACATGGATAACGTTCCAGGCTTCATGCTCCACATCTTTCATCGCCAACTGGAACAGATTGAGATGATATTGGATGACCTGCTCACCTACAATGCGGCCGCGGGCCTGATGTTGATCATAGCGTAAGCAGGTTTCTAATGACATATTGAAGAGGAACAGGCAGGTAAAATACTGATGGCGTGACGCCAGTTCACGGAGTTTTTTGCGGGCATCAGCCTGCAAGGCCGTGCTATCCGCAATCGTCAAACGGCCTTGAAACATCCGTTTATGGATAATGTAATAGAAAAGATCAAAGGCGTCTTTATTGGCTTGCTGATTGGTCTCATCGTCACAGACTAAAGCCCGGCAATAATCAGAAGAGACAATCCCGGTAGCGCGATATCCTTGCTGTTTTTGTTGATCAATTGTGGTGCGTGCAAAGGTGCTCTTGCCTGCCCCGGCAGGACCGCAGAGTACAATCAATGTTCGTTCTGGCAACACAATGCGCTGCGCATCGTGCGCAGATATATTCTTCATGTGGTACATACCCCCTTGTTTGCTTGCTAGTGTTGATGGACCATCATCAACATATCCTTATCCTCACAAGACAACAAGCACAGTCTACCACCCCGCACCAATAACTCATCTGTTGAATAGTATATTTTGCCCTTATTTTTATAATTAGTGTAAGAGATTGTGAAAAATCAGAAGAAATTTCTCTGTCCGATTTTTATCTCTTAAGCTGCTTACATAATATATTTATTTTTTATTTCAAAATACTGTTTTCAATTGCAAGGGTTTACTGCTGAAGAGGAGACCTTTTATGACATGCTTGTTCTCCAGACAACACCATTCCAGTGCCTGGCGTGTTACCTCCGGCTGTCTTGTCATTCTGACACTTCTCTTTATCCACATGTACACGCAACCTTCTCCGGTCCATATGCATGCCAGTGCCAGTCAGCAATATGATGAATTCTGGCAGCAGCAGAGCCGTCAGGATTTTCAGCGCTGGTTTCTCAACGGTGTACAGGTGCAAAATTGGGGCACGCATGTGAATGTACAACTTGAGCCTGCCAACAAATTAAACTGTTCTGTAACCGATATTGACGGCGGAGAGGCCAGTTATGCGCGCCTGGTACGGCTCTGTGCTGGCAGAGATCCCTATAAGGCACACATGTATCACGGGAAGCTCAATTACTACAATGGTGGCTCCTTCTACTTTGGAACCCTGGTCTCGCCCGTTCATATCCCCAAACGACCAGTCACGGCTTTGATTGCTTCCTGGAATGCCTCTACGCCAGTCGGCACCTGGCTGGAGATCCATATCCGTGTTCGCCGGGATGTGAACTGGACACACTGGTATGCCTTACCCATCTGGGCCAGTTCCAATCAGACGATTACTCGCCATAGTATCGCGGGACAGGATGACGCGACCGGCAACGTCGATACGGATACCTTTCGCACCCGGGGCAAGCCAGCCACCGCCTATCAGTTCAGTATGACCCTTTTCAGTACCACTGCCAGCATCAGCGCCCATCTCAAGCGCTTCAGCGCTATTGCATCCTATGATACTGATGGGGATCATATACCCGTTATCCGAGCTGATCGCGCTGCCTGGGGAAGCCAACTGGCGGTGCCACAACGCTCACAGATGCTCCCAGCCTATAGGGGTCTGGGATTTGGCGGCGGTGGTGAAGCCTGGTGCAGTCCTACCTCTACCAGCATGGTCATGGACTACTGGTCCACTATTCTCAAGAGCCCCGCGCTCAATCAGACCGTGCCCTACACCGCTCGCAGCACATACGATTATACCTATGAGGGGACAGGCAACTGGCCTTTTAATACTGCCCATGCTGGCAGCTACGGCTTGAAGTCCTTTGTGACCAGAATGTATTCATTGAGCCAGATCGAGCCGTGGATTAAAGCCGGTGTGCCGATCATCATCAGTATTGCCTATGGGCGTGGTGAATTGCTCAACTCACCTATTCCAAGCTCAGATGGACACCTCCTCGTCATTCGCGGTTTCACCAGGACCGGCGATGTGATTACCAATGATCCAGCCGCCGCCAACAATGTGGATGTCCAGATTATTTATTGGCGTGCCAACCTGCAACATGTCTGGCTCGCCGCCTCCGCTGGTACCGCTTACATCATCTATCCCGAAAACTGGATTATCCCGACCGTCAATCGCCTCGCCTCCTGGTAAGTTTCCTTCTCATGCTGTTATTTGGGGGACACCTGTATAGCAATGGCTTAGTTTATGGGGTATGATACATCGATAATTACCGTGTATGTCAATGAGAGGGATTGACACTCTTTCTCCGTCGCAAGAGTGCTTCATAGTGCTTCAAGGTATGCCAGAATAAAATATGGTTTGCTTGTTTGTGAGATTTTCAGCGAAATAGGACGTAGAGTAAGTGATACGGATAAATTCGCCTTTTGCTGAGGCTCTCACTCGATAGTGCGAGATCTCTCGTTCCTCATCCAGCAGCGCCGCTACGAGACGTGTGGCATAACGGTTGAAACTGTCCAGATTGCATTTGTGTGACACAAGCATATTACAGCACGGAGGTTTCTAGTTGAAGACATCCCTTATTATCGAGCGCATCAAACGCCTTCCCTTCCAGGGCCTTTTGATCGCAGCACTTTTCTCTCTTTTCATCTCTGCCTGTGGCAATGCACCGGTTAGCACCCCATCCACTGGAATTCCCACCACGAAAGCAACTCCTAATGTCACAGCCCCTGGCGATATTATGAAAGCTGGAACTCTGGTTATTGGTAGCGACACCACCTATACCCCGATGGAATTTGTGGATACCAAATCCAGCAATTATATAGGCTTTGATGTTGATTTGATCACAGCCATGGCAGCGCATATGGGCCTGAAAGCGGAGATCCAGAAGACGGGTTTCGACACTATTTTTGATGACCTGAGGAACAAACGCTTTGATGTGGTTATCTCTTCTGTCACCATCAATGATGACCGTAAGAAAGTTCTAGACTTCGTGCCGTATTTTAATGCAGGTGAGTCTCTGCTGGTACAGAAGGGCAATCCAAAGAATCTGAAGAGCGTGAGCGATCTGTGTGGTCTCAACGTTGGTGTCCAGACTGGTACCGTGGAAAAAAGCGACCTGGATACTGGCAGCAAGGCCTGTAAAGCCGCTGGTAAGTCGGCCATCAACGAGACAGTTTTGCAATCTCAGACAGATGTGGTACAGTTATTGGCAACAAATCGTGTTGTGGCAACCTATCAGGATTCCCCCGTTACCGACTACTACAATAAGATCAATCCCGGACAGTTTGAGGTAGGTGGTTCAGTGGTGAACAGCGCACCCTACGGTATTGCGGTGCGCAAAGGCGATACGGCGATGTTGACTGCTATGCAGAAAGCATTTGCAGCTGTTAAAGCTGACGGTACTTATGATAACCTCTTTAAGACATGGAATTTCTCAGCACAGCAAAAGCAGTCATAGTTTCTAGTATTGACTGTTTTGGATAGGCAGTAGCGTAAAGATTGTGCTGTGGATGCGCCACGGTGCCAGCCGTTACTGTGTACGACATGACGCGCAGGGTTGCCCTTGTTTATCGACGAGCAAGGGCAACTCGCATATGTCTTATACTATTAGGAGGTTGACTATGTTCCGTTGGGACCAGGTCTGGTATTATCTTTTTCAAGATCCCAACTTCACGTTTCTGCAGGCAGCCTGGATTACACTCTGGATTTCAGTGGTGGCGCAAGCCATTGGTGTGGTTCTGGGACTCATACTGGCGCTGATGCGTACCGCGAAGTTTTCTCCATTCAGATGGATTGCTGGTGCCTATACATGGTTTTTTCGTGGTAGCCCGCTACTGGTGCAGGTTCTGTTGCTATGGACAGGATTGCCCAAGGTTATTCCCATGGCATTATTACCACAATGGGCCTGTGTGTTGATCGCTTTCTCTTTAAACGAGGGAGCCTATATGTCTGAAATTATCCGCGCCGCCCTGGGTTCTGTCGATTCTGGACAGATGGAAGCTGCCAAAGCCCTCGGTATGCCTTATGGTCTGGCGATGCGTCGTATTATCATTCCTCAAGCCATGCGTGTGATTATTCCACCCTTGGGCAATGAATTTAATAATATGATGAAGACAACATCGATTGCTTCAGTGATTGGCCTGATGGAGTTAGCCGGTACGGCCCAGGTGTATGGAGCGCAAATTTTTATCACATTCGAGTTATTAATTGTCGCGACAGTCTACTATCTCTTGTTAACAACCATTTGGGAATTTATACAGCGCTGGATTGAGAGGCGTTTTGATCCAGGTCGGACCAATGTTGCGGTGGATGAAGTGATGCAAAAGAGCTTTTCACAGCGTGTAGCTGGCTTTGGTGGTTAAATCCGCTAGTTAATGGTGAGGAGGAATAGAAATTGACTCTTGAAAAATTAGATAACAGTCCTCAGAATGCCAGCAATGGTCCCATGGTCCGTACCGAGCAACTGGTCAAGCGCTTTGGTTCCAATCTGGTATTAAATGGTGTAGATTTCACGGTGGATCGCGGCCAGACGGTTGTGATCATTGGTCCCAGCGGCTCTGGCAAGACAACGCTCCTGCGCTGCATCAACCATCTGGAGAAGATTGATAGCGGTCGTATCTTTATCGATGGACAGATGGTTGGCTATCGCGAGCAAAACGGGAAAATTGTCGAGGACAGCGAGAAGAATATCGCACGTATGCGTGCGCAGGTAGGATTTGTCTTCCAGCGCTTCAATCTTTTTGCGCACATGACCGCCCTCGAAAATATTATCGAAGCCCCCATACATGTATTGCGACAGCCGAAAGATGAGGTCATCGAGCGTGCCCGCGTGCTGCTGGATAAAGTTGGTTTGGCGAATAAAGAAGATGCCTATCCCCATCGCCTCTCAGGTGGACAACAGCAACGCGTCGCCATCGCCCGCGCCCTGGCTATGAATCCCAAATTGATGCTTTTTGATGAAGCCACTTCAGCCCTTGATCCCGAACTGGTCGGAGAAGTCCTGAAAGTGATGCGTCAGCTCGCAGAAGAAGGCATGACTATGGTCGTCGTAACGCATGAAATGGGCTTTGCACGCGACGTAGCCGACCATGTCATTTTTATGGACAAAGCACAAATCGTAGAACAGGGCTCGCCACAACAGATCTTCAATGAAGCTCAGAACGAACGTACCCGTAGCTTCTTGAGCCGCGTCTTATAGCAAGTGCCAGACTGAAATCTCAATCCCACTGTCCGCTCGCAAGCAGGCGCTCACGCGCCTGCGCCTTTTTTCCTCACCCCCCCGCATCCTAATTCCCTCGCGCACTTCCCCCCCGCACTTGCACCTATTTTTTATTTTTGCCCCTTATTATTATTTTTTGTTATGTGGTGCAGACAAGGTGCGCAGCACCTTGTCTGCACCACATAACAAAAATATCTTGAGCACCTCGCGTGCGAAAACTCATAAAAAAACTCATATACCCTTTTTATATCTGGCGCAAAATTATCTGCGCCAGATATAAAAAGGGTATATGAGGTCTCCTCTGGGTCTGTACTAAACGTGTAGGTAAGAGGGGGGCTTCATTTGCGGTTCCCCAAAAGCTGGCGAATGTTTGGCGCTCCCCCCTCCCCTCAGATCTCCAGATGGCGTGCTTTTGATATACAATAGCAGAGGAACAATTAGCTGTTCTTTTGTGATTATTATTGTATGCTTTTGAAAGGCACTTTCTATTTATGCGTAGTCCAGTAATCTGGCAACACCCAGACCTCTCATTACCTCATCCATTTGATACCATTTTTTTTGATGTGGATGGCGTTTTGATTGAAACTAGCAAATCGTTTCGTGCGGCAAATATTGCTGTAACTGAATATATAGTTGGCACATTGAATCAGTTAGAGTGGCGTCAGAATGAACGCGCCCAGCTGGTCACGTTAGAGGATATTGGGATTTTTAAGCAAGCGGGCGGCTTCAATAATGATTGGGATATGTGTTATTTGTTGAGCACCCTGGAGACCGCTCGTTTGCGCGAATGGCGCGGCACTTCGCTGGCTCAACGCAGTACCGTTGAATGGGGAGCACTGGCACATGAGGCTGCCGAACAGGGACAAGGTGGTCGGCCCTGGGTTGAAGCAACGTTTCCCGCCAGTGCCTGCACGGATTATGAGACGATTGTGAATATTTTTAATGAGAGCTATTGGGGCGTGGAGGAGTTGCAGCGGCGCTTTGGTCGTGAGCCACGCTATCTTCCTGACGCTACCGGTTTTGTCCATAATGAGAAGATGTTATTCGAGCCGGATTTCTTCTCAGATCTGCAACAGGCGGGTATCACGCGCCTGGGGATGATCACCGGGCGCGTCGGACCTGAGGTAGATAGTGCCCTGGAGCGCCTGGAGAAATATTGTGGTGGTCGTTGGTGGGATGTCGTTGTGTCATCAACCCTCTACACCAAGCCTGATCCCCAGGCGCTCCGCTACGCGATTGCCCGGGTTGGAGCACAGGGGGGACTCTATATTGGGGATACTGCGGATGATCTGGATCTGGTGCGTCGCTATAAAGCTACCAAAAGCGCGGATGAGCCAATATTTGTAGCTGCCATGGTGGTAAAAGAGGATGAGATCGATATCTACCGCCAGCGCGGTGCGGATGTACTTGTCCACAGCGTTGAGTCTCTACCGGGCTTTCTGACGGCTCTAGAAGAGTTCTAGAGGGTGTCTATGAGGGTGAAAGCGGGATGCAGACCCTGCATCCCGCTTTCACCCTCATAGACACCCGGAAGGACTGATTGCCCGCAGGCAGGCGCTGACGCTCCTGCCTGCGGGCAATCAGTATAATCTCGATGGGATCAGGCAGCTAACGGGAGCTCAAAGCTAAAGGTAGTCCCTTTGATTTCTTCTTGTGTGTTTTCCCCATGTGGTTCAAGCTGTAAGGTACCTTGATGGGCTTCAATGATCGATTTGGTAATAAATAATCCCAGTCCAGAGCCATGGCGGTTGTTGGCCGCAGCCAGACGCGTGTAGGGATGGAACAGTTGACTGATCTCAGCCGGTGGGATACCTGCACCTTCATTGTGTACACTGACACGAACATTTTTTTCGGATGTACTGATGGTGACTGTGATCGTTGTATTCTCATCAGAATATTTGATGGCATTGTCGAGTAGATTTCCCAATGCCTGTTGCAGGCGTCCATTATCCCATTGTCCGATAATAGGCTGCTCAGGAGCCGCGACGACCAGTGTATGGTAGGGGGCTACGGGACGCAGCTGTTCTACCATCTCACAAACAAGCCGGGTAATATTACAGTCTTCACGCAGGATTTTGAATTTGCCGGATGCCAGATGGGATGAGTCCAGCAGGTCGTTGACAAGACGGCTGAGACGTTTGGCCTGACTGATAATAATAGTGGTATTGCGCTGAATCGCAGTATATTTTTTCATAACCTGCTTACCAGATATGCGACTACCCTCTTTTGGTGGTTGTGTATGTCGATTGATCATCTGCGCATAATTGATAATTGGTGAAAGTGGTCCACGGAGATCGTGAGCGATCATCGCAGTCGCTTGCTCTTTCTGTGCCAGCTGATCGTGCAAGAGAAGGTTTTCCGCCTTTAAATCATCTACCTGCCGCTGTAGTTCTTCTATAATCTGCTCTTGTGTCTGTTCTTGTGCTTTTTTGCTTTGAAGCTGCATGACCCCATTCTCCTTGCAACTGGCATAATTCTAGCCATTCTTAGGGATTGTGTAATACCAGTATACACTCGTACGACGTGCATATGACTGCGAATGACCAGCCGATAGGAATATTGGGTAAGTTAGTTATGACTTTTGGGGCTATACATGCGTATTCGCTCCTCTTTTTGTAGAATAGCCTGTTATCCTTACAAAGGTTTTGATACTCCCCTGCTTAAAAGCTGGATTTTCCTTTCTTTCAACTGACTTGTCACTACTGTTTGCGCATCAGTATCAGAGAATGAATGAAGGAGTGTTGAAGGGGAATTGAGGGCACGAACAAGAGAGCCCGACCGCAAGGATCGGGCCTTCGTTATGAGGGTATCATTTCGTCTATTGCAAGAGACCGAGCTCTGATAATTCTTCGCGTGCCATGTCGCTGAAGCGGGTGATGTCCAGCGAATAGTCGGCATGAGATATAAGATGTCGAATGCGCTCAATGGTTTCTTGACGCATATAATAGTCTGAGGTGAGCAGGAGTTCACCAATGGTAATCTCAATTTGCTGCCGTTGCAGGGCGGCTATGCCTGACTCTTCCATAATTTCAATTCTCCAGAAGGGAAAGAAACGGTTTTGTCTTTTAAAGGTTTCATCACCCTGCATCCCTGCCCGGGTTACTTGCTGGCTGCCGGGGTTGTAGTTGAAGTTGCGCTAGCTGTGCTATCAGCGGCTTTGCTGCTCTCTGATGAGCTACTGGCTGGTGCGCTTTCAGACGTGCTTTCGGTTTTTTTCTCGCCATTGGTGGGAGGAAGCATACTGCTACCACTATGGTCGGTTTTGTAGAAGCCTGAGCCTTTAAAGACGACTCCAGCGGGGAAGAGCACGCGGCGGATGTGGTTACCGCATTCTGGACAGACTGTCAAAGGCTCATCGGTCATTTTCTGCCACGTTTCGAAGCGGTGGCTACAGGTTTGACAAAGATACTCGTACGTAGGCATATACCAATCACCTCTTAGATTAAGTTAAACGCAATCATCCCGGTCAACACATTTGTAGATGCTCAGGTGAGGTGCTTTTCCGCTCACCCGCGGTACAGACGGCTGCCCGTATTTGTTATGATGCACATTTTAATTAGCCATAATAGAGCCCGAACGACCTGATTGCAGCCGTTCAGTTAATATAGTATCGTGAATTTGCTGGGTTGTCAATCGCACAGAGAGACTGCTAGCACTCACTTTGAAATATGCTCTACTGATATAAACAGAAGGTAACCAGGACATTATTCCATGCGGCCGATATATTCTTTCACCTTTTCTGCGGCATCGCGTGTCATGCCTTCCAGAGCAGAGAGATCTTCGAGGCTGGCGTTACTGATAGCGCGTACCGAACCAAAGTGTTTAAGAAGTGCCTGTTTACGCTTGGGACCAATTCCTGGGATCTCGTCAAGCACAGATTTGAAGGTACGATTGGAGCGCAATTTGCGATGGTAGCTGATACTGAAGCGATGGGCCTCATCCCGGATGCGTTGCAGCATATAGAGTCCCTGTGAGTTCCGAGGGAGCATGATCGGCTCCGCTGCGCCAGGAAGCCAGATTTCTTCGGCGGTACTGAGTTTGGTGTGTGAGCCTTCCTCTTTAGAGATACCAATCGTGGGGATCTCGATACGCAATTCTTGCATAACCGCGAGGGCTGCGTTTAGTTGTCCTTTTCCACCATCGATAATAACCAGATCAGGCATGGCCCAATCGTGGTGCAGCGCAGCCTGTGCCGTAGTTTCAGTCCCTTCTATCTCTTCTATCTCTCCATCCCGCATAATTTCCGCGACACTTTCACCGATGGGGGCGCTGATATCCTCATCAGGTGCGCTGGAAAGAGAGGTTTGATTGGCTGCCGCTGCCTTGCGGAAGCGTCGTCGCAGTACCTCTTGATGGCTGGCGTAATCGTTGGGACCCTCTACCTGTTTGATCTGAAAGCGCCGATATTCGCTATTCTGGGGGCGGCCACCTTCAAAGACGACCATTGCGCCTACAGAATTGGTGCCCTGAGTATTAGAAATGTCGTAGCATTCGATGCGTTTAGGGGATTCTGCCAGATGGAGTGCTTCCTGGATTTCCTGCAAGGCCAGTTGTGTTTTCTGAGTATCGGTAAGCCATTTGATGCGTTGTTGTTCGAGGACTTGCTGCGCGTTCTGCTTCACCATTTCAACCAGACGTACTTTATCACCCCGCCTGGGAGCCGTAATCGTGACTGCCGTCGAATTACCGATTGTTGCCGTACCTTTGCGTTTCTCCTTGAGCCAGTTTTGCAGCATTGAGCGATCATCCGGTTCAACCTCTACCACGATTTCGGAAGGAACCAGGGGCGAGCTTTCATAGAATTGTTGCATAAACGAGCTCATAATCTCGCCAGGACTGCTATCGCGGGTGCCCTGAAGAATAAAATACTCGCGTCCCACCAGTTTGCCCATGCGGAAGAAAAAGACCTGCGCACACGTCTCATCATCCCCCTGAGCCAGAGCAATCACATCCTGATCATCCTGTCCTTCGGTATTGATGATGCGTTGTTTCTCTAAAATACGTTCGACCGCCTGGATGCGGTCCCGGAGCCGTGCAGCCTCCTCAAAATGCAGTTCCTCGGCTGCCTGTTCCATTTGTGCTTGCAGGCCCTTCAAAACTTCATCGTGTTTGCCTTCGAGAAACAAAATAACCTGTTGGATGACGGCATTGTATTCCGCGCGTGTCGTATACGCGACACAAGGGGCCGTGCAGCGATGAATATAGTATTGGGTACAGGGACGGGATAGAAGCTTCAATTTCCAGTTTGCGGGCGTTTCGCCCTTCTCTGGTGGTGCCCAGGCGCTAGCATCATAGCGACAGGTGCGGAACGCAAACAACTTATTCAGTACATCCAACGTTGCGTCTACTGCGCCAGAGTTTGTATAGGGACCAAAATAGCGATTGCCGTCATGATGAAAGCTGCGCACGCGATAGACGCGTGGAAAATCCTCGGTCAGTGCGACCTTGATATAGGGATAGTTTTTATCGTCGCGGAGCAGCACATTATATTTGGGACGATACTGTTTGATGTAGTTACTTTCCAGTACCAGTGCCTCAACCTCATTTTGCACCACGAGGAACTCGATATCATCAATTTTCGCGACCATACTCCGATTTTTCGGGCTATGATCCGTTGATTCCTGGAAGTAGGAGCGCACGCGATTAAAGAGAGAGATAGCTTTCCCGACATAGATAATCGTTCCTTCAGCATCCTTCATCAGATAGATGCCAGGCTTATGTGGGAGAGAGTTCAGGACGGACTGGATTTTGTCATTCATCTATAAAAAACCTTGCGAAACAAGCTGTATATGTCTTCTGGAGCCGTTCTTTGCTTTTATTATACTGCCTTGTGAAGTGCATGTCGATGGGATATTCGTTTAACCGATCACTACTCTGAATAGGATAATTGCTGTGGCTATCCCCTCTTTATAGCCAGAACCGTGGATGTAGAGTATACTGAAAGTATTGTGATCCAACAAAGTTTAGCGATTAATTGAGAACTATGAGTTGCATTGGAACGGCAGGGCATGTGGATCATGGGAAATCCACCCTGGTGAAGGCGCTCACCGGGATTGATCCAGATCGCCTGACAGAAGAAAAAGAGCGCGGCATGACGATTGACCTGGGGTTTGCCTGGCTGACATTGCCGGGTGGGCGCGAGGTGAGTCTGGTAGATGTCCCCGGGCATGAGAGCTTTATCAAAAACATGCTGGCTGGTGTCGGGGGCATCGATGCAGCCCTGTTGGTGATTGCGGCGGATGAGGGTATCATGCCTCAAACCCGTGAACATCTGGCGATTCTGGATCTGTTACGGGTGTCACGTGGCGTAGTTGCCCTGACCAAGGTTGATCTGGTGGATGAGGAGTGGCTGAATCTGGTGCGTGAAGAGGTCGCGAAATATCTCAAACCAACGACCCTGGCCGAAGCCCCGATTGTGCCGGTTTCTGCATATACGGGACAGGGACTTCTCGAACTGTTAAGCGCCCTGGATGATCTGTTACAGCATGTCTCTGCACAAAAAAATATCGCACGTCCTCGTTTACCAGTTGATCGCGTTTTTTCTCTGGCTGGTTTTGGAACAATTGTGACCGGGACGCTCTTGGATGGAGTGCTCAAGGTAGGATTGGATGTCGAGGTTTTGCCGCAGGGACTCAAGACGCGTATTCGTGGCATACAAACGCATAAGCAACAGGTTGCCAGTTCGCAGCCAGGAAGTCGAGTGGCATTGAACCTGGCGAATGTGGCACGCTCGGATCTCGTGCGTGGTAACGTTGTGGCTTTGCCTGGACAGTTACACACAACTATGCTGCTTGATGCGCGTTTACAAGTGCTTGCTGAGGCGACCAATCCACTGACTCATAATACGTTCGTGGATTTCTATAGTGGTTCTCAGGAAATTTCCGCTCAAGTCCGTTTGCTGGAGAGTGACGAAGTACAACCGGGACAAAGTGCCTGGGTGCAATTGCGCCTGCAAAAACCGGCGGTGGTTACGCGACGTGACCGCTTTATTATTCGCATTCCTTCACCCAGTTTGACCATCGGCGGTGGTGAAGTGGTTGATATTTCTCCACGTTATCATCGTCGCCGTCAAAAACCTATAATAGAATCATTAGAGCGTCTGATGCATGGAACTCCTGAAGAGTTTATCCTGGCTGCATTGGATCGTCGTCAGGTGGTAAAATGGACAGGAAGTGCGAAAACGCCGCATGGACTGGTGGGCTATACGCTTGAAGAAGTAGTGAAGCAGTCTAATTTGGCTCATGATGTGACGCAACAGACACTAGAGACGTTGTTATCAGAAGGAAGGGTGTGTAAGGTTGGGGTGTTTTGGTTTACACAGGCCGCCTGGGATACGCTGGCTGATGAGGCTCTCCGTCTGGTACAGGACTGGCACCAATTGTATCCGTTGCGCAGTGGACTCTCTAAGGAGGAATGGCGCACACGCCTGCATCTCACTCCTAAATTGGCTGCTGAAGTGTTTTCAGTTTTACAGGCTACTGGTAAACTGGAGCAAATAGAGGCGGCACCAATCGTACCTGGCTCGGGACAGATGCGCAGTGGTGGATTGATTCGGATACCTGGTTTCCAAGCGCAATTTACAGCTGCTCAACAGCAGCAGGTGACGCGGCTACTAGAGCTTTTTCAAGCCAGTCCATATGTTCCTCCTGTCTTAAGTGAAGCTGATGCTGTGGCCGGTTCTGAAGTAGTGAATGCCTTGCTTGAGCAAGGAACGCTGGTGAAACTGGGTGATGGTATCCTGTTTTTGCGCGTTACTTATACCGAAGCACTTGCCAGACTCGTGGCCTTTCTGCAGGAAAATGGCAAAATAACCGCTGCGGAAGCGCGCGATGTTTTGGGAACAACACGAAAATATATAGTGCCTCTACTTGAACATATGGATATGCTGCACATCACTCGGCGTTCGGGCGATGAACGTACATTAGTACATCATTAATATATCCAGTACAACTCAACACAAACATGGCGCAACGTTATGCATAGAGGGAAGCGGCAAACTTTGCAGCAAGGTCATCCTTTTATGCAGGTTGGTCGAGTGTAGAGAGTAGAAAATAGAAAGTAGAGGCAAAACGCTTGTATCGGTTACAAGAACTCCTACTTTCCAGTAGAGTGTTCCATTCTAAGACAGAATAAGTTACAATAGTGGCGCAATGCGTTTTGCCCTCACTCTTCTGCTCATGAAGATTTACTATAAATCTAGTGCTGGCGAGTCACGTTGCGTCTCGGCAAAAGATAGACGTAGAAGATCTTTGCTTGTTACTGTGACAGGGGTGAAATTGAGTCTGCATCTATGTATGGTATCCTGTAAGCTGATCAGGCCATAGACGAGATGCTGTGACAATGATTGTCTAACAGGCAAGGAAAGGGCACTGTCAACAGTCGCCCAACAGTGCGGAGTGCTATGCAAATCGAAGTTTTGGGTGAGCGATATCAATTACAAGATCCCATTGGCCGCGGTGGTATGGCTACAATTTATCGGGGCCGTGATATGCGGATGGACCGAACGGTAGCTATTAAGGTTCTGCGCGAAGTTTATAGCACCGACCCAAAGTTTGTGACGCGCTTTCAGCGAGAGGCGAAGGCTGCATCTGCATTGCAGCATCCCAATATTGTGCAGGTCTATGATTACGGTCAGAGCGATGGTAATTATTTCATCGTCATGGAGCTAATCGAAGGCACTGACTTACGTCGCTATTTGCGCTCACGGGGTGTCCTCGCGATAGACCGGGCTGTCATTATTGCGCATGACGTTGCCCTTGGATTAGGAGCAGCCCATCGTCGAAGTATCGTGCATCGTGATGTGAAGCCGCAGAATATTCTGGTTGGTCGTGATGGGTCTATCAAATTAGTTGATTTTGGTATCGCCAGTGTGTATAAAGATATTAATGCCGAACGTCTCACGACAACCGGCATGACACTGGGTACTGTGCAATACTATGCGCCAGAGCAAGCGCAGGGTGAGATTGTGAATCCCGCCGCTGATGTTTATGCTCTGGGCATTGTCATGTATGAAATGCTGACAGGACGACCTCCCTTTGATGGCGACACTCCAGTTGCGGTAGCCATGCAGCATATTCAAGATGCTCCCATACCTCCCAGTCAGTTGAATCCCAATATTCCACCAGCCCTCGAAGAAATCATCTTGCGCTGTCTGGAAAAAATTCCAGAAATGCGTTTCCGGGATGGTAGTACGCTGGCGCGCGCCCTTGAACTGCTTGGGGAGGAAGATAGTGTCACCGTGCAGGCGGCCAATATTGCGCCTGGCAATGGGTCGGCTCCTGTAGCAGCTTTCCCGACAGAGAATGCTTTCTCCAATAGTGGAGGGCAACCCGGGATAACTACCTCTGGTGCAAATCATCAGATGGGACCGTCCACGTTGGGTCCTACCAGCTCACCAGATAATGGTGCGGCAACTGCTCTGCGCTCTGAGCAACCTTTTGCTCCTGTCTCTGCTGATCCAATGAATAATGTCACTACCGCAATGGATCAACCACGCCCTGTGCCCTATAGCACGATGGGGGAGATGGAAGCTGGCGCAACTCGTCCATTTCAACGTGATTCCCTGGGACGTGCAGGTGTTGTTCCTGAACGACGCACGTCGCGTGTTACTGGTATTGTCACTGTGCTCATATTGGTCGCTACGGTATTATTGCTTATTTTTAGTATTTATCTTGCCAGCGAACTAAAATTCTTACCGTTCTCATTCGGTGACAATACTCCAGTTTCTACTCCGACCCCCCAGGTTGTGCAGGTACCTGATCTGAAGAATATGCCTTATCTGCAGGCAAAACGAATCGCCGAGGGTAAAGGCTTCAGGATCACTACCGACGGCGCTGATACGACAGGTATAGTGAAGGGACAAACTCCTGATGCCACGAGCTATGCCAGCCCTGGTACCACCATTCATGTGGTTCTGACGACGTCTGACAAAAGCTTGAATATGCCAAATCTGATCGGCGATACGTTGGATACGGCTACAGCCGACCTGAATAATCTGGGCATCAAATATAAAATTCGGCAAAATGATAAAGATGTTATTGATAGTAACTACGATGCCAATACTGTGACGCGTACAGACCCGGCTGCGAATGCGAAGGTGGGCCCTAACCAGACCATTACTCTGTATGTGACGAATCTGGGAACGACTCCTCCTGTTGGCTCAACTCCAGGAACGAACTCGACACCAGCGGCTCAAAATACGCCAGCAACAACGCCAACTAGCAAACCATTGGTGCCAACAGCAACACCGACGCAGCCAGCACCGACACCCACGCCGACGCCATCCCCCACGTCGACACCATCCCCCACGCCGCAAGCGACATCTACATCGACATCTATAAAGACAACCGGTGGTGTGACTGGCAATGGCAGTGGAGGTATTCCAATTACGACCAGCGGTTAATCGCCATATCTGGATTCATCGGCTCTAGAAAAGGAAAACGCGTCCTTAACAATTAAGGACGCGTTTTCCTTTTCTACATGTTCTATTTATACTTACTGGCTTATTCCATGATCTCCTGGCTCTCGCGTTGTTTTGTCTCTTCAGATCGTTTGGATGGCGTGGTCAGGGTGTCCGCTGCCCTGGACACGCGCATACATATGCCGGATATCGTCATATTGGCTATCCCGCACCGGGACAAAGCGTTGGATGTTGGCTGCCTGTAAACTTTGCGCTAATCGTGGCTCTTCATGGGCAGTGCTGAGCAGATTCTGGATGGCCTGTTTGATTTCCAGTGGTAGATGGCGCGCCGCGACGACCGGAGGGATAGAGGATGGTCCGAATTGGTCGATGATGCGGATCTGTGCCGCTATTTGTGGATCGCGGTGCAGAACTACGTCCAGGATGTGGGAGTCAATTGCGGTGGCATCGGCCTGTCCGGTGAGAACCATCTGCAAGGATTGCAGATGTGCGCCCGATTTGATAGTTTTGCCAAAGTAATGATTATCTTCTTGTCGCTCAAGCAAACTATATTGCACCAGATTATAGCCGGAATGTGAGGCTTCTTCGTTGTAGGCCCAGGTGCTTCTGCGCAGGTCTGCCCAGTTTTTGAATGGGCTGGTGCGGTTCACGATGACATCAGAAAAGTAGATAGGACGCTCTTGATAGCGTGCTCCTTGCAGCACAGGGGCCGCCAACAATTCCACAGGATGCTCTCCTGTGGCCTGTATTCTGGTATATAACAGACCACAGAGGAAACCGATATCGGCCTGACCGCTCTGCAACTCAGCCAGATTGGCGCTGACCCCTGATGTAACCGGAAGGGTAAGCTTATTGCCCACATAAGTCGCCAGTTCATCATAGGTTTCCTGGAGTAGCGGCGAAAGGAAATTAGCAAAGTGGATCACTGGTGGCTCAACTGCTTTCATGAATGGGGCGCTCCTTGTGTGATGGGTTGTGGATGCACAACCTCATGCATCTGGAAGTTATATTGTTCTGTCGCAAACGAATAATGTTTGGTGCGTACTATCTGAGGCACATTCTGCGCCAGACCACCGGGGAAAATGCCACTATGAATACGTATCCAGTCATATGCCCGTGGTGCCAGTTTATAGGCGGCATGCTGGTGTAACTGGATCTGTTTGAGATCAGATTTTGTCTCTAAATCGTGTAACATGACCAGATTATACCAGTGTTTGGGGCGTAGTTCCATGGAGGAGTAGGTTAACAAACCAGGAATATTCATCAATTCGACCAGCATATTTTTGTCTGCCTGGCCTAATTCGGCATCGATGGCATCGTCGAGCGTGGCCTGACGACCACTGACAAAGCCAACAAACGAGAGTGTCTCGTTGGTAAACAGTGCTTCTGGCCGGTAGAAGACGATACGATGGATGCTATTATGACGTTCAGCCAACTCATAAATAACCGGTTGCTGAAGCTTATCTACAGACTCCATTGTTAACAGGTGCAGGCGGAGCTGGCGAGCCATGTGTCGAAGTACCATCAAATCAATCCCTGCTTTGATGGTATGGTTGTGTGTCAGTGATGTTAATTTCTGTGCAGCTACTGGTAAGGTATGTTGTAACATTGGATACATGCTCCATTCTCACTCAAGGGCGGATTGATCAGATTTAAAAAGCTCGTGGCATAAAACTGTATGAGGTAGCGCTGAGATTTACGACACAGAAAATTAAGCAAGCAAGCGCTTTTTATGGATAAAAAGAGACTGTCTCTCCATCATTATGTGAAGCACATTTTCTTATAGATAGGGCAGTCTGCCTGTTTTTTTATTCATCTACTTCAACTGGCGCGTTGATCGTATCCAGGTGAAGGGAGACTGCGGTACGCTTCTATAGCGGTGCGAGTGTGATTTTTATCTGTGGCGTGCAGCGAATTTTATCGACAGTGAGGACAACACATTGACATGGGCATGGGGATGAGGATGTTGAAGAGAAGAGGTGTACTGGAAATAGATATGCCGGGGCATAAGGATGCCTTGTGCGTGGGTGGCTGCCCGGAATGATGGTGTGTTGTGTTCATCGTTTTCTAACTCCCAAATCAATGCGTTACTGTTGTTGTTTACGAATAAGTAACTGTAGTTACGAATGATTGTAGCCACAAGGAAGTTAGCTGTCAATAGTTGTGATCACTATAATGAGATGGTTTTTCTAACCGCCCACTAGAAGTCCCTCTTTACCTTCCCAAATGGGTGATAAGGATATGCGTTGGATAGAAAAAGTGGAAAAGTATAGACTATACCAGTAAAAGGAATGATGATGAAAAACGTAGTGCACTGTCAAGGTCACAACCGAGGTGCGCTTTCCCGTTCACGTACCACCATTTCGCTCCAGCATAGCGATATTTACCATAAAACAGTAGTTGTTTTGTCTATAGTAATCTTATTGCTCGCTTGTATACCGGTGCTGATGCGCCTACTCTCTTTGCGCTACATAACAACCTTTTTGAGCGTCAGAGTTGCGAAAATTCATGGTGGAGATCAGGAGGGGCAGCGCACTTTCAGAAAGTAGTGAGGAATGATAAAAAGGCTCATAAGAGAGGTCTCACACACCGTTCGGGGGAAAACGGCGAGGAAGCTGCGGACACAACCTCTTATGAGCCCGGAAGAAGGAGTATGTTTTATTTCACGATAACGGTAACCGGAACATCCTGGATAAACAGCGCGCACATCTGTCCCATCTTACACAGCGGGCGAGCGGAAAAATGAAGCTCTGTTGTCCCTGTTCCTCTGGTATTAAAGCGCCAGACACAGGATTTATCGCTCTGGAGCGCATAACCAGCAGGTGTTTGTAGTTGTAAAGGACCGCTTGTAGTGGTCGGCCCGCTCCATTTCTTGCCGAATGGGAAACGTAACTCTATGATGTCGCCATTAGTAGCAGAAACAGTTTGGTCTCTGTTCCCAGATAATCGTACGGTGACATTGGCCCTGGGTGCATTGCCCATAATTGTATTGCTAGGGCAACCCTGGGCTGTCATTATGCTGGCAGTACCACCCGGTTTTGTCGTACTGACCGCCGTAGTAGCTGTTGTGGTCGGTGCTGGACTGCCAGCATTCGTCGTAGTACTCGTGCCATTATGAAACCCACAACCGGCTAACATTACCATCAGAATTGTCATAGGCAACATCATATATATTTTTGCGAAAAAGATCCGAATTTTCTTCATCTTGAACTCCTTTTCAGTCATCAACCGAGCCCATAGTAATCACTACTCCCTACTAGGACGCCCTTTATCCCTAAAAAGTTCCCATCGTAAACTCATGCCAGAAAAGCAGCCAGCGGTAAAATTATTGACTTGCTATTCCACTGTTAATCATTGTGTCTTTTTAATAGATAGTAGCAAATATTTAATCAATCTATAACATAAATTTAAAAAAGCCGTGCCATAATCGACGTGAGGTACTATAGGTTTTTTTATTGCTGTAAGTTCCACAATACGCTGGGGAAGAGAAAATTGTCCAAAGGATGGTCTTTATGAGATGGGGTTTGGCTATTCCTGCTCAACGGCAGCGAAAACACGTGGTATGGCTGTCTATCTGTATGGGCATATTATTAACTATGACTGTATTACTGGCTGGCTGTACAGTTGATGGAAACACGCAGGATATTTATAGCGGCAGGGACTATTCATTCAACTTCTTCAGCAATTTCAAGCAAGCGCAAAGCAATAGAAACGACAGGAGCGTTCCAGTTGGGGCGTTCCTCGTCTATGCAACGAGCATCGTCAATAGCTCCTCTGTATCCTGTAGAAAGCGCCTGGTTGGCAGAACCTGGTGTACCAGACCAAGTTGTAGCGCTTGCCGCGCATTGAGCGTCTCAGCGCTTTCTACGAGGCGTTCCATAGTTCCCTTCCCTGGCAGTGCGGGTAGTATCCTGAGTAAAGTACCGGGAAAGATACTATCACTGGCCGAAGGCAAGCGTAACACAGCATCTTCACGTGCAAAGATCGTCTCGCAAAGTACCGCCAATTCGCAACCCGCCCCCTGGGCCAGTCCCTTGATGACGGCGACGGTAGGGATGTTCTGCGCACGCAGGGTTGCCAATGACTCTTCGATCTGATGTGCAGCCTCGACAATATGCTGGTGTTGCTGTTCAGAGGTAGAGTCTTGATCGATACCAGTTGCGAAGGCTTCTTCGCCTGTTCCCGTAAGAACGATCAGACGAGGAGGCTTCTGGCATGCTTTGTGTAGGGATGTTGAGAGTTGTTCAAGCATGGCAGTGGTTAAGTGATTGCGTGGGTGTGTATCAAGAATGAGCCAGAGTATGCCATTGCGTTGACGGACATGAAGATCCGGCATGGAGTATGTTATCCTTCACATGAATTTGCCACCCTGTTTTGCAATAGCGCAAAGATAA
Source organism: Dictyobacter arantiisoli (assembly GCF_008326305.1). Classification (GTDB taxonomy): domain Bacteria; phylum Chloroflexota; class Ktedonobacteria; order Ktedonobacterales; family Ktedonobacteraceae; genus Dictyobacter; species Dictyobacter arantiisoli. The sequence goes on along the minus strand of NZ_BIXY01000010.1, from coordinate 24,087 downwards.
AAAAGAGGGCAATTCTCACTCAGATTCGTTCAACAGCGTTCAGAACAACTACTGAATATAGGTAAGTATAGCCGTATATTGGAATAAATTCAAGCATAACTCATGGTACATTCATTCTTTGGGTGCGCACACAAAAACGAGGCTGTGTTCTAAACAATTTCACAGCCTCGTAGTGGGAAGAGTACGAGTGGGATCAAGGGGCGATGACCGCCAGGATATTAGCCCATAATAATGGCGACGTAGTTTTGCGTTTCAGCAGGCATATAAGAGAGCCAGTTAGCACCCCCAATGGCAACAGCATTATCGACCGCGCCAGAACCAGCGTTATAACCGGCCAGCGCTTTGGCATAATTGCCACCATACTGGTTTGAAAGATTTGCCATCATACGGGCAGCGCCGTCTAATGCACTGATGGGATCATAAGGATTGACACCCAGACCGGCCGCAGTTGAGGGCAAGAATTGTGCAATGCCGACCGCACCTACGGGCGAGTATGCGTAGGGATTAAAGCCGCTTTCCTGTTGGATCTGGCGTACAAAATAGACCGGGCTGATTCCATATTTGGTAGCATCGGCCTGCGCTATCGCTACATATTGACTCTGCGGCAAATTCGTATCGTTCGCTGTTGTAGTAGTCGTTGTGGTTTGTGCCGGTGCGTTCGTTTGTGCCGGTGCTTTTGTTTGCGGCGCTGGATCCATCCTTCCAACGATATTCCAGGCCAGTGGCTGTGTTTGTACCCATTTTACGGCACCATCGAAGATCGGAATGCCGCTCTGACCACTACCGACAGGGGTCAAGGAAAACATCGTAAATAAGAGTACGCAGAAAGAGGCCAGGATTACCAGACCATGGCGTACATGGGGATGAAGTCCAGGACGGCCTCCTTGCAGTGATAATGCAGCAGTCTGACGCTGACGTTGTCGATTGCGATCCCCTGGAATGATAATTGGTGCACGTACCCCTTTAGCTGGTGGCTGCATTGTTGAGTGTAGTGCTAAGATCAGCGACTGAGTTGTCTGAGCATTCTGGAACACAACAGGTTGGTGCCCCTCGGTTTGTTTGACCTGCACTGCTCGTGAATAGGCTGTATTCGAGAACCTAGGTATGGGATCAGTTTGCCCTACGGGAGGGGCCTCCGTGCCCATTACGGCATCTATATCTGCCGGGTTAAAATTATGCTCTCCAGTAAATGGTGCGTCCTGTCTATTGAGCGACCGTGGACGGTTAAGCTGTGGCATGCGCCTACCTCATATTCCAAGTTTTTGTATACTGTACTATTCTCACTAGCTTTGAGTCTAACTAAATAAACAGAGGGGCGTCAATGCATTACGCACGACGTAGGCCAAAAGTCATAGAAGAAGATTTATGAAGTCTTAACCTGGAATGCAGAAAACGGCCAGAAGATTAAGACCTTCTGACCGTTTTTTTATGTATGAGGAAGTATTCTGGAACTGGTAGTATCAGGCGCGACGTGCAACGTAGCTAAGTTCTGGTAGGCGTTCTGCCATGAATTCTCGACTGCGCCGGGTCCCTTTACGCTCAGGCTGTCGCCATTGACGGGCCGGTAAGTAGGATTCCATTGCGCGGAGCGCATTGATATAGACCTGTTGCTGCTCATAAATGACCCGATTGGGACCCAATGCCCACCATTCCGAAGGAGTGAAGTAGGCTGAAACTTCTGCTTCGGGGCCGCTACGGCCATACCATTGAATTAAATGAAGATTATCTGATTGGGTAAGCCAGATCGCGAGATCGATCAAATCCTCATGGTTTGAAAGCTGAGCCATGCCATAGACGTACCCCATCAATTGCAGAATTGTTTTTTGTGCATCATTGCCCAGGAAAAATTCCATGCCACCGCTGCCCGCCCATGTCGTGGGATAAACAGGCAGGGGGAGATAATGAGATTGCTGTTGATGGCGTGCGATCAGTTGACTGGCGGTATAGGTGTCCACGCCACGATGTCGCAGTTCATCAGGTAAGGACCGCATAAAATCAAAGATACCGCTATCCTGGCGATGATGTTCTCCAAAGGTCTCAAAATCCCATCCCAGCAAGAGCATCTCCCCTCTGGCCTGGGAAATCCAGTTCGCATAGGTATCAGCGTAAAGAGGATAGCTATCCCAGCTTTGATTAGAGAAGCGGTAGCCAACATCATCGCTTAATTCCAGATGGCGTGTCAGCAAGTAAGGACTATGAGAGGGCATTTCCAGGCCATCTTTACGCGTTGGGCGGCGGCGTTTGACTTCGAGTGGTAAGGCATAGGGAGCCTCATCGCCATTGTGATAGAGATGGGTGCTCTCACGCCAGCCCATCACCCAGGGACGGCCATCCATCACCGCGCCTTGAAAGCCAGCCTGATCCAGCGCATTGTAGAGCGTCGCGGACATACACATTTCCGTGGTATCGGTCACCACGGGCCGCTTCCCAAAGATCAATTCGAGATCACTCGCCATCTCCTGCATCCAGGTGACAAAGGCTGGCATATCAAAGAGAAAGAGGAAGCTATGATAGGGTTCAACGCCAATCAGCTCAACGTTTTCATGGGCCACCAATTCACGGAACAAATCCAGTAACGTCTCATCCCAGGCCGCCGCCTGCCGTATAAACGAAAGCGAGAAGCCAATCGATAGTTTCATTCCCTTGCGTACCAGATCTAAAAACATCTGGGTAGCGGGATAATAGCTATACTGTGCAACTTTTCGAAAATAGCGCTCATTCATGCGCTCGTCGAAGAGACAATGCGCAATCTCCTCCGGAGTCGCGCCACGGGGAATGGGTTGTGCAGGCAGTTTCAAGCGCCGAGGTTGGTGAACAACAGTGTAGACTGCCAGATCCTTAACCATACTTCGTCATCCTCTCATCCTATTGGCATACAGTCCATCTTCAGCGCGTCAAGTAAAGGGGAATACGGTGCTATTCCAAACGTTTTGTCGCCAGTTGGCATATGACGCATATGCAACCGACCTGTGTTTTGGCAATACACACCCACCTCGCCTTTTATTCTTCCTGACAAAGCACAGTGCGGCAGAAGAATAAAAGAGCGAGCAAGCATTCATTTTATAGTGAGATAGTGAATGCCTGGAAAATGTAGTGCTATACCAGACAATACTGTTTTACTTGGTACTCGTGGCCTTCATTGTGACGCCCACCTCTTGCGCAATATCGGCGCGTACAGGAGCGTCAGCCACCACATCAATGGAACTAGAAGGCAAGACGATATTTTGTTTGCGTGCGAGAAATTCTAGTTTCCCAACCATATTTTCGATAACGCGGTCCCACAAAAACTGGCGGGCGGTATACTGGCTGGCAATACGCATACGCTTCTGTTCTTCAGGATGGCGGCGCAGATAGAGCAGATAGCCCACAATCTCATCTGGATCATCGGTTTCGGTCACAATCGCATTTTCGAAGGAGACCGCATAATCCTCACCGGTGGAACCCGTGACGGCAATACCTTCAGCCGCCATCACTTCGAGCGCGACCAGACCAAATGGCTCATGTCCGCTATTCGCCAGGGTTGCGTCGGCAGCGGCGTATGTTGTGCGCACAAACTCTTCGGGCAAAAAGAAACGCAGATTATAAATATCTGCAGGTCCTGCGTTTTCGATCGCATCCAGACATTGCTCAAGATTTGGGCGCTGTGCCACCACATCCTGAATCTTCAAACCACGCCGATACGCATGTCCGAAGACATCAGCGCCATGGGGTTCAATGCCACCGCGTACAAAGAGCGTGACAGGATGGCCTGCGTCCTTCAAACGTGCCGCAGCCTCAATAGCCATAATCCAGCGTTTATCTGGATCGAAGCGTCCGATCTTAAACAGGAACAAACGATTTGGATTACCCTGGCGTGCGATACTACGCAGGCGTTGGACAGCATCCGCATCCACTGGATTGAGATGACGTGTTGGAATGCCATTTGGAATCACCAGAGGATTAACTCCCAGTTCCCACATCTTATGTTTCATGTACTTGCTTACTGTACAAAGGGTGGTCACAAAATTCAAACGTTCCCAATTGATGCGGTTAAGGGACATCAAACTGTTCAGATTCCACAGTAACAACGTCTTCTGACGCACGCCAAACCAGTTCAATAGATCAGATGTACGGCACATCACCTCTGCTGTATGCCAATCTTCCCCTAGAATTACCACCGTCTTGCCTTCTGCTACCGCAGGCTGCACAATCTCATGGTAGATATGATAAGGAACGCTCTCATTATAATCGTAGAGCTTCTGTTCCTCGCCGTCATAGACGCCATTTGGATAATATTTACTCACCCATTGTGACCAGCGTTTGAGGATCAGGCGCCCTTCGACGCGGTGCTCAACAGCGGGTTTATAGGGGTCGCCGATATAAATAAGGTGTGTCGTGTATCCCTGTGTTGCGAGCGCTTCACTAAGTTCGGAAACGCGAGTGCCCAGACCACCCGCTGTAGAGTAGACATCAGGCCCCTCAAAACAGAGCAGGACAAATAGTGTATTCGCCGGGGAAATTGCTCCGTCCAATTTCATCATGATCAGTCATCCTCATTCTTTATTAGTAATTCTTGAGAAGGGAAACATAGACACTTTTGTTGAACATGTAGGCCAGCAGAACGCAATGTCTGGAACACTGAGCTATGTGTTGGCAGGATGTGCAGATCCCAACTGGGAAATCACCACCGCTGCGATGCCTGTCCGTTGTTCGTTACTATCGGTACTGTGTCTACTATCTGTTTGCCAGATAGACATTAAATGCTTCTACTTGCAGTATAGCACGTTGTCCATAACCAACTGTTTTCTACAAGCCAGTATAGCATATAGTTTTTCTTTAAGCCTCATCAATAGCGTTGATTTCCAGACATTTTAAGTGTCAATTTACTTTTTATTGTGTAGCTTGTGATGGCGCTAATGAGCTACATCGCTGTCTCTATTCCCGTCTCGTACTGCTTTTATATATGGATTTCTATCTATTCAGATAGAACCATTTGTAGACTAACGTAGCTGGCAATTACTAGCCTGGCTACTATCCATAGTTGATTGCTCGCTTAATTTCTCCTTAAAGAGTATATCTCCAGAGTCATCATTTATGCCAGTCTCTGATAGGATAGGTGCAACTTTCTTCCCTTCAAACAGGTTTAATGAATAGGTTATAATAAACAACGATATATGTGTTTTATATGTAAATGGAGACAATAAAAAAGGACGGACGCTGCATATGACGATGACTGGTGATACAGGCAATGATGCCGAACAGAAATCCTTCACCCGGGAGGTCCGTGTTGGTCTGGTCGCGGATGCGCCGAACTTTCCTGCGGCCTGGGATCTGGTGCTGGAAAAGGTACGCCTGGCGGATGAGCTGGGTTTTGATGCGGTCTGGCTCGGGGAATCCTGGGGTTATGAGTTGTTTACGTCAATGTCTGATCTGGTGCGAGCTACAAAACGCATTAAGATTGGCGCGGGTATCGCAAATATCTATTCGCGTACGCCTGCATTGCTTGCCAGTACGGTAGCCACGCTGGATGAACGTTCCGGTGGACGCATCCAATTGGGTCTGGGTCCTTCGGCGGCGCAGGTGATTGAGCATTGGCATGGCGTTCCTTTTGAGAAGCCGCTGCAGCGGACACGCGAGTATATCGATATCATTCGTATGATCCTGCGTGGCGATAAATTGCTGTATCAGGGAGAATTTTTTCAACTGGAACGCGGCTTCAAATTGCGCTTTAAACCGCTTCGTGCTGATCTACCCATTTATGTGGCGGCCATGGGACCGAAAAATATCCAGCAGACGGGCGCGATTGCCGATGGCGTGTTGCCGGTCTACTGGCCCGCGACGAAATGGGATGCACTGCGTTCACAATTAGATGCTGGTTTGCAGAGTGCCAACCGTCCTCCCCATAGTGCTGTGATTGCTCCCTATATCACTACCGTGATCCTATCCGAGGATGCCAGTCCTGAAGTGATACGTGCCGCTGAGCTACAGGCAGCCTCACCCCTGGCCTATTACATCGGAAAGATGGGCGTGTACTATGCGCAGATGTTGACGCGCAACGGCTATGGCGAGGATGTGCAGGCGGTACTGCATGGTTGGGAGCAGGGCATGAAAACAGCTCTTGCGTCAGTCAGTCCCCGTTTGCTAGAGGATACGGCGATTATCGGAACGGCTCAGGAGTGTGCGGCTAAAATCAAACGCTGGGTCGCTGCGGGCGTTGATGAACCATTGCTCACCATGCCCGCAGGCTCACTGGATGAAACGGCGGCTCAGTTATCCGCGCTCAAAGAGGCGCTGGAAGGATAATCTAACGGTGTATGTTGCTGACGGGCCGCAAACTCGTCGGCATGCAGAAGACGTTTTTTGATGGATGGATGGGAGTGGAAGAGAAACTCTATCAGCGGCGCTGGCTCAATCTCGGCCAGATTCTGGTTGGCCAGCCGCCGCATGGCACTCTTAAAATCTTCTATCTTGCCCGTGGATTGTAAGGCATATTCGTCTGCTTGATATTCAATGATACGGGTATAGCCATTGCTGAGTGGCATGATGATAAAGCTGAAAAGACCAAGGAGCGCAAAGAAGAAGGGCAGGATCGCCGGATCAGTCAGGGCACGATAATATTGCTGTTGATCAACCGCCCAATGGAGCACAAGATTCACAAGATAGAGTCCTATCAGCATGATGATGCTCTGACTGACGATTAACTTCCAGATATCATGATGGACATGGTGTCCCAACTCATGAGCCAGTACCACCTCAATCTCATCCACGGTAAAACGGTCTGTCATCGTATCACCTAATACAATGCGACGCGTATTGCCTAATCCCATCAGGGCGGCATTAGTGCCAGTCGTCTTATTACTCATTTTCATCGAGTAGACACCGCGTACTCTGGTATGAGCCCGCTCCACCAGGGCCAACAGGCGTTGTGTTAACTCGCCTTCCGGTAGGGGAGTGAATTTATAGAAAATGGGATAGAGTAGGATCGGGGCAAGATTTGCCATCACCACGGAAAAGAAGAGGATCAGCAAGGCGGTCCACAGCCACCACCATTGCGGTTGAAAGGCCAGCAAGGCGAAGATGAGCGAGATAAAGACAGCTTCCAGAATCAGATTCAAGAGCAGGCTAATTCCCAGATCGCGATACCAGACCTTCAGATTTTGGACTGCAATGCCGTAGCGATGTGGCAGCACAAAACCTGTATAGTAGGAAAGTGGGAAAGTAATAATTTCATAGAGCAAAAAGGCCAGGATACTGTAAGCGACGATTTGCCAGGGAAACCAGCCAGCGTGCGGTTGCCAGTTTAGAAAAGGCAGCGTCTTTGCAGCGGCCTGGAGTATGTTGCGGAACCAGACATCCAGACGAGCACCCAGCACAATCAAGATCATCAGCACTCCGATACCCATGTTGATATAGGAGAAGCGGCGGCTCACGCGTGCATACTCGCGGGCCTTTTGTTGTCGTTCGACATCGATTTCCATGCCGTTGTTTCCTCGCGCCAGCGGCGCTTTCAATGCTATGAAGATAGTTTGCGCTAATAAATGACCAGGGAAAAGCCATGCTTAAGCGTGACTGCACGTTTGGTTTTGGCGGCGCGCCAGGCTGTTTTACTCATCCCAACACGTTTACGGAGATCGTTCAGTTGTTCTTCTGAAAAATGTTCTGAGGCGGCCAGTACGACACGACGTAACTCGGTACGGATAGCATTGATGCGAGCTTCCAGTTCTGCCAGGCGATAGGCATCGTGGGGTAGGCCCTGGATAGCCAGTCTGGCGAGATCGGCCCATTGACTGGCAGGTGTATGCATCGCTTCAACACGTGCTTTGATAAAGGCCGTGACTTCATCAAACTCAGGCACAGATGTCAGATCAGTCATGCTAAGCTCTCCTCCTCATGGGTGTAGACATATCTGAATCAGCGTGACATCCCTATCGCACCAATCATCCCTATAAGTCAGCCGTAGCCTGTAAGTATGGCGCTCTTCTCGCTCGATAAGGGAGAGGATAAGGCAACATAATACGTATAGAAAATGTTACCTTATCCCTGTTCCCTGATCTGATAGGGATTGTTAGGTTAAGCTGCGATGCAAATTCTGCAATGAAATACGAGCACTCTCCAGCGATGGAATGGTTGGCTGATCGTTCTCGACAATATACGCAGTCGCACCGGCGGCCTGTCCAGCCTCAATGTAACCAGCAATATCGAGCGTACCCTCACCCACCTCTGTAAAGGTCCGTTCAGGTGTCATATCTTTAAGATGGATTGTCGCGATCCGTCCGCGATATTTATGTAGAAATGCGATAGGATCAATACCAGCAAATGCTGCCCAATAGGTATCCAACTCAAATTTGACCAGTGCAGGATCGGTAGCCGCAACCAGACGATCCAGTAAGGTCTCTTCACCAATCTTTTCAAACTCAAAATCATGATTATGATAGGCCAGAGTTAAACCCTGAGCCTGACAAAGTCGTCCATATTCATTGAGTTGTTCCGCGAACTTTTTAAATGAATCTGGCTGTCGTAGAATCTCTTTATTGAGATGTGGAACAATCACATAAGGGCTACCGATTTCCTGGCAATAGGCGATTTCGTGCTTTACGTCTTTTTCGAGTGCGACCAGACTTACGTGGCTACCGACCGTATGTAATTTATACTCAGCCAGCACACTTGCAAGTTCCTGAGCTGTAAAATTGCCATACCCTGCGAACTCGACTCCCTTATAACCAATCTCTGCTACAGCACGCAGCGTCCCTTTAAAATCTTTCGCAGTTTCATCTCGTACAGTATATAACTGTAGTGCTACAGTGTCAGTCATGAGAACTCCTACCCATTTAGAATAGATGGTTTGAGGCTACTTCATTGCCCAAACATATCCTAAGTATATCATCTTTGGCATGGAGGATGGCTACACGTAACTGGCGCAGGTAGTGTTTACCTTTAGTGAACGCCAGCGTATGCCTTTTTCTGTTGCTGCTGATAAACGCACTCTCTCGCCGTATCGGATTGAACACTCTGAATGTCCTGGTTTTTGAGGAACATAACACCTGAGCCCTCTTTCCTGATCGCGCTCAAGTATCATGAAGATGGAGCACTGGTTGCTGGTAGTGACAGTTCCCAGAAATCCCGTGTGGGGTTGCCTGGATTGTCTGCTCCGCGTGCCATGTAGGCATGGCCTTGCCCATCGCAGGCAATCGCTCCGAGCACTGATCCCCCAGCAGGAAAAGGATTAAGGGATTGAATGTGCAGGGTGGATAGATCGGTAAGCCAGGCGGTGTCCTTACCGGCATGACGGGATTGCTCATAACCGCCGACGATGACTAGCTTTGTGGGTGTGATCAGACAGCCAGAAGCGCCACTGATTGTTTGCGGTAGATGCTGCGCCAGCGTTGACCAGTGGTTAGTAGCAATGTCATAGCGATAAATGGCCGCGCTTTGTCGTTTTTGTCCGGCGTCCGCAGAACCGCCAAAGAGCAAGATATGTCCCTGCTCATCATTGGAAAGTACGACGTAGCCAAGCCTGCGAGGGAGATCTGCCAGGCGTTGCCAGCGATTGGTGGCGATGTCATAGCGATACCAGTCGCTTCCCGCATACGTATCTGGCTTGCCCGCGTGTAGAAAGCCCTGCGTTAGATAGAGATGTCCCTGCTGATCAGCGAAAAGCGCACCCGCGAAACCGAGCCGAAATGGCGCAGGAGGTACAATTTTTGTGAGTTGCTCTGTAGCTGGTTGATAGCTGTAGAGTAACGAGGGCAGATTATAGCTATCGGATGAATAGCCAGCATTAAAAAAGAGAGTTTGCTTTTCTGTAACCACGACCGTATCATTGACCATGCCCGGAAATTGATTGCCAGCCACTGTCTCCCAGCGCGTCGCGGCGATATCATAGCGATAGAGATGATGATCATAGGAACGATGTCCACTTCCTCCTCGATAGCCACCATTCATATAGATATAGGCGCGTCCCTGGATCTCTACATAGACGCTGGCATGATCCGCTTCTGCCTCAGGCAACGAATTCAATTTGAGCCAGCTATTGGCGGGTGGTGCGTTTGAGGATGCGCTGGCTGTTCTGGTAAGGGACTCGGATGTAAGATGATTGCGTTCGCGCTGGCTCTCTGGTTGAATAACACGTGCATTGATGAGTAATGACGCCATCACAATAAAGAGCGTTAGAGCCAGAATAAAGCTTATTTGAATAAAGCGGTGAAATAGATATGCAGGTCGTGGGGTGGGATTGTTCACAGATGCAGACGGCATTTCTGGTGAATATAGCGAGAGTTGTGATAATGACATACTGGACCGCCTTTGCAGATTAGCATCAAAGGAGGCCAGTTGTTGTTCTATTTGTTCTTGCTCCATGCGTTCAAGGCGTATGCGCTGCAATGACTCACGTGCCAGATGACGTTGCTCCAGATCCAGAACACTGGGATGTTCCTCGGTAGGATTATTGGCGAACATGATAGCCCGGGGTGCTGTCTGATGTACTCTGGCTTGTGTATGAGCTTCATTGAGCAGCAAACGTTGATAACTGAGACGTTCTTCAATTCGATAGGCCCGTTCAAGTGCCAGAAAAAAGGTATGCGCGGATTGAAAGCGCTCTTCTTTTTCTGCCTGGGTGGCAAGATTGAGTATTCCTCTGAGCATGATGGATGAGGATGGATGGATGGCTGGTCCAGCCTCTTGCTGAAGCGGCTCATGGATCATTTCCCGCACCAGAACACCCAGACTATATAAATCCGTGCGTATATCTACCTGTCCCCCGGCCTCTTCAGGTGCTGTATAGGGGGAGCTTTCAGCACAGAGCTCTGGAGGAAGCTCCTTGCCATCCAGATGGTGAGCACAGCCAAAATCGATCAAGAGAATCGAGCTACTAGGTGTCACCATCACTGTGTCTGGCTGTAATGCACCAAAGATTACTGCTGGCTGCTGACGGTGCAGATAGTCAAGCACATCACAGATCTGGATGGCATAGCCCAGGGCTGTATGTGGAGAAAGATAGCCATATTGTTGCATTTGATGACGCAAGGTTGTGCCTGGAATATAGTTGATGACTAGATACCAGTAGCCATCTTCCGAAAAATAATCGTAGAGGGTTGGTAAGACTGGATGTTGCAGGCGTACCAATAAGAGGGCTTCCCGTAAGAATCGATCTGTGTAAGCGCCACCGCTGGAAGGAAATACTGTGTCTTGCGTCTGTTTATGGGAGGTACGTCGGGTCATATCGCCGCCATGCAGCATATAGTCGAGTTCTGCAACCACACTTTCCGGTAATGGTTGATCGGCCCGAATCTGCTTGAGCATCAGTGAGAGCGACAGGGTCGTATGGGTTGCCAGATAGATAGTGTGGGCTGGCCCCTGCGCAAATAGCTGTTTCACCTGATATTCACCATCATGTAATATCCGCCCGACAAATTGTCCATGTGGTGCTGCTTGATGTTCTGATGGTATCATCGTAGTCCAACCCCTCCTCACCTATTTCCCAGACCCCGCTACACTTGTGTCGTATCATAGTTTTATAGTAGCGAAAGGCACGTTCTTCGTCAAGCAATGCCAGGATAACGGTACGTCTGCGCTATACTAGTATAATACTATTCTGTGCGCAATAGTATGCGTCTATATATGACAGCCCTGTAGCAGCCATCCTTGACGTGCAATACTGCTCAAAGAACGAAAATGATGATGGAGAAGTGTAGGTGCGTGCCGAGGTCGCAACTGAGGTGCGCTTTCCCGTTCACGTACCACCATCCCGCTCCCAACGCTCTATGACGTCTCCTGGCATGGAGGTTACGGTACGGATGGGCCTACGGGCGAGCAGATCGTACGATGAAGAGGAAAGCGCACCTCGGCTGCGGCCCTGGCACAGCCTCTACGTTTTTGTTCATGATTCTCGTTCTTCGATTATGAGCATCTCGCCCATAGCATGAAGATGCGGTCTCCATACTATGGGCAGGTTCGAAAGGGGCTTTAAAATGGTTTGGCGCTTAAGCGCAGAATGATCTGATGGCTACTATGGGCGGGAATGTTCAGGCGGTCGGCGGGCCGATTGAGTCCATCTTCGCTGGTGACGACTGGCTCAAAGCAGACAAAATTGTGATCATCTGCAATGGCTGGTTCGCTCCAGACCTGCATAGTTGCCAGCGAATACTGCCCTTCCCATGGTTCTTCCGCAATGGTCAATACGCCGCCCTGTGGGATCTGTAGCGTCACCCGATGGGGAAAGGAATATGGATTATTGGGTGGCTGACTGTCCCATTGAATTGCTTTAGGATCTACTTCTGGTAATCCCTCAACTGTGATATCCGCTTTATCCTGTTGCGCGACCGTAAAATAGGGATGAAAGCCAGGGGCAATCGGCAGTGTAACATCGTTAGGATTCTCGATGGTCAGGGTATAGGCCAGTGTTCCGTCGCCAGCCTCGATGTGTGCGGTAAACACAAACTCATAAGGATAATGCGGACGTGTCTGTTCATTGCTGGTGAGCTGAAGCGTAATGCTGGCTTGATCCTGTTGCAGGATAGACCAGGGAAGATCGCGACCGAAGCCGTGAGAGGATAAGGTTGTTCCTTTTTCCTGAAATATCCCACCTTTGAGTTGTGAAAAGTTCGGAATCATCAATGGCATGCCCCAGCGCTTTAAATTACCGGTGACGGCACGATACAACACGGGCCAGTTCTCAACCTGAAAATGAGAAACCAGATTGCCATCTGGCCGTACGCCAATAGTTGTCTTTCCATGCGTAAGCACGATTTCGCCCTGCATAGGAAATTGTGTTGAAGTCATACTACGAGTCTCCACTATGAAAACATCGCCAGTCAAATGTATAGAATAATAATTGGCTGGCAACGTAAATACGAAACGGTTACTACGCTGGCATTGTACGCACATCCAGAGATAACCGCAAGTCATCCATGTTCGAAGTCAGAGCTTCCCCAATCAGCAGCCGAGGATGCAAGAAGACAGCAGTCCCCATCTTCCTTCTTCTCCCCCTCCACCGCAGGTGGCCAGGCAGTTTCTCAGCATGGTAGATGGCTATCGCTATATAAATCAAGAGACTTTCTCTAGAATTTTTAGATCTTTGTATTCCTGTAATTGTTTATTATTCCCGTTATGAAAAGTTCTGGTTATTGTGGAGTAGGACCTATTGTGTTTTGAAGGTCATGTGTTTATACTGTATGATATTAGGTACTTATCTATGCACACATATGTACAACATTCATCGTTATTACTGTATCAAGAGATACGTCCAGCTTCCGGGAATATATGGGGACAAAAGGTATGGGAAATAATTCGGGTAAAGAAGCGTCGACGGCACGGTCATATATAGATACAGACGGACTGCATAGGGAGGAGCATCAGTCTGTGACAGGACACATTGCTATTAAAGGGACTCGCAACGGATTACTGCTCACATTAGAACCAGAAACTGCCTTTAGTGAATTATTGACGGCATTAGCTGACCGTCTGGCGGAATCGCCTTCTTTTTTTCGTGGAGCCTCGCTGACGGTGGATACGACGCGTCGTTCATTGTTAAACAATGAGCGCGGACAACTCGAAGACTTGCTGACACAGTATCATATGTCTGTCACGTCAGTTGAGTCCGCGCTTGAGAAGCGTCGTGTGGCTAAAACTATCAACCTGGCGTTGCCAGAGAGCGTTATGGTAGAGAGCGGCTCACCGGCTAACGAAAACGGGCCAGCACAGCGAGATGTCAGAGATTCAGAAGATACGCTCTTTCTGCGTCGCACCATTCGGTCGGGGCAGGCCATCCACCACAAGAGCAATATTGTGGTGCTCGGTGATGTCAATCCTGGCGCCGAAATTGTCGCCGGTGGGGATATTATCGTCTGGGGTGTCTTACGGGGTATGGTCCATGCGGGATATCCAGATAATGATAATGCCATGGTCTGTTCGTTACAATTAGCACCCGTCCAGTTGCGCATTGCACATTTACTCTCTCGTCCTCCCGAAGGTTTTGAAGCGCAACCCCGTCCCGAAGTTGCTACCATTCGCCAGGGTCAAATTATTGTTGAGACCTGGGTGAGTGGGCGATCACCCCGCAAATAACGAGCGTTCCTGCATTGGTAAACTTGGATAATGCAGATCTATTACGACGAAACGTTCGTGATATACTGGAAGACTGTATGGATCAGGAACAGAATGTTCTCCTACAGCAGCCTGAAAAAATCTTCAGAGGGAGTATAGCATGGATAGCCGGGTAATCACCATTACGTCAGGAAAGGGTGGTGTGGGAAAGACGACAACAACCGCCAACCTTGGCACAGCGCTGGCAATGCAGGGTAAGAAGGTCGTGGTTCTAGATGGGGATATTGGTTTGCGCAATCTTGATGCCGTGCTGGGGTTAGAGAATCGGATCGTTTATGATCTGGTTGATGTCGTTGAAGGACAATGCCGCTTGCGCCAGGCGCTTATTAAGGATAAACGTCAGCCAGAGCTTTATTTGTTACCAGCAGCTCAGACACGAGATAAAAATGCCGTCAATAGTATACAAATGGAGCAGCTTTGTCAACAGCTACGGCAGGAATTCGATTTTGTGTTGATCGATTCACCGGCTGGTATTGAGCAAGGATTCCGCAATGCCATTGTGGGAGCGAATGAAATTGTGATTGTGGCTAATCCAGAAATGGCTTCGGTGCGTGATGCGGATCGCATTATAGGATTGGTTGAAGCTGCTGGCAAGCCGGAACCACGTTTGATCCTTAATCGTCTCCGTCCCGAAATGGTCAAGCGTGGTGATATGATGGATGTCACGGATGTGTTGGAGGTACTGGGAATCGAGTTGCTGGGCGTGATTCCTGAAGATGAAGCCATTATCGTCGCCACCAATCGTGGCGAGCCCGCTGTCTATGATCGGCGCACGCGCTCGGGGCGCGGATTTATGCATGCATCTCAACGAATCCTGGGTGAAAATATACCGCTCGAAGATGTTGTAGAATCTACCTCCCTGCTCGAACGATTACGCCGCTTGATGGGATTTGGCTCTGCATTGAATGAGAAGCCGCCTGTGCGCTCTCAAACTTCCTAAGAGGGGGCTCTAATGGGTGTTTTTGAATTTATGGCCGGAAAGAAAAAACCAACTCCTGGCGAGGTTGCCAAGGAGCGTTTGAAGGTCGTACTGGCACATGATCGTTTGAAACTGAATCCAGAATTGCTTGAAATTATTCGAGAAGAAATTCTTTCGGTTGTCTCGCGTCGTCTTGCCATTGATGAAAATCAAGTCCAGGTGAATCTGTCACATGAAGGTGGCGCTGAAAAGCTGCTGGCTAATATGCCTATTCGACGCGAGAAGGTGACCTTTGAATGGGACCCACCTGCGTATACCCCGAATAACAACGTAATCCATGGGACTGTACACGTTGACGACAGCATTGATGATCTGGGATAACCGTTTTGTACTGCAATAGCTACGTGGAAGCAGCTCTCTATGGGATGCTCCACGTCTTGCTCTCTCCGCTAGCTATCCTCTGTTTTTAGCTGTTCTATTCTTTTGTGGCTTTTTTACTGTTCTGTGTGTTTCATGGCTATTTATGATTTCTTAATGGTATTTTTATACTTTTTGCTTTATTAAATTTGCTATTAGTATATAATAGATACCATATTGTTAAACAGCGTATCTGATTGAGTGCTTTACCGTTGCTTTCTATCTTTTGTTGTGCGTTGTGTGCTATAACATGGGTGATTTCTTTCTTGCGAGTCGCAAAAAGAGAGCGTTTAAAGCGCTGAAATTGTGATCGTGCTAAGGAAGTAGGAACTTCATCCCATACGGAAGCCAGAAAGTGCGGTAAACTGGTATGAACGGGGTATAGTAGAAGTGCACCTACGATTTCTGTTTCTGTGGGTTTGAGGATTGTGGGGGAGAACAGTATTATGCTTCAGTCATTTTTTATCGAGGTATACGGTGGTGAGTAGGGATATTCAAAATCCTAAACAGCTTCGCATGCAACAGGTCCTGCGTAAACAGGTGTTGTCTGGTGCGAGTAAGGCCATCTGGCCGACTGACATGCGCTGTTGTGTCCATACCAATCTGGCGGCACAGCAACGGCGGCTTTTCATTATGAAAAGCTGCAGATGGATCGCAACACTGGGTGTGTGGCGTCTCTATAGTCGGCAACTTTTCGCGCGATATCTATCCTTGCAGCGCATAATACAGGTCAGTTTCGCCCTGTTAATCATCGGGACTGCGTTTGTTCTGGCTACCCTGTATGATGGAGGAATAGTGCTGCATCACTGGTTGACGATCTTGCTTCTTGTGATCCTGGCTGCTTTGATGGCAGTGATCATCAGGCATCTCTGGTCTGATAGTAAGCGTGAGCAGGTTGAGCGGCAGCATATCCTGCAGCCCGGGCCAACCTCATTTGCCGGTATTCCCGTATCGCATCTGGGACAGGTCGCCCGTAGCATCTATATATCTCAGACCGCAACTCGAGCGGTGTCCGCCACGCAGGAGTTAGAGCAATCTTTCGTGCCACAGACGCAGATACCGGCGACATTTCCTTTTCCTGAAACGCCGATGCCTGTTCCCGCAACACCTTTAATACGTGTCCTGGAAACCATTGATTTGTCATCTACTAATATCAAGCATTTTTTGGATACCAAACCTCATGCTTCGTTGACGATTAGCAGGGATATTGTAAAGCGTGAGCGGCGTCAAAACATGATACGTCCTGAATAAGCGCACCTGCTCTATGACCTTCGGGTGATTTGTTGACCTGATTGTGCGAGAGACGTATGATAACAGGCAGGTTTCATGCACATAGCAGCAGATAGGTAATTGAGGAGGCTCCAATGAGCAACCAGCAGATACAGAAGGTCAAGGTTAAGCGCCTGGCACATGTTGGTTTATGGACGACTGATGTGTCGGCGCAAGCACATTTCTACCATCAGGTCCTTGGGTTAGATGCGCGCGCGGCAGTTGGGAATGTGGATGATGATGAGGCTAATATATTCCTGGCCCTGGATGAAGTGTCTCATAGTGTAGGCTTGTTTGAGGATACGCGTCTGGTGGCAACCAATGGACGACGTCCAGTGCAGCGGTCTCCTCTCCACCACTTGTCTTTTGAGGTTGATTCGGATGCCGAGCTAGCTGCTCTGGCGGCTCGCCTCAAAATGGCGGGCATTGATCTCATGCTTGAAGCACGCGATGGCGATCCTGATATGGGGGATACGCTCTGGTTTAATGATCCAGATGGCAATCGCATTGAGATTTCTGCCAGAGCTGATGATCTGCTGATAACACCGCGCGGACGGCGCTCCCTCTGGCATCCTCAGACACTTCAACATATTGCTCTGTATACGCCGCATCTGGAAGCTATGGTCGAGTTTTATACTGAAGCCCTGGGCTTTGATATCTCTGATTGGCTTTTGCGTGAGCGCGCCTGGCTGCGCTGCAACCAGAATCATCATACGATCATGTTTATTCAAGGTCAGGCCGGAATTGATCATCTCGGGTTTGGTATCGCCGATGGACCTGAATTGTTCCATTGGGCTGACCATTTAAGCCAGCATCAGGTACCATTAGTATGGGGACCGGGTCGCCACGGAGCAAGCGGCGATCTCTTCCTGCGCTTTGCTGATCCAGATGGTATTCATGTTGAGCTATCAGCGGGCATCCAACAATATTATGATCATGATGTGACAGCTCCTCCTCGCCTCTGGCATACGCGAGCGACGGCGCTCAACCTCTGGGGTCCCTTGCCTGCCTGGATACGCGAGGGCGTGCAGGTATAGCCAGAGAGCGCGTTCTCTCCTCCCGGTGGCTTATAACGAAAAGACAGACACGACAAAGTATCTAACCGAAAGCGGGCACCATGTATGAATTGCAAAGCATACACGGGCCCGTTTTCGTGCGGTGATTTCGTCTTAGACACCGACAATAGGATTACGCAAGGTGCCAATCTGCTCGATCTCAGATTCCATGATATCGCCCGGTTTGAGGAACTCAGGTGGTTGACGGGTGAAACCGACCCCACTTGGAGTGCCAGTTGCGATGATATCACCAGCCTCCAGGGTCATGCCCTGTGAAAGAACTGCGATCATATCGGGAATCGAGAAAATCATCTGTCGGGTGTTCCCTGACTGCTTGATTGTCCCATTGACGCGCAATTGCAGTGATAAATGATGTGGATCGCTGATCTCATCGGCAGTCACAATCCAGGGTCCAATTGGACAGGAACCATCCAGACTTTTTCCCTTGAAGAACTGTTTATGACGAGATTGTAGATCACGTGCCGTGACATCGTTGAGGATGGTATAGCCGAAGACATGTTGCATGGCGTCAGTCTCATGAATATTTTTCCCGGCCGTGCCGATGATAACACCCAGTTCCACTTCCCAATCCATCTCGCTCGACACAGCGGGATCAATCACAATTTTTCCATTGGGTGCATTAACCGTGGTAGGAGCTTTGGTGAATATAATGGGCTGTGTGGGTGGCTTTCCACCATGTTCGCGATGGGCTGCAGTCTCTTGTGCATGTTCGCTATAGTTGACGGCCAGGCACATAATGTTTTTGCGAGGTTGGGGGATAGGAGCAACCAGAGTAACCTGCTTGAGAGGATAGCTGGCTGCGGCGAGCTTGCCCTGTTCACTGGCTGTCGCAATGTCTTGCAGGGGGAGCTTGATGGTTGCATAGTTTTCGATGATCTGCTGGATTGAAGTTGGCATGGCAAGTGATAGCAGTGCGCCAGCCTGGCCAATGTCAATAACTGTATCGTGTTGTACGAGTCCGGGTCGGATATTTGTATCGGCTTGATTGAAAAAACTAACGAGTTTCACGTGAATATCTCTCCTTTGTGAAAGCGATACATCTATCTTACAATATTCCGGCTCGGTCTTTTTACAAAGTGTTTGATTCCCATCACCAGCGGGATCTTGCTGCTCACCTGCTGACAGGCGCGTGCGCGCCTGCGCCCTTTTTAGTGTGTGGTGCAGGAAAGGTGCTGTGCACCTTTCCTGCACCACACACTAAAAAGATGTTTGAGCACCGCAGGTGCGAAAACTCATGCACAGAGACCGTCGAGAGCATGGGAAACAAACGCTTTGTTAGGGACAGAGGTAAGTTGAGGGTAGAGGCATACATAGTGTGCCTCTACCCTCAACTTACAAAATCTGCCTTGTATGGAAATGTTTGCAATTGAATGCGTTCAGGGAAGTCTGGTTAGCTACGGCGTATCGTATGACCTGCCTTGCTCAGGACTGCAATAGCTGGCTCGAGATCTTGTTCTTTCATCAATAAATAGTCGGTCTGATAGGTAGCGATGCCCATCACGCTAATATTGGCTTCAGCTAATGGAAGTGCCAGCGAGGCATGTACCCCTGAAACAGAAAAATCAAATGGTCCCTCGACTTTAATGCAGCGCCAACCACGTTCCGCTTGTGCGTCTTCCGGTACATTTTCTTCTAAACAAACAACGGAAAGTTCTTCATCGGTACGTGTTAAAGAGATAAACTCATTGCCTAACAAAGCCCAGTGTGGAATGTGTCCGTCGGGATGGAGACGGCAGAAAGCATAACTGCTTGGCAGCACGAACAGTGTCAATAGACGCACGATTCTTCCTTTCTCCTATAGTGCTCGTATACAAGCTATTGGATGAACAAGAAGTACATTGCGTGTAGAACGGTTGCGAACAACTCTGTATGCAACACTCCCGGTGCAGCGATGAAATTCAACACGGCATTAAAAAATAGTGAGCACAAAAGATAGCGGGGATACTTCTTGCGTACCCATTTTATCACATCTGTATGGAGAAATGCCGAAATCTTGTTTGATCAAACTACATTAATGATCTACGCATAATCTCGATTGGAGCGGGTTGGTTCGTCCACAGACTAAAGGATTGCGCGCCCTGATGGAGCAGCATTGAAAGGCCGTTAGCTGTCCGGAAGTTCATCAGGCGTGCCTGACACAGAAGATAGGTCTGTGTCGGATTATAAATCATATCATATACAAAGGTATCAGGATCATAATGGGCTAATATTTTGGCTGGCAACGGGCTGATATCCTCGTGCAGACCCACCGATGTGGCATTGATAATGAGTGATGAGGCGCGTGGGATTAAGAACGAGGGATCATTTAAGCTAAAGACGGGGCGATCATAATGTTGTTGAATATCTGTTGCAAGGTGTTGAGCACGTTCTAGATGGCGATTGAGGATGATAAGTTGCTCAACGCCGGCGTCCACCAGTGCGAATGCGGCAGCGCGGGCCGCGCCACCAGCGCCTAATAAAAGAGCATTATAGCCTCGCAGTGAGATCTTGTTCTGCTCTTTTGTGCCCAATCCCTGCTCATGTAACGCGTGCAGGAGTCCCATGGCATCAGTATTATATCCGTACAAATAATCATCGTGATGGACAATTGTATTGACCGCGCCGATACGGGTCGCCAGCGGATCAATCTTATCGAGCAATGGTAACACAGCCTCTTTATGCGGAATTGTCACATTTGCGCCAAGGCAATCTGGCTCACAGAGCGAGCGAATACGTTCAATGAGTTGTTTCGCCGGTGTGTGCCAGAGTTCGTAGCGAGCCGGAATTCCTAATGCATCAAAGGCTGGCTGTTGAAAACGTGGTGAAAAGGAATGCCCTACCGGATCGCCGATCAGTCCGACACGCAATTGCGGTGAGGGTTGCCTTCCTGTCTGTATCTCAATAGACATTAATACACCAATTTCTATCGTATGTTGAAGGCGATCTTGTATTCGCCCGACTAATATTTCTTCCAAATTATAACAGAAAACATTTCTTTGTAACACAGAAACGGTGGTAGCTTCAGAGCTTTCCATATCTTTTTTATACCGCCTGTGGCAGGGGAGAGAGAAGAGGGATTGGTATTTCCTGGCACTCCTGTAAATTGTTAGCTATTGTAATATACAGGTGTGTGAAGCGTTTTTGTGGATATCTCTCTGCCGTAAAGCAGAGAGGGATAGGCAGAAGGTTTAAGGATGTTGGTGCAGCCCCGGCCCTCGGCGGCGGTGATGTTGTTATGGGATAGCGCCGCTGGATTTGAGATTTTTATGGTCAGACGATCCAATTTTGTCTTGCCAGAAGAATCGGCATAAGTCGTATGAGATTTGATGCAAGAACTCGATTGCTCATTCAGAAGGAGTAAAGATATGTCTGAAAATGGAACAGCTTATACATTCATTCTGGCACCCAATGCCTCGATAATGACTGGCGCAGGCACCAACACGATCGTCCTGGGAGGTGGTGAAGCGGGGGCACTAGTAATTGATCCAGGGGATGAGCAAGAGGAGCATCTGGCTGCGATTATACGCGCCGGCGAGCAACGTGGGGGTATCCGGCATATCCTCATCACGCATGGACATCCTGATCATCTGGGCGGTGCCGAGGAGTTACGACAAAGGCTAGCTGTGCCTATCTCTGCCTTTAGCCGACAGGGAGTCCCTTGCGCTGACAGAGAGATCGCTGATGGCACGATCTTTCCAGCCGGAAATGACCAATTACGCGCCATCCATACGCCCGGCCATCGTTTTGATCATCTCAGCTTCTGGCTTGAGCAACGCCACATCCTCTTTGCTGGTGACCTGCTTGCTGGCAGTGGCACTGTCGTCATCATACCGCCCGAAGGAGACATGCTGGACTATCTTGACTCGCTGCGGCGCTTCCAGCAATTACCCATCAAAGAAATCGTCCCCGCGCACGGCCCCATCATCACTGATCCTCAGCAGCGCCTGCGGACCTATATCGAACACCGTCAGCAACGTGAGCAACAAATCATCGCCGTCCTACAGGCACATCCCCAGGGAGATGATCTTTCCTCAATTGTGCAGCAAATCTACACCGATATCGATCCTCGCTTGCATGTTATGGCTGCACAATCTGTCAAAGCCCATCTCCTCAAACTAGCACGCGAAGGCAAAGCTCATAGTCCAGATGATGAACATTGGACAATTGTGCCAGATCCCCATGGCCTTCGTGATCTTCGCGTATGAGTTTTTGCACCTGAGGTGCTTAAAAATGTTTTTAGTATGTCTTGCAGAAAAAATTCCACAGAACTTTTTTCTGCAAGACATACTAAAAACGGTTGCAGGCTCGTGTGCGTCAGCTTACAAGCGAGCCCCAGTTTCCAGATGTTATGGGGAGACGTGTCTTTTAGCGTCTGAGAAGCGCTCCGAGGGCGGTTATACCAGCCAATCCCAGGCAGAACCAGCCAGGACCGGCGAGATGGATATTGGAAAGATAGATACCCCCTCCCATTGAGGCCAGGAACATCAAGACCAGCGAGGTACGGCCATTACCACCAATCGTAATTGGCACTCCTCCACTGCCACCATTTCGCCCACGGCGACCTCTCATTTGTGGAAGGTTTGCAAGTTTGACTTCCATTTGTCCCGCATCGATACGTGTGATCAGACTTTCTACTGAGCGTGGTAAGCTCAAAAGAACTTTCCCATTCTCAAGTAATTTCGTAGTTAACTCCTGGATTGTTTCGCGGGTTGAATTGGTATCCATGCCCAGGAAGTTACGGGCATAAGGAATCGCAACCTCAATGAAATTGAAATCAGGGGCCAGCCCGGTCGCGACGCCAACCAGGGTGCCAATCGCGCGGCCAGTAAAGGCAAATTGGGCTGGAATCTGGAAGGGTTGTCCATAGAGCAGATTCACAATATCTCGCGTCACCTCACCCATCTCAAGATTGCGCATTTGTCCCAGCGTTACCCCATGATATTGTTCCAGAATCAGCACAATTGCCTTCTCAATTGAGACAGCATTGGCCCCCGCACCAATAAAGCCTAATTGCGTGAGCGCAACAACAATCGCATGAGCGTCGCGTGTGATAAAGCCCAGGAAGATATCGCGCATGGAACGTTTCATGCCCCTGGTGATTGAGCCAACCATACCAAAGTCCAGAAAGGTCACAATAGGATTATCAGGGCTTGAATCTTTTTTCACGAAGATGTTCCCTGGATGAGGGTCTGCATGGAAAAAGCCAGCTTCAAAGAATTGATAAAAATAGGCACTGACAGTGCGATTGGCAATCTCTAAACGGTTCATATGGGCGGCATCAAGCGCCGCGTAATCATTTAATTTGATACCATCAATCCACTCCAGAATCAGTACACGGCGGGTAATATAATCCTCATAGACTTTGGGGATATAGACAGCATGGTTATCTTTAAACATCTCCTGAAAGCGTTTTGCGTTGGTTGCCTCGGTAACAAAATCCGTCTCTTCGATTACCGTACGGCGGAATTCGCGATAGAATCCCCACATATCGATGAAATCGGAGTGAAAAAATTTCGTAATAACCCAGATGACAAATCTCAAACTATTTAAGTCCATTCGCACAAGCTGATCAATATTTGGTCGCTGAACTTTGACCGCGACGGTATCTCCGGTGGTAGCCAGCACTGCTTTATGCACCTGTCCCAGTGAAGCTGCCGCCGTGCAGTCAGTCTCAATGCTCGTAAAAAGCTCCATAATGGGCTTTTTATATTCTTGTTCAAGCACGCTCACCACGTGCTCAAAAGGCTCTGCTGGCACCTCATCTTGCAAGGAGGTCAACACTGCCAGGGCACGTTCAGGCAGCAGATCGGCACGCGTACTGAGGAATTGACCGAGTTTGATCATCAATACGCCCAGCTTGATTGCTGTCTGACGGAATGCTACTAATACTTCAATCAATACATCAACATTTGGTTGAACCTCGTAATTACCTTGTTCGCGGGCTCGGACAACTCGACGTCGCTCGCGATAAATTACCCAGAGCGTCCATAGGAGCAGCCGGATCACTCGGAATGAGCGCATGAATTGCGAAAATCTATTGATTCGGGTTCTTTTGGTATGCATCAATGAGCCTCTTTCGCCCTTTTTTTTGTACTATAACAGGCCTGATAGAAAGCATGTTATAAAAACATGACACTGCTATTATTTTTATTGTTCTCTTAATTCATACGCTTGAGTATGGGCCGAGGATAGAACTCTCGGACTTTTAGTAGGAGCCACCCTTTAGAACTTATCCGAAAACGTGGAAGGAGATGATAGAATCAAGAACAAGGAAAGGAACACGAATCCCCCAAGCAAAGGAGAAACCAAGATGGCCCGAACCAAACCGTGGGAAGTCAGTGACCAATT
>NZ_BIXY01000009.1:12245-115568 GCF_008326305.1 Dictyobacter arantiisoli | reverse complement strand
CGGGCGGTGTGTCGTGTATCAGCCAGCAATGCTGTCCCATAGTTCAGGACGGCCCACTGTTCAGCGGTTTGTATGCGCTCTTGCTCCATTTTTTCTTCTCTCTCTCTCTTTTCTTCATTTTTCCTTTCTTCTATTCTATCATTTCTTCACTCCAAAAATGTGGGTAACAGACAGCAGAAACTGTTAGCCCGCTTTCATATTGGAGAGTAGAGAGGCATCAGTATCCCATAGATTGATTAAAGGAGAGGATATTCCTGCGGTATACAATGGATGCAGTACCCATCAGCGCTTGACCACAGAGACAACCTACGCTATAGTAATGGGCAACATCCAGGTTGAAGAGAGGGATTGATGACAGTATCTAGTGAGGCACAATTTATGACCGATTCAACGCCGCAAGATATACATACCTATATTACCGGCATCATGCAACAAGCGGTCGCTACCTATCTCGAACAGGAACAGAGCAGTATAGACGCGACACAATTACCAATTGATCTACGACTCTCAGCACAAGCCAGCTTCGGAGATTATTCTATCCCTGTAATGGCCTGGTCTGGCAAACTCAAACGACCACCTTTAAAAATTGCCGAGGCCATGCAAACCATCCTCCAGGCAAACTCACAGGCAGTCATTCAGGAAATCACCGCCACCAAGCCTGGCTATCTCAATTTCCGTTTAAATCGCCCTGTAGTTGGTCAACAGATTATCGATCGTGTGCTTGAGGCGGGCGCTGATTTTGGTCAGCAGACACTCGGCATTGGCACGAAAGTAATTGTTGAGCACACAAATATTAATAGCAACAAAGCAGCTCACGTTGGTCATTTGCGTAACTCATGTATCGGGGATACTGTTGTACGTATGCTGCGCTCTCAGGGCTACCAGGTTGAAGCTGACAATTATATTGATGATTCCGGCGTGCAGGTGGCAGATGTTGTTGTAGGCTTTGAGATGCTGAAAAAAGGTCTGGTAAATATTCCAGGCGGCAATGAGCAGCAAGCCGATGAGTCATTTGACTACTACTGCTCACGTGTCTATACGACCGTCAGCAAAATCTATGACGAAAAAGAAACCGAACAGGGACAGATGACTGCCCACCTGCGCAAAGAAGTGCTCCATGCCATTGAGCATGGAGAAAAGTCAGCCTCGGGCACAAATTATCCAGTGATGGCCGCTGAACTTTCACATAAAATTGTACAGGCACATTTAAAGACCATGTCACGTCTCAATATCTCCTATGATATATTGCCATGGGAATCTGCCATTTTGCATGCAGGTCTCTGGCAACATACTTTCGAGATGCTGAAGTCACGCGGGCTACTTGAAAAGCCCGAAACAGGCCATGCCGCTGGTTGCTGGATTCTGCCGTTTGGCGATGGAGATACCCAGACCAACGAAGGTGACCGCAGTAGCGATAAAATCCTGGTCCGTAGTGATGGCACGGCTACCTATACCGCGAAAGATATTGCGTACCAATTATGGAAATTTGGTCTGGCCGATCAACTTGGTGTAGATTTCCACTTCGTCCCCTGGGGCATCCAATACGATGGACGTAAGCTGTGGACGATGCGCACGCCGCATGATCCTCAGTTACAAATTGTGACCGATGAAGCTCCCACTACGAAATTTGGACATGCCAAACGTGTCATCAATGTGATCGACGTACGCCAGTCCTACCTGCAACAGGTTGTCTATGAAAGCCTGCGCCGACTGGGCTACGAAGAACAGGCCGACAATTCGAAACATCTGGCCTATGAAGTCGTGACGCTTTCAGCTGCTACAGCGGCACAATTGGGCATTGATACTTCCGATGGACGCGAATATTATGCCATGTCGGGGCGCAAAGGTATCGAGATTAAGGCCGATGATCTCATCAATGCAGCTATTGCTCGTATGCAAGAGGTACGTAAACAGGATAATAAAGCTGACCTTCCGCCCGAGACAGCTACCTTGCTGGCTGCTTCTGCGATTCGTTACTTTATGATCCGCTTTAATCTACAACAGATCATTACATTGGATATGGATGACGTACTGCGTCCTAACGGTGATACAGGCGTCTACTTACAGTATGCTTACGCCCGTGCGAATAGCATTCTGCGCCGTCTCCAGGACGCTGGCTATGAGATTCCAGCCAGATTGGAGCAGCTACCAGCACAGTTAGAGCAGAGCGAATGGGATCTGCTACGTCACATCGACGTCTATCCCCGCCGCCTGGCCGAGTATACTGAACAACTCGCTCCATCCCTGCTCGCTTCATATGCCTATGATCTGGCGGCACACTTTAGCGACTTCTATGAGCATACACCACCCATGCTCAAAGAAACTGATGAACAGGTAAAAGCATTTCGCGCCTTCCTGGTGCAGGCTACTACCCAGACTATGGGTAACGTCTTACGCGTACTTGGATTCAAACCATTAGAACGTATCTAAGTTCGCATTTTAAACAAACTCAGGCGAGACTACGATAGTCTCGCCTTTTCTTTTCTCCAATAGATGTATCCTTGCATGTGGTAGATATGTGAGGTAGACTAAAAACAGAATCCGTATAGTACCTACTACATGAAAGAGAGTATTTTTGCGATGTCGCATCTCAGCTTTGGCATTAAAACTGCTCCCCAGTGGACAACCTATGAGGATATGCTGTCTATCTGGCAAGACGCTGACGCGGAACCTACCCTGGAACACGCCTGGCTATTCGATCACTTCTTTCCGCTCTCAGGCGACTTGAATGGTCCCTGCCTGGAGGGTTGGACGGTTCTCTCCGCGCTGGCCGCTGTAACCAAACGGATTCGTCTGGGTTTAATGGTTACCGGCAATACCTATCGCCATCCTGCCGTACTCGCCAACATTGCGGCTACTGTCGATATTATCTCAAAAGGCCGACTTGACTTCGGAATCGGAGCCGGATGGAATGAGGCGGAACATGAAGCTTATGGTATTCCGCTCTACAAGCCTGGCGAGCGCCTGCGACGCCTGGAAGAGGCATGCGAAATTATTAAACGCATGTGGACTGAGGCAGCGCCGACCTTCGAGGGCCGCTATTATCAAATTAAAGACGCGTATTGCGAACCGAAACCAGTACAGAAGCCCTATCCACCTTTTGTCATAGGAGGCGGGGGCGAAAAACTCACCTTACGCATTGTCGCTAAATACGCCAATATCTGGAATATCCCAGGTGGCACGCCTGAAGACTTCAAACATAAAAGCGCCATTCTGGATGAGCATTGTGCCGCCATTGGTCGCAATCCCGCCGAAATTGCCCGTTCGATCCAGATTGTCATCAATCCCAACAATCTTCAGGAGACACGCGAAGCAATACAAAAGCTCATTAACGTCGGGGCAAATCACATCGTGCTTAACCTGCGTCCTCCCTATCCAGCCGGGATCGTACACCGCCTCGTTACAGAAATCGTGGAGCCGCTGACAAACACTAACGCGTAATCTAAAAGGCTACACCAAATACGATAGAAGAGCGAGAAGCAACCTACCCACTTGTTGCCCTCGCTCTTCTGGCGTAGAAGTATACAATATTATTGCTATTTCTTCATTTTCTCTTAAATGACGAATAAAGAGCGAGGACGACATTCTGTAAATAACAAAAGAATGTCGTCCTCGCTCTTTTGCTACCAATATAGAGACGTGCTGGTTTTACGCACGGTGGCTGTTGATTTCGAGATGCAGTGCCTCGGTCGCTTTTCTGGCTGCCTGCGCAAAATCAGCACCCGATGAAGCATAAATAATACCACGCGAGGAGTTGATTATCATTCCCCAGCCACGGCTATCTTTACCAGCCTGGACGGTTGCTGCGACATCACCACCCTGCGCGCCAATACCAGGGATAAGCAGTGGCACGTCACCAACTACTTCACGGACCCTGCGCAGTTCTTCAGGATAGGTGGCTCCTACTACCAGCGCGCAATTGCCATGCTCATTCCAATGCTGCGCAACGTTGCGCGCAACCAGCAGATAGAGTGGCTCCTGAGCCTCTCCAACCAGTAAATTCTGCAACTCGCCAGAGCCAGGATTGGAGGTTTTAGCCAGCACGATCACGCCTTTATCCTTGCGGTTCAGAAATGGTGTCAATGCTTCCTTTCCCAGATAAGGATGTACAGTAATAGCATCCACGTGCATCAGATCAAAAGCGGCAGTGATATACCCATGATTGGTATTGCCAATATCAGCACGTTTAGCATCCAAAATCACCGGGATTTCAGGATAGTGCTCTTTACAATAAGCCACGATCCGCTCTAAAGCACGCATGCCAGCAACACCCAGGGCCTCATAAAAAGCACTGTTTGGCTTATAGGCACAGGCCAGATCATGTGTAGCATCAATGATTTCACGTGCAAAGAAGTACAGCGCCTCTTCTGGCGTACGCCCTTCTTTAACGCTGACTGGTAAGCGCTCATATTCAGGATCTAAACCGACACAGACGAAATTACCACGTTGCCAGCGCTGCTCAAGTTGAGCGCGAAAAGAGGTTGCTAGCTGTAATGGTTGCGCTTTGATCATCAGAATCTTATCTCCTGGCTACTCATAGCGGCAAGGCGTTATTTGTCAGCATCATCGGATCGACAAAGCCACACCTTGCAGCTATGCAACACTATTTAGGATTGCGCCTGAGCTTTCTGACGCGCCAGAAAAGCCCGTCCCTTCCCAAGTACTGTATTCACCGGAACGTCCTGCTGACAGAAAGGACATTCGGTCTCACTATACGTCTGCAGAGACAACTCAATCAGTGAATGAATAGGGACATCACCCACATCTTTAGGCTGTACATTGCCACGATTGCAAAGTGCACTGATCCCAATCATGTTGCCACCATGGCGTCGCACCAGATCCACAACTTGATGAACGGAACCACCGGTGGTAAGAACATCCTCGACAACCAGGATGTTCTTGTCTGCTATATAACGATCATAGCCACGGTTAAAAGCAAACTGCTTATCCAGGCTATCGCTGCCCTTTTCCGCAAAAACGGCCAGCGTCTCTCCAGAAGTACGACGTTGATTGAGATGGGAAGCCACCCACTGTGAAAGGATGACTCCTCCAATCACCGGGCCGACCACAACATCAATTTGATCAGCCTGATAAGGCTGAGCCATCAGTTGTGCCAATCTGGCAATCACTCCCGTATGCAGATAGAGAGCATCTTTGTTCACATAAACTGAACTATGTCGTCCAGAACTGTACACAAAATGGCTATCTTCAACGATCGCGTTCACATTCGCGAATAATTGCATAATCATTGGATCGTTTTTACGCGTTGTACCTTGTTCCATGGGTTACTCCTGGAGATGCGCTACTCTCGCGGACCTCCAACATTCTTTCCATATTGATCTGATCGATGATCACCCGTACCATTACAATGATGTATCTAGATACTCATCCCACGACTTGATGGGAATAGTCGCCAGATCTTTCTCCACCACTGCTTTGATGAAGAGACGTGCTTGCTTTAGTTTTGTGAATAAGTGGATGTTATGATCAACAGCATAGCGGCGCATCGCATAATCATCATCCACGGCTTTCTGCACATGACCCTCAACAATATTAATCGCCAGATCAATCTTGTTATCCGCAAAGTAAGTCAGGACGTTCGGTGATTTTTCTTCATGTATTTTATACAGCATCGTGGT
The DNA here is from genome assembly GCF_008326305.1 of Dictyobacter arantiisoli. Taxonomy (GTDB): domain Bacteria; phylum Chloroflexota; class Ktedonobacteria; order Ktedonobacterales; family Ktedonobacteraceae; genus Dictyobacter; species Dictyobacter arantiisoli. Next base: position 109,929 of record NZ_BIXY01000009.1, on the reverse strand, counting down.
TTCTACACCATGCTCACGCAAAAACTGGCTGGTCTTTTCAGTTGCATAGAGTGGAACATTCAATGAGGCTAATAAGCGAACGCTCGCCAGGAATTTCGCCTTTTTCTCATCTCCACCCAGACTGATGAAGATACCCTTTTTCGGAATGGAACCGCCAGTTGCCAGAATAGCTTTGAGATAGGCCTCTTCGACATCTTCCCCAAAGCAGGCAACCTCTCCAGTCGATGCCATTTCCACACGTAAGACCGGATCAGCACCAGTCAGGCGTGAGAAGGAAAACTGTGGTGCCTTGATGGCGGTAAAGTTCAGCTTTGGTATCTTAACTGCGGGAATATTCTCCTGGAACAGGGCATCGACAAACAGTTCGATGAAATTGACGCCGGTGATCTTCGAGATAAAAGGGAAGGTGCGCGAGGCACGCAGATTGACTTCAATCACATAGACCTGATTATCTTTGGCCAGGAACTGCATGTTGAAGGGACCAGTGATCCGCAAGGCCTGCGCGACCGCACGTCCAACCTTTTCAATTCGGGCCATCGTTTCTTGATTCAAGGTCTGCGGGGGCAAGACAATTGTGGCATCGCCAGAGTGGACACCCGCATTCTCGATATGCTCAGAGATAACGAAGGCTTTGACCTCACCACGTTGCGCGACCGCGTCTAACTCAATCTCCTTTACCTGACGCATAAATTTGGAGACCGTGACGGGATGCTCCGGCGAGACTGCAGCAGCCTCCTGAACATATTGTTCGAGTTGCTGCTGGTCATAACAAACCTTCATAGCGCTACCCGACAGTACATAAGAAGGGCGTACCAGCACCGGGAAGCCAACCCGCTCAGAAAACAATTCTAGATCAGCCAGATCGGTAAAGCTATTCCATTCAGGCTGGCGGATATCCAACGAGTCAAGCAGTGCCGAGAACTTATTGCGATCTTCAGCACGATCAATATCATTGGCATCGGTACCCAATAAGTGGAACCCATACTGCTGCAAGGCACGAGCGCGATTGTTTGGAGTCTGCCCACCGACAGAAACAATCACCCCTGAGGGAGATTCAAACTCGCAGATGTCCGCGATGCGCTCAAATGTCAATTCCTCAAAATAGAGGCGATTTGAGATATCATAATCGGTCGAGACAGTCTCTGGATTACAGTTGATAATGATTGAACGTTTCTGATATTTATGAAGGGCCTTTACAGTACTCACCGAGGTCCAGTCAAATTCGACGGAAGAGCCAATCCGATAGGAGCCAGAGCCGATCACAATTACCCCAACCTCACCCAGGGGCGTGACATCATCATGCTGCCCATTGTAGGTGGTATAGAGATAATTCGTCTCAGACGGAAATTCCGCACCCAGAGTATCAATCTGGAACACGCTGGGCACAACACCCGCCTGCTTACGAATGGCCCGTATCTCTAATTCATCCAGATCCAGAAGCTCACCAATACGCCTGTCTGAAATGCCAGCCTGCTTTAATGTCCTCAAGAAAGGTTCAGTTAAGGTTGAACTGGCCTGCAATTGGGCTTCAAGATCCACCACATGCTTGATACGCTGCAAGAACCAGAGGTCGATGCCGGTGATCTCATGGATCTGCTCAAGGCTATAACCATTGCGCATTGAGAGAGGCAAGGCAAACATACGCTTCGGAGTTGGCGTATATAGATATCGTCCAATCACCTCTTCGACTGATTCGTTGCTTTGAGCAAAGATCTTTTCTGAGGTCGCCCCTTCAAAATCCAGATCCAGCATGCGAATGGCTTTTTGATAGGCCTCTTCAAAGGTACGGCCAATTCCCATCACCTCGCCAACGGACTTCATGCCGGTGCCAATCGTCTCATCAACGCCTTTAAATTTATCCAGATCCCAACGTGGAATTTTTACGACCACATAATCCAGACTGGGCTCGAAGCATGCTCTCGTGACACCTGTAATACGATTCGTAATATCTGTCAAAGCATAACCCAGCGCCAGTTTCGCCGCCACGTAGGCCAGAGGATAGCCGGTGGCCTTACTTGCCAGAGCAGAGCTACGCGACAGACGCGCATTCACTTCGATCACAGAATACTGTGAAGTCTCTGGATTTAAAGCGTACTGTACGTTACACTCGCCCACAATGCCCAGGCTGCGCACGATCTTTACAGCGGCTGAACGCAACATATGATATTCAGCATTGGTCAGAGTCTGGCTGGGCGCAATCACGATAGACTCACCCGTATGGATGCCCAGGGGGTCCATATTTTCCATATTACAGACGGTGATACAGTTGTCGTAGGCATCACGTACCACCTCGTATTCCACCTCTTTATAGTGGTGCAGATATTGCTCGATCAAGACCTGCGGCGCAAAGGCCAGAGCACCATTGACAATATGCTCCAGGTGCGCGCGATCTTTCGCAATGCCAGATCCCTGACCTCCCAGAGCAAAACCTGCGCGCACCATGACAGGAAAGCCAATCTCTTCCCCAATCACCAGTGCATCGGCCAATGTCTCGGCGGTGCGGCTCTGCGGCGTGGGGATCGAAATCTTGCCCAGATGTTCGGCGAACGCCTGTCGATCTTCGGTCAGAATAATCGCTGAAACAGGTGTGCCGAGAATTTGCACGTCATATTTTTCCAGCACACCATTGCGATGCAGAGCAATACCGCAGTTCAGAGCCGTTTGACCACCGAAGGCAAGCAGAATACCATCCGGGCGCTCTTTCGCAATGATCTTTTCGACAAAGAAGGGTGTGACCGGAAGGAAGTAGACCTTATCCGCCATCTCCTTCGATGTCTGAATGGTTGCAATATTGGGATTGACCAGAACGGTCGCAATTCCCTCTTCTTTTAAGGCCTTTAGCGCTTGTGATCCAGAATAGTCAAATTCGCCGGATTGTCCAATTTTCAGTGCACCAGCACCAAGCACCAGAACCTTGCCTGGTTTAGTCATTTTCGCCTCTCACTTTCTCCAGAAAGTAGTCAAAAAGCCAATCGGTATCCTCAGGACCAGGAGCGGCCTCGGGATGAAACTGTACAGAAAAGAAGGGACGCTCATGATGCTTGATCCCTTCATTGCTTCCATCGTTTGCATTGACAAACCAGGGTTCAAAATCTGGTGGTACAGTCCCAACCGCGAAACCGTGATTCTGCGTCGTGATATAGCATCGTTTGGTACCACACATGATTGCTGGCTGATTCTGACTGCGATGGCCGAACTTCAATTTGTAAGTATCCCCTCCCGCTGCCAGCGAGAGAATCTGATGTCCCAGGCAAATACCCATGGTCGGAATATTGCGCTCCATCGCCATACGTACAGTCTCAACAGCTTGAGCCGCCATCTTTGGATTACCCGGCCCGTTTGATATCAGAATACCATCAAAATCAAAAGGTCGCTCCTCTGAAAAAAGATCATAATCCCAGGGTATCGTCACGACATGCACATTTCTGGCGACCAGGCTCCGCACAATATTCTGTTTCGCGCCACAGTCGATCAGGACAATCGTCGTATCGCCCTCGCCATTGTGCCGTACCTCTGTCCCGGAGACACGCGCCACCAGATTCTCAATATTCGGATCGTGGAAAGGAATGTCCTCATCAAACACGATCTTCCCCAGCATCGCACCATGATTGCGAATATGCTGCGTTAATAGACGGGTATCCTTGATCTCCAGGGCTGGTACCCCTTCGCGCTGTAACCATTCTCCCAGGCTCATTTTGCTCTGAGGATGGGAAGGAGTATCCACATAATTGGACACAATCAATCCGGCAATATGAATATGATCATCTTCCCAGAGTGCTTTATCAGGCACACCATAGTTCCCGATAATCGGAAAGGTCATGGTCAAGATCTGCCCGGAAAATGAAGCATCGGTGAGCGCCTCGGGATATCCAACCATACCAGTACAGAACACAACTTCACCGGATATCGCCCCATGATATCCAAATGAAATGCCCTCAAAACGTGTTCCATCTTCTAAGACAAGTGCACCATAAGTAGGCTGATTCGCAATCAACATCGCACGGTGAGCCGCATCTTGTTCAACGGCTATGGGCGACGAGGTTGCCTCAAGCAGGTTGCCAGAGACATTTTTATTGTGCATGTGATCCTCTCAGATTCCAATATTTTTCCAGAAAAATCCGCTCGCTAATTCGACAATCGCGCGCCGATAGGAGCGGCATACATGTGTACTGACTACGTAACTATTACTCTTTATCAATTAAGAAAGATAAAAAAACAGCGCTTCCTTCTTCTCTATACGTTCCACTAGATACGTCCCAATACCAGCGCCAGCAGCGCCATACGTGTATAAAGACCATTTCTAATTTGAGACCGTAAATAAACCGCCCGCTCATCTGCATCAACCGCCGGGTCAACCGATTCTACGCGTGGCAAAGGGTCCATCAGGATCATATCTTTCTTCGCGTAGGTCTTGAGCAATTCAGGGGTCGCAATTACAATTTCGTGTTGTGCCTGCTGATATTCCTCGGCAGAAGAGAAACGTTCTTTTTGAATGCGCGTCCAGTACCAGAAATCACAATCATGCGGGATTTCGCGCTCATTATGTATCTCAATCAACCGTAAACCGCGATCCTGCAAGCTCACAACTTCGTCGCGTGACAGGCTCAACTGATTTGGTGAAAGAATATACATGGTATTGTTGCCGAAGAGCGATAGCCCTCGCAACAATGAATGAATGGTACGGCTATTCAATGCATCACCAGCCATCATGCCGGTTATATTATCCAGGCGACCAAAGCGCTCATAGAGCGTGTACAGGTCCAGCAGCGTTTGTGTAGGATGTTCGTTGTTCCCATCACCTGCATTGATCACGGGCACATCTTCAGCAGCCCTGGCAGCCTGTTTGGCGGCACCAGAAATGCGATGCCGTAGAATAATAGCGTTTGAGTACGCCTCGATAACTCGAATAGTATCCTCAAAGGTTTCGCCTTTTGTGACCGAAGACACCGCTTCAGGATTCTGCATTTCTAATGTCTGTCCCCCCAGACGCTTGACGGCAGCGGCAAAGGAACTGAAGGTGCGACTTGAGGGCTCAAAAAAGAGCAGGGCAACTAGCAACCCTTCTAAGATGCGAGAAGGCTCATTATTCACCGCGATCTGCTTCATTTTTCCTGTAACATTGAACAGAATACTGAGATCATCTACGGAAAATTGATCCAAAGAAACGATATCCTTGCCCTGAAAACAACCATGAATCATCGGGACCTCAGGCTGCGGACGAGACGTAACTTGGTACATAAAACCTCCCACGATCAGTTACAACAACAGGTTGACAGGTCATCCTTTTCTTCCTGCTCATTCAACAATGCCTTGTGAATGCTTAACAGAAGAAAAAACGATCCTTCTACTATCGAATCATGCACGCGCAAAAAAATTCCTCACCCCCTGAAATAAAAGGAATGAGGAAAAATAGTTCTTCTAAAGAAACATTACCGGGACCTTCATGGAAATGGAATAGACGAAATATCTTTTGCTGTGCAATGTTGATATCTCGTAGCCTTTTACCCATGATGATGCCGTGTCCTTTGTATGAAATTTATTGGGAACCAATTCAAATTGTTACGAGTATACTCTACACAAATTATCTCTGTCAAGTTATTTTCACTATGTTTATTCTTTTCCCTATGGAGATAACCACCATATGCACTATGCTAAAGAGCAAGGTATTGATCTCCATAGGGGCAAAGAAGTCTATAAACGCACGCTAGAGTCGTGCATCGGACTCAGCAGTAGGATCGACCCCAACAGCAGCATCGGCCGCTGTAGCCTCTTCAGGTAAGGCTGTGCGCTCTCGTAATATCTGATAGAGTACAATCGCTGAAAAGGTCGCTACGCCAATGCCATCAAAGGTGATATTCCCAAATTTGACAACAATGCCCCCCACCATACCAGATCCAATGATCACTGACACGCCAGCGGTCAACAGATTGCGGCTCTTCGAAAAATCAACTTTATTTTCAACCCAGATACGGGCACCAGAGATCGCAATCAAACCAAAGAGGACAATCGACAGTCCCCCAAAGACACCAGTGGGAATTGTACTGATAATCGCACCAAATTTGGGACAAAAACCCAGCAAAATCGCAACCGCGCTGGCAACCACAAAGATAAGCGTCGAATAGATCCGCGTTACCGCCATCACACCAATATTTTCAGCATAGGTCGTCACACCAGTACCACCACCTGAGCCTGCAACCACGGTGGCAACCGCATCACCCAGAAAGGCTCGTCCTAGATATTTATCTAAATTACGGTCAGTCATCGAAGAAACCGCCCGCACATGCCCAATATTCTCAGCGATCAGGATGATGACCACCGGAGCGATTAGGGTCATGGCGCTCCCTGTGAATTTTGGCGTCTCGAAATGCGGCAAACCAATCCAGGCTGCAGCGCTCACTTTAGAGAAATCGAAATGCGGCCCGATGCCAACCAGCGAAAGAATAAGATTGACGACATAGCCAATAATACCGCCAATCAAAATGGATAAGCGACGTAGAGAGCCTGGAGCATAGACAGCGACCATTGCTACCGCGATCACAGTCACAGCCGCCATCCAGCCCGCAAAGGCACTGCCAGTCGCCTGCCCAATCGCAGCACCAGCCAGATTTAAACCTATAGAAGCGACCACCGCACCTGTGACAACCGGTGGCATGAGTACTTCAACCCATTTTGAACCTACCAGTATGACAATAATTGCCACAATCGCATAAATAATACCGACGGTAACAATACCTCCCAGAGCTACTGGAATATTAGGATTCAATCCGCCTGCTGTTGCGTGATATCCTGTCGCAGCTACCACTACGCCAATAAAGGCAAAACTTGATCCAAGGTAGCTTGGCACACGCCCACCCACGATCAAAAAGAAAATCAAGGTGCCGATACCAGAGAAAAAAATGGCAGTATTAGGATCAAAACCCATTGCCAGGGGCGCAAAGACGGTCGAGCCAAACATTGCCAGTACGTGTTGTAATCCCACCAGGATAGTTGGACCCCAGGGCAGACGCTCATCAGGACCAACAATACCACTGGTCTTCACCTTCCACTGCGGAAAATATGACTTCGACCTCTGCTCCTCAGCTACAACCCTATGATTGTTCTTTAATACACCCATCAAACGTTCCTCTCATCACTGTCTCAAAATAATTGCAGGGCTATGGGACAAAAAAAAACTCATCCAGCAGAGGGATGAGAGATAAAACCACGTCGTGCCACCAACTGCAATGCCTCCACTCCGCCTTTTGTGGGACGGGCGGCATAAGCGATGTGCTGCAGCTGTATGCATACTCATTCTGTCCAATACACAGAAACATAAATACAGGAAACCTTTCGTTAACACGACGTAGGGCTAGAATATGGCGGAAACTTGTGAAAGTATACGTGCTCCCTATCTAAAAGTCAAGCTTTACAAAAGCCACTATGGATATATTAGCTATATATACACTACAATCAATTCCATATATGCTAAAACAAGCTCAACCATGTAGTGCTTCTATCTCATCGCCTAATGAGATTCTATATTGAGCAACCGCACAGGCAACACCAGCAATCGTAACCTCGATGGCCGATGCAGCACGCTCAACAGAAACAAATACACGCCCATCACGCTGAATTTCAAATCCTTAGCTGGATTCCCTTTATGGGGCTCAAGTGAAAAGGCTTTCGTCGTGATAAACAGTAAATGACCAATATCCGCTTTCTCTTGTTTATCCAAAATAGCATAAGAGGACAGCACTGACAGCTTCCGTTGTAGTAGATACCACCAAACGGTCACTATTCGTACTGTCCTTATCTACAAAGAACCGTGTTAAATTAATTTTGTGCTCCAGAAGCAGCACTGGCGGCAGCGGTCGCTGTTGCGGCAGCAGCATCGCCAAAGCCCACCGCGGTTACATCAAAAATAAGAGTAGAGTTTTTGGGGATGACAATTTTCCCGCTTTGGTCCTTCTCATCATTGGCGCCATAACCCAGAGTAGGTGGAATAATTAAACGGCGCGTCTCACCAATTTTCATCCCAACCAGTCCTTCATCCCAACCTTTAATGACTTGAGAGAGGCCAAGCGAGACAGGAAAGGTTGAACCACCATGATCATAACTACTATCAAATTTCTTGCCGGTGCTCTGAACCCAACCGGTATATTCAACCGAGACGATACTGGTCGATGATACGGTCGCGCCATTACCCGGCTTGACTACAATGTACTGTAGGCCATCCGCCAGTTTGGTTGGCGTGATTGAAACAGCGGGAGGCGTAGCGGGTCCAGTGGGATTTTCCTTGATAAGTTGTTGGACGGTAGCCGTTGCCTGAGCAGCGGCAGCTACGCTTGTTTGTGTAGCCTGGATGACAACCTCATTTGCAGTAGCGGTCGCATTCACGTTGTCTTGCAGCGCATGATCCTCACTTTGACGTGCTGCTATCAAAACATAAGTCAAAGCAGCAATCAGAATGATAGCTGCAACCACCCCACTGAGGATCAGTCGGAAGCGGCGTTGACGACGTGTCTGTCGTTCCAGGCGCTCTTGCTTGCGTTGACCAGGACGGCCTCCACGTTCAGGTGGAGGATTCTTTTGATTTTTGATCGTCTGCGTCACGAAACTTTTTTCTCCTATGGATAGCTGTGGATAGCTGGCTTTATTATAGCAAGTCGAGGTTATCATTATTTTGAGCTTCTGGCAAGAGGAGATAAAAAGGAGAAAAGCTCAATGATTGCTTTACCTTGACATTCTTGCTACAATAGACTCAGCTACAGTACTACTCGAATCAGGAGTATACAGGTGACCAGGTCGTCTCATACTCACTATTTTCCATTCAGCGCGGAACAGCAGAGTAAAAGATTCTACCATCACTATAAGTCTGAACATTCGCTACTGCTCAGTCAATTTCATGGTGCCACAGAAGGTGCTGATTACTATGCCTATACGACATTGTTGCTCTCCCGCCTCATCTTCCTGTTTTTCCTCCAGGCGCGTGGATGGCTAGATAATGATAAGCACTATCTCTCCCATCACCTGCAATCTATGCAACAAAGTCTCGATCCGAACTGCTTTTATCGTGAATGTTTACTGCCACTCTTTTGTGCCTTGTATGAAGGCAACAAGCTTATAGAAGACCAGAGTTCACCACTCGGTTCTCTCCCAATGCTAGCACTTCCACTATTTCAACCTGTCGCGCTAGAACTGCGCCATCCACAATTGGTACTCTCGAATACCACATTTCGGCACCTGTTTGTACTCCTTGATTCACAGCAATGGCAACTCGATACACAGACGCTCCCTGGACAAGATACGCTCCAACCATCTGTTCTCGCTTACATCTTTGAGCATCAGAGCGATCAGAAGCAAACAGGGACGTATTATACACAAGAGGACATCGCTACCTATATTGCCAATGCGACAATCCTGCCACGTCTCTTTGCGATGGTAGCTGAAGAGCTGCTGGACGCGCCAGATATGCATGCTTCATACTGGCACTTATTAAGCGATAATCCTGACCGCTATATTCACGCCGCGTTACGACAGGAAACCTATCTCCCAGAAGAGACAGCGCGTGAATATACTCTGCGCCAGCGGCGTTATCATACACTCCTGGCCCAATTGCAATCTGGTTCTGTCCATTGTATAGCTGATTTTATCACCTATAACCTCGATCTGCAACGTTTTACGTTAGATATCCTCATGACCAGCCAACAACTTGATTTTCTACTGATATTTTTTAAGATGCTTGAAAGGATAACTGTGCTTGATCCTACATGTGGATCAGGAGCCTTTTTAGTGGCGGCAATGGAGATCCTACGCTCTCTCTACATGCTCTGTATTGAACGTATCGAGATCTTTCTGGCAGAGGCTTCTTTGCCAGCTATGACAACGATGAGCGAGCATGAAATTTCATCCCAACAACGACAGGCAAACCATCAGCAAAACGTTGCGAATGAGACACAGCTAGCCTGTCAGGCAATGATCGCGCGGATAAATCGGTATGTTACTCGCCAATACTTTATTCTCCATACCATTATTACCCACAATCTCTATGGGGTTGATCTGTCAGCAGAGGCTATTATCCATTGTCAGCTACGCCTCTATATGGCTCTGCTTGCTTCTGTAGAATACAGCAAGGATATTCTCCCCTTTTCACACCTACATTTTAATATTTATGAAGGGAATGCGCTGGTCAGAACGGCAGAGCAAGCACAAGCGACAAGTGAGGAACAGGCTCTTTTCCAATGGCAGCACACATTTACAGCGGTCTTTCAAAAGGGGGGCTTTGATGTCATTATTGGTAATCCTCCCTATCTTGAATACAGCAAGATCAAACAGATCTATCTGATTCAAGGCTACGAGGAGAAGAGTTGTGGCAATATTTACGCGGCTATCGTTGAACGTTCACTTACACTTTGTCAGGACAACACAGGCTACCTGGGGCTTATTGTGCCAATAAGCCTGTGTAGTAGCCAGCGTTTTGAACCGTTACGCCAGCAACTCCTGAATGCCACCTCACAGCTCTGGCTGGCAAACTTTGAGATCTTCCCCAGCCGCCTCTTTGAAGGGGCTTTCCAACGCATTTCAATCATTCTGGCTCAACATCGAGCTCCCAACCCACAAAAACAACCATCCAAACATGCACTCTATGTTACCAGAACACATCGCTGGTATAGTGCGGAACGTATCCATCTTCTGCCATTGCTCTATTACACACAGATCCAGGCGGTAATGCACGCCCCATTTGTTTTTCCTAAGGTAGCAGCTCCCTGTCAAGAGACTTTACTGCTCAAGCTAGTTCACAATCCCGAACAAACAAATATAGGAAATGTCATCGCTCGACAGCCAACCGCACACTTTATCTATTATCAGGAAGCTACTAATTATTGGACGAAAGCAATTTGCCATGTTCCCTTTTATAAAAAAAATGGAGTGATCATGCCTCCTCCTCATGGACGGTTTCTCTTCTTGCATGATCAACAAACAGCACAAACACTGATGGCACTCTTAAACAGTTCTCTCTTCTACGTCTGGTTCACAACCTATTCAGATGGGTTTCATCTTTCACATGCACTGGTCAAAAACTTTCCACTGCCGATAGATCTTCTCCATTCAGTAGAGTTATCTCAACTTGCAATCCAATTAGAAAGCGATATGCTTCGTCATGCACGCATTAGTACCCGCAATAGAAAGGAGAAGGCACAGACAGGCATAGAACCAGGACACCAGATCGAAATCACTGAGTATCACATACACTATTCCAAAGCGATTCTCGATCAAATCGATGAGATATTGGCACGTTATTATACTTTCACGCAAGAGGAACTAGATTTCATTATTCATTATGATAGTAAACACCGCATAGAACGACAACAGCGAAGAGAACAATCATGCAACAAATAAACTTGACTACTTTACAAATAAAAGGATAAACAGTATTATAAGCGAAAAATAGTTACGTCAAATGAGGCATAGACATGCTTACTACTGGATATTATTCATCTTTTCAGAATATTGAGCAGATCATTAAGCATTTCTATGATCGTTTTAAAGTGGAACGGACAACCTTTCAGAATCATTTTCAACTCCAGGACAGTTCACTCTCACGACAAGAACAGGAGCAACTGGCCTCTCTGCTGCTGAACCGTCTGATGTTTATCTACTTCCTCCAGACACGCGGCTTTTTGGATGGTGATCGTCACTATCTTAACCATCACCTCCAACGCACATGTCATGAAATTGGGCGGGATATGTTTTATTGCTCATTTCTGCCATTGCTCTTCCAAAAAGGATTAGGCATGCCCACCCATCCACCCCATATCGTGGCGCGACTTGGCAAGGTTCCCTATCTGGGCAGTAACCTCTTTACGCTGCGCGAGTTTGAATATCGTGAGCCTGCACTGCTCATTCCAGATGCAGCCTTTAAACGTCTTTTTACTTTCTTCGACCACTATCACTGGCATCTCGATGAACCACTCAGCAGGGAAAAAGGCAGCATTACACCCGATATTCTGGGCTACATTTTTGAACAATATGTCAATCAGCAACAGATGGGAGCTTACTACACGCGTGAAGATACCACCGCTTATATCGCCAACAATACCATCATTCCTTATTTCTTTGATGTGCTGGCCCAGAAAATCCCAACGACGTTTGCAGATGAAAGTCCCATCTGGCAATTACTCCAGAACACGCCAGAACGCTATATTCCTGAGGTCATAGCCAGCCCGCACTATCTACCTGATGAAACCCCACGTGAATATCTACAACGCCGCAACAGATATACCACAATACGAGAATGCCTCAGCACAGGACAGGTAAAACAAATTGACGATTTTATTTCGTATAATCTACATATTACGTGCTTTGCTCGCGATGTCATCTATTCGTTCTCCGACCCCGCATTATTACTGGCCTGTTATCAACAACTAACCAGCATAACCATTCTCGATCCCACCTGTGGATCAGGTGCCTTCTTGCTTGCCGCGCTTCGTACCCTGTTCCCTTTGTATGAAGCCTGCCTCGAACAACTGCAAAAACATGACGCCATGAACACTCTGCTCCCCCGACTATCTCAATGGCCTTATAGCATTTTAAAAACAATTATTACCAACAACCTTTATGGTATTGATATTATGGAAGAGGCAACTGAAATCTGTAAGCTCCACCTCTTCCTCAAACTACTGGCACAAGTCGAAACGATTGAAGACATTGAGCCATTACCTGATATTGATCATAATATTCACACAGGCAACACACTCATCGAATATATCCAGCAACCACAGGATATCTATCCAACTTCTTCCCATTTAGAGGCACCATCCCTACAGGAACACTGGCAGCAAGCATTCACAGATATATTAGCCGGTGGAGGTTTTGCTGTAATTATTGGGAACCCTCCATATGTCGAATATACCGAACAAACCTTCCCCTATTCGCTCAATCATTTTCATACCCGTGTCTGTGCTAATCTCTATACCTGTATTGTCGAGAGAAGTCAACAATTGCTCTCACCACAAGGACGCCATGGTATGATCCTGCCACTCGCGGCCTTTGCGACAAAAAACATGCAACCATTTCTGGAAATATTTCGCAACTGGTTCCCGGTCAGCTGGATCTCCTTTTATCACTTTCGCCCCTCTATGCTTTTCTCCGGCGGGAAGGTTGCCAGTATTCCAACTGCCATCTATCTTACGAAATCCCACGGACAGGAACAACGCTTTAGCACCCACTTGATCAAATGGGCGCAGGAACAACGTCCATTGCTCTTTGCACGCTTAAGTTATCATCAGATTAGCGCTCCGCGAGATCCTCTTAATCGTCATTACTACCCCAAAATTAGTCAACAGTGTGAGAATTTGATTTTAAGTAAAGTCCTGCAACATCAACCAATCAGCGCCTATCTCTCACGCATCCCCAATCACAATACAATGTATTATCGTACTGCGGGCGGACTTTACTGGAAAGTTTTTGTCAATTTCCCCTGGCCGTACCATACAACCTCAAATAAACAGTGTTTCTTTCGCGAAGGATATGAACGCGATGTCTTTGTCGCACTCTACAATAGTTCCCTCTTCTGGTGGTACTACACCATCACCTTTGATAGCTTTAACCTTAAAGATTACATGCTCTTTGGCTTCAGGTTCACCTATCCAGATAATCCATCCATCGTTCAACAACTCCAACACTATAGCCAACAACTGATGGAAGATTATTGCCGCTATGCCAAACATTTGAAACGAGGGCAAACAGGCAGCTACACCATCTATGCCAGGAAATCTAAAACGATTATTGATGCCATCGATACCATCCTGGCGCAACACTACGGCTTCACACCAGAAGAGTTAGACTTTATCCTCAACTATGACATCAAGTATCGCATGGGTCTCCTGCCAAATACCGATCTGCTCTGAGCAGCAAAATACTCTCTAGAGAACGGCTATCTTTTGGCAAGACAATGGGATCGATTTCGTTCCGCTTAAAGCGCTGCGCTTTCCGAGACGCTCCATGTATCCCGAAGCATCAACAGTTCCCCAGATGAGAGTCTGCGCTATGGCAGACCTGCGCCCACAAGCATGCTCAACAATCCCCAATCAGATAAAACAGCCAGACGACGCCGCTGATAACCATAAAATTTTTCAAACAGCAAGCTACCTCTTCCATTGCATGGTACTAGACAAAAGCGCGCCAAAAATTTACTATTATACTATGCATTGGAATGTCTATCATTTTGCCTCATGCATATTCAAAGTGTAACAGGAAATATCAAATATACTTATTGTGGTGATATTTACAGGCAAAGGATGTCACGAACGTTGGCTTTCTTTGATCGTATCAAAACAAAACGTTATTGCATCCCTTTAGAAACAACTTGAAGCAGTGGGAAAGGGCCATAGAAACATGCGAATCAGCCAGCGCGATTGGCTCCTGACACCAATCACACGCCAGAAGGCAGCTCTCTTTAGCGTTGTGGGCATTAGCATGGTAGCCCTCCTGCTTTTGACACTGCATTATTGTATGGCCCCTGCTCTGCTGCCCAGAAGCTCAAATAATGCCAATAACCTGACCATCGCCGTTGATGCAGGCTTTGACAATACCTATCGTTCAGGTTACTGGACGCCAGTGCATGTGACCATAAATAATAGTGGCCCGGCATTTCAAGGCACTCTCGCTGTCCAGACATTCTCCGGAGGCAGCATGGCACAACATATAGATGCTCTCTCTCCCTGGAGTTTCAATCAATCTATTGCTCTGGCACAAGGTACACAAAAGCAATATACTCTCTATGCACCTCGGTATAGTGGCAATCTGCTCACACGCGGCTTTCTCGCGACAATCAGCGACGAGAATGGGAAAACAATCAACCAGCAGGTCAGTCGTCAGGGTTACGAAGTTCAGGCTGGTGATACCCTCGTAGGTATCCTTTCAGACGACACAGCTCTTTCAGCGCAACTCACCAAAATCACGCTGATTAATCAATCCACATCAGTCAATGTAACCCATCTTGATGCTCGCACAATGCCTACGCTAGAAGCAGTCCTCGAAAATTTTGATGTGATAGTGCTCGACAACTTTGCAACGAATACATTAAATATACAGCAGTTAGAAACTTTGCAAACATGGGTCAACCGTGGAGGTATTTTGCTCGAAGTAGGTGGTTTAAGCTGGCAACGGACATTTACAGGATTACCCTCAACACTTCTCCCTGTCACCATGCAAGGACTGAGCCTTTTGCCAGCGCAAACACATTTACTCTCTTTTAACGGCGACTTCTCTGCCACCAGTACCAGTGATATTCCACCACTGCAACCAACTATCAGTACAGCAACCATCCATCAGCAAAGTGCGTTCTCAAACAGCAAAACGATTGTCAGCGAAAATAACATTCCCCTCATCGTACAAGGTCATCAGGGCGCGGGAAGTATCGTCTATCTCGCATTTGATCCTGCCGCGCTTCCCCTGGATACCTGGTCTGTATCTCCTTCCTTATGGCAAGCGCTACTCCAGCGTACGCTAAGCGATAGATTATTGATTGCCAGTGGCGCACAAAACTATGACGGTGGTCCCGGCCAGATTTTGACCCGTGGTGGGATCGTTAATTTTCTTCTTCCCGACATGTCTTCAGGAACTTTCCAATTATTTCTCCTCTTGATCGGCTACCTGCTCTGCCTGGGACCGATTCGTCTCTGGATGGTGCGTAAACACCATCAGGCTCGTTTCTGGCACTGGCGCGTGATCCTCAGCAGCATATTGATTTTTTCATTACTTTCCTATGGCGTTGCCTACTATCAAAAAAACAGAGCCGTGAATAGTAATAGTGTTTCCTTGATTCAAATTAATCAGAATGGCAATGCAGCACATATCACCACTTATCTGGGCATCCTGTCTCCTAACCAGGGCAATGTTCAACTACAAATCCCTGGCACCAATCTCACAGAACCTATTGATGGACAGTATCTTACCTCAAATACAACCCTACCAGCACAATCCATGAATAGCATAGCAGCCAGGATTACATATACGAACAAGACAACCGATGTTGTTATGAACAATAGCCATCTCTGGTCAATGGACCCGATGTTCTCTGAACAGGATCTGCAATTGCAGGGTAATCTGACTGGCCATCTTACCTTACGTGACAATCACGTTCTTGGCGTGATTCATAACAACCTGCACACAACATTGAGTGATACCTATGTACTCTTTCCACATACAGCCATTCCGCTCGGCCACTTTGCTATCAACCAAACCCGCAGTTTTGATATTCAACTGAAAAGTACCATCCCGGCGCTGGAACAAACGCTGGCGGAACAGATTGCCAGGCAAACTGGTTTACCAGGACAATACTTTCCCTATCAACAAAAAAAACAGCCTGCCACACCACTTCAGCAACATGTTGCGCTACTATCGGCGTTGAGTGGTGTCGGCTACAACTATGCTGCCTGTGAAGGTTCTTGTTTGACGCATGCCATTGCCAATAAGGGCAATATTTACGTCACAGGAGGACAAATTCCTGATCCCAACATGAAAAATGATTATGATCCACTTCTCATTCCTGGAGCGCAGGCTACTTTGATCGGATGGGCCGATAGCCCCTTAAATGGACAACAAGAGCCAACCATTAACAATCTCACGCCACATGGGCAACACATCAATTTTCTACAGATGCCTCTCTCCATGGATTTCACAGGCTTGATGACGATCCCACAGGATGTGGTTGTGGGAAATATTATTGGCATTAACAGTTATGATGCAGGTGCTATTTTGCCCGGAGCATATACTCTTTCGACAGGAAATGTACGCTTTGAGCTACCATTGCCAGCCACCTCGCACATCTCTATACGAAGTATCACCATCACCATCCCCAATCTGATCACCCATCCAGCAGGCCCGGGGTCCAGTACGACCGCTCGTGGGGGCAATATACGGGCCAAAATTTATAACTGGCAAAGCCAGAAGTGGGAAGGAATGCCACTGGCGAGTGATGATACCTTTACTACCCAGCAGCCAGAGACCTATACCGGGCTATATGGACGTATCTTAATGCAGATTAGCAGCAAAACGTCAACCGCCATTTACTTTGGGAAACCACTCCTCAGTATTAGTGGCAACGCATTGCCCTGATACTGACAAACCGATACCTCACCAACCCAACGGCTGACAGTTGCAGCATTCACACTATCTGTGCCGCCACCTCAACGACTAACGACTAAAGTATCCCTGCTGAGATGACGATTGATTCGTATACAGAGATTTATCAATGTGGCACCATGTCCTACCTTGCTTGTGGAAATATGTGTGAAGGAGACAAGTGTGAAAAAAATGAACGAGAGACGCTCAAAGTACCTCTCCATCATCGTCCCCGTTTACAATGAAGAAGAGAGTATTCCATACCTGCATGAACGCCTGGAACATATCTTAAGCCAGCAATCCTTTACCTACGAAATCATCTATATTGATGACGGCAGTAGTGACAGTACATTCAAACAACTCAATCAACTGGTTGAACACGATGAACATGTACGCATCGTGCGTTTTCGTCGTAATTTCGGACAAACAGCTGCCATGGCGGCAGGGGTAGCCTACAGTCAGGGAGAAATCCTTGTCTTTATGGATGGCGATCTCCAAAATGATCCAATTGATATCCCACGCCTGATTGAGAAGATTGAAGAAGGATATGATGTGGTCAGCGGTTGGCGTAAAGATCGCCAGGATGCGCAATGGAGCCGCAAATTCCCATCCCAGCTCGCCAATCAATTGATCTCGCAAGTCACCGGGGTTCATCTGCACGATTATGGCTGTACCCTCAAAGCCTATCGGCATGAGGTGTTCCGTCATATTCATCTCTATGGAGAGATGCACCGCTTCATTCCAGCCTACGCAGCCCTGGCGGGTGCCAGGATTACTGAACTTGCAGTTACACATCATGCACGTCAATTCGGTAAATCCAAATATGGCATTTCTCGCGTTGTACGCGTGCTCCTCGATCTCACAACCTTAAAATTCCTGGGAAGCTTTGGAAAGAAACCACTCTATGCGTTTGGTATCCCTGGCCTGACCTCTTTGGGATTAGGAATCAGCACAGGGCTGTATGCTTTGGGACGAACAGTGCTCCCGTCACAGCAACATCGTCAACGTTCACCGTTGTTTCCTACAGCCCTGCTCTTTACAAGCTTTGGTCTGCTCAGCATCTTCTCTGGTCTGATCGCCGAACTGCTCACACGTACCTACCATGAAACGCAGGATAAGCCCATCTATGTTGTGAAACAGATACACCCTGATCAAGGTAAAACAATGCCACTTATTGAACAACAAACGCACAACCAGGAACAAACCAAAACGCAGAAGAATGGTCAGAAGGAAATTGCTTCTAGCCATTAAACTACTACATTCCATAGGTCAGCGCAGTACAACAAACACACAAACCTGATCACTGATAGAAAGAGACGCCCTTACAAAGTGTTTAATTCCCATGCTCACCACGATCTCTGTGCATGAGTTTTCGTACCTACGGTGCTCAAAAGGGTTTCGTCAGCGCCCACCTGTGGGTGAGCCACAAAAACCCGATGGGAGTGGGAATCAAACACTTTGTTAGCTCGACTTTGTACATTTTTAGGCTTTTGAGCCTGAGAAAAAGGGTGAGTGCGACGCATTTTCGAGCTCACGTTTTCAAGTTGTACAAAGTCGAGGTTAGACAATGAGAGGATTAAGCAGTGAAAATCTTAATGATTGCCCCTCAACCATTTTTAGAAGAACGCGGAGCACCATTTGCTATCTACCATCATATTAAAGCGCTTTTATACATGGGTCACACGGTTGATCTCGTCACCTATCACATTGGGAAACCAGTTGATCTACCAGGGCTCCGTATTCTGCGTATCCCAGCTATTCCTGGTCTCCATCAAGTAAAAGTTGGACCTTCGATGGCGAAATTCCCATTAGATCTTCTTGTCTTTCTGTTCGCCCTCTGGCGTCTCTGTATCAGTCGCTATGACTGCCTGCACACGCATGAAGAGGCTGGAGCAATGGGAATTCTCTTAAGCGCGCTGTTTGGACGCAAGCATCTCTACTATATGCACTCTGACCTCTCACAGCAGATTGTAAGCTCTGAATTTACGCATAATCCCTGGCTGATTCGTATTGTCGAGATTGTACAGAAGTGGATTGTACAAAAAGCACATGCGGTCATCGCCATCTGTCCCGATATTGAAGGAACCGCACGCAGTATGACTTCAAAAACGCCCATTTATATGATCGAAAACTCTGCCGTTGATGAGAGCTTACCCGCTCCATCCCAGGCAGAAATCGCGTTGACACGCCAGGAACTCGGTCTGGGAACAGGACCAGTTCTGGTTTATACCGGCACCTTAGAAACATACCAGGGAATCGAGCGCCTGATCCGTAGTATTCCCGCCGTACACAAAATGTTTCCAGATGCGACCTATGTGCTGGTCGGAGGTCAAAATGCTCAGATTGAGCGCCTGTATGCACAGGCGAAGGAGCTTGGTGTTCACCATGTTATCCGCTTTGTTGGACAACATCCCCTGGCGGAAATGCCAAAGTATATGGCCCTGGCAGATATATTGCTCAGTCCACGTAGTAAAGGGACCAACACACCTTTAAAACTATATACCTATCTCCACTCAGGAAAACCAATTCTGGCAACAGAGATTTATTCACAAACACAGGTTCTCTCACCGGATATCGCGCTGCTAGTTCCCCCAACTGCTGAAGGGCTATCACAGGGGGCAATCGAGTTGCTCAGTGATCCCCAGCAGGCTAAAGTATTGGGAGAAAAAGGACGACTATTCGCAGAAGAGCACTATAGCTGGCGGGTGTTTCTCAAGAAAAGCATGGCTGTCCAGGAAGAATTTGCTGCCAACTTGCAACTTACAGCCGCCTAGCTCATGACATTCAACCGGATATACTGAAAAGAGACAAGCATCTGATGTACGAGCTACATCTAGTCATCGCTTAAAAACGGAGGAAGAATATCATGCGCTGTTTAGTTACGGGTGCCGCAGGTTTCGTTGGCTCTCATCTGACCGAGCGTTTACTGGCAGATGGACATGAAGTTTGTGGAATTGACGCCTTCATCGACTATTATGATCGCGCAATCAAAGAAAAGAATCTGCAAGGTCCACGTTCATGGGATACATTTACATTCATTGAAGGTAATCTCATCCATCTTCCTCTAGCAAAACTGCTTGAAGGGGTAGATTGGATTTTCCATCAGGCAGCACAGGCCGGGGTGCGCGCCAGTTGGGGTGAGGAGTTTGCTCGCTATACAGAATGCAATGTTCTGGCGACCCAGCGCCTGCTGGAAACCGCACTTCAGGTAGGCAATATCAAACGTATTGTCTACGCGTCTTCATCTTCTGTCTATGGCGATGCCATGACCTTTCCAATTGTGGAAGATAGTCAACTGCGGCCATTTTCTCCTTATGGGGTAACCAAGCTAGCTGCAGAAAATCTCTGCAGCCTCTATTATCATAATTTTCAGGTTCCTACAGTCTCACTACGTTACTTTACCGTCTATGGTCCACGTCAACGGCCAGATATGGCCTTTCATAAATTTTGTAAAGCCATCCTGGAACATGAGCCCATTCGAATTTTTGATGATGGTTTTCAAACACGAGATTTTACCTTCATTTCAGATGTGGTAGAAGCGAACATTCGTGCGGCGACCTCGGAGGAGGCAATTGGCAAGGTCATGAATATCGCAGGGGGATCGCGGGTCACGTTGAGAAGTGTCATCGATATGTTGGCAGAGGTGAGTAGTAGCAAGCTACAGGTTGCGTTTGAAGCCAAACAACATGGAGATGTGCGCCATACCTACGCTGACACCAGACGAGCACAACAATACCTGAATTACCATCCCTTAATTACACTCCAGCAAGGGCTCGCTGAAGAATTCGAATACACACAATCAATCTATCAGCTCATGCAACCTGCTTAGCACCAACACATACAACGATAAAAAAATGCCTGGTGGAGCATATAAAGCGGTTTCTGAGCCATTTATATGCTCCATCACATACAAATGCGGAGGTGTGATGAGCATTCCACTATCAGAAAAACCCATTTCTGAAAGCGATCTACAGCAACCGGAGACACCAAAGTCAATGGATGAGCGGCAGCCTCCTCCCATTGAGAAACCACGCACACGTTGGCCCAAATTTGCCTTACGCCTGCTCTGCACAATACTGCTGCTGGCCTTTCTCTTTCACTCTTTCTCCTGGTCAAACGTGCTACAGAAATTGCAACACATTGACGATGGAGAAGTAATAGTCGCGGTGATTGTTGGGATAATTGGGGTCGTCCTGAGTGCCTATCAATGGCAAAGCTTATTGGATGGAGAACGTATCCGTATGGATCTCAGACGCCTCATCAATCTTTACTTTATTGGCATCTCATTTAACCATTTTTTACCAACCGGGATGGGAGGTGATGTCGTCAAGGCCTACTATGTAGGACGCGAGGCACACAATACAGTCGGCTCCGCCAGCGCGGTGATCATGAGTCGCGTGACCGGCTTTGCAGGCATGTTGCTCCTCACTATTCCCACGCTGATCATCTGGCATACGCTGTTTTCGACCTGGATCATGATCACCTTTGGCATTGCCTGCCTGATCATGTGTAGCGCACTGGTCTGTGTTTACTTTATGGCAGCGCTATTGCCAGGATTTATCAAAGGAAAATGGGCCACCTATCGCAGTGTGAAATCAGTCCTGGCAATCGGCCTGACATTACGTGAAAGTCTCAAACATCCAAAAGCACTGTGTATAGCGATAGCATTCGGTTTCCTTTTTCATGTCAGTGCTGCACTTAACTATTATGGATTTGCGACCCTTTTGCATATGCACATTCCACTGCCATTTTACCTGATAGCGGTTCCATTGGTTTCACTTATTGCCTTTCTACCCACAACCATTAATGGATATGGCTTGCGCGAAAATGCATTTATCGGCATCTTCGCAAGCATGCATGTTGATATAGCAACCGCAACAGCGCTCATCCTGCTTATGGATGCCCAGGGCATTTTCTTCGGCGTTGTAGGAGGCATCCTGTACTTACTCAGACATGAGAAGAAAACGACGGAGATACCAGACAATCACACAGTATCCATGCAGAAACAAGTGGCTTGAGCAATGTATACGGCAGATCATTGACTTCATAGCCCCGACAGGGAATGAACTTATTGAGCAATGGAGAAAATACTATGGATGAAAGACGATCGTCAGTATTGCCTGACTATCCAGAATCTCCCTCTGAGCACAAGCCACAGCCAAAAAAGGAGCCAGGTTCGGAAAAGGAGATAACCACAGACAATAAACATGCTGAGTGTGAATATCAAGCAACAAATGAAGCATTGTTGTTACCCCCACGTGCTCATAAGTCAACCAGAAACAAACAGAACCAGACCTGGCGCTCCCGCTCATCTACTATTGCCCTGGCCCTGACCCTGACCGTCTTACTGGGGGTTGTCATCTATACACTCTGGTATTCTATGCTAGCGACACAACAGATCACCGCATTTCGTGTGGGCATGCAACACACCGTCGTAGATACAGTGGGAGGCGGCGGCCTTGTGGCGGCTAAACAAACGTTTAACGTTCAATTTCCGCTCCCTGAGCATGTCCTGACCATCATGGCTCAGCCAGGGGATCATGTGAAGATCAATCAGCCATTGATTCGGCTTGACGCAACACAACTTAATGCCCAGGTACAACAAGCGTTCAATGATGCGGCTGCGGCACAGGCTTACCTGAACTCGGTATCCAGTGGAGCGATTAATCCAGTAACGGTAGCTGCGGCACAGAACGCCTATCAGGTCGCCAATAACCATTATCACGCACTCGTTGCCCAGACCAACAGCCCTACACTACGGAATGGGAATCTGATCTCACCAGTCAATGGTGTCGTTGTGAACGTACTCATCAATCCTGGCGAGGTATTCGGAGCCAACGAAATACTGATGACATTGATGGATCAATCCTCGGTCATCGTGCACACACAATTACCACTTGCCAATTTACAACAAATCCATCTTGGAGCACCGGCGCAGATTACCCCATCAGCCTTACCAAACATCAACCTCAAAGGTACCGTTACAGGCATTATTCCACAAGTGAATCCGCAAACCGATACATTCCAGGTAGATGTGACAGTGGCACAGCCACAACAAATACTCCTCTCAGGCATGAGTGCGTTCGTCCGTGTCCAGAGTCAACAAGATGCTTTCGTGATACCACGGATCGCAGTCCTTAATCCCGATACCGAATCGACCGTCTTCGTGATACACAATGGGCGAGCCTATATGCAGCAGGTACATATCGCTGGCTCAGCACCAGATATCATCTATGTCGATAGTGGATTGTCGCTTAACGATCAAATCGTTGTCCTACCTTTGAATCGCCTGCACAATGGACAACAGGTCACGATTAATACCGTTGAGCGATAAAGCGGGAGAAGGTGGAGAAGGTGGAGAAAAACATGCTTACATTACGCCAGCCCTGGTCCGCTCACAGGAGTTGGGCACCATATCGAGTAATTCTCCCAGCTATCACAGGATGTATGATGCTCATCGCCAGCATACTTCCCTGGTTCAATGATCCAGGTGGTACAAAGCTGACGGCATGGCAGTTGCCAGTCGATCTCGGCTGGCAACTACGCTTCGGATTCCTCAACTATGGGCTACTTTGCACATGTTGTACGCTTACCATCTTTACGATCAGCTGGCAAGCATGGCAAATATTCCATGCACAACAGAGTGCTGATCCTACGCAGCTTCTGGCTACAGCACATATTGACATGAAACAGCGTTATCGACAGGCCTATCTCCTCTGTCTGCTGCCATCTGCGCTGTTTCTGTTTCAATTTCTTGTGGCCGATATGGGAATGATGGCTGAGGTCGCACGCAATCAAATTCAACTTGAACTGGCGCGCTCCCACTTTGGCTATGCCACAATGCCTGAATTTATGCCCATACTCCCATTTACGTTGCATCCTTTGCACCTGTCAGATCGCATTGCAATTCTGTTTGATCAGATAGGCCTGGGATTCTTTATGCCACTATTCAGCCTTCTTGCATTATGGCTGACGCGTGCATTCTGGTCACATTCTACCCAGCAAACAGGATGGGTACAACCGCCTCTGAGTCGCCAGCACCACCTGCTCACCTATGGCCTGGCACTGCTGGGCATACTTATACTGGGACGTCCCTCACTAGCACTGCTCAGCCACTACCAGGCGGTACATGCGCTGGATGCAGGGAATTACAGCAAAGCCCTGCAATGGCTGGATCAAGCTCGCCTGCTTAATCCAACACTGGACGCGCTCCCTGATTATCATAGCGAACGCGGCCAGGCTCAATACTTTCTACATCCACAACACCCGGGCATCGAGAGCGAGACATATCTCGGTGCATACTACCTGACGCAAAACGACATCTACACATCCTATCAAACATTGCAGAACGCCTGGCATGCTTATCCACACACGCCCTGGCTCAGGGATGAGTTAAGTATTGCCCTGGCCCAACTGGCTGAAATGAATAAGCCACTCAACGGTCCCAGCCAGGCACGTCTCGTTAATGATGAACCAGCATTACCCTGGCTTGATGAACTTATTAACATCGATAGCAGCAATGTCTATGCCCAATTTACGACAGGGCGAATTCTCTGCGAACTTCATGCCTATGGTAGTTGTGAAGCGCATATGCGTGTGGTTCTCAATCTGCAACAAAGCCCTGAACTACGGTCGGCTGCCTATACGTATATTGCTATCAGCAGATTCGGCTTAGGAGATACGATTAATGCGCGCGAGTATCTGTATAAAGCACAGGATTTCGATCCCTCCTATCGAAACAACACCGCTCGCCAGTATATGTCGGGAATGCGTTAATACCTGACGTGATTGCCTGCAAGATACGGAGAAAGGTAATGAGCGTAACATCTTCAAACAGTGAGGAAATGATACTCTCTCCGCACAAGAAGCTGCAGATACAAGCGAGACAGCGGGTGAAACATCGTCTCTCCCGCTTTGTCATGTGGCTCTGTCTCTTCTTTGCCTGTGCTGGAACGAGTTGGTTTGCGATCCAGTACTTCTTAATCCCACAGCAACAAACCTATATCCCTCAATGGACGAATGCACTCTGGATACAACCTGTAGATATCGCATCACCAGTTGCTTACTATCGCTATAACACAAACTTCGATGCCCTACCTGATAACGCGTATATTATGCTTACCGCCAATCAAGTGTTTCGCGTCTACGTAAATGGCATTTCTATTGGGACAAATGGAACAGAATTTGTCCGCGGAGAGGCACCACGAGCGTATATATATGACATTGACTCAGTCTTACGCCATGGCAATAATGCCATTGGCATCCGGGTCGTGGATGTGGATAAACAACAGCCGCAATTACGCGCCAGCATTGGTGTAAACTGGGGAACAGTCAGTCGCTCCCTGGGCTCCAATGCAAGCTGGCAGGCGACTGGACAAACCATTCTGGCACATCCTCGTGGAACACTCACGCCCTACGCCTGGACATTGCCCACTTTTGATACAACCCAATGGCAGTCAGCACAAATCACCCCTCCAGTTACCAGCGGTGCGCCCCTGCTCACGGTCAATCCTGCTGTCTATAGCTACCCCATGCCAGGCCACTGGCTTGGTTCCAATGGCAGTCAGGATGGTTACTTCGTGTGCCAGGTCAATCTGCCCACACAGACCCAACAGGCATTACTACGCCTGGTCGCGACCGGTACCGCAGATGTGTTTATCAACGATCACGAGTTCATGCAATGGAATGGACAAGCACCAGTGCCCAATCTGGACGTGGCGACATTTTTGGATGATACAGGTGATGCCGTTCCCTACCGCAATGGTCTGTTGACCGGGGTATATGATGTCACCCCTTACCTGCATACAGGCAATAACGTCATCGCAATCCATGTCCAATCCCCGGGTACGAGCACGGCTAAAGTAGGACTCGATAATCTGAAAAGCGCTATGTCTATGGATCTCCTTGCCAGCCATGGCTCCAGTGTCACAAATCTCATGGCAGATGATAAAAACTGGCATGTATCCAATCAAGCTACCCCACGCTGGACGCAGGGAAACAATACAGCTACCTGGATGTTACCAATCGCTGTGCAACGTCCTGGGGCCAGCAAAACCTATTACTTGCCAGACAATACGACTCCACGCAACATTCAGATCATACCACCGATGCTGATCACCGAGATGGTTGTCTATAGCTGTGCCGCGGTATTAGCTCTCTGGCTGTTTACAGCGCTGTTTATACTACGCCGCCTGGTAGCAAATCGAAACAGTACCCTGGAAGCAGCTAGCCTGATCTTCTTACCAGCCCTCACCATGGAAACGCTCCTGATCGTATTAGATCGTGAATCACTCTTACAACAACCATTTCCCTATACCAGCTTCTGGGCACTTCTCCTGATAACCGTGGTAATTTGTAGCATAGGAATACTCTGGTTGCAGACACGCAGAACGCACCAGCAAATGGAGCACCGCAACGAACCAGGTGACACGTATCCGGGAGAGGGCGGTCAAATTGGGATAGCCGCCGATAGAGAGACTGAATCACGTCTGTTTCTATGGATAGAACCACATTTACCCCACGCCTGGCTCAAGCAAAACTGGAGTCGACGACTCCTGCTCTGGTTATGCCAGAACTGGGGCATTATCCCTATCATAGCGTTGGCTATTCCAATGGCCTGTTACAATATCGGCTATGAACCCTTCTGGCAGGATGAACTGTCCAGTTACAACGCCGCCAGAAACGTTATGATGCACGGTTTTCCCGCCTTCCCATCTGGTTTCGTCTATCCTAAAGGAGAACTCTATTCGTACCTGTTAGCGGGCCTGATGTTCATCTTTGGCACCTCAGGCCAGGTTGTACCCCGCCTGATCAGCACCGCAGAATACCTGATCAGTATTCCACTGCTCTATATAGTCGCAGGTAAACTCTTCAAGCGTAAAATCGCCTGGCTGGCAACTGCCATGCTTGCCTTCTCTCCCTATGCCTTGATCTGGTCACGTCAGACGCGCATGTACGAGCAAGCTCAGTTCATGGTAATCATTGTTGTCTATACCCTTTATCGTGCGATACAATTGCGTGAGCGTAAAGGTCCAGTCTACCTGGCATTGTTGTGTATGGTACTTGCCTACTTTAGCCACGAAGAAAACTTTATTATCCTGCCAGCTGCCCTGGTGTGCGCCTTGCTTTACACACGCGAAGGACGATATGGTATTCCATCCATTTTGCGCAAAAAGCATTGGTGGGTACCAGCGCTCATAGCCTGTACATTGATCATCAGCCAGTTATTAGTCGTCTTCTGGTCACATCCACCGACCTTTGCAACCGATCAAAGTCGACAACCTCAGATTGAACCCGGCTTTGACAACCTTCCCTATTACATTGGCATACTCTTTCAAATCAGAACACTCAAAGATGGCATCGCACCCTGGAATCTTACACAACCCTGGCTGATTATCAATTCCTTACTGACGGTATCAGGCTGTATCCTGGCCTTCTTGCGCAAAGATCGGCGAGCTCGCTATTGCGCTTCATTCCTGTTGATCGCCAGCGCAACCCTGATTATGATTTTTACCATGCAGGCAGATCGCTACTATTATCCATTACTGCCCATCTACTATATGCTGGGAGCCTATGCCTTTTGGAGTGTGCTGGATCTGATCTGGCGTTTCGCACGCCCTCATCTTAGCAGTAATCAGAGGGGAAGCTATGCGCGCCCACCTCTGCTCATACGCATAGTATTAGTCAGCATGGTGGCGATACTGGGGGTCAACGTACTGATCTTTCCGGCCCTACCGCTGAGCAATTACAACCTGTTTATCAGTCGGGCGCTCGGCCTGAGTTACCGTCATCACTTCGCCGATTATGACAATGTAGGACTGTATATGCAAAGGCATCTCAAAAATGGGGATGTCATTGTCACTGTCGCACCAGCGGTTTCGATACAATATTATGTCGGGCACGTTGATTACTACTTCTCCATTGATCGTGCCCTCTTTCTGATCGAGAACAACAAAAAGGTGATTGAAACCACCTCAGGGGCACATCCACTGCTCAACCAGCAAGAGTTCCAGAACGTCCTTGCCGCGCATAACCGCATCTGGTTGATAACCGATAACGGCGGCTATCAAGCAGGCGCCACAAAAAATAGACGTTTTACCTTTCCCCCTCCTGATTTTCGCATGGTATATGAAGGTTATGGATCAGCCATTTACTTTCGGAGTGGCAATGGTTAGTACACTCATGTATAAACGCTCACCTGCGCAAGGCGTGACGGTTTAAACGAGAATGGAGGTCGGTTGTTCCGGCCTCCATTCTCACTACAAAAAGAACCGCTCCACAACAGGCAACTTTGTCCTGAAGGAGATTAGTTCACTAAAATTCAAATTATGGGTGTCGATATGTATAGATGTGAATAGAAATTCCTGAACGCCTTATCTGAAAAATCCTTAGCTTAGAAGCAATGGCATTTGCATAGCGGAAGAGAAAGTAGGTAATCGTATGCAGCAAACCACTCCTATGGCAGAGTTGCCAGCTGCCAATTTTTCACCATCCGAAACAGAGCATTTGTTCCCGGAAGTGGAATGCATCATCCCGGAACTGCAAACTGTGTCTTCCTCACAGGCCAAACAGATGGCAGGTCAGATCTGGGCATATCGTCTCTTGTGGGTAACGTTCTTTTTCTTTTTTGCCTCAACCGGGGCTGGAAAGCTCTGGGACCGTTTCTGGCATGCGACCGTACGTTTCGATACCTTCTGGTCACCACCCCATTTCTTTGTGTTTGTGATGACCGCCACATCAGGATTGCTGGTGGCGACAATCGCGTTTACCCCTCAACTGCGCGCCTGGTATGGCCCTGGCATACGCTTCCCGTTTATTCCCTTCAAGGTGCCTGGTTCGCTGGTTGTGCTCGGTGGTGGACTGGTCGCGCTGACCATTACGATTATGTTTGACAATTTCTGGCATTCAACCTATGGCCTGGATGAGACACAGTGGTCCGTACCGCACTGCATGTTGGGATGGTCATGGTTCACGATCATTATCGGATTTATCGCAGCTCGGCTGGCCTTCCAGAACTACCGTCCAGTTAATTGGATCACCCATCTGGTCATGGCATTACTGCTGCTTGAGTTCCTCTGTCCGGCTATCTTAGGACCATTTTACCTGATGTATTCACCCCATCTCGTCAATGCACTCAAGAATATTCCCATTGTCACGACCGAGCCATCGGCGCAACATATGTATCGCATTTATGAACACTTTGGCCTGACGCGCCAGACTCATCCACTGTATATTCCGTTTGCAGCACTCTTTGCGGGTACAGCACTGGCCTTGTTACGCCGCTTAAATATGCGTAAACGTGTTTTCCTGCTTGCTCCCTTGCTCTGGTCAGTCTTATTGATGGGACGAGACTGGTATACCCTCTACTTTCTGCATTATGATGGTATCAGAAAAATCACTGAGATCGGACCGATTCTGCTCAAGGAACCGTCACTCTGGATGCCTATTCCAATTCTTATCGCCAGCGTACTTTATGTGCTTCTAAGACACACTAGCTTTCAAGACAATCGTATCCTGATAGTGACTGGTATCGTCTTTGGTATCTGCACATTTGCCATCTGGCACACAGCTCCCTGGATGTTGCTACTGGCACTCCCAGCTGGCGCGACGCTGCCGCTTGGTGCCTGGCTGGGCAATTTCCTCTATGACATCATAGAGAAGCCCCGCCTGGAAACTCTGATGCGCTTCCTGCTTGCGACCTGCGCCCAGATCCCCGCCGTCCTGGGTATTGTGGATCTGTTTATGCGCCGTGCGACACCATAAAAGCTCATCAAAAAACAGAAAAGCTAGAAAAAAGCAGCAGCGTGTCTATGGTACTGACACACTGCTGCTCGCATCGTAGTTATCTCTTTATTTTCCAGCTGGTTTGGCATATAAGCCAGTCTGTGACATATAGATATCATAGGTATGACCATCAGCAGGCTCTAAGACCGCACCACCATAAGCGGCATCGACAAAAGGCGAGGTCCACGCTTGCTTGTAGACTGATTTAAAGAAGTCTCCCGCTCCACCATTTAACTCAACAACTGTATGTTTGGAATTAGCCTCTAAAGCAGGATCGCTATACGTTCCCTCCAGGCGGGTAAGCTTGAAGCTGGAGTGGATGCCAAAAATGTTCATCCATGAAGGGAATTTCAGTACATTGCATTGTAATTCCCACATATCCCCATTCATCAGATCTGTCTGGCTTGAAGTTGGTTTACCTTGCGTATCCAACAAAGTCAATTTAACACTCATCTGCGGGGCCGCATTGGTAAAACTGGTGGCCTCTATCTGGGCTACCTTGATGTCGCTGGTCAGGCCCAGATAACTCTGGATCGCAAACGTTAACCATAACAGACTGATGGAGAGCACCAATAATAAGATACCACCAGTACCCCGTTTCCAACGCAGTTCACGATGGTGCTTACGCCAGCGTCGATAGCGTTGCCCATATTCATCTTCAAAAATCTCCATCTCTCTCCGCCTTTTGAACAGGCCCATTAAAGATGAAATGAGCAGGCCAACCCCAATTACTGCAATGATGAACAACAGCAATTGCGGCCATCCAATCTGTACCGGTGTAGTCATAGAAAAAATCTCCAGCCTTTCGAATTGTTATTTCAAATGAGTTCTATAAAATGAGTTCCAACAGCTCTAGAATATCACTTCTGAATACTATACGATCAAAACATTTCTTTCAATTCAAGAAATGCTCATAGGAAAAACCGCCTTGATCCATAAAATATCGCTCACCCTTATCGCGAGGTAAGAAGTCAAGGTTCTAAAAAGATAAACGCAATCATACGCAAAATCTCATATCAGGCCGGGCAATTCGTTTCCTCAAGAAACATTTCAGCATAATTCGCAAACTTCAAACCATTTTGTATATTTGTTGTATAATAGTATTCTGGAACACATAAAAATCCTGCTCACGTTACGTGTTTCGTTGTCATCTTTTCCTGCTGTTCAACGTTTACAAATTAGGGGGTCCATAGCCTCTAGCTGGTCGTGTCGTCCAGCCATATATGCGGGATCACCCTCACGGAAGCGCTATTTCTGACAATCGTTCATACGTATATCGAGTCTGTCATAAATCTGTGTTTTTATCATAGCGAGAGGAAATTGATATGTCACAAGTAAAAGCGATTCTCTTCGATCTGGATGGAGTATTAACGGATACTTCCGAATATCATTATCGAGCCTGGAAACAGCTAGCCGATGAAGAGAAAATTCCATTTACCCGCGAGGAAAATGATATCCATCTCCGTGGCGTAGGACGCCGCGAGTCATTGATGTATATTATCCGCGATCATCAGTATTCTGAAGATCAGATTCAAGATATGATGAAGCGCAAAAATGATTACTATAATGAGTTGATCAAAACGATGACTCCCAATGAGGTTGTCCCGGGCGGTCGCGAACTGTTGCAAGAGATTCGCCAGGCAGGCATTAAATCGGCCGTGGCTTCAGCCAGCAAAAATTGCCACATTGTCCTGGAACGCCTCCAGATTGTTGATCTTTTCGATGGCATTGCCGATGGCACATGCATCGTGAATAGTAAACCTGCCCCGGATATCTTTATCTTCGCCGCTGGACTGGTACAAACGCCGGCTGTCGATTGTATGGGTATCGAGGATGCGGATGCTGGCATTGATGCGATTAAAACAGCTGGCATGTATGCCCTTGGTATTGGTCCTAAAGAGCGTTTTCACCGGGCTGATAGAGTCATACCGGATATGAAAAATGTACACTTAAAAGACCTATTAGCAAATTAGCCGGTGCCTGATGCAGGTATTTTTAGATACAAAAATGCAAGACATGGAGGATGCGTAGTGGATAATCTCTGGCAGATTAGTGAGGAGTCATTCGACCCCAATCTAAAGCACATACATAGTCAGGAGACTGTTTTTACGGTTGGGAACGGTTATTTCTGCACGCGGGGCACCTTTGACGAAGGGTATCCCCACGAGTCTGCAGCAACTTTACTCTTCGGAGTGTTCGATAATGTTCCTATCGCCAAAGAGGAACTGGCGAATGCTCCTGACTGGGTCGGCCTCAAACTTGTCGTGAATGGGGAACGCTTTCGACTGGATAAAGGAAAACTGTTAGCCTATACACGCACACTCGATGTGCAAACAGGTCTACTCACCCGTCACGTCTTATGGGAAAGTACAAGCGGCATACGCCTGCAAGTGGTCAGTGAGCGCTTTGCCAGTCTGGCAGATGAACACCTTGGCATCATACGCTACCGTGTGACCATCGAAGAATCCCCCAATCAACAGCCGGTTGAAGTGAACTTGCGTGCCAGCTTTAATATCGCGGTCGGTAACTATGACCTGATGCACTGGGCAACTCAGGACCAGGGCCATACGCAGAATCTACTCTGGTTACGGAGTGAGACAAAACATACCAAAGTTTCTCTTGCGCAGACCATGAGTTTTAATACAGATGATGCACAGGCAAAAAAAGAGTTTGCCGATTCCGATGTCGCCCCAAGTATCCGTCTTAACAGTACACTGGCCCCAGGAGCAACATTAACCGCTGAAAAAGTAGTGGTAATGTATACTTCACGCGATGGGGATGAGCCACTTCAGACAGCACTCAATCATCATCAAAAAATATTGGGATCTGCAGCTGAGGCAACAACCAACTCTCCACATCATGTGTTTGTCTACAACTATCAATATGATCGCCAGATCGAAGCCTGGCAAAAATACTGGCAACAAGCGGATGTTATTATCGAGGGGGACGATACAGCCCAGATCGGCATACGCTACAACATCTATCAACTTCGTATCAGTACATCGGAGCATGATAGCCGTTATAGCATTGCGGCAAAAGGATTGACAGGGTTTGGCTATCGCGGACACATTTTCCATGATACCGAGATCTTTATGCTACCGTTCTTCACCTATGTGCTACCAGACATCGCACGCAATCTCTTACTCTATCGCTATAAACTTTTGCCAGCCGCACGTCAAAAAGCCAGGAGCAATGGCTACGCAGGAGCCCAGTATCCCTGGGAAAGCACACTCAATGGCGAAGAAACAACACCGTCATCGATTGTGCATCCAGAAACGGGCGAGGTCATTCCGGTACTGAATGGCTTCCTTGAACTACACATTACCTCTAGCATCGCTCATGCGGTATGGGAGTACTGGCAGGTCACAGGCGATGATAAGTTTATGCGCGAATATGGCGTTGAACTCCTGCTCAGTACAGCCATGTTCTGGGATAGTCGGGCTGAGAAGGATGAACAAGAGCATCAATACGAGATAAAGAATGTCATTGGACCCGATGAATGGCATGAACATGTTATTAACAATGCCCATACCAACATGATGGCACGAAACAACCTGCAAACTGCTCTGGCTGCTCTCCACTGGCTCGAAAATACCGCACCGACGGTCGCAACTACGTTGATTGAACAGCTTGATCTCAACAAGCAGCGTCTTGCACATATGCAAGATGTACAGGAACATCTGAAGATTCCACAAGATAAAGAGACAAAACTATTTGAACAGTTTGAAGGTTTCTTCAAACTCCCCACATTGGATCTAGAGAAATATAAAGGGCGAAAAGATTCCTATCAGGGTATTCTGGGTGTCGAAGAGATACAAAAGTATCAAATCGTCAAGCAGGCTGATACGTTAATGATGTTGACCATGCTGCGCCAGGAGTTCGATCTTCATACAAAGCAAGTTAATTGGGATTATTACTTCCCGATTACCGATCACGACTACGGATCTTCATTAACCCCTGCACTCCATGCCATTTTGGGAAGCGAGTTAGGACATACCGAGGAATCCTATCACATGTTCATGAAGGGTGCGCTGGTAGACCTGGAGAATCTGCGCGGCAATACACCCGAAGGCATACATGCGGCCTGTGCAGGAGCCGTCTGGCAAGCCGTCGTCTTTGGCTTTGCTGGTCTACGCGTCACATCAGATGGCTATACGACGAACCCACATTGGCCTGCGAATTGGCAGCGTGTTGCATTCCAGTTTAAACAGAAAGGCACATCGGTCAGCATTGACCTGCACCGTTAACCGACTCTACATTGGCTAGAAAGGTAGAGGGAAAGGCGAGAAAAACACTACCCTTCCCTCTGACCATTCCCTGATTGCCAGCTACTGCCCCTTGACAGAAAAACAAAGACGGGTTATTATAGACCGCGTGGTAAGCACTCCCAAAGCACAAAGTGCTGAAACATCTGAGGCGCATTCGTCTAGCGGTCCAGGACATCGCCCTCTCAAGGCGGAGATCACGGGTTCGAATCCCGTATGCGCTATCCAATAAAAGCAGTCCAGAGATTTTGTTTCTCTGGACTGCTTTTTTGTTGCCTCTCATCCCATCACCCACGTACCCGTCCTTACTTATCTTCACGCTATCCCATTTCCACACAGTAAGCAAAAAGAGTAACCTGTTACTGCTGGCTCTTTGTCAAAAGAACAAATTTTTGCTATAGATATGAATAAGATATCTAGAAATAGACACAGCCAGAGGTGGAACAAGAATAGTAGAAACTCTTAAGAAGAAGAGAATACCGATTTTGTATCGCGGCAAGTAAGGCCATCCGTTATCCATGCATGCAGGCAGTAAGAAATTGAATAAAACGGCAGCCGATTTCTTTGCCATATTCGCGACATTTTGCTATAGTAGGAGTGTCCAAAAAAAGACAACCCTGTCATTATCACAATCACAGAGCAATCACATAATTCTCAAGGAGGCATCCACATCCATTATGAATAGAAAGATCCTATTTGGTCTTTTAGCTCTTACCCTTATGACCATTTTACTCTCAGCATGCCGCGTTATCGATGCGGATACAATACCCAAAAATCCAGCCGCACATATGGGCTCAGCTCAATTCCTGCTACCAGAAATAGATATTCAAAAGGGTCAAAAACTCGATCTCGTCGATGATGTAGCCGTACCACACACCATTAAAAATGGTACCTGGAATAGTTCAACCCCGGATACCACTCAGGAAGCGGGCGCGCCCAGTGTTAACCTGAATTTCACTGGTGGTGACCGATCAACAATTGGACCATTCAACCAGGCAGGCACATTTAAGATTTACTGCACCATCCACGGCGGTATGAAGCTTACTATTGTGGTCAAATAAATCCGATTTTCCCCTTTATCTATTCTATGTAGAGAGTACCGATCTGTAACATCTATCTGCACTCTCTGCATAGAATAGAGCTTTATTCATCTTCCAGAGATACTTCACAAATTGTTAGCCTGACTGGCAAGAATCATAGTACTTTCTTGGCAGATAGTGCACAAATATACGGCCCCAAACACATGATATGCTATACTACCCAGCAGTATTGTAATTCAAGAGGGTAATAGTAGGCATATGCAACATAACATAAAAAAACATAAAAAGAATACTTCTTCCGTTTCTCTCTCTTTAAAATGTGGAGCTATTCTCCTTCTTTTAACACTCAGCATCATTGTTGTGGCCTGTGGATCAAATACCACCACCATGGCTACCACAGATACTGCACCTAAATCGACAGCCACCATCAGTTTTAATAAAGCACATCTTTCTCCCACCCCGACCTTAGCACCGCAATTTTGTGGTGCCTGGATTACTAATGAGTCGCCAGCTTACAGTGGTGGTGGGGTAATCCCTATTTACGGCAATTTTGGCAACAACGTTAATGGTAATTTCAGCGGCATTCCTGGTGCAACGGTGACATTCAATGTTGCCTGGGGAGATTACTCATCATCACCCTATCCTGCAACAACGTCGTCTGATGGACTGGCAGTAGCTTACATCCCAATGGGAGGGCATGCGGGGGCGATTAATCATCTGTCCCTGGTCACTGCAACCTTCCAGTCAGGTGATAAATCGTGTTCAGTTGGAAGCGACCGACCAGCTTCATTCGTCCTGGTTACAGGTGCACCCTCAACTCCAACAAAAACATTCAATCCTGGAAATACAGGCGCAACTCCAACAAAAACATTCAATCCTGGAAATGGGTTTGGACGTGGCAATAAACATTAAACTGAACAAATAATACCGGCCAAAACGAAAGAAAGACAACCTGCATTGTTCGATGCAGGTTGTCTTTCTTTCGTTGACAAGCGAACCATACGTGTGCTACGTTCTTGATGTTAACAAGATCCTTCAAATCCTTCCTCCTTTGACTTTGCTCTGAGGAGAAAGGGATCAACAAATTTAGAGCAACCAGGTACACTAAAGCTAAGTACACCGTGTACAGATATTTTCTCAACCGCTTACTATGGTATCTGTTTGAACCAGTCACACAATATCTGGCATGAGGATAGCGTAGTTCTTTGCCTATGGGCCGGGGAAGGGCTTACTGTTAGCAGAAGTAAAGGTATGAACAATGGCAACGAAGCGTTCAATTACTATCACTGTGAATGGGCAACAACATCAATCGGAGATTGAGCCTAGAATGCTGCTGGTACATTATCTGCGAGAAATTTTAGATCTGACGGGAACACACATTGGTTGCAACACCTCTCAATGTGGTGCCTGCGTCGTTCTGCTGAATGGAGAGGCTGTGAAAGCCTGTACAGTACTGGCGATGCAAGCACATGGTTGTGAGATAACCACGATTGAAGGTCTGGCTCCTGCGGGTGAGCTCCATCCTATTCAAACAGGCTTCTGGGAAAAACATGGCCTGCAATGCGGCTTCTGCACACCTGGCATGATTATGTCCTCATATCAACTGCTTAAAGATAATCCCCATCCTACAGAGGATGAGATCTGCAAGGGACTGGAAGGCAATATTTGCCGTTGCACCGGCTACCAAAATATTGTACGAGCCGTTCAGGATGCAGCGGAGCATATGAGTACAGAGACATCTATACCAGTGTCAACCCAAAATTAGTACCCTGATCCTGCGCGCAAGGATGCTCAAACCAGTGTTGTATCAACCTTTGTTTCGTTTCTCAGCGCTTGAGAAAGGATAAATACACTCATGGGTATTGCAGCTATGCTTGGTGCGCCAATTAAAAGGCGTGAGGACCCACGTTTGATTACCGGTCAGGCTACCTACGTTGATGATATGAAGCTCCTGGGTATGTTGCATATGACCGTGCTCCGCAGTACCTACGGTCACGCACAAATCTCCAGTATCAATACCGATGCAGCCAGTCAATTGCCGGGTGTGGTCGCAGTCATTACTGCTCAAGATTTGAAAAATAAGGTTGGCAATATACCAGTTGCCGCTCCCCTCCCTCCCCACATTACCAGAGGTATGGGACGCCGTCTCCCGCTGGCAGATGGCAAAGTACGCTTTTATGGCGATCCAGTTGCCATTGTAGTAGCTGAGAATCGCTATGTCGCTCGCGACGCCCTGGATCTCATCGAGATTGATTATGAGCCCCTCCCGGTCGTTAGCGACGTTGAGAAAGCGATGCAGCCAGATGCGCCCTTGCTTTATCCAGAATTTGGCACAAATGTAGCGGTTTCAATGCATCCATCCAGCGAAGCAATCGACAACATCTTCGCCGAAACGATTGCCAATGGTGGGGTTATCATCAAAGAACGCATCGTCAATCAAAGACTGGCACCTTCTGCCATGGAGACACGTGGTGTCATCGCTGAGTTCCGCAAATCGGACTCTACGCTCAACCTGTGGAGTTCCTCGCAGATTCCTCATCTCTTACGCAACTATCTGGCGGAACAGCTCGGCCTGTTGCAACATCAGGTCCGGGTGATTGTACCAGAGGTCGGTGGCGGTTTTGGCAGCAAGCTCAATATCTATCCCGAAGAGGCGCTGGCGGCTTTTGCAGCTATGCAGACCGGACGTCCGGTCAAATGGATAGAAGATCGCGATGAGAATCTTGCCGCTACCATTCATGGCCGCGATCAGGTAAACTATGTAGAGGCTGCTGCCACAAAAGAGGGCAGGGTTACAGCATTAAAATTCCATGTCATCTCAGACCTCGGCTCATATCTCCAATTTTTCACCGACGTGATCGCCATTGCCTTCACTCTACCAATGCTGAGTGGCAGCTATGCTGTCCCTCATGTCTATAGTCGTTGTGATATTGTCTTCACCAATAAGGCCCCTACCGATGCTTATCGAGGCGCAGGAAGGCCCGAAGCAACCTATATGGTAGAGCGTGCACTGGATCTGATTGCACGTGCTGTCAAACGCGATCCCGCTGAGGTACGCCTGCTCAACTTTGTACAACCAGAACAATTTCCCCATACGATGGCGACGGGCGCACTCTATGATAGTGGCAACTATGCGGCAGCACTGGAAAAGGCGTTGGATCTGATTGAATACGATAAACTGCGCGCGGAACAGCACCAAAAACGAGCCCGGGGAAAATTGGTAGGGATTGGCATTTCCTCCTATGTCGAGATATGTGGTATTGGACCCAAGGGGGTCGCACCGTTTGGACTCTACGAAAGCGCACGGGTACGTATTGAACAAACAGGCACCGTGATAGTTTATACAGGCACATCACCACATGGGCAGGGAGAGGAAACAACATTCGCCCAGCTTATCTCCAACGAGTTTGGCATTCCCATCGAGGATGTATTAATCTTGCATGGCGATACGAATTCAACACCGGAGGGACGTGGGACCTATGGCAGTCGTACCACGGCGGTAGGTGGGACGGCAGTCTATCAGGGCTCGCTGCGCCTGAAAGAGAAGATGAAGACGATTGCAGCGGCCATGCTTGAGGCGAATCCTTCAGATGTGTCGCTGGAGGATGGCAAATTTTCAGTGGCGGGAACACCTCAGAAATCAGTCTCTTTCGCACAGGTGGCAGCGGCGGCCAATACCTCGAATACCTTGCCAATGGATATTGAACCCGGCCTGGAAACGACCGTCTTTTTTGAACCCGAAGCATGTACCTTTCCCTTCGGTACCCATATCTGCGCCGTTGAAGTTGATCCAGATACTGGTGAGGTCGAGATTACACGCTATATCGCAGTTGACGATTGTGGCAAGCAGATCAATCCTCTCCTGGTCGCAGGCCAGATCCATGGAGGGATAGTACAAGGGATTGGACAGGCACTGTATGAAGAGGTGGTTTATAATGAGGAAGGCCAGCTCCTGACAACTACCTTTATGGATTATGCCATGCCTATCGCTCCCTACTTGCCAGCATTGGAACTTGAGCATACAGTGACGCCAACGCTGGTCAATCCGTTGGGAGTAAAAGGAGTAGGTGAAGCTGGCACTATTGGCTCTACGCCCGCTGTAGTGGCAGCTGTGGCCGATGCCCTGGGTGTTGCGCATATCGATATGCCCCTCAAAGCTGAAAAATTGTGGAGAATCATCCATCACCAATAAACCGCTTTGCACGCGGGACAGAAGCAGAAAAGAGGAATGCAGCATGTCTGTACCAGCAGTCTTTGATTATCATCCGGTCCAATCGGTGGACGAGGCGATTGCGCTCTTGCAGCTATACGGTGACGAGGCAAAAATATTGGCAGGCGGGCATAGCCTGCTGCCAGCCATGAAGTTGCGTCTGACTCAACCCGAACATCTTATCGATATTGGACCCATTCCCAACCTGGCTTATATTCGGAAAGAAAAAGATGCCATCGTGCTGGGCACGCTAACCCGCTACAAACAGATTGAGCAATCAGAAATCCTGCATAAATACTATCCCATCTTGCCTGAAGGCACCGCCCTGATTGGGGATCAACAGGTACGCAATCGCGGTACCATCGGCGGAAGTGTGGCCCATTCAGATCCCGCTGGCGATATGCCTGGCATTGTGCTAGCCCTGAAAGCACAATTGGTTGTCCAGGGAGCCAATGGAACGCGTACCATTGCTGCCGATGACTTTTTTGTGGATACTTTTCTGACCGCTCTGGAACAGGATGAAATTGTCACAGCAATCCGTCTGCCTCTTCCAGCACCTCATACAGGCTCAGCCTATGCGAAGATCTCCAATAAAGCCTCTCATTATGCCATCGCTGGCTGCGCAGCAGTGCTGACCATCAACAAAAAAGGTCTTTGTACAAGCGCCAGTATCGCAATCACCGGAGCCAGTACGCGCATCATACGTGCCAGTGAAGTCGAAGCAGCCCTTATCAGTAAAAAACTCGACGACGCAACGATTACGAGCGCCAGCAGCCATGCAGTCGCGAATGCAGACCTTATCTCCGATATTCATGGCTCAGCAGAATATCGTCAGCAGATGGCCGCCGTTATCACCAGAAGGGTTATCATGCACGCCCTTGAGCGCGCCTGATCTGGTGATTGAAAAGGGAAAAGGGATAGAAGAACGATAGCAGGCCCTCACCTTTTCCCTTTTGCAACCAAAACTATGTATAATAGAAGGTAAAATCGATAGTACAAACAAAAATAGAGTTGCATATACAATCGATAAAAGGAACCTTTAACGACAGGGATGGTTCGCGACCCGACCTACCCACAACTAGAAAGATAGAACGAGCATGAAGGATATTCGTATTGAGCGCTGGGCTCACACATTGGTTCACTACTGTCTGTACCTCAAACCAGGAGATATTCTCTCCATCCAGGCGACGCCGCTGGCTGCCCCGTTAATCGAGGCGGTATACCGCGAAGCGCTGCATGTCGGGGCACATCCAGTTCCATTGATTGAACTGGAGGGTCTCAATGAAATCCTGTTACGTGAGGGAAATGATAGCCAGTTGATGACACCATCACCGCTCGCCCTGACATTAGCCGAAAAGGCCAATGCACGCCTGAGCATTCAGTCCAGCAGCAATCCGAAAGCGCTCAGCACTGTTCCACCATCTCAGGGAGCCAAACGCCGTCAGGCCAATCATGCCATTGCGACA
The DNA here is from genome assembly GCF_008326305.1 of Dictyobacter arantiisoli. Classification (GTDB taxonomy): domain Bacteria; phylum Chloroflexota; class Ktedonobacteria; order Ktedonobacterales; family Ktedonobacteraceae; genus Dictyobacter; species Dictyobacter arantiisoli. The sequence continues at coordinate 69,059 of NZ_BIXY01000009.1, read as the reverse complement.
CGTTTTCGCCAGCGCGAGCAGGCCGGAGATTTCCGTTGGTGCGGGACACTTTATCCCACGACTGGCTATGCCCAGGATGCCAACATGTCGTTGAAAGAGTTTGAGGAATTTGTCTTTAATGTCTGCTTCCTCAACGATGAAGATCCAATTGCCAGTTGGAAAGAATTAGCCCGCAAGCAACAACACTATGTCGATTGGCTGGTTGGTAAGAAAAAAGTGCATGTGCTGGGCACAGGTACTGATCTGACACTTTCCATTGAAGATCGTATCTTTATCAATAGCGATGGCAAACGCAACTTCCCGAGTGGTGAATTCTTTACAGGCCCGGTCGAAAATAGTGCCAATGGAGTGGTCCAATTTGATATTCCCGCCATCTACGATGGTCGCTCGGTAGAAGGTGTTCGCCTCGTATTCAAAGAAGGCAAGGTTGTCGAAGCCACTGCTCGCCAGGGAGAAGATTATCTGCATCAGATGCTGAATCTGGATGCCGGGTCGCGCTATCTCGGTGAATTTGCATTTGGAAATAACAAGGGAGTGATCCATCCCACTAAACAGATCCTCTTTGATGAGAAAATGGGTGGCACAGTACATATGGCTCTGGGAGAAAGCTATCCGGAAACCGGTGGCATCAATCATTCCGCACTGCACTGGGATATGATCTGTGATCTACGTACCAACGGTGAAGTATGGATTGATGATACCCTCTTCCTCAAAGACGGAGCCATTCTGATATAATCGATAAAACGCCGCATGAAATGCCCAATGAAGATGTGTTATTTTTAAAAAACACCTTTTGTATAGATTAACTATCTAGCCATAGGGAGGCTTACGTTGGAGCAAACAGCATCAAGGAATATTCATCTGAACAATCTCAGCAGTTTAGCCACGATTGAAGATGTCCAACGCTCACTGTTAGCGCAACAATATATTGCCGACCGCAGTCTGGCAACAACGATCTATCTCGCGCTCAAACGACGTAAGCCTCTCCTGTTAGAGGGGGAGCCAGGAGTTGGCAAAACAGAGATTGCCAAAGTGTTGGCAACCCTTCTTAATACCCGTTTAATTCGCCTGCAATGCTATGAAGGCATCGATATCAATACCGCCGTCTATGAGTGGAACTATACCCGTCAGATGCTACACATTCGCCTCCTGGAAACCACGGCAGGCAAACCACAAGATGCCATGCATGATATCTTTGGCCCTGAGTTTCTTATGCAGCGTCCCCTCCTCCAGGCCATTGATCCAACCAATCCCACAGCGCCGGTACTACTCATCGATGAGCTAGATCGGAGCGACGAGGAATTTGAAGCTTATCTGCTTGAATTGCTCTCCGACTTCCAGATCACTATTCCTGAAATTGGCACTATTCAAGCCAAGGAACCACCATTTGTCATTATTACCTCAAATCGCACCCGCGAAATACACGACGCGCTTCGCCGCCGTTGCCTCTACTATTGGATCGATTTTCCAGGCCTGGAAAAAGAATATCAAATTATCCTGACGCGCATGCCAGGGGCTCCTGAGCATTTAGCCAGACAGGTCACTCATTTTGTTCATGAACTACGCAATCAGGAATTGTATAAAGCCCCTGGTATCTCAGAAACATTGGATTGGATGAGTTCGTTGCTCGCCCTCGATCAACAAGAACTGACTGAAGGAGCTGTACGCGATTCACTGGGCGCATTGCTTAAATATCAAGATGACATTCTGAAGGTCGGAGGACTCGATATCGGAAAAATCATTCAAAAACTCCGAGGTGTCTCCTGATGAATAATCCTCTACCAGCAGATGAACAGACAGCGTTACCACAGACCAAACCTGAGATTGAGCATGGTGAACGTTTGCTCTATCGCCTGACCGAGTTTGGCCGCTTGCTCTGGGAATCAGGACTCAATGTCGGACCACATCAGATTATCGATCTGGCAGAGACGCTTAACATCATCGATGTGACCAATAAAGATGATTTTCATGCCGCGCTCAAATGCAGCCTGCTCACCCGCCATGAACAGGAACCCATCTTCGAGCAGATATTTCAGTATTATTGGTTCACGCGCGCGCAATTGAACAATCAGACAGAGCAAACAGCAAATACTGGACTCAAACAAAAAGGGAAGCCATTGCGTTTGCCACCCTCCGAGCGCAAACGTCTGGCCGAGCATTTGCAAATGAGCGAGACACATCAAGAGTTCCATGGAGAAAAGCAAGCACCCGAACGCAGTAAAGCCTTGCAAGACGATCAAGACGATCCTCAAAACGATACAGGCGCTCCCATGGAAATGGCCTATAGCGCGCTTGAACAGCTACGCAAGAAAGACTTTGAAAACTATAGCTGGGAAGAGCTTCAGGAAGCCAAACGTTTGATGGCCGAAATGCATTGGAATCTGGGCCAGAAAATGACACGGCGCAAGGCACCAGCATCCCATGGTGCGTATCCTGATATGCGTCGCATTATTAGACGTAATCTGAAGTATGGCGCGGAGATGATAGAATTGACCTGGCGCAAGACAAAACAAAAACCACGCCCCCTGGTCATTATCTGTGATATCAGCGGCTCTATGAGCCTGTATTCGCGTCTGCTGCTCCACTTTATCCATACCATATCTAACGGTTTGCTAAATGTCGAGGCCTTTGTCTTCGGGACACGGCTCACACGCGTCACACGACAACTCAGACGGCGCGATGTGGATGATGCGATACACGATGTCTCGAAAACAGTACAGGATTGGTCTGGTGGCACGCGTATTGGTGATGCGCTCCACTACTTCAATTATCACTGGGCCCGTCGTGTCCTGGGTCATGGTGCGGTCGTGCTGATCATCAGCGACGGCTGGGATCGTGGAGAGGCAGGCATCCTGCAGGAAGAGATGGGGCGTCTACAGCGCAGTTGTCACCGCCTCATCTGGCTTAATCCATTGCTGGGCTCACCCGACTATCGACCACTTACGGTAGGCATGAAAACATCGCTGCCGTTTATTGACGACTTCCTGCCATCTCATAATCTGGATAGCCTGCTTAGCCTTGGCTATCTCCTGGCAGCCATTGACGATAGTCGACCAGATCGCAGCGAAGCGACACGCCGCAAAGCAATTAAAAACTGGAGTAAAACAACTGTACGACGTTATTAGAATTGCCCTGGATGCTTTATGCTACAGGTGCGTTCGCATCCAACAAAGTAACAATCCCTGTTCTGTTGTTGAGGAAGAGGAAAGAGACTATGCGAGACATATTACCCGATATCGAAAAGTGGCGCACGCGTGGCGAAAAGATAGCTATCGCCACGGTTGTGAGTATGCAAGGATCGGCCCCACGCCAGCCAGGAGCCAAACTCGCGGTTAGCGAAAAGGGCGAGCTAGCGGGCTCTGTCAGTGGAGGATGCGTTGAACCAGCCGTCGTCCAAACAGCTCTAGAAGTTATCAAACATGGGCGGCCTCAGATGCTTGAGTTTGGTATCAGCGAGGCTGAAAATATTGAAAAAATCGGCCTGGCCTGTGGAGGCACTATCCATGTATTCGTGGAGCGCCTGGACTGGTAATCAAGACAGGATGTCAATATTCATAGGCGCTACGAAAGAGGAGAGTGGATCATGAGCGGACTCTATGAAGAATTACGTACAGCCCTGAATCAAGAGCAAGCAATCGCCATAGCAACCCTGCTACGTGGTACAGACCATGTAGGGGCCAAATTGCTCATCTATCCAGATGCGGTAACCCATGGCACGCTTGGTGATCCAGAACTGGATCAACGCGTGAGCAGCGATGCTGAACAAGCAATCTGGAGTGGCAAGGCAGCAATCCATAGCTATACGCTTGAGAACACAGCAATGGCACAGGAACAGATAGACGTTTTTATTGAAGGCTTCCCACCGCCACCAGAATTGATCATCGTAGGGGCCGGACATATCGCTATTCCACTCACAACCTTCGCCAGGGCGCTCAACTACCGCGTAGTGATCATTGATGCCCGCTCCGCTTTTGCGACCCCTGAACGCTTTCCACACGCCAATGAATTGATTGTTGCCTGGCCGGATGAAGTGCTGCAACAAAGAACTCTCTATCCATCCACATCGGTAGCAGTATTGACACACGATCCCAAATTTGACGAGCCAACCTTAAAAGTTATTCTAACCCGGCGTGTGGGATATGTTGGGGCAATTGGCAGTCGCAAAACCAGCGCGGAGCGAGCGGAGCGCCTGCTTCAACAGGGACTCACGGAGGAGCAGATCAAATGCATCCACGGCCCGATTGGCCTGGATATTGGAGCCAGAACGCCTGAAGAGATCGCTCTGTCCATTATGGCAGAGATTGTCGCTCAACGGCATGGCAAAATCTAACCAGCATACAGTAAATTTAATCCAATTAGTACTTCAATGGGATACACTATGACCACGATCAAGTCGATGAAACTTCTCTCTGCTTCATTCGTCTTTATGTAAGAGGCAATAACTTTTTTTCAGCATATATTCCCTGTAAACAAGCATAGTACATAGTATTTTCATCAATTGGATGCTATGTAGGTCTTTAAAGCCCGTCCGCTCATTGTGGGAGCGAGGTTTTCTGACTGCAGAGGAACGACATGCCATCATATAACTTATAAATTCAAAGTAAAGGATAAAAGATGTCAGATAATTATTATCGGCCAGATGAATCTGCGGATGCACCTCCTCCCTATCCACCACAGGAACAAGGGCCGCAAGGAAAATTAGTTCTTGGCAGCTTTCATCAACCACAACCGCCCCGGGCACCCAGGCAGCCTGCACCTCCTCAGGGAGGTGGGCGACCGCCATATCCACCAACACCCAATGCGCGGCAGTCGTATCCACAACAGTCGCCAGTGCAGCCACCATATCAAAATCCCGGGCCAGCATACAATGCGAATCAACGGGCATATACGCCACCGACAGAGACGCCTGCGGGATATCCCTCGCATCAACCAGGACAGCATCAGCCGGGGCCGGGCAATCAGGGCCCACGATCAGCCAAACCGCGTAAGAAACGTAACAAGCGCAAAATTGGCTGCCTGAGTGTACTGGTCATCTTTATCGTGCTGGCAGTGATTGGATTTACCACCATACAGCGCGTGCTAGCCTTTGGCTCAGCCATCTCTACCCAGGGACCGCTCACAACAACAACCGGTTATATGAGTACCAGTGACCGCACGAATTTGTTGATTTTAGGCTATGGTGGTGGAAGCCACGATGGCGCGAATCTCACAGACTCTATCGTCGTCGTCAGTATGATTCCATCCTCCCAGCACACCTCGTTAGTCTCCGTGCCGCGTGACCTCTGGGTACGAAATCCACCCAATTCCAATGCCTATACGAAGATCAATGAAGTCTATCAAACAGCCTCAAACAATAGTCAGAATCGCGTCGCGGGTGGCGATGCCATGGCTACAAAAGTCTCGCTGGTAACGGGCATGAACGTGAAGAATTGGATGCTCATCGACTTCAATGGTTTTAAAAGTTTCATTGATTCTATCGGTGGCGTTGATGTCTACGTTCCCGATTCCTTCAATGCTTGCTATCCAAAAAATGATGATGCGAACAAAGATGCCAGTTGGATCAAAGTTCAATTTAATAAGGGCACACAACATATGGATGGAGCAACCGCCATTGAATATGCACGTGCTCGCGAACCAGTAGAGGTTTGCGGCATGGGCACCTCCATCAATCAGGCAGAATTGACCGATTTTGGCCGTTCCGCCCGTCAACAATTGATTATCAAAGCCGCCCTGGGAAAAATACGCAATATTACTACCTGGCCGAGCTTGATCAATGCCATGAACGCGTTGCAAAAAACGATTTATACCAATATGTCATTTGCCGATCTGGGACTCTTCTCACAAAAAATGGATCTGAATGATCCCAAAACCGCACATATTGGCCTGAGTACCAGTAATGTCATGGATATCTCAACCGCCAGCGATGGTGAGTCGATTGTCATTCCCAAAGGAGAAAACTGGCCCCTCATTTCTGAATATATTCAGAGCAAGCTCTACAACTAAGTAGTCTATTCAGGCCGAGCAATTGTTACGCTCGATCTGAATATCGAAGGGTAGCAATTGAGACATTCATAATAGAAAGTTTCAATTGCTACCCTTCTTTAATCTTTATACTCCTGACTCTTTCTGACTCTTCCTACCTCTACTCCGATGAAATATCGATCCTCTCATAAAACGAAATGACGGGCTAGAATGCTCTAGCCCGTTCATATTCACTCTCAGAGAGGCTATTTCATGGCGTTGACATTGGCTACAAAGTTCTTGGGAGTACCCAGGCCGGTGACATAGTCATAACCGGGATGCGCGGTGCATACAAACCCACAGGAGCCATTGGAGCCAGAGGTAATGTCATTGAAAGAGTCAGGCTGACTCTTGGCCAGGGTATAGAGCAAATCATCGGTGATTGGCTTGTTTACCAGCGCCGCAATACCAGTCCAGATAGGAGCAGCAACACTTGTGCCAGTTTCACTGGCCCATTTGCCCATTTCATAGGTAACGACCTCAGTGCCTGCCACCGCTGCCACATCGGGATTACCACGTAGCCCGTGCGATTGAGGAATATTATATGTCTTTTGATAGTCAGGCTCTGCATACAGAGAGCTACGTCCACCGCCAGAACCACTCCAGGCTGATTCTGTTGAACCACTCACCACGGTACCACCAACCGCAATCACCTCTGGATAAATGGAGGGTGGGGTAATCTGACCAGAACCATCATCACCCGAGGCCGCAAAGAGAGCCACATGATTGGGATTATTGGCATACAAGGATTCAAATTGCTTGCCAGTTCCATCAAAACCATAACTCATATTGATTGATTTCAATCCAGGAGTTTGCATGATATCGGCAGGGCCCCTGGCGATTGAGGTGTTATCAGAGTTCATAATGTAGAGCAAGATTTTTGCCTGTGGAGCAACAGCATGCATAAGCTCAACATCTAGAATACCTTCAGCAGGATCATAGCCTTTAGCAATCTTTTTGCCGCCCTGATACTTGATGGTCAAACAACCACTGGCAACATTACATGCTGGCAAACCAAACCGCTGGCTATAGGCATTCAAATCTGATTCCATCGATGGAATACCACCATCAATAACCTCTGCAATTGTTTGCCCGGCACCTCCATTAATGCCCGGTAAATTATACATTTTCCATAAATCTTGTGGCGTGAGACCAGAAATAGCACCAGGCTTGGCCGCAGCATGGGTATGTGTGATGTGCGTTCTCAGTGGCACCAGACGGGCCGGACCATTAAGTACGTGAGGATTTGCACCAGTTGCTGAAATAAAAGCTGTAGTAAGAAGTACGAAAGTAAGTATGATAGACCCGATAAAGATGCCGTTTGAGCGCTTGTAATTCCGTTCAGTACTTTCTCCCATAGCTACACTGCCATTTACATGCGAGGAAATACTATGCATACCATAACTATTCATCCAGTTGTCCTTACGTTAACTTGACATGTTAACATGTTCAACAGAGGTTAAATAAGGCCAATTCCGCTGTAATACATTGATAACAAGCTGATGACAATCTAGCGATAGCGAGCTGAAGTCAATTGCGCAACAGGAAATTTGGCAACAATAATGTAGTTCAGAACATATCGTGATCTTTTACGTTGCCAGATAAGACCAACAGTTTCTGAATCTTTTTACAAAAAGAGGAAGGCTTTTTGTATATTTATTGTTGTGAATATATTAACATGGATGAACTTGAAACAACTTGGATCACCATAACATGTAGCACAAATAGGCTACCAGCCAGTAAAAAACGGAGATAGCCACCTGGCTAGCTGTTAGTAGAAGTAAAAAAATGTGGAAACGAGCATCTGAAAATCCTGCTATATCGTGCTAATAGTAGCTCGCATGAAAAAAATACCAAGCCTGACTGAATAGGCGATCCAATTGTGGAAAGGATACAATGCATTCAATGGGTACCAATCAATATCATGAACCGGCCGAAGAACTTTCAACCGAGACACGCACTTTTGCTCGCATCATCACCTCTCTTCAAGAAGAATGCGAGGCGATTAACTGGTATCAGCAACGTATTTCAATTGAACTAGATCCTGATGCGAAAAAGATCATGGCCCATGCACAGGAAGAGGAATTCCTGCATTTCTCAATGGATCTAGAATTTCTCTTGCGTCGTACGCCAAAATGGCGTGTAGCAGCCAAAAATATTCTATTTCATGACGGGGATATTGTGGACAATGCGGAAAAAGGTGAGGAAGAGGAAGAGAAACTAGATTAAATGACAAAGGCGGGTGTGCTTGTGCACCCCGCCTCGTTTGAATAGATTCAGTATTATATTTAGCATGTACGTGCAATTGCAATCAAGTCTGCGAGCAATCCTTGGCCCGTCTGCAAACGACCGGCACCGGGACCACTGATCGTCACTGAGGGGAGCGAGTCACCCTCAAATGTAATCGCATTCATCACGCCATCAACCCTGGCTAATGCATCCGTCAAAGGTAAAGCTATAGGCTCCACGCGAGCAAGCAGAGGAGCAGAGGTATTATCCGCTGTGCGCGTCAATGAAGCCACCAGTTTGATGCGCTGATCCTTCTGTAAGGCCTGGTGTACCTGAGCTTTAGTAATCCCAGAAATACCTTGTCGATAGACCTCATCTGGTTTCAATGTCACGCCAAAAACCAGGGCTGCCAGAATGACGGTTTTAGCAACCACATCATAGCCTTCGACATCAGCGGTAGGATCTACCTCCGCATATCCCTGCGCCTGCGCCTCTGCCAGCACCTCGGCATAGTCTCGTCCCTGAGCCATCGCACTCAGGATATAATTTGTTGTTCCATTCAAGATGCCACGTACAGCGTGTATCGTCACGCCTGCCATTCCCTCGCGTACCGTACTCACCACAGGCGTCCCGGCCATCACTGTTGATTCCATGCGCAATTGCACGCCATGCTGTTGCGCTAACACAAACAACTCATGAGCGGCCAGAGCAGCTGGACCTTTGTTTGCCGTTACTACATGCATACCATGGGAGAGCGCAGTACGGATGTGGCTGATACCTGGTTCAGCATCCCGCAAATTCGTCCATGTAGCCTCAGCCAATATATCTGCGCCGGTGGCCTGCAAACCCTCCAGAGGACTCTGCCAATGCTGTACATCGGGATGCAACGTCAACGGCTGGCGCTGCTCCGCTAAAGAGAGTAGTGTCGGTATATCCAATCCTTCAGCGCGATAGATAAAGCCATGGCGTCCATTCGCGACACTTACGAGCGAAATATCGAGCGCGAAATCTTGACGCAATATTTCACGTTTGGTATGGATCAGCTCGGCCAGACCCTGACCAACCACCCCAAAGCCAATAATTGAAAGACGTATATGTTTCATCTGCAACAACCACCTATATCCATGATAATTTAAGACGATCCAGAATGCGCTTAAACGATCCTAGCTCTTGAACCCCTATACGCCGTGAAACACGTATGTACACGAACAGGGCCACAAAAACCTCAATACCCAGTTTAATGATAACCTCAATCGTTCCCAGGACACCTGTAGATTGTCTGTTAGTGGTATTCAACACAAAATCCAATACTTCACGGACCACAAACACAGCCACAGCCATCACCAGCGATGCCAGCAACACGCGCCCAATAAACACTAATAATGCTTTTGGTTGCATATCACCAATGCGCTGATCCAATAGCCAGAACAGGACGACCGCCTCTAGAATATTAGCAGCCGAAGTTGAGAAGGCCAGGCCAGCCAGTCCCCACCGTGTTCCCCATACAGCCGCATTCACCAGGATCAAGCTCAACGCGATCTTAAAAATGAATTGAGCAATACTCACAATAACCGGCGTCTTCGTATCACGCATGGCGTAGAATGAACGGGTCAAAAGTTCCACAACGCACAATCCAGCCAGACCAATCGAAAAAGCTGCCAGTGGAAAATACGTGGACTGAGCACTCTCGAAATTATAGTGACCATGCTGCAAAAGTACTTGAATTACAGGCAAACCAAGAATGATCAACCCGATACTTGACGGAATGGTAGTATACAAAATGCTACGCAGCGTATCCAAAATAGTGCTGCGAACCCGGTCAAAGCGACCTTTCGAAATATTCTCAGCCAGAGTAGGGAAAACCGCGGTAGCTGGCGACAAACCAAAAATACCATAAGGCAACAGAACCAATTGGAAAGCCTGATAATACTGCGTCACACCACCACCCGCAGTACCCACCACCAGCATAATCAAATCACGATCCACAAAGGTGGATAAATACACCATGGCCGAATTTCCAATGCGCGGCCCCATCTGTTTCGCAATCTGAATAATGCCTGGATCTTTCCAATCGAACGAACGGGTATATTTCATGCCAACTTTAAACATACCTGGAACTTGCACGCCAACCTGCACTAACGCGCCAATAACCACACCCCAGGTCGCTGCATAGACCGCAAAGATCGTATTATTCTGTCCGGTCAGGTAAAAGAACAAACCTGGAAGCAAGCCACCGATCAATCCAACATTGTAGAGTACAGATCCAATCGCCGAAAGCTTGAAATCCTGTTGCGCATTCAGAATCGAAGTAACAATCACGCCACTACCCAGAATCACTGATTGCAATAACATGATGCGTGTCAATGAAGCGATCAAATCCAGCTGTGCAGATGTTGCGCCCGCATTATATAAGGGAACCAGTTGACGCGCGAAAATGATACCCAGGGCAGCAAATATCGTCATCATGGCAATTGCCAGGTTCAATGCGGAACTAGCAATACGCCAGGCTTTACTTTGATCATTTTCACTGACCATATAGTTGGTAAAGACTGGAATAAAAGCTGAGCTTAGCGCACCACCTGACACAATGTTAAAAATCAAGTCAGGAACAAGAAAGGCCTGCAGATAGGCATCCGAGATGTTACTGGTGCCAAAGACAATGGCAAACATCGAGGAACGAAGAATACCGAGCACGCGACTGGCGACAAAGGCAATCGTCAGGATGGACATAGCCCGTCCTACACGGACTTTTTGCAACATGCCAGTATCTTGTGCCGACGCGGCCGCAGGCTGTAAAGCCGCTCCTGTTGCAACCTCACGCTTTGGCAGTTGCAACCCCTGAGGGCGCATGGTCGATGAGCGGACCGGCACGATTTCCTTCGCTTCATCTATAGGTTGTCCGGGCAATGAGATACGGGGCGAAAATTGCGGCGGTGAGGAAGGACTAAAAGGCGCCATCGGGGCCTCTTGACTTCCAGAACGTACACTCCCCTGTGGAGTGGGTGGCTGAGTATCAGGCTTGCCATCCTTCCAGGGAAACATCGCCGTCACATCTCCACCACGGATACGGCGCTGTTGTCGACGCATACGTTCCTCGCGTAATTGCTGTAAACGCTCCTGCCGTAGTTGTGCCATCGGCTGAGAAGGCTGTGGAACCTCAAAATATTGATATTCTGTTCCCTGACCAAAACCCAGCGTCATACCCATATCTTGTATAGGCTGTTGCGACTTCTGTTGATAGTGTTGCTGATATTTAGAAGAGCCCTTATCCTGCGGTGACTGAGGATTCTGAGCTCTTGGTGGCAAGCGATTTGACTGGGACCCTGGCGGAGAGGAGAACGACCGCGGAGGAGTACCAGAAGGAGACGGTGGCCTCACTTCTGTTGCATCCTGGTCATACTGCCAGCCGTAATATCCTTGCTGTTCTGATGGCCCCCGATCAGGCAGAGACCCTTGTTGTCCTTCGTTTTCCATGTTCTTCTCTATCGATAAATCGCGACGAGTACAACAACTCAGTCTAATTACATTTCTGTCTAGTATTGTGCGTCAAGCATACCATACGGACCTAACTTCTGACTAGAGGAATCGACGAATGGTACTTGCGCTTCACACAAGAAGCAGTCGCCCTTCAACCCGAGCAGAAAACCTGTGACAGGCGGAGTCTCTCCCCTGACAGATGTCTCATTCTTCCCAGGAATACACGGCGCGGCACTCTGAATACAGGAGATTATAGTGATACATTTGAAATACGTCAAAATTATGATATTTTCAGTCCTTCTGGTTCGTCTGGAATGGCAGAGGCAAACATGGGCATCGGGCGATATCAATACAATCAGTACCTGGTAGGTAGTTAGTTCTACAATTTGACACAATCGGAAAACACCTATACAATCCGACCATACACTACATGCGGAACAAGGGTATTCCGCTAGCAGTCAGAGAAAGACACAGGATTTGCTGTGAGGAGGCGTCATTTTTCATTATGAAGCATCTTAACGCCGTCATTTTAGCGGGTGGTAGTGGCACGCGCTTATGGCCCTTGAGTACACCGAGCTTTCCAAAACAATTTCTGCCACTTCCGAGTGGTCAAAGTATGATACAAGAAACCTTGGAACGTGTAGCTCCACTCGTAACCCCCCAGCAATCCTGGGTAGTTACAGGGGCAAACATGGCGGGCCTCGTACATGAACATTTGCCAACCATCCCCGAAACTCATATTCTGCGCGAACCGCTGGGACGTAACTCTGCTCCTGCCATTGTCTGGGCAGCCGAAACCATTGCCAGACAAGATCCCGATGCAGTTATGGCTATTTTTAGTGCTGATGCCGTTATTTTAGAAGTGGAGAATCTCAGGCAAACACTTCAACTGGCCTATCAACTAGCCGAGCAAGGGAAACTTGTGACAATTGGCATCCAGCCCACAAAGCCGGAGACAGGTTATGGCTACATTCGCTATGCGGAAGAGTTCAGCCAGGACTATGGCTATACAGCATTCCAGGTAGAACGTTTTGTTGAAAAACCCAATTTAGAGACCGCACAAAACTATATCCAGGATGGCCATTATGTATGGAATGCGGGTATTTTTATTTGGAGCGTAAAAGCTATTCTGGCCGAATTCCGCGATCATTTGCCTGAAATGGTGAAACATATCCAGGATATTGTAAGTGCAGGCCCCGATGAGAAGACACTACAGGAGCGTTGGCCTTCCTTACAATCAATATCAATTGATTATGGCATTCTAGAGAAGACCCAGAATCTGGTCGTGATACCTGCTCAGCTTGGTTGGAACGATGTTGGCAACTGGGAACAATATGGAGCACTCTTCCCTGCTGACGAACAGGGCATTCGCGCCGTTGGAGCACATATCGGTCTGGGAAGTCAAAATGTGATTGTCTATAATAATACCGCGCGACGCATTTATACGATTGGAATAGAAGATGTAATTGTTGTAGAGATGGAAGATATGACCGTCATCTGCCACAAAACACATGTTCAACGTGTCAAAGAATTAGCTGAACAACATCATAAAAAGGCCTGATGCACTATCACTCTTTTTCGTCCCCAGAAATAGCCAGGGATCTTCATTTCATTTCAGGAACAGAGAAATGAAATGAAGATCCCTGGCTATTTCTGTGTCTTGAAATTGCAATTGTCATGTTCCTTATACAAACACAAACATTCCAAAAACCTCAAGCATACTCAGAAACAAAGCATATGCTATAATTGTTGACAGATTGGTAGTGACTCGTCAGGAAGGGAGTTTGCCATGATGATCTCCAACTATACATTGTGCAATAACGCGCAACATGCCATTTACACAATTCCCCCTCAAAAGCGGACAAAAGCCTGCAGCCGATTGGAGCTCCGGATGTATAACGAATGATCCGGGATCTGTTCGTCTTCTAGAAGGCTATCTCATCAAGAAACAACTAGAAGCGGATAGCTATAGAGGCTACACCATGCAGATTGTAGCAACATACATATACAATCATAGATTACTATGATAGACTTTGTGCGCTACGTCCAACTGGTCACAGCGACAGAACAGTAACACAGCAGGCATGTCCCGTTAAGACAGCAGATGATACCCGACTATGTACGGGGGAGAAAACGCTTCAGCAACGCCCGCTTTGATTACAAGCAAACGCGTCCACGTATTCATATGCTGACGCTTCATTGTCACCCCTGTTCGCACTGTTCAATGGGAGGATGGAATGGGATCAAACAGATACAAATGTCATCAATACCAACAGAGCTATTTTCAGTGGGCTGCCAACCCGTGGAACTACATCGGGCAGGTAGGAATGTTTGTGGATAGAATGTAACGTAGCAAGGAAGGAAAAAATATGACTACCCGTCCATATCGTCAAGGTATCCCCGAGGAGATTCTCGCACTTTCTCATGAACGTGATCTCCTGCGACGCAAAGGACAATATGACCGTGCCGATATTCTCAAACAACAACTTGAGGAGGCTGGCTACGCGGTAAAAGATAATCCTCATGGCGCTCACCTGGTTATTCTTCCAAGTATCCTGGTGGATGGAACCCAATATCGCACCGCACGTCAGTTGCCCTCATTACTCAATGAGCCAGATCTCTGCACCTTTTCGATCAATATTCTGGCACAGAATGGGAATGAGCAGGCACGCCGCTGTGTCGAGAGCGTCCTACAGTTTGCGGGCACAACCTCGCTAGAGATCATGCTCATCGATAACTCATCACAAGATGGATTTGATAGCTGGGCAGAAAGGCTCCATGAGCGCGATGCCCGAGTTCATGTGGTGAGTACCACGCGCAAGGTAGGTATGGCTGAAGCATATAATCTCGGCTTCCAACAAAGCCGTGGGCATTATATTCTCCTGCTCGATACAAATGCCGAGCTGACAGGCGACATCTTTACAGCACTTGAACAGGTGCTCTCAGATCCAGAGGTGGGGCTGGCAGGTCCTCGTGGCTTACGCACCGAGGATATGCGCCACTTCGAGGAGACAACTGAAGATGAGGCCGAGGTGATTGATGGGCGCTGTATGGCCTTTCCGCGCGCCTTGCTGAAAAAAGCCGGTTTGCTCGATGAAGGATACCGCTATCCTGATTTCATGGATGTTGACTTTAGCTTTGCAATTCGCGATGCTGAGCTCAATGTGCTTCGCGTCCCTGATCTCCCTATCATCTTCCATCCCGCTTCGATCTATGCCGGCCTCTCTGACGCCGAACATACTCGGATCACCAAACGGAATTTTTATCGGTATCTCTCAAAATGGGGAGACCGTGACGATCTCTTACTCGGTGAATACGACGAAGATGAGGAAGATGAAGATGACGACGAGGATGAAGAATAACTGCTCTCGTCAAAACTTGTTGAGCTGCTGAAACTGCTGGGAGCGAATAACATATATTCGCTCCCTTTTTATTCTCTCATTCCAGGTACAACCCATACAGCTTTTCTTCTACGTCCCAAATCTTTGGGATCTCTGCCACGTATTCCAGGGAAGTCATTCCAACAAAGCTGATGCTATATATGCACATGAATACATATTTTTACGCTTTACTAAATTCTACAAGCCTGATACTTGTCTGCGTTGAAACAGACCACCCTTTCAGAACATTTCATCCTGCCGCCGTATAGCCAGACAACCTTTTGAAGGCAACTCCAGACAAATCCTAATCCTTCTTACAAAACATTCGCAAATCAAACAAATTCCATTGTTCTATCTTAGAGACAACATTCCTTCGCCGGCTAGAGGCATATGATATTATGTGAGTACATCCAGAAACAGGCCCATTTTCACAACCATGAAGAAAGGTCGTATCGACATTGCAAACGTATAAGAAACGTGAAGAAATTTCAACTCCCTACACCTGGAACCTTGAAAGCATCTATCCCACAAACAACGACTGGGAGCGGGATTTTCAAGCGGTGCAACAACGCCTACCCGAGTTTGAAGGACTCAAAGGAACGATCGCCAATGGCGGATCAGCCTTGCTAAAAGTCCTGCAAACACGGGATGAAATTTACGAAATACTCGAAAAGGTTTATGTCTATTCATCGATGCGCAAAGATGAAGATACTACGAATAGTAAGTATCTCGCCTTTGAAGATCGCGCGACGCAATTATTTGTACGCACGTCGACAGCGGCATCCTTCATCGAACCGGAAATTCTGGCCCTCTCACAGGAAACACTGGATCAATATATCCAGCAAACACCTGGCTTAGAGCTCTATAATATTCAGCTACAGGATCTCAATCGCAAGCGACCACACGTCCGTTCCTCGGAAGTTGAAGCGGTTCTGGCTGCGGCTGGTGAACTGGCAAGCGCACCAGATGCGATTTTCTCCATGATCGATAATGCCGATCTCAAATTGCCTTCCATTAGTAATGAAGAAGGCAAACAAGTAGAGCTCACACCGGGCAACTATACCACCTATCTGCGTAGCGCTGATCGCCGCGTACGTCAGGAAGCTTTTGAGGGCTTGCACAATACCTTCTTTAAGCAACGAAATACGCTGGCAGCAACGCTTGCTTCACAGGTAAAATCACACATCTTCTATGCGCGTCAGCGCAAGTATAGCTCAAGTCGTCAGAGCGCTCTGTCAGGCAATAATATTCCAGAAAGCGTCTATGACAATCTGATCATCGCAGTTGCTGAGAATATTCCGCTACTCAATCGCTATATGAAATTGCGCAAGCGCATGCTGAAGCTCGATGAACTGCATATGTATGATCTCTATACGCCCATTGTCGAAGAAATCAATGACACTGTGACGTATGAGCAGGCTCGTAACACTGTCTTAGAGGCCCTGGCTCCCCTGGGAGAAAACTATCTCTCAATTCTCAAGCAAGGCTTTGAACAACGTTGGATCGATGTCTACGAGACACCTGGGAAGCGCAGTGGTGCTTACAGTGGTGGTGCCTATGGAACACAACCTTTTATCCTGCTCAACTTCCAGGAGAAACGCGACAGCATGTTCACCCTGGCACATGAGTTAGGACATTCGATGCATTCCTATTTCACGCGCACCAACCAGCCCTATCAATATGGCGATTACACCATTTTTGTGGCTGAAGTAGCATCCACACTCAATGAAAATCTGCTCACCGAATATCTACTTAAAAATACTAACGATAAAGCGGTACAAATCGCTATCCTGAATCATTCGTTGGAAGATATTCGTGCGACCCTCTTCAGACAGACAATGTTTGCCGAGTTTGAGCAACAGATTCATAGTAATGCCGAACACGGAGAGTCCTTAACGGCCGATACCCTGACAGAGATGTATACGACACTCAACAAAAAGTATTATGGCGGCGAGGCTGTCATCGACGATCTGATTGGGATTGAGTGGGCTCGTATCCCTCACTTCTACTACAACTTCTATGTCTATCAGTACGCCACAGGTATCTCTGCCTCCGCAGCGTTGGCCCAGCAGATTCTGACTGAAGGACAACCAGCAGTCGAGCGCTATCTGAAATTCCTCAGCTCTGGCTCATCAGACTATAGCATTGAATTGTTGAAAAAAGCTGGTGTAGATATGACGACACCAGAACCAGTACATCAAGCCTTCAAACTCTTTGAAGCCCACCTCGATCAGTTAGAACAACTTCTGGGCTAACTTGTTCCTTTCCAATAGAGAGCATACAATCTGGCTGATTGTATGCTCTCTATTTTCCTCTACGACGACAGCTCAACCGATCATTTCTCCCTGCTTCATTTCACAAACTGCTAATCTCGTCATCCACCAGGGCGTTTGACGCTATATGTATCCTTTTTTAGCTCTCAAGAGTATTAAAAGAGGGGGTGGCGCTGAAGAGCGCTTCCTAGCTGTACAATACGAATTACCTTCAGTCAAAGGAGATTAAAATATGAGCAATGAGTATGAGAACAAAGACCTTGGAACCAAAGGTGATGAGAATACTTTAAAAGGCAAGGCAAAAGAGGCAGCAGGTAAGATACAGAGTGCCCTCGGTAAAGCAACAGACAATCCCAAGATCGAAGGCAAGGGCGATGCCAGGCAGGTTGAAGGAAAAACGCAGAAGACAGTCGGTCATACTGAGCGCAAGATCGACAACGCTCTTGATCCAGAAAAACCCTAACCGTCCATATCGGCCAAGGACCCGAACTTCGGAGACACGAAGACAAAGAGAAACGCAACCATTTTGAGTGGTTGCGTTTCTCTTTGTCTGGCAGAAGATTGTCAGGCTGGATTTAACCATTTACGACCATCTTCAGTAATTAAGGTTTCAGCTTCCCTGGGTCCCCACGTTCCAGCAGCATAGGGATACACCGTCTCAGATCCCATTTGCTTCCAGGCAGAGGTAATACTATCAATGATACGCCAGGAACATTCAATCTCATCACGGCGAATAAACAAGGTAGAATCACCAATAATACAGTCAGCAATCAAGCGTTCATAGGCATCTGGCAACTCAATATCAAAAGCGCTGTTGTAAGAGGCCGCCAGATCAATTGTAGTCAGTTGATTCGATGCACCTGGCACCTTGGCCCCGATCTTGAGGGAAATGCCTTCATCCGGCTGAATACGTAATATGAGTGTATTTGGTGTCAGAGAGGTTATCTCAGATGGCGTATAGAGTTGATGAGGTACGCGTTTGAATTGAATTGTTACCTCAGTACTACGTACAGGAAGATGCTTACCGGTCCGAATATAGAATGGCACGTCAGCCCAGCGCCAGTTCTCAATAAACAGCTTCAACGCCACATAGGTTTCTGTCGTCGAGGTTGGGCTTACACCTTTTTCATCTTTATAGCCCACGACTGGCTTACCATCCTGCATACCAGCGGTATATTGACCACGTACCGTCTGCTTTGCAACCTGCTCAGGTGTCAGCGGACGAATAGCGCGCAACACTTTCACTTTCTCATCGCGAATATCATCAGCAGAATATTCCGCGGGTGATTCCATCGCAATCAGAGAAAGGATCTGCATCACATGGTTCTGTACAATATCCTTAATTGCCCCGGCGGTTTCATAATACTCGGCACGGCTTTCGATACCCAGACTTTCAGCCACCACTATCTGCACATGATCAATATATTTTTGATTCCAGAGCGGCTCAAAAATACCATTGGCAAAACGGAACGCAATAATATTTTGCACCGTCTCTTTACCCATGTAATGATCGATACGGAAGACTTGCCCCTCATGGAACACCCGGGCAATCTCTTGATTCAATTTCTGGGCAGACTCCAAATCGTGTCCAAAGGGTTTCTCCGTAATAAGGCGAACCCAGTGCTGTTTGCCATTGGCATCGGCTGGCATTGGTTTAGCCAGACCAGCCTCACCCATATGAGCGATAATCTCTAAGTCAGTATCGGGAGGCGTCGCCAGATAAAAGAGCCGATTACCACTTGTGCCTTGCTCTTGATCTAATTTAGCAAGGAACTGGCCCAGACGTTTATATCCTTCACTGTCATCAAAATTCGACTGACAATAAAAGAGGTGTTGTGCAAAGGCTGTCTTACCGGCATCATCCAACTTATCATCGGCTGGCATATATTTATCAAGTGAGGTAAGAACCATAGAGCGCCAGGCATCATCATCCAGGGGACGACGTGCAAAAGCAACAATGCATATCTTTTCAGGTTGGGGATGATCATGAATAAGATGTGCTAACGTTGGTAAAATCTTCCGTTGCGCCAGGTCACCTGTGGCTCCAAACAAAACAATCACACACGGATCAGGTGTGCGCCCATCTTGCCAGATAATATGCTTCTTCAATTTATGGGCATTCTGTATTTCCGCTTGTTGAGTCATAAACATTGCTCCTAATCAGATTTTGCTAAATCGCCTCTATGATATATACGCAGCAACCAGACTACTCTTGGACACTTTTTCAAGTAATCAGAGAAACAGGCAAGATATAAGCGATACATCCATCATCATTCCTCGCGCTCACATCAAATAAGCAAAGAGAAAGGGTATCCTTTATTGGACACCCCTCAGTTCATCAATCACAGCTAGCGGATTTTCTTTTTACGGGGAGCACTTTCCTTCACATGTCTCGCAAACTGGAATGGTGGGCTGGCCAATATCAATGCGATGAGGACACAGAACACAATAGGAGCCAGGATCGCCAGAGTAACAGGCGCGGCAAGCGAGGCGTGAAACAATCCCAGACATGCAAACTGTAATATGACCAGCAGGGCTAATAAACCAACTGAGGTAAGAACGGTTATGGTCTGCCAGCGCGAACGGGAACGCGTTTCAAGCACTTTCTGTCGCAATGCCGCCTGATCGCTCACGCTCTGTTGGAACTTCATCAGGCGTTGCCGCTCCTCATCTAATTGTTGGCGCTCATGGCCCAGAATTTCCGCCATACGACCCACTTCCCGTTTCAAGCGCAACGCCTCAGCCAGGAAGCGGTCCCCTTCGGCCTTAGCCTTGACTTCAACCGCTTTCACAAATATCTGAAGCGGCGCAGGTATCTCTGTTGAGGATAGATCAGTAATAGTTGCCAATTCACACAACTGCCGTTGTACTTCCATATCCACGCGCGCGGTAAAGCTCTGTGAGAAAGCTTGATACCTCTGCTCCAGGGACACATACTCCTCCTGAAGATGGTTGCGCTCCTCCATCAGCTCGAGCAGATGAGCTTGATAATGCGCAATCTCTTGCTGATGACCACGATGAATAATAGCCACATCATTATCAAAACCCGACTGCAAGGTGCTCTTTTCAGTATGGAGCTGTTGCAATTCCACGCGCAACTCATCTACTGCTGCCAGTAAATGACGATTTCCCTCACGCAACAAGTCTATTTGCCGCCAGGCCAATGTATCAGTTGTGGATTCACCGCCCAGGGAAAGTAAGACATCTTTCTGTGTCTGTTGCACAATTTGCTGCTGATGTTCATTTGAAGCACTATGGTATTCAAATGTATGGGGAAGCCGTTCCAGCGCCTCTGTTGTTTGTGAAATCACTTCCAGAGCCTCGGTGGTTTGGGGACCTGCTTCTAACGTTTCCGTTGTTTGTGAAATCACTTTCAGCACCTCGGTGGTTTGGAGAATTGCTCCAAGCTCCTCCGTCGTTTGTGAAACCTCTTCAGGTGAGAACATCGTACCTTTTACCTCCATCATGAGCAGCAAAAACGATTAGATGATTGTACATAGAATGCAACTACATTATTGAATGCTGCTTGTAATAGATTATGCACGGTCGTTCGCAATTATTCAAGGGCTTGTATTACAAAAGATAGTACAAAGTGGCTTAAATGCAGCATTGCCAATTGAAGATTCTGCAGCAAGCGATGAGTATTAGAACAAATGTAGCAACAACAGGAATGCAAATGTTCCTCTTATTAAAGACAGAAAGAGACAGACCGATTTCTCTCGCAAAGGACATTTGCATCCAGTACAACCAGAACAGATTCACACTAGCGAGCTTGATGACGTTGAGGAAGAGCGTCTTGCAGATGTTTGGCCATAAATGTTTGAATTACATGATCATATTGGAGAGGATTCCAACCATAAGCACCACAATGAATATTTGTGTCGACAAAGTATGTCTCTAATGGCGCTCCCTGGGCTGCTGCTTCAGCAGCCAGATGTTGAGCGTGCGCAAACGGGATCAGATTATCACCTGAAGAGTGAATTAATAAAATGGGAATAGAATGTTGCTGTAATATTTTTTTAGAGCGTTGCTTCCAACGCTTAAAGCTGGTATCAGGGCGAGCAATGACCGTAAAGCCATAGCGGATACGAAAATCAATGCGACTGATCGCAACAATAAACCAGGATGCTATTGTCACAAGAACTTGAGGCAACAGAATATGGGGATAGCGACCAGCCCACTCCTCTACCAGACGGAAAGCCACCAGACGGCGCAGAATATCGTCCGAACGTGCGTATGGACTATCCGCAATAATGGCCAGCACATCGGGATGCGGGGGCGTTAATAAAGCCACAGCAGCACCCATTGAAAAGCCATGAATGATGATCTTACCTGGCAAGGTTTCTGGTTGATGTCCAGCCACAAAAATGGCCGCCTCCATATCACGCACTTCAGCATTGCCAGCAGTTGTCATAACACTCTCGCTATCCCCATGTCCGCGAAAGTCGAAAAAGAGCACATTATAGCCACAGGCATACTCTAGTTGTGCTACAGGTCGCAAATGTGAGCGGGTAATACGATACCCATGACAGAGGATGATCGTTGGCGCTGGTACAGGTTGTGCCCAGAAGTCACCACAGAGCAGGGTGCCATCCACCGTCTTAAACAACAAAGGACGTTGTGCTAGCAGAGGTGGATCATCTGATAACATCTGAGGCATACCCCATTCCAGATCAGAGTCAGGTAATACCATATGCGGACGAGAGAACTCCTCAACAAAGAAATGCGCTACAAGAGCCAGACCACTTGTGACCGTAAGTCCCAGAATACTTGCTGTACTTGTTGCGATACCGACAGCCCAGCGATGTTGCCCAGCCATAGCAATCAACTCCTTTCAGGTGAAAAACGCGCTGGATCACCGACCACCATACGATTGCCGACCAAACAGAAGGATGTGTGGCGAAGCTAAAAGCAATGGTCTACAAACTGAACAGATACCTTTAACTTCACGACAGAAATATCAGGCGCTGACCCAATATACACAACAGTACAGGTCATTCTAAAAACATCTACGTTTCTAACTGCTCACGGTTAAATTTCTGTCATGGACATATTTTGTACCTTGCTGCTGGAAGGATCCCCTCCAATCATATCTGCTACTATTTTACCTGAACTCATGACCCCGGGTAAACCCGCACCGGGATGAGTTCCAGCTCCCGCGAAATATAAGTTGGAAATATCTTCACTGACATTATGTGGTCGGAACCAGGCAGACTGCGTCAAAATGGGTTCAACCGAGAATGCACTCCCCAGATAGCTATTCAAGGTCCCCTGGAAGTGGAGTGGATCAATGGAATGCTCAGTCACAATGTGTTTAGAGAGATCGGGCATATAACGCTCTTCGAGATACTTCACAATAGAATCGCGATATGGTTTCGCCATCGTCCGCCAATCCGTCCCACTTCCCAGATGAGGAACAGGTGAAAGCACATACCACGCATCATGGCCCGCCGGAGCCAGAGATGGATCGGTTGCCGTGGGACGGTGAAGATACAACGAAAAGTCTTTTGCCAGCACTTTACGCTTGAAGATATCATTTAACAGCTCTTTATAACGCGATCCCATCAGAATCTCGTGGTGCGCAATATTTTCATACTTACGATCAGTTCCAAAGTAGAGTACAAAAAGCGACATAGAATATTGCTTACTCTTAATTTTACGATCTGTGCTTTTCTGACGAAAACACGCTGGAACCATATTCAAATACGTATACGCAACGTCCGCATTACTGACTACCGTTCGCGCCAGATAAAATGTGCCATCACCGACACGGACTCCCTCAGCACGCTTCGTTTGCTCATTAATCACAATTTCCGACACCTCTTGATTGAGCAGGAGGCGTCCACCCATATCCTCAAATAACTGTGCCAGTGCGCGCACCAGTGCGCCAGTTCCACCCATGGCAAACCAGACACCAAAACGCTGTTCCAGATGATGAATTAAAGCATATATCGAAGTACTTTGATAAGGATTTCCACCAATTAAGAGCGCATGGAAGCTGAAGACCTGTCGTAAACGCTCCTCTTTAATATATTGATTGACAAAGCTGGCTACCGATTTCTGAGCCTGCAAACGCACAAGATCTGGTAAGAACTTCGCCATAGAAGCAAAGGTTGTAAATGGCTGATCAATCAACTCAAAACCAACTTTATAAATCTCCTCGACGGCATGGGCAAAACGTAAATAGCCATCCACATCCTTAGAATCCGGACTGAACTCGCGAATCTGTCGCAGCACGTTCTCGCGGTCCGCATTATAATGAAAGATAGAACCATCCTCAAAACGAATATTATAGAAAGGATCAACCGGAACAAGTTTCACGTAATCCTCTGTCTTTTTGCCACACAACGCAAAAAGATCATGAATCAACCAGGGAGCTGTAATGATTGTTGGACCACCATCAAAAACAAAACCATCCTGCTCATAGACATAGGCCCGACCGCCCGGCTTATCACGCTTCTCAAGTAACGTCACATGATGTCCCTGCGCCTGTAAACGAATCGCCGCAGTCAACCCACCGAAACCACTTCCAATAACAACGATATCCATTATTCACCTCAAATAATTATAAATATAGCCCTGCCCCTGCATGGAAGCTATAAACTGTAGTTTTCACAGACAAAAATTGTTGACTGTATCATGTTATAAGAAAACAACACTTGCGGCACCTGCCCGGACACTTCCAGGTAGCAACGTAACACATGTATATTGTATATGCGTCCGATATGAAACGTTCCATCTCATCGATAAGTACACTATACAGACGCCCTCAGACTCTTAAGAGGGTACGCGGGACAGCAACGTTTTAAGGTGAAAAAATGACACTGACAGATAGTATATACTTAATGGATTGACCAACAAATTTGCTCAAGAACAGCACAATAGTGCGCACTACCAATCCTACTATACCTTGCGCCGTATGGTACAATGATACACATCTAGAGATATTGTAATAAATACACTAAGTCAGAGTGGAGCGCTACTGACAAAAGGGAGATTGTATGTACCGCCGAACCCCTAGCTTGCACCCAGGGTTAATGACAGATATGTACCATCCAGACTCAGCATATGTTTCATGGCGAACTGGACAAAACGGGCTTACGACATTTGATCTTTATACGAGAAAAGCCCCCTTTGGTGGTGCATATCTACTCGTGGCCGGTCTCGAGTCCGCTCTGGAATTCGCAAACACCTTTCATTATACTGCGGAAGAGTTGAATTTCCTGGCCCATATCCGTGATTATGATTCAGCATTTCTTGATGAACTCGCAAATTTACGTTTTACTGGCGAAATCTTAGCGGTCCCCGAGGGAAGTATAGTTTTTCCCAATGAGCCTATTTTGCGCGTTACAGCCCCATTTCGTGAGGCAATCCTGCTTGAGGCTGGTCTTCTGCAAGCCATAGGACTCTCGACATTAATTGCCACGAAAGCCTCACGCATCGTTTATGCAGCCAATCAGGGCCAACAACGCCGCGTTTCTGAATTTGCCTTCCGACGCGCCCAGGAACCCATGACAGTTGCCAGAGCCTCATATATTGGAGGCTGTTCCAGCACTTCTTTATTGAACGCCGCCTACGAATATCGCCTGCCTGCAACTGGTACGGTTCCTCACGCATTGATAGAAATGTATGCTACAGAGAAAGAGGCCTTTGAGGCCGTCGCTCAAGCCTATAATCGCTATACCCTGCTACTCGATACCTATGATGTGCGACGCGCTATCCATACGGCCATCGAAGTGGGCCTGCGCTCACAAGAATCATTAGGCCATACATTGGCCGCAGTACGCCTGGATAGTGGGGACCTGGTAGCCGATTCCAACTATATCCGTGAACAATTGGATCAAGCTGGATTACACTATGTACGCATCTTAGCCAGTGGCGATCTGGATGAATGGAAAATCCAGGAGATTCTGGAGGCGGGCGCCGCCATCGATTCTTTTGGCGTGGGAACAACCCTCGGCAGTGGAGCTGGCTCGGTTGAGCGTGGAATAGAAGGTGGCTCACTCGGAACCGTCTACAAAGAAACATGGTATGTTGACGAAGAGGGGAACGAACATCCAAAGATTAAGATCGCAGGAGAAAAGAGCACCTGGCCGGGCAAAAAAGAGATTTATCGCCATCCAGAATGGAGTAAAGATATTGTGCAACTTGCCAGTGAGCCACGCCCGGATAGCTATCATCGGCTCCTTAAGCCAGTCATGCGCAACGGAGAGATTATCCCTGGTAGCTTGCCTCCCCTGACAGAAATCCGCGAGCTGGCACAGTATAATCTGACGCTCTTACCAGAACGCTATCGTCAACTCACAGCAACAGAGCCTTATCCTGTCCATTTCAGTGCAGAACTGCAAGCACTGCGCAAGAAAGCTACCCATCAACAGTTGGGACGTACCCACGAAGATCAACCTTAACCACATTTCCATGGAACCTCAAAGTTGTTTCGATTCGAGTACAAGATAACTATAGGAAATTTGGTAGTAGTTACAGGATAAATGTGCCCGATAGCGGACATGCTTCGTTAGAACAATCGGGAACGAAAAATTTAGAGATAGGGCGATTTTTGTGTCAGATACAACTAGAGATATTTCAGAAATAAGCATGACATCTGAAATTCAGATAGATCGGATTGATCCAATGGAAGACAGCACCAGGATCATTTGGACTCCGGCATTCATGCTGCTCTTCGCAACACTGTTGGGCGCTGGATTAAGTATTGCCAGTCTGGTGACACATATCTGGTTCAATGGCCATCTGTATTCGGTTAATCACATTGGGATGGTGTATGGGATTGTATTGCTGGGGATATGGCTGATTGTGACCACCAAAGCACACGCTGCCTGGATACGTCTCGGTGCTCTATTTGGCTGTCTATGGGCACTTTTCACCATTGCACAGTACTGGACAGGACCACATGCTATAAATACGCAGGTCTCCAGTATGACCCAGTTACAGGCTGCTAGCAATAGTGCCATGCTCGCAAGCTCTCTCTGCCTCTCAGTAGGCCGTATACAACTACGCCGTTGGGATACATGGCTACTCTGGATACTCCCGGTCGCATTTTGTGCCTATCTGGGATATAGCTATCTTAAAGCACCCGTGGATACACGATCTTTGCTTCTGATCGAAGGGAAAATTGCCTCCCTCACCATCTATCTAACCATTATCATCTGGTGGTTCCGCCCTCAATGCTGGAGAGAACAACCTGGACCAGCTTCTTTGTTTGGCCTGGCTCCTATTATCCTTTTGCTCTTAAATAAAGTCGGAGCAATCAATAGCGAGGCGACTGTATTCTTCTTCCAGATCTTTTTCCTCTGCATCTTCTTAGGAACGGTGCGCATATTACAAGCAGAGCGACATACACAACCGCAAGCGTAAGCATGGGAAATGCCGCGTACTGTTGCGTACTTGCCCATGCCTGCGCAGGCTTAAGCACCGCTGTCATGACTAAATAGTGATACCGTGGATAGCCAGAATCACCAGCACAGCACTCAAACCATTATTCAACAGATGGAGCATAAAACCGGGCCAATAAGAACCAGTTACAAGACGAAGACCAGCCAGAGCCAGACCAATACAGACCAGGATAGGAAATGATCCAGGATCACCGTGTGCAACAGCAAAGATCAACGCGCTCATTACAACTGCTACCCCTAAGCGCATGCCGTTTTTTAATCCCATAAAAGTAAAGCTACGGAAGAAAATTTCTTCGCAAAAAGGAGCAATCAAAACTGCCACAAAAAGGGATACATAAGTTGTAATAGGTGCAATTTTTGCATTTTGCAAAATAACCTGATCATTGGTTTGCAAATGTAAATGAAAGGTTTGAATCAAAAAAGCATAACTCTGATTAAGGACGATAATAACCACCAGAGCAGCCAGTACCAATAAAACAGAGAAACCAACATTAAAACGTCTGAAGCCTAATAATTGCCAGACCGAACGCGAATCAGAGATGGGAGCCCGTTGCGAGCGGCGTGCGTAGAGGAACGGAGCAATCAAAAAGATACAATAGATTACAAGCGAGAAAATCAGTGAAGTGATGGCATTTGTCACATCGACCTGGGGGCTCAGTGGTTTAGCTGAAGCAGGATTGGTACTGGTAGTAAAAAGCGAATTCACAACAATGAAAGCAATCCAGGGGACCAGAGTAAAAAATACTCCATTAAAAGTTTGCTTGATGGTCCATGGAACGCTATCAAACTTCTGTTTAAGCAAGAGGTTACTCCAAATTTTTCATCTCCTAGTATACCATTACTACCCCCTTCTTGTCTGTAGTGACGCCACTATTGCCACGAAGCAGATATGGTATACTAGGTTTGTTTCTTAAGTACATTTTACCTCGCATGATAAAGGCAGTACACACCCACATTTAACCACCATTCTCTATTGGACGCAACCACCATTGACAGCATGATTGACAGCATAAGGGCTATTCTTGCTCCCTTTCTTGCTCCCTAAAGAGGATATCTAACTTGTCCGTTGCTTCTTGCTGCATTGATGGTAGAACATGAGAATAAGTATCCATTGTCATACTGATCTGACTATGCCCTAAACGCTCCTGCACTACCTTTGGATGTATTCCCAATGCAAGCAAAATAGTTGCAGCACTATGCCGCAAATCGTGAAAGCGCATATGTGGTATCTCTGCCTCTATGAGGACCTGGTTAAAAACCTTATACATCACAGTAAGGCTGAAGTAATTTCCATGCTTGTTACTGAATACCAGGTCATTATCTTGCCATTTAGACCCAGCTTTCAAACGTACTTCTAACTGCTTTGACCGATGCTGCTTGAGTAAGTCAATAACCAGCTGAGGAAGTGGTATTGCTCTATTCCCAGAAGAAGTTTTAGGATCATCTTCAACATAGCCATATCCAGTCACATAGGCAACGTTACGATGAATATTTAAACATCCGGTCGCAAAGTCTACATGCGCCCACCTTAGAGCTAACAACTCACCTCGCCTCATTCCCGTCATTAAAGCCAGCGTGATAAAAACTTCTAATTGACTCCCTTTAGATACCTCCATCAGTCTTTTTGCTTGTGCCATCGTAAGAGGATGAATATTGTGTTTGCTGTAACGAGGAATAGATACATCTGCACAAACATTGCGAGGTATAAGTTTCCAGCGTACGGCCTGGTTAAGAGCTTTACGGAGTACTGCATGTACCATTTTGATAGTTCGAGGTGAAATACCTTCTTTTACCAATTTGGCATAGAAGGTTTGAATGTGTTGGGCTGCCAGCTTCTGCAATGATAGATGCCCTAAAGCAGGGATAAGATTTTTATCAAGAACAACCTGATATCTTTTGTAAGTGCTTATGCGAAGCGTTACCTTATGAACATCCAACCATCTGGTTAGATAATCGCCTACTTTCTCTTTAGCACCAGTCGCCAACATCCCTTGTTTCTGATCTTGTAGCGCATTCTGCAGCTTCTCATATGCCTCTTGCTGTGTCTTGCCATACAGATATTTACGCTTACCAGTCTCCTCTACAATAAAGCTGCCTACCCATCTGCCATCATCCCTACGGTAGACAGAGCCAGCACCACGTATCCCGCGGTGCTTTGCTCTTGCTTTCTTTTTCTCTACCATGATCATCTCACTTTCACTATGCTAATTTTGTCGTCTTATGCTGTTCAATCCAATTTTTCAAGTCCAGTAGAGGAATGCGTGTTGAACTGCCAATTTTCGTTGTTGGTAGCCCTTCTCTTTTAATAAGATCGTATACTTTTGAACGTCCTAGACTGAGCAACGCCATTGTTTGTGTAATTGTAAGTTGTTGTAAATCGGTAGGTTGCAGAAGGGGAGTATAAACACTCTCATTCTGCTTTAATTGTTGATTCTTCTTTCGCGGCATATACATATCCTCTCTATCTGCAACACGTATAATTTTTCCTCGGTTCGACCGGTTTGAAACCTGCAAACCTGCGACCCGCTCCACAGGCGGCTTCACAGATAGGGCAAACCTGCAAGAAACCTGCAAATTGGCCTTTTTTTCTTTATAGTTGGTTAGGATTGGATCTCCTCTGAACGAATGCGTTCCCATAATTCCTGTGTGTCCAGGTGGTAGTAATACCGTAGAAAGTCGAAAAGAGAACCACCTTTTTGCCAGGTGTAGCAGTACCAACAATAGCCACCAGGTACACCAGGATTGTAGACTTTGAAGGATGCCTTTGTATCGGAGCCATTGGTGTGATGATCACCAAAAGGACATTGCCCAACACCATTGTTATTGAGCGAGACATAGCGACCAATCACCTCGTAGTGATCTTGTTCAGCATTCCATTGACGAATGGGTGATGGTCCTTGTGCCGCTCGTTGTGGGGGAGAGGAAAACAATGTGTGTGATGTCGAGGCGGCCGGTGCTGGTGTCGTTACCAGCTGGGGAACCTCCATCCGTTTGATTGAGGAGAACCAGGCTATCCGTTGCTCATCCGTCAGAGTCAACGCGACCAGGCCGGTTGAACCACGTTCCACAAATGGGTAGCGTTGTCCACTCTTGCGATGCACACCTAAGGGGAGCCGGATCAGCGAGCCGTAACCTTTGCCTTCATCTTGTTTCGGGTAGAACTCCATGTCGGATGGACAATAGCGCAAGAGCCAGGCGCGCACCTGTGAGGCCGGAACCGGATCAGTGAAGAACACCCAGAGATGACCGCCACGCCTGGAGCGTTCCACAGAGGAGACAATCCCGTGTGTCGCCAGCTGCTCCTGGATGCTCCAGAGTCGGTCTAAACCATCATCGGTATCAGCATCGATCACGGCAAAGCGACAGCGGCCTGCAGCATCCATGATATAGGTGCCATAAGTACGGACTCCAAGCAGATGATCATGGATATCATGCTTTGTCAGGGGTTGCTTTGCCCGCCGGTAGCGGCCGTTACTCAGTTGGATCGCATAGTCATCGTGACGGCCCACAAACAAATCCATATAGGTGGAGAGGTAGGTTGTGATTGCCATAGTTACCTTCTTTCTCTTTGTGGTGAATGCGTTGCAGGTTTGCAGGTTTGCAGGTTTGAAATTGATCAGAGTGAGGTTGCATATTCCAAAAAAATACCCTCTCGTTTCGCTTCTCAAGCGCTCGGAGAGGGTATTTATTCGTACTTTTTCTTTCTTTTAGGGGATAGAAGCCTGTGAAACCTGCAAACCTGCGTTTTTTTCTTTTTTTGGGAAGAAGGAAAACAATTGTTGTGCACACCCACATCGTTTTCCTTCAAAAATCACGCGATAGCGTGTGCCTTTCCTTTCAGGTGTCCGTGTGTTTCTACATTACCGTTTCAACAGTCTCAGGGAGGGCAACGGACCAGTAAACAGCGCCGCTTCTTTTATCAGGTTCGCCTTTGACCAGGTGAATCCCTGTATCATCAAACTGTGTTCCAACCCGATAGGAAAGGGCTTTGCCTAAGCGCCGCTTAAAGTCTCCTTTGTGGATGTCTGTCAGATCGTCTGGTAACGCATTGTAGAGATCAGCGAGTGTATTGTTTTCCTCTTCATCGCTCACTGATCCTGCCTTCAGGTCCTTTGCCAGCAGGGAAGATAATAATTGATTGCTCTTGTAGTGTGCCTGCCAGGCATGAAGGAAGGCCGCCCACTGTAAGGCGTCGTCATCTTGCTGTAACGCTTGCGTATTCTCTAAGAAGCCTTCGACAAAGCAGCGCTCTAGAATGCCGCCAATGGTATTGACCCAGGATTGAAAGCTACCCATCTTGATGGCGACATTCGTTGGTGGTTGGCCTGCATCATACCAGGCGCGCACGAGTGTGAGGAGCGCGGCAATTAATGCGCCGCGGTGCTCAGGGACCCATGTTTCCAGGTCATGCTTGAAACCGCCACGTGTCCAGGGTTTGGCGGTTCGGGCATCCATGCGTATCCAGTAGCACCGCCGGGGAAGGTCTCCACCGACCTGGATATTATTTCCTGTTGCCATCCAGGTAGCCCGCTGCGCATAGACACCGTTGCGACTCTCCCCCAGGATACGCTCCTTGACGGTGTGGGATGTTAAAGCAGAGTCCAGACTTGCTGCCTGGAGCCGCGCTTTGATGTTATCAATGGTGATAATCGTTGCCCCTTCTGCCAGGGTAGAGGCAATGCGCTTGCGCCACTCATCATCATCATAGGGAGCCGTCATCATCGTAGCTTTGCGGCCGGTTGCAATCAAAGCCACGGTTTCTGCTAATAAGCTTTTGCCAGTGCCTGGCCGGGTCGCATCGATAAGGGCAAGCGGGACATGCCCATCAATGGCTTGACGGATGAGCGGGGTAAGTAAGAGGGCAATCGTGTTGGCCTGACTGGCCTGGTTCTCATAGGGGAACTGACCAATTACTTCATCGATCAAGGCAAGGGCTGCAATAATGTCTTCATCCGTTGGATGTTCAGGAATGGGTGGTACCTGAAGCGTGGGCACAGGAGCGTAGTACAGTCGTGTCATTGCGTCATAGCCTGCTGTGGTAATGAGAGTTCCATCTGGACGGATGACCGGGAACTCCACAATGCTATCCAGTGGTGGGAACGGCCAACTGCCCAGGGTCAGGATGTCTTTTACCATGGCATCAGGTGGTGGGCAATGCGTCGCGCCTTTGACTGTGACCTTGACAAAGTTCATAGTTCGTGCGAGCATGCCCTTTAAGGTGGTTTCCGTGAGTGTATAAAGTACAGCGTAACTCCTATTTTGTCTAGATCACAACCCTCTTATAGAGAGGCTTTAGCCCATATCTACGCCTCTAAAGCCTCTAAATGACAGTTAGTTTGACAGTTTAATCTCCTGAAAGTGGCTCTTTCAGGAGTCGATTCATCTTTTCGGCGGCTTGTGTTTGCATCTCAGGAAGGACATGTGAATACACGTTAGCAGTCATATCCATATTGCTATGCCCTAGTATTTCCTGTATCACTTTGAGATCTATACCCATACTCCGCATCAGCGTTGAGGCAGTATGTCGTAGGTCATGGATATGGATACGTGGGAGATTGGCTTTTTCGAGTAGAAGGTAAAACGATTTTCGGGCATTCGCGTGATTAAGAAACCCTCCGTTTCGGGTATTGCAACACACTAGACCTATGTCATTCCATTCCCCTCTGGCTTTTAATCGCATCTCTTTTTGACGGGATTGATACCGCTTGAGTTCATCGCAAAGTTTGTGCGAAATGGGGATAATACGCTCTCCTGCCTCAGTCTTTGGGTCCCCTTCGATAAACCTGCCCTTTCCCCAATACCTGCCGGTACGATGAACATAGATACTGGCATTTTCAAAATTGATATCCTCCCAGCGTAAAGTCACAAGCTCACCATGTCTCATACCTGTGAAGAGTGCCAATGTGATCAACATTTCTAAGTGGCTTCCTTGAGCCGCCTGGATTAAGTGTCTTGACTGCTCAAGTGTGAACGGTTTCACCTTCCGCTTCGTGCGTTTCGGAAGCACAATGTTGTCGCTTGGATTATAGGCAATTAGGCGGACTTGGGTGGCATATTTTAATGCTTGATGTAATACTGTATGCATTATGTGAACCGACCCGGAAGATGGATGCTCTTTTGTCTTATTCTGATGCTCTTTTGCCTTGTTGTTATAGAAAGCTTGGATGGTTTGCGTGGTCAATTTGTGCAGAGGGATATTCCCTAGTTTGGGATTAATATGCGTGTCTATCATGATTCGGTAACTTTGATAGGTGGATTCTCGTAGCTTCTGACGTTTGACCTCTTCGAGCCAATAGTTGAGATGATCTCCTAGTTTTTGCTTTGGACCAGTGGCGAGAATGCCTTGCCTCTGCTCTTGTAGGGCCTTCTGTAGCTTCTCGTTGGCCTCTTTCTCTGTGGCTGCATAGAGTTGTTTCGTCTTCCCGGTTCCTTCGACGAGAAATTGTGCAACCCATCGCCCATCTTTACGCTGGAAGACGGAGCCATTGCCCTTGATCCCCTTTTTTCTTTGCCGTGGCATCGTAGTTTCTCCTTATTTCAAGCCTCAATGCTAACTTTAGTATCGTTCGGAGAGGTGCAAGAAGTGCCTCTTCTCGTTTCTCATAGGAAAAACTACTTGCACGTTACTTAAGGGCTTCTATGAGGCTTACAATAGTAAATTTGATAGTTAATAGGCATATTGATAGCAGTGCCTCAAAAAGAGATAAAGCAAAAGCCTCATGCCGCAAGGGGTGACACGAGGCTTTTCAGTAAAGTGCAACCGCTCTTACTCTCTTTTTGTCGTTTTACGCTGCTCAATCCATGTCTTTAGTTCCGCAAGGGGTATCCGCGTTGAGCCCCCGATCTTTGCCGTAGGCAGTGCCTCGCGATTGATGAGGTCATATACCTTTGTGCGGCCGAGGTTGAGGAGCTTCATTGTCTGTGTGATTGATAATAATTGAAGATCGGAAGGTGAGAGTGTAATTGCCTCTTGTAATTTGGACGGATTTCGTTTCTTTTCTCGTGTCGTCATGGCTGTATCCTCTCTTTTCAACTCAGTACTGGAAGATTATTCATTGCCTTTGATAGATCTAGACATAATTTGCACATGCAGAGGTATGCAAGGAATGAAGCACACCCAGATATGCAGAATATTGTCAGAGCGTTTCAAAAAGGCCCCAACCCACAAATCTACGATTTTGAATTCGAACTGCGCTTTCAATGCATGTCCTCCTCACGAGCACACTTCACTAAAGGTGATGCATACAATGGATCATTGCGAACACTTCAGGAGCGTGTATAGCCCTTCACTACTACCCTCTACGTGCACATAAAGTACAGAAAGCTCTCTGCAAAGGCTACAAGGGCTGACGGTGTTATCTAGGTTCTCGACCACTTTTCAAACAAAGACTTTTTAAACAAGGATAGAGCGCGTCGATTCTCTCTTTTCACTGCTTCCATGCATCTCGGATTTGTACAGGAAACAAAGTTTCCCGCGAGATCGTTTGGGTTTCCTACGTGATGAGAACAAATGGCCTGACCACAACATCTACAGGTTGTTACCCAACGAACCAACGTATTGCCACAAATGTAACATTTGTACTCTTTTTTTTCACCAGACATTGTTCACCTCGCAAAAGAAAAGTCCCTACAGCAGCTGCTATAAGGGTTGATTATGTTTTCATGATAGCTATCAACGTCGAGGTCTTCTATCGTAGTGATCATCATCTAGATAGCGAGTAGGACCCTGCGGATATGTCAAAGGCTGCGGTTGTGCCGCTTTCTCATGTCGTTGAAGCAATGATGAACCAACATACGTCCCAATAATTAGACCCGCGATCACACCGACAAGACAAGCAATAATCAACCATGGCAGCATTTGGGAAAACATTACAACTCCTTGTCTACTGCTGATTCTATTGAACTCATTCATGATCGTCGTTTAAATCTGCGCCGATCCAAAACCAACATATAACCAGTCTCTTGGATCGACCGACTATCGGGATTGTTTGATTTCCACTGGTCGGTCAATGAGTGCCCATGTGACCCATATTGCAAAAAATATCAGGGCAAAAATAACGCAAATTGTTCCCATAATCACGCCTGTACTATCTTTATGTCCAAATGCATACCAGGACGCACAAATGAAGAAGAGTATAGCGAATGGACATATGATAGTGCGAGCACGTGCGTTCGATCTTCTAACCTGATCTTCTATCGGTTTGTATTTCTTCTCGATCTCATTGAGATTATGGAGAAGCACTCGTGCAGATTGCTCTTCATAGTCCTCTCGCGCCCCTTTCGATATGCGTCTAGACATCGCGCGATCAAGGATAGGGCTAGGTTCTAAATTAGCCTTCTGTAAACCATCCGCATAGGTTTTTACAGCTCGCTCCAGGTAATTGTTAAAATGCTCTTGTGGGTCTGGATACTGTTTCACTTGGTGGATCTCACTTTCTTTCTTTATCAGGTCCGACTATCGGGCCTCTGCTGCACACAGGATGACCCATGTGCAGTGACGACCGACACTCTTTAATGCAGGTGAGCTTGCGATGCACTGGCCACCGCCTCGCAGATCCAACGTTCGATCATGGATACCTTGATCTGACCCGATGCCATGTACTGTGAGAGTGAAGTATGGGCGAGATAGGCGACGGCGCGCTGCTCGTCTTTAGCCACCTCTAAGAGCTTGCCTTGCGCTGCCTGGTCTTCGACATACTCTTGTGTGGCAGTACGTGCCATATAGATTGCTATATTGCCAGCGTCAAATGGATGTGTCGTTTTCATCGAGTGTCCTTGCCTTTCTTTCTGCCTTGTGCTAGGTTGATTTGATCAAACATAATATTTTGCATCCTCCAGATCGATATCCAGTGTGACAGGAAAGAACCCGAGCTTACCCTTGCAAGGGATAGGCTCTTTCAGTGCATGGATGTTCGTGAAGAGAAATCCATAATTCCCCACAAACCACTTGTCAGTACTCCACAGAAGACAGTCGGTAAGCTTTGCGACACCTACAAGAGTGCCCAGGGCGTAGTCTTCTTTGTTTTGCCCGGTGACTTCGTGTAAGCGCGGAAACACACAATTCCAATGAGGCAATGCCATGTCCTCAAAAGTTTTTGATGCGTGAATGAGGACGAGCCCGCGATATGACGTAGGCCAGTCACGGTTTTCAATATCCTTCACTGGAACCTCAACTGATTGAAGTTTTTCAGGATTGCAGATCCAATCTGCATAAGGCTGTCGAACGGATAAAGCTCTATATGTTGGCATGTTATTTGCCTTTCTTTGGTTGCAGTGCAGTCTGATCTACTGTCTGAAGCCAGCCTGAAATGGTGTATCCTGATTGTCGAAGTTGCTGTATCTTGGCCGATGCCTCCTCGTCGGTATTGGCCTCGGTCTCATATTCTTGCGGTGTGGTGTAAAGCTCGTCCTGGCGGTAAGATGTGATCTTATGTTTCATCAGATCACCACCTTTCCCGATCTCCAGGCGTCAATGGAGTAGATCAAGGCGTTAATATACGCTTGCTCATCATTGTTATCGGCCGTAGGCGCATAGACGGGGATAATCTGCTGTATCGTCGTGAGGCCAGCACCTTTATAGACAGGGCCGGTCAGTAAATCAAACCAGTGCTGATAGCCATCTTGCCAGCTGGTGAACTGTGCGTATCCGCCCCTACTCTGATCAATACAAGGCCGGTCAGTGATGCAGCGCTCATTGCCTAATGCTAGTGTTGCGGTGGCCTCACCTTGCGTCCCTAGAATGCTCTCATGCATGAAGAAGGCTACCGGGACAACGGGGTCTATGCCATATTGCAGAGCAGAGTTGTAGAGATACGATCCTGTACCTGCCGCGGGGGAGTGGTAGGCAGCAAGGATCTTGTCGATCTGGCTGGTACTAATAGTAGGTGATCCGTAAATAGACATTGTGCCCGCCGATGTAACATTCTGCTGTGATGATGTCTGTACTGCTTGAGCAGGATGCGCAGTAGGCTTCGTAGTATTTAGCATGCTATATGCGACGACGCATAGGATGACCACAACAACAATCCAAGCTAGACCAAAGTTTGAAGAAGATGTCGCAACCTTCTCTTTGATTTCCATGCCAGTACTCCTTTACCAGGAGTCCAGGTCGCATCGCTATGGTATACTAAGCATAGCTACGCCTGGTACTCCATATCGTGTGTAGTCGTTGGCGGCGCTCGCCTCGAAAACTAGCGCCGCTAACTCAAAAGAACTATTTCGATGCTCCCAAGATGAGCATGAGCAAGAATACAACCAACCCCGCGAGAAAAACACATCCCTGGATAACACCGATAAAACCATAGTGATCGAAACTGTAGATAGCCATTGTGAAGACCAGCGCGGCGATTGGTCCGCGCGTCCATAATCGAAACTTCTGTGACTTGTTCCTCTTGTGGTATTCTTTCTTTAGATGCCCGGCCAGGACTGCCTAGAACTAAGCCAAGCATCGAATGTTTCAATGTGGTGGCTCGCAAGAGCTACCATTTTTTATGTGTCGTCGCGAACGTATCCACGAGCAGTCATAAACGTGCTGTACTCTTCATCGGTCATATTAGTAGCGAAACCACCGCCAGTGCTCCAAGCAGAGAAGCCAGCAGCACGCATGTCAGTAACCATGCTGGATACGCTGTCAACCTGCACAAATGAGCCCGCCTCCGAGCATGATAGGCAATGAACGCCATCTGGTGAGAAGTCCAGAGGACCCCCGCAAGTGCAATAATCCATATCGATATCCTTTCAAAAACTATTTGTCCTCGCCGTCGTAGGTGCCAGCGTGCTTTTCGCGGCACTTCCAACACATGCCATCTCATTCCTTGCCTTGTTCTTCGTTGAGCGCATCATTGCACTCTCCACAGAAAGGTTAGTCGCAGCTGGCGCAGGTGGTTGGCGGCCAACCTTAGCAGTTAACACACGTTTGTTTGTCCATTAATTGATCCCTTCAGTGGCCCGCCACTGGTTCAACCGTTCTTTATCCTGAAATTGGCGCGCCAGTCTTAACAAATCCAATGGTACCGTGAAGGGCTCAACTTCAATACGAACTTCTTCGCCCCGGTCCAGTGCAGCTTGTGCATCTTCGAAATTTTTATAGATGGGCGTATCCTTCTCCATGAGTTGCCTTTCTGATATTTTTAGATGATGAACACACAGGCGACGACGAGCAGGATAGCCACGGCATAGCTAGCGGCGCGCGCTCCGCCATGCTTCGTGCTGAATGACGCCAGCAGAATCCCACCGGCGATCAGGAAGAGAATAATAGGTAAGTAGGTCAGGTGGTGGAAGTTCGCGTACATGGCGTGCTCAAATCCAATCATGGTCTGCGCGAATGCGTTGTGAGCAGCGGATACTGTGCTCTTTGGAAATGTCTGTTTCATAGGATTATCCCCTTCTTGTTTCTGTAAATTTGGCCTGCCAATATGATTGTCGATAGTATGTGATCCAATTAGATGCGCGTCGCTAAGACGATAAGAGTGGTCATGGCGACAACGATAAGCACGACGACGATGCAAAAGAGTAAGAATTTCATGTGCAGCTCTTTCTAAATGTGCGTGGTGATCAGAAGAATGCTGACAGCAGTAATCAGGATGCAGAGCACTACGAGAATGAAGTACAGTGCGAACTGTGCCGGATGGACTGGCTTCAGTTTTATCTCACTCAAGCCACGCCCTTGCGTTTTATGCAGTGTTGCCAAATGCGTAACCCCTATCCTGTTGAAATTTCGGCTATTCGCAAAAGTGCGTGGAATCGTGTAAAACTTTCACACATCACGCCGTAACATTTGCTACAATTATTCTGGTTCGCACTCGCATACGTAACCAGTGAATATGCTGAAAAGGATGGGGCACTCGCAGTCAGGACAGACAGGCGGGGATACTTGATAATTGGCTCCGCTGTGATTGCGTTGTGCATGTCGCTGTAATTTCTTCTGAATGGACATTGCTTCAAATGGCGATCCGTGTTGATAGACTGGCTGATTGCCGTTCTTGATAACTTGGTAGGTTCCGTTCATTTTTCGTATCCTCCGTTACAAATTAGCGTGTGAACATCTTGTATAATTCCCACGCACTTTTGCGAATAGCCGAAATTTCAGAGGCTAAAACGGATGCTCATCTAAGTCGTCATCATTATTGTCAATATCCACCGGGGGAGTTGTTGCCGGTTGCGCCGTTGTGACCGCATTCGCGATGGCATGTATGAGTGCAATCTGCCCTTTCGCTCGGTCAATCGATATCTGGCCGGGCTGTGCAGGCAATGGCTTTCCAATTTGCTGGCAGACAGTTTCTAACCGTGGATACCGCTGCGTAACGAAGTAGCGCGTAGCCTGTAGCATCAAGTCTTCCCCAATAAAGTGGGTTGGCTCAATTTCGAGGCGAGCTGCTGCCTCTTGAAGTTTCTCAGTATCAAAATCGAGATTGTATGACAAGACATATTTCCCTGTGAGTACCTCTTGCAGCTGCCCTAGCACAGAGATGATATCTTGGCCTTTCGACTGGAGATCTTGATTCGTAATCCCTGTGATACGCTCAATATTTTGAGGAATGGGGTTAGAGGTCCTTGCAAAGAGATCGAGAAGACATGCGCCGACGCCGTCCAATACGGTCACTCGGATGATCTTTGCTTCTTGATAAAGTCCCGTTGTATCCAGCTCTAAGAAAACGAGATTGGGCATGCAAAGCACCGTTTGTGCCCAGCGTACGACATCTAGTGGTGGAAGGTCTGAGAGGCGACGCTGCTTGCGACGTAGGCTATAGGTAGTCTCCTCAATGCTTCCAATACATGTATCTAGTCGAGCACGCGCTTTCAACGATGCCAGTAACTCTTCTACTC
Organism: Dictyobacter arantiisoli; assembly: GCF_008326305.1. Lineage (GTDB taxonomy): Bacteria > Chloroflexota > Ktedonobacteria > Ktedonobacterales > Ktedonobacteraceae > Dictyobacter > Dictyobacter arantiisoli. The sequence goes on along the minus strand of NZ_BIXY01000009.1, from coordinate 29,444 downwards.
CACCCGCACCTCGATATGAGATCTCTCGATCAAGCATACTATCCACTTCTGCTACAGCTTTGTTTAGATCCATGCGTTTCTCCTTTAGTTTTCTGTTTATAAGTATTCGTATGTAGATAAACTCCTTCATAATTACCCTTGATATGCACATAAATAAAAAAGCATCTTTCCCAGTCAATATGAATAATGGAAAAGATGCTTTTATCCTGTATCTAGCGTGATACTGCGAGCAATAGCTTTCGTTTTCAAGGTCATTTGTTGTTTCTTGACTTCAAGCTGTATATCTGTATACTTAAATATATACAATATTGCCACTCTAATGATATATACTTGTATTGCGCTTTGTACGGTGTCTTGAGTAATAAGAAGCTAATAGATGTTGAGCAGGGAAGGGTAAACTAGATGCCACAACTGAGTGAAGTAATTCAAACGGAAAACAGTCTTTATTCCGTCCGTAGTGATGGATCATCGATGTTTGCGTTGAAAGTACGAGATCCATATCCCACTCTTGCACCCGCACATTCACTCTGGATGTATGTTCGTACGGATCCCAACAAACAGATTAGGTCAGACCAATGGGGTTTTTTGAAGCTGGATGGAAAGGATACCGTATCGCTTCCAATGGTCACTACAGATGAATTAACACGCAAAGCACATGCGGCTGATTTTCTTGAATGGCACGGTAGTTTAATTGCACCACTCCAGAGCGAGAATGACCTTCTTTTAAACAAGCGTATAGAAACGTTCTTTTCTGATCTGGAGGAGCACCAGCAAAAGTTACAGACAGCTCAGACAGCTATTGAATCTACAGTAGAGAAATCGTTCCAGCGTATTCAAGGTGAAGCGTCACGAGTCGTAGCGCTCACGGAGGATGTATCCAAGTTGGTCGCAAAGGAAACCAAAGAAATATCCAAACATAACCAAACATTGCTAGATGTTTTCGCAAGGAAAGAACAGACTTTATCTGCTATTGTGGAGACAAAAACGCAAGATTTAGAGGTGAAAGTGGCGACACTTCAATCTGATTTGGTCGCTCAGAAACCGCTCAGTATGGAGAAACATCGCCAAGACGTGACACTAAAATCATTTATCCTGGCGCTGTGTTTGTTTCTTTTAATGATTATTTTTGGAATTGTAATCCTGTATGCTCCTCGCATCTCTAGCACAAATGGCATTCTTGTTGATGTAATTAGTGGGGTTGTTATCGTGCTTTCGCTTATTTTTGGGTGCATATTCGTTTGTGCAACCTTCTTCTTTTCTCGATTGAAGACGGTTTGATATGCCTTTACGTAGAGAGAGGTGTCCCAAAGACCACCACTCTCTACACCTGGAAAAGGGAACCTCAGCTTAGCGTGCGACAAACCTAAACTTGGGGTAACTGTTTACACTGCTCAGCGTTTGAACACATACACGATGCGCTGCCAGATTGTCTTCTTCATGCTGGATGCGACCGCATTTTGTATACGAGTTTGTGTTGCAACGGATTGGAGCTGCTCTATAGCTTCGTTGAGCAGTTTGTTTTCAAGAGCCTTCTCTTGCTCTGGTGTGTAGTTCTGTTCTGACATTGGAACTGCTCTTTATGATGATCGACGTTTTGCATAATAGAGTTTCAATCCCTGACTGATTTTGGCTCCCACTTCTTTGCGCTCAAGCTCGGTCATGAATGCCAGGTGACGACCTCGATATTGAGCCTCTTGCATTGCATCCACTTCAGCACGGATACGCCAGTATGTGCGCTCTTGGCGCTTCTTTAGAGCCTCTAAAAATGCCTTGGCTATCTTATCCCCGTTGTGGAGTGCTCCAAGTAAGATAGAATGCCCTACTTGCGTCTTACGTGCATGCTCAAAAACAGGAGAGGAGATGTCTATGCTTGTCTCGCGAGCAGCATAGCGCTTATTGTTTCTCAGCTCCCAGACGGGTAGCTGGAGATAACTATCATGGATGCCACATATCACTAAACCGAAAACTCCCATATCCTCTTTGTCGTCGAGATGGTAGTGGTAGTAGTCAGAAGAACGCGCTAGCACTACGGCATGCTTCGATCGCTTGAGCAGGTCCGCCACCTCCGGATCGTTGGGTTCATCCGCATCACTCTGATTAAAAAAAGCATCGCATTGATCAGCATGCTCGTACAACTTACGGGTAATCTCCTGTACTTTTTCGGCTGGCTCGCGACGTATCACTGCAATGCTATTGTTCGTCCTGCTATGCGGGATAAGCACATAGCCAGCATTGATGTGCTGGCTATAGAGTGCTGCCCATGATTTTTCTCGTGTATATCGACTAAATGGGCGCTCTGTCATTAGACATCATCCTCTTGTCTCATAGGACCGTTAATCACGCGAAGAGGGCTAGTGTCTGGACTCTCGTTTGGACGATCTTTAAGGGATTTAACTTCGCTCAAGATGTAGTGGAGTGTTGATTTGACCTCCTTATCCTTCTCAGACTCGCCAACGAGGCTTTTTGCCGCCTCCGCTAATTGTGCTTGTTGCTGGCGCATAAAAGCGACTTGTAGCCTCGACCATTCAGCCTCTCCCTCGTACTGAGCTTTTGCCTTTGCTATCCTGTTTTGATTTTCAAGACGAGCTAACTCTTGCTCAGTACGTAGTACATCCATTTCCATAGCCGCTTTTTGTTCCGTTCGTTTCTGATTGATCGTAGCGGCTTGTGCGCGCTCTTGAACGTTGATAGACTCCGCGTTGATGACGGTTATTTTTCTTCCCTCCCCTTGCAGAAGCTTCTCTGCAAACTGAGTCTTTTGTTCTTTAATCTCTAGTGCCCTCTCGGAGTCGTCCGGTCTTTCATCAGCAATATAGGCGGTATAATAATCAGCAACCATTGATACTGCTGCTCGCACTATCGCTATAGTCACAAGCACGGTTATCGATGCTTTCGTCGTATCGGATTGAGTGACAATAAAGAACACTTGCGTCGTTGCAATGAAGATAGAAAGCAAGTACCAGACGTTCTTGATCGTAGCAAGCTTTATCTTCTCCTCACGGGTCATACCTCCGTTGCGCTTCGCCGCTCGTGAGCGGATCATGTGAGCGGCGAAAGAGACCGTTACAAGTGTCATCTCTGCAATAATCGATACAGCCAGCAACGTCGCTGCGTAAAAGACATTATGGTCTCGCATAAATGACCATAAGACAAGGAATATCTCCATGACCGTCGCGACCGCAAACAGAAGAGGACCAATTAAAGCCCAGTTCTGATTGAGCGTAGCCATGATTTTATGCTGACGAGACTCTCCGAAAAGAATATCTGCACTTTCATCTTCAACTTGCTGGAGCGCTTGTTCAGGTGTGTGTGTTACCAGCGATACATTGCCAGCCTGGACTCTATTTAAGTTACCAGCTGCCGCCGATTGTTGACTTGCCTGGGACTGTTGACTCGTAGTTGGCTGGTTTGTCTGAGGCGGGCTTGCAGTCTGGACTTGCTGTTTATTTCCAGATTGCCGCCCCTTAAATGGGTTGACTTTATCAAATAATCCCATTGGGTTTTCACTCCTAATTTTGCTCGTAAATTTGTAAAAATCGCGCTGGTTAAATCAGGTAATACTCAGGTAATGGGGGTGTAGAAAAGCGAGCTTAAAAACCTACGATCGTGACATCGGTATGTCGGAAGACTGTCACGATTTTACTTTGTTTTTAGCTCGCTTTTTGATCGCATTATTTGAGGTGCAAATTTATGCTGATTTTTCAGACTTACCAGGCGTGTGTGCAGGGGCATCTTTAGAAGTGCCGGACTTCATCTTTTCCTGAAGTTTGGTCAGGCGTGCCTGCTGACGCTGGATGCGCTCTTGTTCTTGAGTCGCTCGTTGCTCTTTCTTCGCTTTGTCCAAGGCACGTTTGCCGTCCTCAACTGCGATGAAGTCTGCATGTGCTTTGATGACTGCGCGAAAATGCGACGCGGCACGGGGGCTTGCGTCTTTGTCGTCTGCAAAGGCTTTGAGGGTGGACATGTTGTCTTTGATGCTTTTGTATTCAGCGTCGGTCAATAATGTTACTGCCATCGAGCTGTCCCTTTCATTTGTAGATTTGATCACACTAGTAAATAGTAAAAAAAGGTTCTACTATTTACCTCTATACGCACATAAATTTCTTACGCAGGTATGCCACCCCATGCAGAAGGGGTGGCTATCAGCATCTCTCGTTTTACTCTTTTCTCCAACATGTATCTATCAATACATCTGGCTCCGGAATATGAACGACTGGGAGATAGTCTCGGCAAGCCTGCACCATTGCACCTTGTAAGATGCGTGTTGCCTCTTCGACGAGATCACTTGGACACTCCAATACAATCTCATCGTGCACTGTCAGCGTAATATGCACAACCTCTGGAAGTGTGGTATACAGCAATGCGAGAGCACGTTTGAGTACATCCGCATTGGTACCCTGGATCGGGTGGTTCTTGGCTGAGCGTTCAATGCGTCCACGCTCGCTCTGGCTTTGAATCGATGCCGTTGGAAATGACCTTTTTCGCCCTGATGCTGTTGTCGCATAGCCCTTCCGCAATGCGCTCGCCGCCGATTGTTTGAGGAACCGTGCAACTCCTGCATAGGTGTCGAAGTACTTGCGCATTAGAGAACGTGCCTCGTCGAGACTCACTCCCGTTCGCCCTGCAAGCCCAGATGCCCCCATGCCATACGCGAGGCCAAAGTTGATCGTTTTCGCAATACTGCGTACCGCTACGCCTTTGTACAGGTGTTTCTTGGTATTGGTCTCCTCTGGTAACCCAAACATTAGCTTGGCTGTCTCCGCGTGCAAGTCTTTCCCTTCCGCAAAGAAACGAAGCATTGCCTTGTCCCGTGCAAAATCAGCTAAGATACGCAACTCTATGTTACTGAGATCCGCCGTGAGTAACACGTTACCTGGCGCTGCCACAAAGCATTGGCGGAGATCCACATCATCGCTTTCCTCTTCTGCTTTCTTGGGAATCTGTTGTAAGTTGGGTTTGTTGCAGATTATCCGGCCGGACACTGCCCCAATCTGGCGAAAATCGGCGTGAATGCGTCCATCTATCTGGATATGTGCTAGAAGATTTTCCCCAAATGCATCGCAAAAATGTTGCAGTTTGCGCCATTCCAGCAACGGTTTGATGATCGATGCATGGGCTTTGTGCACCTCTAGCGCTTCCTCACGGGTACTTTCCACGTGGATACCTGCTACCGCGAGCGCTTCTTTCAGGTCATCCGCAGATGAAAGGTTGATGGGTTTCCAAGGATCAACTGGGCAACTTGGTCGAACCTTGGAAGGAGAACTCCAGATGTTGCGAACAGCTTGCTGATACTCTTGATATGTTGCTGCGCGAGCGTCTCGCAGAGGCTGTATAAGTCCCTCTTGCAGCACAGGCTCTAACTCTGCCTGTCGTTCACGCTTGGCTTGAAGCACCTTTTTCCATCGCGCAACATCGATGAGCGCCCCATGAACTTCCATTGCTGCCAATGCAGGGAGCGCGCTATTCTCTAACGCGACAACCTGTGTAAGTTGCCCTGCCTCGATAGACGCGCGCTGTTTTCGAAACACGTGGTAGGCTTGCACAACATCTTGCCGCATATAGGTGCATTGGCCTGCAGGGAAGGCGGCACTCCAATCTCCCGGCCGGCGGTCCAGATCGATGAACCAGGAGCGCTCTTCCTTGTGCATCTCTCCTAGCTGGTAGTGCGCCACCGTCGCTTTGAGAGATATCTCCCGATGTTCGAGCAGCTGCTCTGCAAGCATCGTATCGTAGACACTGCGCAAGCCGATGCCGAAATGGACTGCCAGGAACTGCCAGTCAAATTTCAGGTTGTGCCCGATCCAACAAATCTGGGACTGATGAAAGAATTGCTGAAGCGCGTTCCGATAGGTCCATTGTTCCATTTCCGACCAGTGATAGTACGGACGCGTGTCGATGATCACGGTCTTCTCCGGAGTCCCAACTGTGATACTAACGACCTTGCAGGTACGTGCATTCAACCCCGTAGTTTCCAGGTCTATCGCAAGCTCTGTGTGATCATGGAAGCACTGTTTAAGCAGCGCAAGGGATTGGCTTGACGTGAGTGGCTGATCTAGCTGACGTTCCCAACAGGGTATGCAGTAGCATGCACCCGACGGAGTATAACAAAAATCTCGATCTTCGGCGTCGATTGGTGTCTGACAGGTAGCGCAGGTATCTGGCGCGGATGCAAGGGATGCTTTTGCTTCTTGCGCCAATGTCATGAGCAGCTCGGCTTTCCGTTCCTGGAGTTGTGTCTTCAGTTCGGGAGTACAAACGCCCTTTGGGGCATGAATGTGCAGTTTCCCCTCACTGCTCGTCACCTCGATGCGTCTCTGTCGTAGCTCCGCAAGAAAGTCCAACGTTGTGATATCTTTCATAGCTCAATATCCTCCCATTCGGTTGCACTTGCGAGGGGTTGACCCTCAATTTGGGGCGTTTGTACCCTTTCTTGTGACATTGAAGATGGGTCAAGCCCGCTTGGAAAGCCAACTCGCGTATTTTTCGCCTCGCTGAGAGTGGGCATTTGCGAGGGGTTGCGGAGGTTGTAGCTGTCGTCTGTATACGCATTTTCCTCAAGGAGATTTTTTTTCTCACACGTGACTGGTACAACCTCCGCAACCCCTCGCAAAACTCTCCACAGACTCAAATTGCGGTGTTTCTCGCGCATCTTTTCTAGATGAATATTTTCCGAACCGAAACATTCATCAACCCGCCTATCAAGCGCCTTTCCGAGGCGTACTTTGAAGCTATTGGGCTTGTCTTTGAGGGCAATTTGGAGGTTCGCAGGCAACGATTCTGCCAGGTCAGAGTCGCATTTTTCATCACCATCCCCTGCAATGTCATTACCACCCCTCGCAACGGTAATATACTGGAAAAGATTGGCGCTCGTGACCCACTCCTCGCCAATGGTTTCGAGCCACGATTGGAAAAAGCCTTCCCATTGCGCATTGTCTTCGTCGGCTTCACCATAGAGGGTGTCCAGATTAGAAAGGAATCCGGTTACCCCGGCATACTCTAAGATCCCGCCCACGGTTTTGCTCCATCCGGTAAAGGTGCCCAATGCGGGGATATGATCATACTGGGGGCTCCCTGCCACAAACCAGGCACGCGCCAACGTGAGCAGGGCGGAAATCAAAGCCGGGCGGCGCTCTGCAATCCAAGTGATGAGATCGCTATGTGTAAACCCCACTCGCATCCATGGTCGAGAAACTTTGGGGTCCAAGCGGATACGATAACAACGGCGTGCTAGATCACCGCCAATTTTGATATTATTCCCGGTTGCCAACCACGTCGCGCGTTGGGGGACGTTTGTCATTTTGGATTGTCCTAGAATGCGCCCTCGCCACATATCGGCGGTGAGCACTGCTTCAAGATGGCTTGATTGGAGACGACCAGCAATATTATCAATCGTGATAATAGTCGTGCCTTCAATGAGAAGTGATGTGATTGCTTTTTGCATCTCTTCCGCGCTGTCTGACATCGTAAGAATTACTGCGCTATTTCCCGTGGCAATTGTCGAAACGCCATCGCTGAGCAGGCCTTTGCCAGAGCCCGGCTTGGGAGCGTCAATAATCGCGAGCGGAACGTGGCGTTTCACCGCCGGCCGAATCAAGGGTGTCAGATAGAGACCGAGCGCGTTGGCTTTATCAGCATCGCCCACATACGAGAATTCACCAATGGCGTCCCAGATCAGTTTCAATGCCGCCTCGCGCTCTGCCAGCGTTGGTGTGGATGGAATCGCGCATGCCTCCATTCCTTCCTGTGGAGCATAGTAGAGTCGGGTTTTCTTGTCATAGCCAGGCTGATCCACAATCGTGCCATCCGGACGCAGGACCGGTGTTTCGACGATCCCAACGAGCGGGGGGAACGGCAAATAGGGCTTTTGCGTCTGTCGTGCGAGGATCTGCTCTGCCACCTCCTTTGGTGGCGAGACCGCGATTTTGATATAGTCCTGTTCCGCACCAGGAACCTTTTTGAGTCGGTAGTAGTTTGCGGAATGTGTGAGTGCTTCTTTGATTTCATTGATACCCATCTGGGCAATCCAGGGACGCTTCGTCTCATTCCAAGTGATGCGGACGAGGCGCGCTGATTGTAAGAAGAGCGTGGGGTTTTTTCGCTCTTGTCGCAAAATGGCTGCAATGGCTTGATTCGTCACATCACGGAGTTGATCACCACCAATGATAATATCGGGCAAGTCTTGGGGCGCAGGAGTAGCTACACCGACGTGTGTCCCTGTGTCTGCGCCACCCCTGCCACCGTCATTGGGGGCAGGTTGTGTTCGTGGTGCAGATGGTTCCCAGGGGCTGCGTGCCCTTTCTGCGAAGGCACTACGCACGCTGGCGTGCGCCTCCTCCAGAGTATAGGGTTCATGATGCCCTTTGCTATTGGTCGATGGAACCCGTTGGACATAGTCTTGAAGAACCACCTTCGCGGATTCCAGGGGGAACGCATTATCTCGCAGTTGGCAGGCCAACCAAAAGCCAGCATCATTGCGACCGGTCCCGGCTGCAATTGCAGACAGGGCACGCTCCAGCAGTATCCTTTCGAGATTCCCATGGGGTTCCGATGGGGAAACAGGCTCATCTTGTGGCCTCATCTCCGGAGCTGCAAGGAGTCCTAGGAAGGTACGAAGGTTATGCGGAAGAATATCTACCGTTTCCAGTATCGGTTCGCGTACCCAGATATACGGTCCATTGGTATTCCCGCCACAGAATGCGCCATAGCCCCCATCAGCGCGGATATCTAGACCGGGCCAGCGGTCCCCCAACTCTTTTTTCGAGATGCTATTGAGGGTGGGAACATGCCAACCGGGATGTTTGAAGTAGACATGGTAGCCACCGGACCCGGTATGAACATGCGGATTCAATCCAAGCTGCTGGCACGTCTCTTTGCCCTCCTTCCGATCAAAATCAAGAAGGAGAACCCCACTTATTGCACCGGTGACAACAGCCCAAGCAAAAGGCGTGTAAATTTTTTGCCAATTCAGAATCTCTTGCGGAGAGGCACATCGACTCTGGAATCGCTTCCAAGACAACCGTTTCGGTGTACCATCTTGATGGAATCCCCCGACTTTGGGTGGTCGCTTTTCCTCGTCGAGAGGGATGATAGACCAATGAAGCCGTTGACTCGCTTCAAGCGCAATTTGAACTGGGACCGGCTCTGTCCAAATGTTTGGTGATGCTAGAGTGGTCATTGTAATCCTCCCGATACACCGCCTGCCAGTGAGGCAAGCACACGCTCCATTAATAACTTCATGACCGGCGGTGTTACCGCATTTCCCAGTTGCTTGACCTGCTCACGATGGGTTCCCGTCACAACATAGTTTTCAGGGAAGGCCATTGCTGCTTGAATCTCTTTGGGTATCAGCATCCGAAAGCCACAATCCTCTATATCTGGGGCCGCATTCTCCGTCGTAACGAGGGCATGCCGTTCAAGCGTTGTCACCGTTGGCGCGGCTTCATGCACAGGAAGGAGCTGTCCATGATTGTAGTAGGTCATCAAGTACGCCTGTGCCTGCGGGGGGAGGATGATGCTGTGATGGTTTCCAGCTGCACACACAGTGGAAAGGGGCCTGGTGATACTTCGTGGGCGATATTCCCCCAGATGATCAAGAATAAAAGGTGAAGGCACACACAAGGCCATATCCTGTCGCGTGGTTTGAGTAGGAAAGGGGACCTCAGAGGCCGATGTCACATAACTTGCATGCCCACAGACACCATGAGAGGTCTGAAGCAAAAAAGGATGGTTCTCTCTCGTAAACTTTTCCAATCCATACTTGATGCGGTTCTGTGTCTTCTCCTTCAATGGTTTTTTTCGAGCACCAATGCGCGGTGCAGGCACAGACCAATCAATTGCCGTCGCGGCCGCATAGTAGTATGGTATTACCTCCTGTGCACAGCGTGGGCAACAATAGACATATTGCTGTTTGTATTTGCCATAGCGGCGTGTTGGATTTTTCCAGCATTGAATGGATGCAACATCTTTGGCACATGGGCCACAATGAGCAGCTGGTGTGATTTTGAGGTTCGGGCGTCGGTTACCACGTTTCCAGGCTACAAAGTACATCCGATCTCGACTCTGAGGCGTTGGATGGGCGTGCATTGAATTGAGGTACACCACCTCGAAATCGTAGTCGAGGCTACGCCACGCCTGTAACCATGCTTGAAAAGGTCTCCAAAGATGGACATCCACCACATTTTCGAGAATAACGGCTTGGTAGTTGTGGCACTCCGCCCAATCCAATGGTGTCCACATAGTACAGCGACTGCGTTCCTCTGCCGCTGTTGCCAGATCTGAAGCGCCTGTGTCCCACAGTTCTAATTGGCCTTGCCCCGTGCGTTTTCGCCCTTTGGCGAGGGTATGCTCGGTACATTCAGGACTCCCCTCTAGGATGGTCGATCCAGGGAAGCGGCGTGGATTCGCCATGTGCAAGTCAGTCAAGGCATGTGTGACCTCAGGATAATTCGTGTTGTGGGTCTCAATAGCCCGTGCCCAATGATTAATCGCGAGATTGACCCGTGCTCCTGCCTGAATGGCACCGGTGGTACTCCCACCGGCTCCACAAAACATATCAGTGACCGTAATATCAAGCGTCATGCGAGCACCTCACTCTCTGCAAACTCATCGAACAACGTCCTTTGCGTTTTCTTCTGAAGTATCCGCTCTAGGTTCTTCCGTGCAGCTTTCACGTAGCTTTCCTTGAGTTCAACCCCAATGAAGTGCCGTCCTAAGCGCAGTGCCTCATAGCCTTCGGAACCAATGCCGGTGAAGGGAGAGAAGATCGTCTCACCAGGATTGCTCCAGAGCTGAAGCGCGCGCTCAATCACATCTAATTGCAAGGGGCAGATATGCTTCTCATCCGGGCTTTCCCGTGCCTGCTCAACGTTGAGCACATGTGTTTGCCGAATATCAAACCAGACGGGGGACGCATAGCGTTGCCAGATCTCTAGAGGAAAATCCTCTGTGGTGTGAGTAACCGGTTCGATCTGTGCCTCTTCCTCTTCAGTGTGTGCCCATTTGCGGAAAATCAAGAGATATTCCGCCAGGCCTTGCCGCGAAAAGGTGCTATCCGCACGCAATTGCTTATAGAGCAAGCCATGCGCTTTGGTGCGCTGCATCTCGATCACCGGGTCCTTCCAGATGGTCACTTTTGAGTGATATTGCCAGCCGGCCGTACTGAAGTGCCGAATGAGCTCTCCAGAGAAATCTCGAATGCCAGCTGCGCCATCGCGAGATTTGTAGTTGATCAGATCCTTACAATGCACTGCGCACAGGCGTCCCGGTCGAGTGATCCGGAGCAATTCAGGGATCAAGAAATCGAAATGGCGGAAGAACTCCTCATCACCTGCCGAGTTTCCCATGTCCTCAACGGCATCCGAATAGATGTAAAGATTACTAAAGGGTGGGCTAAAGATGCTGAAATGCACGCTTTCCGCTGGCAGCTGCTGGGTGACCGCCACACAATCACCATGATAGAGTTGCCACTGTTCTCCTTGCTCTACAGTGAATGTCTCGTGCCGTTGAAGATCCAACGCATCGTGTGCAGGCAGCGCAGCCGTCTGGGTGTTCATGGCATCGCTCATTTGGAGATGCGCCTGTACCTTCCGCTCTAAGGCACTCACGAGTGGGCCTTCGGTCTCTGCTGCGACGATGATCACCTCGACGGGATGCATTTGGCCGAAGCGATAGAAACGCCGAACCGCTTGATAGAAGTCCTCAAAGGAGTAGGATAGCCCAACGAATGCGGTATGATGGCAATGCTGCCAATTGAGTCCATATCCAGCAATGCCTGGCTTGGTGATGATCACACGTGCGTGACCCATTGTGAATGCGGTGAGTGTCCGCTCTTTGGCGTCGAGACTATCCGAACCGCGTACCTCTACCGCATCCGGAATACGTTTCGCCAGCTCGTCGGCTTCATAATTGGTGTTGCACCAAATTGCCCAGGTCTCTGTAGTTCCATTCACCAAATCGGCAACGGCCTGCGCTCTGTCTGGTGCAGTGAGGCGCATCTCTTTATGCAAGTTCGTCGCTGAGAGGACTGGAGCGCGGAAGAGTTGTCCTTGCTCCATACCGGTAGTGATGTCGGTATCAATGTAGTGATGCGTGATCCGCAGCTCTGGCAAGGTAAATCCTTCATCAGAGCACCCCAGATCAGAGGGCTTGCGTAGCGAGATAGCCCAGGAGGAGATCCACTGCCAGAAGTCGTGCGAGGCGTGCCCTTTCAGGCGATAGTGACCATTCTGCATGGTATCATTGATAAACCACCGCATGAGCATCTCGCTAGATGGCATAATGCCAAGGAACTCGCTGTGATTGCCAATCTCCATCACATCATTGGGTGCCGGGGTTGCCGTGCAGCAGAGACGATACGGCGTGCCAGCAAAGGCCTCCACCAACGCTCGTTTCGTCTTGCCCATGTACGATTTCAGAATACTGCTCTCGTCGAGCACGACACCAACAAAATGAGCAGGATCAAAGTGCGCAAGCATCTCATAGTTGGTGATGTTGATCCCGGGTTGCACGTCCGCCTGTGACCGACAGATGTGGACCGATAGGCCAAATTCCCCACCTTCCTTGACGGTTTGGCGTGCGACTGTGAGGGGGGCCAGTATGAGCACATCACGGTTGGTTCGTTGGTGAATCACGTGTGCCCAGATGAGTTGCATACCAGTCTTACCCAGGCCACAATCAGCAAAGATAGCGGCTTGTCCCTGGTGAAGTGCCCACTGAACGATTACTTGTTGGAATGGGAAAAGCCTGGGATGCAGTTCGGCGCACGAGATCTCGATCCCGGCGGGCCGTACACGCACTTGCTTCGTCTGTAAAAATGCCTGATAGGTTTCTCTTGTGCTCATGCGTGCACCTCCCCCTGTGAGGCAACGAGGGCCTCCATGACCAAGGTAAAGACAACTTTCCGATGGCAACGCTCATAATCTTTGCAGGCACAGAGCAGCTTCAAACTGATGCCTTGTCGGAGCAACTGCACGAGCTTCGCCACAGAGAGATCCGGATCAAGCAACTGAATAGGTGATCCAGGAGTTTTATAGTTGACGTTGCCTAAGGCCTTGATATGCGTGTAGCGCAGTCCATATACTGCTTGAAGTGCGGTGCTATTCCATTCCGGCCGCCAACGAGAGTAGGGCGTGTAGCGAATATCGATCAGAGCAGTACGTGGTTGAGCCAAGTACTGTGCAAGGTGCAATGCTGCATCCTGCTCTGTATAGCCAATCGTGGTCAGCGCGCCTTCTTCGGGTGCTCTGCCTGGCAGAAGCGAATTCACTGGATATTCTTGCTGCATATGAAAGGCCTGAAGAGATGCCAAACGTTCTGGTGTCATAATTGCACCTCACCTTCGATAAGCTTGCCCTCTGTTTTGAGTTGGTCGTAACAAACCTTGCAGCAGGAGTGGTAGTAACTTCCACTACTGTCATCCCCATACTCTGCAGTACACCCAATCTCTGCATAACGCTTGTGGCATTTTTTACAAAGGAAGGAATATTGCCACAAACTAGGGGGACCATAAACCATTGCAGTAAGCGATTCGAATGCTTCACGCAGTTGCGCACGGAATTCCTTTTCGTGCTCTTGCGTAAATTGCCCATACGACAAGAGATCGATATATTTCTCTTGCAGCAGACGTAAGGTATCAAGAGCCTCTTTACGGGGCATGCGTTTCGGCGTTCCTTTCAAATGTCGTCCCATTATCGTATGCCCCCCTTTATGAGCTTCTTAATGACTTTCTGAGCCTTCTTTGCCTTCGTCTCTGCTTTCGCTTTCGCGCCATCCTCTATTGCCCTGCCTATCAGATCAGAGGCTTCCCCCGATGTAATGGTTGGAGTATAGGCAATGTTGTATTTACGTAGCATGTAGATCTGGCCTTTAGTGACAGGGTTACTACGCCAGGGTGCATTATTATCAACAAGAACCAACTTTTTCTCGCTTGATTGAAGAAGTCGTGCTTTCATTTCTGCATGCTGTTGAGCCCACTCTAACGTGGAGTCTTTCAGCCATTGCTGCTTCTGGAAGTCTGGAGCAAGCTTTGCCCACACGGAATAGTAACCATCTTTCTCTTCCGAGGGGGTCAGGTAGATTTTATGCTGGTGTACGCCCACCTCTAGGACATATGCGCCGTTAGATTGACGTTTCCAAGGCATTCGGTCCAACATATTGAGAAGGAGATCCTGCGTGCGCCGTGAAACCTTTGTTGTCCGTTCCTCTTTTTCGTGTTCTTCTGCTTCCATTTCTGTGATCTCGCGCTTCTTGGCCTCGATCACACTCTCGCCGTCGAGAAGGGATAACTCTAATGCCTTGCTTAATGTCAGAGGTTGAATACGATGTTTGAGGCAATTGTCCGTGATATCCAGGATTACACAGTCGTTTTTTTCAGGGGCAAGGCGGGTTCCGCGCCCAACGATTTGGACAAAGAGTGCTCTTGACTTGGTAGGACGTGCGACGATAATACAAGAGGTTTGTGGAGAATCATACCCCTCGGTAAGCACGCCACAATTGCACAGTATCTGTATCTCACCGCGTTCATAATCATGGAGGAGACGTTTCCGTTGCTCTGGTGCAGTATCACCACTCACAACGGCCGCACGCACGCCAGATGCATTGAACGCATCCGCCAGATGTATTGCATGCTCCACAGTCACTGAAAAACAAAGAGCTTGGCGTCCTTCACAGTGCTGGAGATATGCTGCAACAATACGATTATTGCGGTCATCTGTATCAACAGCAACTTCTAATTCATCCAGTTTAAAATCCCCAGCTTGCGTATGGACGTTATCCAGTGATGTCGTAGTCGGGATTGCAATCGCACGCAGATCGCAGAGGTAGTGCTGCTCAACCATATCGATGATTGAAGCTGTAAAAACGGGCTCACCAAAGATGTTCTCAATATTCTGCTTGTCCAGACGGTCCGGGGTTGCAGTCACTCCAAGCACGAAGGCATCCGGAAGCGCGTCTAGAACTGCTTGATACCCATTTGCCGCACTATGGTGGCATTCGTCAATAACGACCAGCTGGTACCCAAACAGTTTCAAGTTCTTGAGGTGTTCAGGGCGACTAATTGTTTGAACTGATGCTACAGTTACCGGTGCCCCATACTCATGGCGTCCAGCTCCAACCTGCCCAATAATAGCCGTCGGATCAATCATTCGGAACTTATCAGCAGCTTGTTGAAGGAGTTCTTGACGATGGGCAATGATCAACGTGGTGAGGCCAAGACGTCGGGCCACTTCAGCAAACACCACCGTCTTTCCGCCTCCCGTTGCGAGAACCACTAAAGTCTTGCCACCAATAGGCTGGCGCTTATATGCTGCCATGATTTGATCAATGCATGCTTCCTGATACGGCCGTAACAGAATCGTTGAATGCTCTGCAATAGAAGACGCTAGCACTTGGCACCTCCAACACAGTAGGCAGCAGAGGCAGGAGTTAAAAGCGTACGCAGTGCGGACAGTGCCGTTTTGTTGTAATAATGGGCATTGGCAGGCCGGGGTGATTTCGGAGAAAGTAGACGACTCATTTCGTTGAGCGTGATGGGTGTATCACCTAAACCCAAGGTGTAGCATCGACGAATGATTGCTCGCTGCTTTTCCGGAAGGGTTTCAATAGCCTTGTAGAGGTCTGCATAGATTTCTTCTGGGGTCGGTGGAACCTCCAGGCGTAGTTCAGCAGTTTGCAATGCGGCACAAAACGTTTCGCTTGCTTCTAATTGGGTATCTAAGCTAAGGACGGGAATGGGGTCTTGATACTGATGGCACGTTCTAATCGTATCGGCGTCGCCATGCAGGTAATATTCAATCATGGTACGCTTTGCCGCTTTCATCAGATAGGCATAGGGGTCCTCTTTGGTTAATGCGACATCGAAGATTTCTATCACCGTAATGCTAGCTTGATTGGCGAGGTCCCCGCATTCAACGCTATGCTTGTTGTGGAAATGCGTAAAGATGAATTTGGAAGCCATTGCTTGCAAGCGTGGGAAAAGAGAGAGGATAATATCATCCTTTGCAGCCTTCTCTCCCGCTCGTGCTCGTGCTACTAAACAATCCTGCTGCTCGTGAGTAAGCTGGATATGAGGATGGTGTATCATGGCATCTTGCTCCTTTGGTTGCTTGACGCCAAGTCCTCTCTGCGAGTATGCTACACCGAGGACTTGACAACGCTTGGAATAGTGGTTTTAAAAGTTTCATGAGCCTGGTGGAGTGCGCTAACGCTCCTCAGGCTTTTTACGTCCCGAATGACGCATTTAGGAATGGGAGCCCTTCAAATTCAATGTGCTAACGCGTTCATTCTTGCCTTTTGGCATTCAACAATGTATTTCGAAGTTCACACTCTATATTTACCATGAAATTAGGTGCCTGTCAATGGTTTTTGGCGTTCAATTTACATTATAGGAAATTGTTATACATTCTGCTATAATTAAAATAGTAAAAGAGGGCTAAAGATGAAGTTTAGAGGAGGCTAAAATGTATGTAGACCAGCCCGCATCAAATTTATATGCGGAAAACAGAAGAGTTGTGATATTGCCAATAGGAAGCTGTGAGCAACATGGGCCACATTTACCAGTGGATACTGACCTACGTATTGCCCAGCTCATCGCAGAAAAGCTTACAAAATCATTCCCCAGTGGACAGGCGATATTGTTGCCTGCAATCCCTTTTAGCTGCTCTTGGGAGCATAAAGGATTAGGGACGTTAGCATTAAGCACCAGCACACTTTCGGCTATTCTCTATGACATTTTCAATGTGCTAACGCGTTCATTCTTGCCTTTTGGCATTCAACAATGTATTTCGAAGTTCACACTCTATATTTACCATGAAATTAGGTGCCTGTCAATGGTTTTTGGCGTTCAATTTACATTATAGGAAATTGTTATACATTCTGCTATAATTAAAATAGTAAAAGAGGGCTAAAGATGAAGTTTAGAGGAGGCTAAAATGTATGTAGACCAGCCCGCATCAAATTTATATGCGGAAAACAGAAGAGTTGTGATATTGCCAATAGGAAGCTGTGAGCAACATGGGCCACATTTACCAGTGGATACTGACCTACGTATTGCCCAGCTCATCGCAGAAAAGCTTACAAAATCATTCCCCAGTGGACAGGCGATATTGTTGCCTGCAATCCCTTTTAGCTGCTCTTGGGAGCATAAAGGATTAGGGACGTTAGCATTAAGCACCAGCACACTTTCGGCTATTCTCTATGACATTG
>NZ_BIXY01000009.1:0-12146 GCF_008326305.1 Dictyobacter arantiisoli | reverse complement strand
TCATTCCCCAGTGGACAGGCGATATTGTTGCCTGCAATCCCTTTTAGCTGCTCTTGGGAGCATAAAGGATTAGGGACGTTAGCATTAAGCACCAGCACACTTTCGGCTATTCTCTATGACATTGTTTATAGCCTGAAGAATTGGGATATGCCAATTTTCCTTGTGCTTTTAAATTGGCATGGAGGAAATAGTATTCTCTCCTCACTCACAACAGAGATCACAGCTAGAGAGAAATTACCTACGACTGTGATTTCATCCATTGTACTAGCCGGCCATGTCTGGGAGGAAGAAAATGAACCATTGTTCGACGATGTTCATGCAGGAGCATTAGAAACCTCTATTATTCAAGCTTATTGGCCTGAGCTGGTCGCGCAGGCCGATTTGGAAAACTTAGATTTTGTGCCAAATATAGAGCCAGCATACCCGCAGTCAGTTTTTCAAGCCTTGGGTATGTACGCTGTTTCAAAAACAGGAGTGTGGGGTAAACCACAAAAAGCTAACCCACAAAAAGGAAGAGTTGTTATTGAAGGTGTTGTTAAAGAGATTTATTCACAGATAATTAGCCTCTTAGGGCTTATTGAAACGCTATCATAAAGAAGGGAATTTAATCATGCGAGGGCCTACCACAGAAGAAGTCCTAGCGGTGCAGCCATCTGATATTAGAGCCAACACAAAAACCGCACAAGCATATCTAGACATACGGAAAAAGATCCTTAATGGGACCTATAAGGTTGGTCAAGTAATTACACCTAAGTCCATCGACAATGATTATAAAACCAGTAATACTAGCACGCAGATCATATTGCTTCGTCTTGCAGGTGAAGGACTTATTAAAATTAGACCGATAACAGAGCGCACTGGCTTAAATAATGCTGCAATTAATGAATACAAAGTGGCTGATTTGAATGTTAGAAATAGAATGTTTTCAAGCAGACACAGCGGCTTTATGACAGATGTGGCTCAAGAGAATAGTAATGCACATTTGGAAGTGAAGGCACTCAAGATCCAATATGCTGATGCGGAGATAGCTTCTCTACTCAACATTGGTGAAGGAGATAACATCATCTTCTTACGCTCATATCAGTACCAAAATGCCAATACCCTTGTAGCTATTTCTGATACTTATCTCCCTTTCTGGTATGCAGAGATTATGCCAGAGCTTGAAAAACCAGATACAGATCTCTACAAATTGATGTTTAGCTTAGGGAAAAGACCTTTTTGGTGTACTGAGACAATTGATATTGTGCAATCCACTGTTCTGGAGCGCGGAATATTTGGTATGTCTACAGACGACCCATCCGCATTGCTGAAGATAATAAGGCGTGCTTTTGATGAGGATGGTAGCCCGCTAAGCGTCGATTTCCTCACTGATAGAGGGGATACCTATCGCCTTCACTACTCTTTCCCATTGTTTGCGGATGGAATACCAGAGCCATTAAGAGATAGGTGAACATGACAGTTTCACGAAACAACGAGGGATAAGGTGCTATATCGGATTCTGGCAGTCACTACTTAGCTGATCTTTTTAACACAGAGGCATATATGCTAAAAAACATTGACTCTAACCGTGAATACATCTCAACGATACAGGCAGAAGAGCGATCGGAACTAAGTAGAATATATATTGCTCAGCTGCTCAGAAAAGGCACCTTAGATGGTTTCAAACTAGGGCGTGACTGGTTTGTCTATATCGACTCATTAGAACAGTTTTTACAAACGAAACGGAAACCAGGACCCAAGGGTCCACGAAAGCACACAACTTCAACCAATTCTTAAAGGCAGGATGCCTTGGGATGGGAAATGTGGCGAGGGTATCTACATCACCTGAAATATTACGGTTCTTGTAGTATGTTGATCGTAAGACTCAATCCATGTCACAGGACTCAAAAGGAAGATGTAGGATGGAACCCAAAAAAAGCGCTCCTCCAATCGTAACAGAACGTAAAAAACGTTCTCTCACACAAAAAATGGTAGCCGACTTCGCTGGCGTCAGTTTAGCCACAATTCAACGGGCAGAAGCCAGAAAACCTATCAGACCAGATAGCCAACTACAGCTATGCAAATTCTTTGGAATGACAGCAGAACAATTAGGCTTATACCACGAAAATGTTGAACAAAACGACGCTAACATTAAAGTAGGTTATAATACCTTTGTAAGCCTTGGATTACCTAATCCTTCTCATCATCCATCATACCTGAATGAGGTAAGTACAATGGAACAAACTCTTACTGAGAAATTAGACAATGCCGAAAGTATTATCAATTTATCATGGGAAGCCTGGTTTGCATCCAGACCACAAAAAGCAGCAAAGGAAATCAACCGCCTACTTCCTGGCTTAATGCAAATGCTCTATCTCCCTTACGCTACACAGACCTTGCGTATCAAGGAACTTGCAATCCGTAGCCACGGGCTTCTAGGTGCAATTAGCTTAGACAGTTTACAGAATGATACTGCCCTCTATCACTACAGCCAGGCACATAAATTAGCTGTTGATCTTCGCGATGATAATTTAACAGCTACCTACCTGGCACTTATTGGGGATGTACTGCGTCGGCAAAACGATAAAGCCAAGGCTATCAGGAATATGGAGCAAGCTAGAGACCTCATTGCCAATTCTGAGCCCGCAGCGCGTGGCCTTATTCTGCAACTACTGGCTTACACATATGGCGATGTTGGCAGAGAGGCAGACTTTGAAACTACCATCTCAGAGGCCACTGATCTTCTTTCGTTCACTGGAGAAGGTCGGGACACAGCAAAAAAAGAGTTCATTCCCTTTGAGATTTTTGAGATCCGCGGCAAAGTTAACCGCGACCTGGGCAAACCACTTGCAGCTATTCCCTATCTGGACTTAGCCGAAAAGTCTCTCGACAGAGTAGAGTCAGTCACTCCACGCTGGCATGCACTTCTAGAAATCAGTAGAGCGCAAGCTTATTGTGACTCTGGGGATCTTTCTACTGGAATTAAAATTGCAAGTGATGGCTTTATGATGGCTTACAAGAGTCAATCGCCACGGCAAATGAACCGTGTACGCAAACTTTTAAAGAAATTAGAGAGTGGCCCATCAAAAAATCACAAGAGTGTTACAGAACTCAAAGAACTTGTCTCTGATGCGTATATGCGCCTGGACTTAGAGAAATAAGGATATATACAGTTACCAGGTAAAGAAATTAAGGAGATGACAATGTCAATAGGTCAAGCTTACACAGATATCCTGTCCGAGACAGAGAAAAAATCACTCGATATGGCTTGTGATCTGCTCATTGACCATGCCTTTGAAGATTTGGAACAACTAAAAGATACAAAGGATGCCGCTGATACATGGTTGGGGATATATTTACCTCAACGTTATATCTACAAATACACGCCTCTCTTTTTTAAGAAGTTTACAGTTTGTCTCATTACTGTTGCCTGGAAATTAGCACAGGCAGAACAAATACCCCTCGCCTCGTTAGCAGAAGAATTGGCAGCATGGACACTTGTCCGAGAAGCACAAAGACTCCTTCAGGACGAACTAGAAGAAGCAACTGATAAAGATAACCTTGAGCAATTCATAGATGTATTCTTTGAAGATCTCGACTTTGAGTACCTTTTTGACAATGCTTTCGACGGAATTGAGGAGACACAGGGTGGTCAGCAAATGAATATAACTTCGCTGGCTTTCGACAACTGGTTCAAACCTTTCTTGGATGAACCATATCGAAAAGTCCATCCCTATGTAGTAGATTAAAATCATTTGATAGGGATGAGCCAAAAAAGCTGAGATGGTTGGCAAAATGATAGGATGGGTAAACAAACCTATCACACCATTAGAACCTTGATAGACTTCTTAATAAAATTTTTGCTCTAGCTGAAAGAAGCGCCTAGCAAGCTTATGCTTAGCTAGGCGCTTCTTTGTCTACCTCAAATCTGACAGCATAATTGACAGCAACAAGAATGGATGAGTGGGAATAACGTTGGACAGATGAGGACGTTTTGCAGTACCTATTATACCATTACCCTACACTCTCTGTCTGTAATGATGCCGCCTATAACCAATTCAATATTATGGTATACTAGGTCCAACGTCGTATTCACCCTATATAGCACGTCATAGATAGTTAGGAAGGATACCTGGTTGGCAGGGACTATAGAAACACATCCAGAAGAAAATTCAAACTGGCGCAGGCATAAAAATGCATGTCCTTTTTATCGAGAACGTTGGTTCCCTTGCAATGACGTTTCAGGCGAACCAATGTATCAGGTCTTTTGTCTTAAAGGCACACCACCTGAGACATCAGAAGAGCAGGAAAAATGTTTTCGTAGTAAATCATGCTGCTGGCGGCTGTCAAAAACAAATAAACAGCAAAAACAAGCAGCAACAGAAGAACCAATGACAGCAGCTCGGGCAGCATCCCGGTAAGCTCAGCGAGATAACGCTCTATTGGTGTCCATCACCAGCACGCCGTTTCTGATGACCACCAGGCAGCATTCCAGATGCATCATAGAACAGCCTAAAAAGCAAGCGTCATATCAGTAGCAGGTCTGCTTCATCCTCAATGCTCCCACTAAATAATGTGGCGTTTCCTCCAGCCTGACAGAGTCAGGAGAGATACGAAGATCCATGCATGGCCATTGACTGCAAGTCAAAACTACAGTCATAGCTTTCTGTGCCCTCTTTCTAATCCAATGACACAGTATCAAACAGACGTCGTATACCAGCAACGTTACACAAACGAAAAGCAGTGGAGGCGAGCAAAATCTGCATCGCCACCACTGCTTTTTTTGTTTGCGTTAGAGGCACTAGCGCTCGCTGGAATTGTAAAGGTATCCACCAAGGACATCCTCATACTCAAAGAGCTCTTCTGACTTGAAGAAACGAGGAACCTCAACCAGAGCGGTCTCCAGGGAATCAGAGCAGTGAATCAAGTTCGCCTGAACACTCATCGCAAACTCGCCACGAATGGTGCCAGGGGCTGCCTCACGCGACTTTGTAATGCCTGCTAGCTGGCGTACAGCATCGACACACTCAACACCCTCTAAGCAGAGAGCGACGACAGGTGTGCGTTGCATGAAAGATCTCACCTCAGGATAGAAAGGACGGCCAACCAGATGGCTATAATGCTCATCTAACAGTTCGGTTGACAGGCTCATCAACTTCAAGCCAACAATCTTTAATCCTTTGCGCTCCAGGCGGGAAATAATTTCACCAACAAGATCACGCTGTACTGCATCAGGTTTCAATAATACTAATGTACGTTCCATAACGCTAGGAATACTCCTTATAATGTATTAATAACTGGCAACTAAGTCAATTAGTTGCCGGCAGGCTTTTTTCATCTCTACGCGTACGCGGCCAAGATTACCACTACCTTGAGTCGTAACAATGAGGATCAGGTCACCTGCTTCTTCCATTTGGATTGTCCCAGATTTTGTCTCGACAATCACGTGCCGTGCCTCACTACTATGGACCTGAGCGGTTAAATCTCCAATGGAGCCAAATGCGGCTGCGCCCATTGCACCAATAACTTCCTCGTCCTCACTATGTAATATACCAGAGACAATCAAGCCATCTTTGCCAACAAGAATAGCATCATGTACCTCTTCGAGGTCGGTTAAACGTTGCAGGATCGTTTCCACTCCCAGACTCCTTCATTTTACTCGTGATAGGATTCTATCACGCCATTTAGCCCTTCGCCTTCTTTGCCATCGTTAGCGCTTTGTTATATGCTTCCATTGCTTGTAAATACTCACCCTGGCGCATATACGCATCACCCAGGACACGATAGCCGGCAGAATAATTCGGAGCCAGCTTCAACAAAGCACGCATGTTACTCACGACCTCGCCAAGCAACTCAGGGGCACTTCTTATAATAACACGATATTCTTGCATTGCGTTATCATAATCTCCAATCAGTTGTGCCTGATAGCCTTTCAAGAGACGATCGCGATGACTTACATTACTATCGGAGGCAGTTCGCTGACTGGCGGCAGAGCGCTCTCCTCCTCGTCCACGATTCGATGGTAATGGGTTATTAGTGGCTTCACGTTGCATTGTATGCTGATGTTGCATAGGCTGCAAACGTACAGCTGGACGCTTCATAGTTGTTTCTAGCTCGTTATCAAGGAGAACATTGAGCCTGGCAACAGGTGCGGGCACAGGCTCAGGTTCTGTCTGATTCATACTGGGCCTGAGCGCCGACTCAATGTGCGCGGGAGGCGCTACTGGCGGCTCCGCCGAGGCCTTGACAGGCTTCTTTGCTAAAGGAGAAGGAAGCGCTGGAGCACGAACGGTCATTTCCTCAGCCAATGGTTCTGGAACCTTGCTTTCAAAAGCAAGTGGCGTAGCCGCTTCAGGCGCATGTCCCAGGGCTGCTAACCAGGATGGCTCCTCTTGTGTCTGTGAGACTGTATTGCTCTGTTCCGCAGCAGGTATTGCTGCTGAACCAGAAACATTGCTCAGCGAGGACAACCACGCTGGCTCTTGCTGCACAGATTCCTCTTGTCGAATCTCGGTCACCGGGGCTTCCATAGGTGGTACATCTACGGATCTTGGTGCTGGCTCAGCAACACCCGGAAAGAAATTCCCTAATTCAGCTAAAGCCGATGAAAGGGTAGGCTCGGCGTGAGAAACATCTTCATGTGCTTGAGCAATACTGGCAAGAGAATTAGGCTCTAACTGCGTAAAACCCTTGGAGAGAAGTTGCTGTTCTAACGACTCCAGAGTGTTTACCAGATCTTGTTCTGTTTTAACCTGCTCATTTAATGCTGGCAGGGCGGGCTCATCTTGAGCTGCGGACAGTGCCGGAGTCGCTTCGGTAGATGATGGCGAACCAGCCAGTTGTGCCAACCAATTATAATCAACGGATTGTGATTGCAATTGCTGACTGAGTTTGGCCCATGGATCTTCATACGCTGGCTCCGAAGGCTCCTCGGCCAGAGTAGAACGAGCATCGGGCTCCTGGGAAGGTTCAAAAACTATCTGAGAGGCATCCTGTTCAGGATAGGCTGAGATATCTGCCGCCTGTGGATTAGCCACGTCATCCCATACAGGAATATCTGGCTGCACCGGGGCGGGAACATCAGCAAAAGCAGCTCCCCAATCCCCATAGTCTGATCCGCTAGATGCTGCACCATGTTGACTCAACTGCTGCATCCATGAAGGTTGCTCTTGAGCGGTATCATTTTGGTGATTTTGCTGTGCTGAAGACCAAACATCCTGACCCTCAGGCTGTGGTGATGAAAAATCAGACCAGGATTGATACGCCTCCTGGGACGAAGGTTGATTGCTATCAGCATAGTTTGCCTGCCAGGAAGCCCAGGGATCGTTTTCCTGCGAAGGTTGAGGCATATCCGCAGGATCGGACTGCTCAATGGCAACCTCTTGTGACACTGGTGGCTGCCATGCAGGCTCAACTTCCTGGATTGTTGGTTCCTGAGACTCTGACTGCTGCCATGTCTGATCACCCTGAGCTTCTGGCTCTGACTGTTGCCATGAGGTCTCAGCAACCGTGGAAGGAGTTGGCTCCTCTTCTGGCTGAGCGCCATCTAAGCCATCATATGAAGTAGCGCCTAATGATTTCAGCCATGCTGGATTGAAACCCAGTTCCTCATCATCAGCATTATCATCATCAGGTGAATTTTGGCGAGCCCAGAATGGCAATTCATCATCTGCTGACTCAGGCTGTGATGGAGGCGTTGGCTGATTAGCAACTGGAGTTGCTAGCTGATCAGAGGCAATGAGATCAGGAGAGACAGGCTGTGCTACCGGCTGACTAAGCGATGGATCTGGTGCTCCCACCTGAGGAACTGGAACTGGTTCTTGTAAGACTGGTGGTTGCATCGACAAAACAGGCTCGGCCGTATTGTCTGTATATTGATCATCTGGGTTTGGCGACGGACTTTGCCAGGCCAATGCTTCATCTGGCACTGATTGAGATGATTGAGGTAGCCATGATGGAACCTGCTCAGATTCTTTTTGTGTTAATTGATTTAGCCAGGCTGGAGGTGCGGCATTATTGCTTGCCTCCACATCCGGCCCTGCAAATGACCAGGCTGTTTCAGACTCTTGCGCTGCTGGGATATCAAAATGAAAAGCCGGTGCGTGATCGTCTGCCGGCATATCCTCGGGTTGTGGATCAGGCGCAAATAAAGGATCATCACCCAGCCAGGAAGCGCCTCCACGATCAGATAGACCAGGATCAGAGGCCTGACGTACAACATCTGGACTGATACCATTTAAAGCTTCTTGCAACAACTCCCATGGTTCGGATTGCTCACTGCCAGTGGATTGTCCAGCAAGCGGTTCAGGAGCTTGAAAACTCCTGCTATCATTATCCCACGGTGAATTTGAGGTCTCCAAGGTTGATTCCGCAGGATTGCCTGCAACACCTGGTGTTATCCCCTCAGAGAGCCAGGAAGGCAACGCGGTTGCCCCCGATCCAGCCTGGGAAGTAGCGCCTGTACCAGGTTTGACCAGAGTCGTATCATTATTCCAGGTAGGATTACTTCCCCACGAGGCCAGAGCATCAGCAGAAACAGGACCCAGTGGGCTATTTACTTGTCCAAAAGCATCAGACAATTGAGGCGCAGCGGTTTGAGCCGC
Source organism: Dictyobacter arantiisoli (assembly GCF_008326305.1). GTDB lineage: Bacteria > Chloroflexota > Ktedonobacteria > Ktedonobacterales > Ktedonobacteraceae > Dictyobacter > Dictyobacter arantiisoli. The sequence continues at coordinate 3,564 of NZ_BIXY01000009.1, read as the reverse complement.
TTGATCAACAGCGCCAAGTGTGGCTGGTGGACGATTTAATAACTTCAAAAATGGATTACTCTGATGGCTGGCGAGCTGATCAGCAAATAAATCCCGTGTCATCAAAAGATCAGGATCTAACATCTCAGCTTTTTTGAGCAACTCCTGGGAACGCGACATATCCTGTGGAGCAATGATATAAGCCAACAACGATAATGCTTTCAAGCAACCAGGAACATCCTGTAAAATTTGCTCGGCTAATTGAGAGGCGCGGTCAAAAATTCCTTGACGCCAATAGACTTCAAGCAGACCAGTGCGAGCATCCAGACGATCAGGAGTGATTGCAAGCACAATTTCCCATTCCTGCTCCGCCTGAGAGAGCAAACCACCTCGCATATAGAGCCGTGCCAGGCCAGCACGTGAAAACATAAAGCCTGGTTGACCAGTCTTTTCACTCAACTGATTAAACGCCTGCCGGATTTGACCATTCCCGCGACTCAGCTCATATGCCTGCTGGTAACAATCGAGAGCGGTATCATAATCGGAAGAGCGTTCACTGACCAGGGCGCGACTACAATAAGCGATCACATGTTCAGGATCATTGGTCAACACCCAATCAAAGGCATGCTGAGCCTCTTCAAGCTTCCCCTGCGCCAGGTACACCTCACCTAAAAGCCGCTGCGCCTCAAGTGATTCCGGAAAATAAGCAAGAACGTACTGACAACTAGCAAGAGCTTCATCGACGCGCTTCGAAGTAATGGCGTCTTCAGTCTCTCGCAAATAATCACTAAGCGTTATTTGTGCCATAAAACTTGGCCTCCTCTTCCCGCCTTATGCACCTGCGAGCAATTTCTTAAATTGATCTGCCCGCCGGGTCTTATCTGGTCCAATCACGGCCAGACGAAGCCACTCAGGAGCAAAGCACTTCTGCGCTACACGTTGCACATCCTCAATAGTGACCGCATCTATCTTCGCAATCACCTCATCAACATCCCATACGCAATTATAGAGACATTCCTGACTCCCTAGCCAGGAGGCCATTTGTTGCGTGCCTTCTAACCCAAGGAAAATGCCACCACGAACATAGGCTTTGGTGCGCTCCAGTTCATCGGCTGGAACGGGTTCATGACACAACCGAGTAAGCTCAGCGATAGTAGCACGAATTGTCTCTTGAGCACGTGATGGGTCAACACCAGCACTCACAACCAGACTTCCAGTTTCATAATAGCTATTGACGTAACTGCCAATATCATAGGCCAGACCTTGCTCTTCGCGAATCGACTGGAAAAGGCGAGAACTCATTCCATCACCAAGGATACCATTAATGAGAAGTAAAGGATAATAATCAAGAGAAGCATATGCGGTACCCAGAGTCGCCAAACAAAGATTGGTCTGCTCAGTGTCTTTTTGAATCATGCGTACAGAAGGTACATTTAAAGGAGGGAAACACTCACGCCAGTGGGGATGATCACCTCGCTCCCAATCATCAAACAATCGCTTTACTTGCTCAATAACCTGCTCATGCTCGATGTTGCCCGCGATGCTCAACACAAGTGAATTGGGACGATAAAATGTGCTCATGTATTCAAGCATCTGCTCTCGCTGTAAATGCGATACAACCTCGATAGTACCAGCATCATCGCGCCCCAACGGCAAACCCGGCCACATAGCTTCATCTACTAACAAATTGACCCATTCCTGCGGATCATCCTGGGTGGAACTTAACTCCTCTATGATCACGCCGCGCTCTTTCTCAATCTCAAGTGGATCAAACAAAGGGTGGCGTATCATATCGGCCATTGCCTGCAAAACCACAGATAAATATTCACCCGGTACACGAGCCGTATAGGTTGTTAATTCTTTTCCAGTGCTACCATTAAAATTCCCACCTACCCCCTCAATCGCCTCAGAAATTGCTTTAGCGCTCGGATAGTGTTCCGATCCTTTAAAAAGCATGTGCTCAATAAAATGAGAAATGCCCGCAACAGCGTCATCCTCATAGCGAGAGCCAACATTAAAAAAGAAAGCGATGCTTGCAGAGCGCATACCAGGCATATGTGTGGTGAGTAGGCGTAGTCCGTTATGTAGTGTAGTTCGCACGTAATTCATTTAGTATGGGCACAGAGCCTCTTGCGTTTGTACGTGGAAAGAGTGCCCCGATTCTCCTTATAATACCTGATCAAAATACTGATACAAATTCCGATGGTTACACTGTTCTTCACAATCCAGCAAACAGAATTTAAGATATCTCGCGTTATTATAGTCGGTTTAGCAGACTGCCGCAACAGAAAACAAGCGGAATAGGAAGAAAATCAGCCAATATCCGGTATGGGAGTTACCGCCCAAACAAGCGCGAAGGACGCTTAGAGAAGGGCGCAGAGGGGATAGAGAGTGCGTTATCCCCTCTTAAAATGGAGATCTTAAAACAAGCCAATATCATCAGCTAATTTACCCAGACCACCCAACATTCCCTCATCCTCTTCACGGTGATGATGGCGGCGACCACCTCCAAAGCCCATATCACCTTCAATGCGATTCTCAATATTATTCTCGAAGCCATTGATCAACATCTCACCGCCCAGCAGGGCGGCCGCACCACCAAGAGCCCCAATGGCAAGCTTGCCGCCATTGCCCTGTAAGAAACCACCAATACCCGACTGCTGCCCCTGAGCCGGCATATTGATCGGGGTGGGCACAACACCAGCCAGACTGGTACGGCAACTGACACAATTCGCACTACCAACCTGTGCCATAGCCATACAAGATGGGCAACGCAAAACCATCGGTTGCTGTCCAAGCATAGGCTGCTGATAGCCCCCCTGCCCATACTGTTGCTGTTGCTGATATTGCTGATATTGCGGTGTCTGAACTGGATATTGAGGATATGACTGCTGGGGCGCTGCAGGATACTGTCCCGACCGGGCGGGGACTCCAGCGACCAATTGTGCTCCACAGCCACCACAAAAGCGCATATCTTGAGCATTATGCTTACCACATTGCGCACATTGAATACCCACCGAGATGCGCATATCGTGTCCACACTGCGTGCAGAAAACGCTGGTTGTCACTACTTGTGCATGACAGGCGGGGCAAGGACGTGTCGCTGGAGGGGGAGGGGGAGTCGCAGCAGATAAATTTGTACCACAATGCATGCAAAATGATGCCCCTGGCTTCACTTCACCATGACACTGTGGACACATGTTCCCACTGGCAGCGGATACACTACCTGACTGTACAGGCGATCCACACTCAGGGCAAAATTTCTTTCCGGTGACATTCGTTCCGCAGACTGCACAGCTTGTCATGCTACGCCCTCCTGACATCTTAGAATATTTTAATTACTGTATATATTGTAAACGCAGTGTAGCATATTTTCTTCAATCCGTCGAGATACGCCCGCTATCCAGTCAGGGCTTTTCGGTATACCCGAAAGTCCTGAAAAGCCAAAAAAGATGCCATTTATTGCTAAAATAGGAAAATTACAAACTACCTATGAAAGCGAGAAACGGCTTGAATGTACCTTACCATATTCGACGGATCAGAACAAGAGAGCCACCAATCCCTGGCGAGAGATGCAGCCTCATT
>NZ_BIXY01000008.1:59917-118212 GCF_008326305.1 Dictyobacter arantiisoli | reverse complement strand
ATGGATCGTGTCGGCGTGTGCAATGTTGCCCGACAGATGCGCTATTTTGATGCATCGTATGACAAGGCTCTTGATCTCTTGCTCACTGGCTACTGTTCCGTTTTTTAGAATTGGAAAGCCCTGACAACTTGTACTGGCCCCTTGCTCATCCTTATAGAAAGAGCTTACAACTGTATTGAAAAACGAGGTAAAATATGTTATACACTATTCATGGAGCATACATATTCACCAAAACAGTTTGGGAAATTAATCGGCAAGTCGGTCAATACTTTGCAGAAATGGGATCGCAAGGGGATTTTTCCTGCCTTTCGCAGCCCGACCAATCGCCGCTATTATACCCATGAACAATACTTGCAGTACCGTGGGCTCATTGCTCCACAGAGTGGCGGGGTCATTGCGTATGCTCGCGTCTCCTCACCCGCCCAGAAGAAAGATCTTGTCATTCAGATGCAAGCGTTGCGAGCCTATTGCCTCGATCATTCCATTGCGGTGGATCAATGGATCGAAGACGTTGGCTCCGCCCTCAACTACAAACGCAAGGGGTTCAATTCCATCATCGAGCAGATCGAGCTTGGGCAGGTGCGCCAACTGATCATTGCCTACCAGGATCGCTTTGTGCGTTTTGGCTACGACTGGTTTGAGGCGTTCTGTCAGCGCCATGGGACGGATATCGTGGTCATCAATGATGAAACCTTCTCCCCCGAGGAAGAACTGGTGCGTGATGTTATCGCCATTGTGACGGTCTTTTCTGCGCGGCTGCATGGCTTGCGTTCCCACAAGAATGCTCTGCGAGCAGCGGCTTTGGGCAAAGGGGCGAACGATGATCAAAGCTCATAAGATGCGCCTCCATCCTACTGCCGAGCAGTTCGTCTCTTTGTCGAAGGCTGCCGGAACCTCGCGATATGTGTGGAATTGGGCGCTGGCGGAGTGGAACCGGCAGTATGCTGCAGGAGAGAAACCTACTGCATTGAAGCTCAAGAAACAGTTTAATGCCATCCGTCGGGAACAGTTTCCTTGGACATGGGAAGTAACGAAAAACGCGTCAGATCAACCGTTCCTCGACCTGGGCAAGGCATTTACCGCTTTCTTTGAGAAAAAAGCCCACTATCCGAAGTTCAAAAGCAAAAAGAAAAGCAAACCAAGCTTTTATCTCGCAAACGATCAGTTTGAGCTTGGTGATCATCGCGTCTGGATACCAAAACTCGGTTGGGTGAACCTCGCCGAAAATCTTCGCTTCAAGGGGAAAATCAGCGGGGCTCGTGTAACCCGCCAGGCAGATTGGTGGTTCATTTCGATCACAGTGGAAGTTCCTGATGAAGTGCCACAGAAGCGACCCGCAGCGGTGGGCGGGGACGTCGGCTTGAACCGATTAGCGACCTTGAGTACGGGCGAGGAATGCGAGAACCAAGCGTTCCTCAAAACGAACCTCAAGAAGCTTCGGCAAGCCAACAAACGGCTCCACCGTCGCAAACAAGGGTCAAAGAACCGCGAGAAAGCACGACGGCAGGTAGCTCGATTGCATTATCGGGTTACCTGTAAGCGTGATGATGTGCTCCAAAAGCTTACCACACGGCTGGCAGACTGTTACGGCATCATTGGCATTGAAGATCTGCATCTCAAAGGGTTGCTCAAGAATCGCCATCTGGCTCGCTCGTTCTCTGATGCGGCCCTGGGCAAACTGCTGGCGCTGTTGACCAGTAAGGTCGAGCAACGGGGTGGGCAGGTCGTGAAAGTAGGGCGATTTTTCCCTTCGAGCAAACAGTGCCATGCATGCCAGTGGAGATGGGACGACATCACGCTTTCCGATCGGATCTTTGTGTGCCAGGACCCTACCTGCGCTTACTACGAATTGAGGCAAGATCGCGATTATAACGCCTCGCTCAACATCTTGCAGGAAGCCCTTCGCTTGATCGGGCTCATTGATCAAGCCGTCTCCGGTACTGGCTTGGACGAATGACGTAAAATCGGCTGTGGACTTGATAGAAGACCAAAATGCTTCGGCAGGGAGGCTGTTGAGGATGAAGCAGCAACAACGAAATTCTGCGTGGAGGTGTGCTTGCACACATTTGCATACGAAAATCGGAGCAGTATAAAGAAGCATCCAGTGCTATCACATTCTTTGGCCCAGAAGGCCCAACCAACCAACCAATCAACCATAGGTCCCGACGAGGCGAGGCGAGACGAGGCGCAACCTGATTCAGGAACGGGCAAAAAAACAACACGCGCAAGACATCCACGCATCAAAACCGGATCAAAAATACCGACTGACAAAAAAAGCCCAAAAAGCTATTGACAACCACGTATAGATGCGGTATTATACAACCCGTCAAGGACAAGCCGATGTGGCGGAACGGTATACGCGTCTGTCTCAAAAACAGATCCCGCAAGGGTTGAGGGTTCGAATCTCTCCATCGGCACTCAGTTGTTAGGAAAAAGCGTCTCAAGCAAGGCCACAAGCCACTTGAGACGCTTTTCTTTTCTGTAGCAACCCTCTACTTACGGCAAATCTTACGGCAGTTCCTCAAATTTCCCTGTTTTTATGGCAATTCATCCCCCTCATCCAGGCCGTCATCATTCGATAAATCCTTATCATGATCATCACTGGACGTTTGAAATGCATCGTTCATTTTTCCCATCGCTGCCTCTTGCATACCCGGGAGGATCTGTATATACTCTTCCCTGACATCGTTATTTTTGGCATCCCTGGTTTTCGGGGCCTGCTGGTTCCAACGCGCTCATCCATGCTGGCTGGTGCGCGTGACCGGTGTTTCGAGCCTGCAACCCTTGTCAAGAAGTCGCCTACAAGATGCGCAGTAACACAATTGAAACAAAGAGGTTGTACAGGTTAGTTGCCAATCTCCGCAGAATCAAACTGCATGCGCACAACCGCATTCGCACCCATCACGGCGGCGTTTTGGACTATGCGGTCAATCGCGTGTCGGCGCGCATCCTCCAGTAGTAAAGCATTGCTTTTAGCAAAAGAAACGAGTAAGCTCTCTGTGTCAGCATTTATAAGGAGGTCCCTGTTTCTATGCCTTTCGCAACCTGGTGGCGAGGAGATCCTTTCCCCAAACTCTCGCCTCTATTACCGTTCTCAGCTTGTCTCTCGACAGACAAACATGTGATTGCACAGCTTGCCCATCTTTCTGATCAGGAAATAAACACGCGTATTCAAAGTGGTAATTACCCTTATATCGCGTTCATGGATGAAACTCCAGTTGCCTATGGATGGACCGCGACACACGAAGGAAGAATCGCTGAATTACAATTTTCTTTTCCCATTCAAACGAAAAACTGTTATCTGTGGGATTTTATGACGCTTCCTGAATGGCGAGGGCGCGGCATCTATCCTCGTCTCCTGCAGGCAATCATCCAGCAGGAACAATCTGTTGATCGCTTCTGGATCGGATATGAGCCGGGGAATGAAGCCTCAATGCGTGGCATCACGAAAGCTGGCTTTCATGTAGAAAGTGATCTTGTCATCTCTGAAGGTCGCGTGTCCGGCCTTGCCCTTTTCAATGCAAGTGCGTATGCTCAAGCAAGCGCCCATTTCTTCCATCTTCCCATTGTACCTGGCGAATGAAAGGACTGGCTATTTTCACTCAAAGGCCCTTCCTTTCACAAACTTCGCATGAGGACCTTCATCAGTAGGCCAGGAGGTCAGGAGGTTATAAAAATCCTCAGGATAGTAAGATAGATATCTTGTTGTCCTGAGGATTTTGACAACAATGCGATACAGCGTATATGAACAGAGTTTAATGTCAATGTCCCTTCCTGCGTGCTGCGCTCACCTGTTCTTCACAATCCTGATGTTAATACAACAGACGTACGTCAGGACAGCCAGCTGTAAGGGTAAGCTGGATCGTCGATGGTCTGGGCGGCAGTAGTGTATTTAAGGGGATGAAATGTGTCAATCATGACGGCAAGTTCATCGGTTTGTTGAACACCGAGGCTTTTTTCGACGGCACCTGGATGAGGGCCGTGGGGAATGCCACGAGGATGGAGAGAGATCGAGGAACGTTCGATGCCGCGCCGACTGCCGAAGTTGCCATTGACATAGTAGAGCATTTCGTCGCTGTCAATGTTGCTGTGATTATAAGGAACAGGAATTGAAAGGGGATGGTAATCTAGCTTGCGAGGTACGAAAGAGCACACCACGAAGTTCGGTCCCTGGAAGGTTTGATGCACGGGTGGAGGCTGGTGCACCCGTCCAGTAATCGGCTCGAAATCGCTGATATTGAAGATCCAGGGATACTCACAGCCATCCCAACCAACCACGTTGAAAGGATGAAAGTCATACCAGTAGCTAGTGATCAGGTTATCTACCTTCAGACGTACCTCGAACTTGCCTTGTTCGGTATGGGTCACCAGCTCTTCAGGTCGGCGTAGATCACGCTCACAGTATGGTGCGTGCTCTAGCAGCTGACCACTGGGACTAACATAGCGACGCGGCGGCTCAATGTTCCCATGAGCCTCAACCACCAGAAAACGACTCTGCACACTCTCTTCAGAGAGAGCAAAACGATACGTGGTACCGCGCGGAATGATGATATAGTCGCCCTCATGATAAGGCAAGAGGCCAAAAGTAGTTTCAAGCACACCATGACCATCGTGCACAAAATACAGAGTATCTGCATCACCGGAGCGATAATAATAATTCATCGTCTCGCTCGGTAGAGCAATCCCAATCGTTAGATCCTGATTATACATCAAGACCTGATTGCCCAACACAGCATCCTTAGCAGGCTGTAATTGAGCGGTTTTTAAGTGATGATGGCGTTGCACACCTACATTCCAGGCTTCTAATTGCAACTCTTGAAAGGGCTCAATTCTAGTCACGCGCGTTGGTGGATAATGATAATAGATATTCGAGTAGTTATTTGAGAATCCCTCGGTGCCAAAGAGCTCCTCAGAATAGAGCGAACCATCTGCTTTACGAAATTGTGTATGTCGTTTGGGCGGTATCTCTCCCAGGTGATGATAAGGTGGCATCTCGTCCTCCTGAAAAGCAGGCTTACAGGCTTTTCCACTGCACTACTAAACAATCTTGTTACGCAGTATTCCGATACCATCAATTTCTAACTCAATTGTCTCTCCGCGCTGCAGCCAGGGGTGAACTGTGGAGCTAAGCTCCAACAGGCAGCCACTCCCCACTGTACCAGAGCCGATAATATCACCAGGACGCAGACGAACATTGCGTGAGGCATAAGCGATCAGCCGGGGAAAGCTATAATAGATCTGCTGAAAATTACCACGCGAAATCTCCTGTCCATCCACGCGTGCCAGCATCGTCATATCGTAGCGCTCGCTTGCACCCTCTCCAGTGCGCCGCGCAACCAATTCATCCGGTGTGACCAGCCAGGGACCAATGGAGGTCGCAAAATCTTTGCCTTTGCCAGGGCCTAGATTCAATTGCATGTCCAGGCGCTGAAAGTCCCGCGCACTCCAATCGTTCATAATAGTATAGCCAGCAATATAGTTAGCAGCGTCATCTACCGGGATATCCTTGCCAGCACGTCCAACAACACAGGCAATTTCTAATTCAAAATCCAGTTCCTGGCTGCCCGACGGATACGGCACGGGCTGCCGGGGGCCATATATTTCGCTGGTATTAGAGAAGTAGAACGTAGGGATTTCATACCACGCCGGGATCATCCCAGCCCCACGCCTGGCCCGAGCGCTCTTGACGTGCTGTTCGAAGGCATAGAAATCCCGTAATGTCGGTGGAGCAGGGATGGGCGCGAGCAGCGTAACCGTATCCAGCGCCAGACCTTGCTCAGAACTCTCCAGAGCCTGACGTGCCGAAGTCATACCAGCAGGATCTTGCAAGAGTTCCAGTAGCGTAGGATAGTTTAAGAGGAGCACACGCTCTCCGCGCAATACGCCAGCCGAGACATTCTGCTCGTTCTGCACAGTTACTAGCTTCATCTAGAGATTCCCTCGTAGTTCCTGCTCTCGCTCCAAAGCCTCAAAGAGCGCTTTAAAGTTGCCCTCACCAAAACCACGCGCCCCTTTACGCTGAATAATCTCAAAGAAAACCGTTGGACGACTCACAATAGGTTTGGAGAAAATTTGGAGAAGATAACCATCCTCATCGTGATCAACCAGAATACCGAGATCCGCCAGTTGTTGTAGATCCTCATCGATAGGCCCGACGCGATCCAACACATCCTTATAATAGCTCTGCGGAGTCTGCAAAAACTCAACGCCCCGCTCGGTCAGATTACGTACCGTCGCAACAATATCATCGGTAATCAAAGCCAGATGCTGCACCCCTGGTGAACGATAAAAGTCCAGATATTCCTCAATCTGAGATTTCTTACGGCCAGGCGCAGGCTCATTGATCGGCAACTTGATGCGTCCGCTCCCATTCTGCATGACCTTCGACATCAACGCCGAATACTCAGTACTGATCTGGCGATCATCAAAATGAATCATCTGGGAGAAGCCCATAATCCGCTCATAGAAAGAGACCCACTCATTCATCTTGCCCAATTCAACGTTGCCAACCACATGATCAATACCAGCCAGACCAGCTGGCCGAGCCCGGCGCGGCAACGTGCTTTCTACCGCCCGAAAGCCGGGTAGAAATGCACCTTGATAATCCTGCCGCTCCACAAAAGTATGGGTCGTCTCTCCATAGATCTGGATCGTAGCCAGCTTGACCGAGCCATAGGCATCCCTGCGCTCCGTGGGTGGCAAGATCCCGTGCGCCCCTCGACTGGTCACCTCTCGATAAGCCCGCTCAGCGCTCTCAACGCGAAACGCCACATCCTTCACACCATCTCCATGGAGCTGCACATGGGCCGCAATCTCGCCATCGGGTCCCATCGGCGAAGTAACCAGGAAACGGATATTCCCCTGCTCCAACACATAGCTCATGTGATCCCGTATCCCGGTCTCCAGGCCGGCGTAAGCCACAGGTACAAAGCCCCAGGCATGACAAAAGTAATAGGCTGCCTGGCGAGCATCACCAACATAAAATTCCAGATAATCAAAATTTTGAATCGGCATAAAATCAGCATTGATCATTGCAGGGCTCCTTCTTTGGATGCTACGAGCAGTTAGCAACACAGCGTCATACTCGCCCAATGTTCTATAATCGAACAGTTAATCCGATAATAGGTACACTACTCTGTGTACATGATCTATAATAGAATGTCAAGGTTATCCAGGCGCAATACGAGAGGATTTCGGCGTCATCATGCCAGGGTATCTTGACGAAGAAAGCATCTCCACCCGCGTCCTCGCCGCCGCCCAAAGGATCGTCGCATCAGTTTAAACAGGAAACTAATGGGGGGCTAATGTAATCCCCCAATTGGGAAGGGATTAGCTTTTAGACGAGAGTGCCCGTCAGGTAGGGTTTGACAATCGCAAGTTCTGTCGTTAATCCTTCCCACTCGTCATTATTTGGGCCATCGTAGATCAATGTATAGGGGCCAGAAAAATTGGCGGCCCGTGTAATATCCAGACAACGTACATAATCCTCACGATCAATTTCTCCCTGATCCGAGAAATGGGCCTTGGTATGGCAGGATTGGGCATACGGGGCAATCGCCTGCAGGTCCGCATATTTGGTTGCTCCACTCCAATTACCAAAATCAAAGCACAGGCCAACCTTGCCAGCCAGATTATCCAATACATAGGAAACTGCAGATGGAGTCGAGAGGAGAGCAAACCAGTTCTCTGTCATCAAGTGCACATTATTCTCCCGGGCAACTTTGAGCAGACGCTGCATATTGCGTACACTTAGCGCCAGGTTCTCCTCTGAAGGTGCAGACTTTCCAGCGATCACGCGTGCATTTTTGGCACCTAGAACACCTGCCACCTCAATAAAGGAACTAATCCAGGCCAGATCGCGTTCAGCATATTGTGGATGGGTAATATCCCCATTATCAATCAGCAATGAAAAAAGTTCTACACCAGCTGTATCCAGAGCCTGGCGCAACTTCAACAGATAGCTACGCTCCAAAGTGGGCAGATGGAAATAGACAATTTCTACGGTATGAATGCCAAAAGCAGCCAATTTCGCAGGTAACTCCAACAACGTCAATTCCCCATTGCCATGGGCAGCCTGGGGAATATCCTCGCCGACAGCATAAATCGGTGGACTACCAATTGTTCGTTTCAAACTCCATGTTGACACCGAAACTCGTGGTAGCGTTTGAACAGCCGTATTTTCGCTCATCTCAATGCCTCTCTCGCCAATAAAAAAACATCGCAGCTACTGTACAATACAACAATGTACTCCAGCCATGCTAAACCATTGTATCTGCCTAAATTTATCACACAACTGAAGCACTTCAAGCATAAACGCCAGCATTTTCCCACATTTACCATTGGAAGGTATGAAACAGTGTGATATTAATCCACTGCTTTCAGGAAACTCACGCCCTTATTAAGAGATTACCCAGGGTTACTCGCCCCTCGACGCCTCGACCATATGTATCACGGCCCACTCGTTCATCTGAAGGAGGAGTGGCTCCAGGGTCCGACCCTGCGCAGTCAAGGAATACTCCACCTTCGGCGGCACCTCCCGGTACACCTCGCGATGGACAAGCCCATCGTCCTCCAGCTCACGCAAGTGCTGGGTCAGCATCCGCTGGCTGCCCCCCGGCACCAGGCGGCGGAATTCGTTGAAGCGGCGGGTCCCGCCCATCAAATGATACAGTATGACTGGCTTCCATCGACCGCCGATCGCCTCCATGAGTACCTCTACTGGGCATCCGTAGCCCTTCGGGCACCCGTCGTCCTCTCCTCTGATGTCCATTCGCGCCTCCTCCGCAACAATCGTCGCAACGACTGTCGCCTATAGTTACTTTTTTGTAAGTATAGCACAAAAAACTGCGTACTTGTCCAAACAGGCGTTGTCGTCCATACTTACTGTGTCGATGTGAACCAGGTGTTCCACGTTCGCTGCTTTTACCTTCACGGGGAGGAGAGCGAAATGGGCTCAACACCCTGTGAACAGAAAGGAAAGTCTTCAATGATAAAGAGAGAGAGGGAAGAAGGGCAGAAGCAGGAGGCTCTTCTCTCAGAGAGAACAATGGCCGTTCCTCAGCGTCTCGGGCCTCGTCCGCGCACAACGCCTCGGACCCCTCACCTTCAACAGGATCAGCATGGGGCACCAGAGATGTCTGCCATGCTTGCCGAGCGCGTGTTCGCGCTTCCCGACATCGAGGAGGGTCAGAGTACGATCTCCGATCCTCGTTCACGAGCCTTCTGGCTCAAACGCTCTGTGCCTGCTGGCCCACCGAACGCCTTTCTTGGAAGGCGCGAAATTGGTCACTTTCACCCCTGGGATGGGAGCATGCATGTCATGTTGCCACCTGACGTTGCGCGACAAGCCGTCGCCTCTGGATGGGCTGAGGTCCATCCTGTCGCGGCAGCAGGGATGGCACCAGAGAACCTGGTAATGGTCTATAGCCCGCGCGACGAGCAAGAGGTCAATGTTCTGTTTGCCTTGCTGCAAGCTGCCTATCGCTATGCCGGTGGTCGCTTGCCTGAACACACAGAAAAACCAATCCCAGGTGAAAAAAAGTAGAAGAGAACGAAAAAGAAAAAGAGATGACGTTGATATGAAAGGTCGTTCATTTGTCCATTTATGTTTTTGATGAGAGGATAGGTGTTTTACGACAGGCAATGATCAGAAAATGACGACACAGAGTGATCCAATCGATAACGAGAGTAAATTGTATTAGCCATTTTTGTGGCAGAGAGAGGACCCAATCATGATTTTAGTCACAACAGCAGGGAAGGTCGGTTTCGAAACCGTGCGTTTACTACGGCAAAAAGCATTGTCTGTCCGTGTGCTGGTTCGGAACCCTGAAAAGGTGAAGTCGTTGGTAGAGATCGGAGCGGAGATCGTCGTGGGTGATTTAGACTCGTTGCCAAGCATCGACAAGGCGATGAAGGGGATACAAACCGTGGTGCTCGTCAGCCCGGGCATCCCTGCTCAGGAGCTGAACGTCGTGCATAGCGCAAAACGTGCGGGTGTCAAACGGGTCATTAAGATCACGAACGACGCATCGGCAGACTCTCCCATCGCCCGGCGGCGTTGGCAGTATGAGATCGAAGCCGAGCTTCTTGCTTCTGGACTCAACTACACGCTGTTACGTGCAAATGCCTACATGCAAAACGTCCTGGCGCTCGCTCCAGCAATCAAGAAGACCGGCGGATTCGGCTCCTCGGCTGGCCTGGGGCGCATGGGCATGATCGATGCCCGAGATGTCGCCGCAGTAGCCGCCGAGATTGCCGCTTCATCCGTCACGCATGTCGGAAAGACATACAAACTCACCGGCCCGGCACTGATCACCTATTCCGAGGTGGCGGCGACACTCTCAAAGGTACTCGGTCGACCGGTCAGCTACCACGAGCTGAGCTTCGAGGAGGACAAGAACGCGATGATTCATGCTGGTCTTCCGAAAGAGTTAGCCGAGATGAACGCTCAGTTCTTCGGCATGGTCGCTGGTGGCGACTGTGACTGGCTCAGTGAGGATGTGCCAGTCCTCCTCGGTCGCCCGGCACGCTCCCTTGAAGAGTTTGCCACCGACTACGTTTCCACATTTTCCTGATTGTGTAGGAAGCCAGGTTGAGGTGCATGAGAAAGAGGAACTATGAGTCATCCCGGATTTGATACCGTTGGGAAACCCTGTTACGAAACATCTTTTGAGCGTACTCACTCCAAATAGATGAGCACCGCGCAAGGGTTTCCCAACGGTATCGGATTTTGATACCGTTAGAAAACGCTGATTAGCCAGCGAGTTCGACGGAAGCTAAGGCGGCGAAACGTGAAGTACGCGTCTTCGTTGCCTTCGTTCCCTCCAAAAAGGCGTCGAGACGAATAAAATTGATGGCGGCTGCAGTAAAATATTATCTTATATAGTGACACACAACTATAGTGACACACAACAACATCGATGCGATTGTAACAGAGAGAGCATGTGACCTGATACCCTGATACGCAGCAGCGTGATCATAGCCAGTGAGTGGGTTTGAGGCAGCCTTTCATTGATGGCAACGCTCTGCCCGGCGTGTGATAGAGGTAGAGTGCCTTTGCCATTCCAGACCTGGACAATCATCTGACCATAGTTAAGTACGGATCTTACCTGACAACGCGGAACCATAGATCGGTTCTCGTCGGAATCTCGAATATCCTCATTTTTTCCAATTTTATCTGCTCATTGTCCAGGGGTTCAAAAAACCGAAGACCTTCACCAAAGAGGACCGGGACGATACCAATGTGGATTTCGTCTACGAGCCCGGCTCGTAGACATTGCTGAGCGGTATTCGCGCCACCTACCACCATGACATGTTTGTCTCCTGCGGCTGCTTTTGCCTTCTCAATAGCACTTTCAATACCATTGGTAACGAAGGTAAACGTCAACTTGTCATTCTCTCCTTTGGCCACCTTTTCTGGAACCACATGCGTCAGGACAAAGATCGGCACTTGATATTCGTAATCCGTGACATCCCCCTCTGCCATATTGTAGGCATGTCGGCCCATCACCACCGCGCCTGTCGTCTGTATTTCTTCCTGTAACATCTCTGTGCTTCGCAATGCTTCCAGATCCGGATACAGGCGGCTCACATCGCCATTTCGGTCATTCATAAACCCGTCCAGTGACATGGTTGCACCGATAATAACGTTTCCCATAACACCTCCATGCAATGCATCAAACTTTCTTTACCACAAGCTTACGCGCTTCCACCGAAAAAAACTTCTCACATCTTACTCTTTCCTGCTGTGGCAAGATATTGCCTTCACTGCTTTTCGTTGAGTAAGGCTCACATCTCTTGATAGATGTGTTGTTTCGATCCCGTCTCCATGCCATCGGCATACGCTTGGTGTGAGTTAGAAATCAAGTAAGTCGGCAAAAGCCTGTGGGGTAATGGCCATTCAGAGAAATGATTTTTCTCATAGCATGCTCCTTTTATCGTTCAACTCTGATTTAACCAGTGTAGCCGCTTTCTTCACATGAAGAGTCAGCAACACGAGTATACTCTAACAGAGGGGAAGCGTCTTGAAGAAAATGGTCATCCGCTAAGGTTTTATCAACAAGCGGGAGCCCATGTTGAGTCCGAGCAATGAGGGCGGGAGTGTAGCCAATGAAATGCTTCAGCGCCCGGGTCAGATGGGACTGATCCGCATACCCGGTCTGATATGCCGCGTCGATCAGCGAAACGCCCTGCCCCAGAAGCTCGGTAGCCTGTTTGGCGCGCTCGATCTGCTCAATTGTCTTGTAGGGGAGCCCGGTCGCCAGGACAAAGCGGCGCCTGATGGTGCGCAACGACATCTCTACCGGGTGATGAGCCAGGACCGCCTGCACCACGGGATCAGAGACCAGCACATGCTGGCGAACCAGGCGCTCAATGAAGGTCTCAACATTTTCATAGTCAGGGATCGGCCAGCTGGAGTCAGCCAGATGAAAGGATGTTTGCGAGGCCAGGGGCAGGAACGCCTGCTCATCCAACAAGCGTTGAATGGAGAGTGCGGGCAGAAAAGTGCCGAGAGGAAACGTGACCCCGAACCACTCGGTCCCTTCGGGTTGAGCCACAGGGGTCGCTCTGGTCAACGGTCCCTGTACAAAAATATGCAGCCTGTCGTACCGCTTGAGAAAGAGTAAATGCCATTGTCCGGAGGCCGGGCAGACAGGGGTATACCCTTGCCCCGCTCCGCCACGCCAGACGGCCTCAATAGAAGGAGAGTCCGAACCTCTCCCCTCAAAATACGTCTCCAAATGGTTCCTCCCTGCAAAACGCAATGCCTTCTTTTTGCTTTAAGCTGGCATTCTCACAGAGGCCCAGAAAAACGGAAACAGTGTATGAACGCCTGGTGTGAGATGGTGTGGCATATCATCCCGGCCTCTCTTTGTCTATTTATTCTCGGAAGTCCCCTACGGTAGAATCAGTTCGAGATGCCCCCACCACATATGCGGTGTATCTAACCACCAAAGCAGCGGTCATGGTCGTGAACACATCTACATCAATATCTGTTCCTTCATTTTCAATTCTTCAAAGAGTGTTGAGCATCACATGCATTATTTCACGCATTTAATCTTTCTATGAGTCTCTGCATTCTTCTTTGAGATACGCTTCAAAGAATACAAAGGTTGTACAGCACAGATTGCTTACCATCACCAAGTTTGCCGGAGATGAAAGAAAAGCGCAAAAATGGAACAGTAGAACGCATTTTCGCCTGCTATAATCTTGACATCGGTTCAGAGGAGGAACGTTGTGGACTACCTCAAGTGTATCCAGAATAGTATTGATTATATCGAAGAGAACCTGCAAGGAAGCCTTACGGTCGATACGCTGGCAAAGATTGCAGGTTTCTCCTCCTATCACTACTATCGTGTGTTTAACGCTTATGTGGGTATCCCCGTTGTGGACTATATCAGACGCAGACGCCTGGCTCACGCAGCAGCACAACTCGCACGCGGCAAACGTATCATCGATATCGCAATGGACTATGGCTTTGATACCTACAATGGCTTTGCCAAAGCTTTTCGTAAGACGTATGGCTGTTCTCCTGAACAATACCGTATCCATGTCTCAGGGCGGCTGCCCAAAAAAGTAGATTTACTACTTTTGACGCAATGCAACTTGAAAGGAGCAATTGTCGTGGAACCAAAGATTGTGACGAAACCAGCAGTCAAAATCGCAGGCTATGAGCTCAAAACGACGTGCAACGAGGGGAAAAACCTCCAGGAGATCCCGGCATTTTGGGGGAACATGACCCCTGAGAAGTTCGATGTACTCCACAAACAACTCCATGTTGTCCATCATCACGAACTCGGGGCCTGCTTCCCCCCTGATCCTGTCACTGGCGACTTTTCCTATGTGGTTGCGGTAGAGGTTCATGGTTATGCTGGTGTCGCATCAGACATGTTTCGTGGCAAGATACCAGAAGCGACCTATGCGGTATTTAAGGTTCCGCCAGTTGAGAGCATGGGGCCTGAGTTCTCTGATGCGATCCAGGGAACATGGAAATACATTCATGGCACCTGGTTCCCTGACTCCGGCTATGAGTTTGCCGAAGGAAAAGTCGATTATGAACTTTACTTAGAGGGAAACAATGTTGAGGTCTATATCCCCATCATGAAAAAAGCATAAATCATCTTCAATGTGACACCTGTCCGGTCGGTTCCTGCTCAGATTTCTGACGTAATGCGCAGCGTTCAGTTTACCGGCAGGAACTTTTTCTACCGCTAAGAGGGGTTTTCCAAATTTGACTACGCTCCAGCGTTTGTCCAATGCTGTCCACCTACACAAGCTGGCGAAAAATTCACGATTTTTTTGACAATGTATATCGTCAAAAAAACGATATACTTATACAATAAGGGAGAAATGACCACTGTCCGGCTTTGATCAGGTCTTGAACAGAGCCGGAAGAAAAAAAGCGGAAGGCTTTTCTGATGAGCAGAAAGATTGAACAGATCAAGGACATTTTGCATGGTTCTCATGGTTGGAATTCCGGCCTTGAAGAGTATGATTTTATCCTGAGCATTGAATTCCGTCAGGATGGCACTGGCGAGATGGTGTATGGAGAGTGCCAGGCTGTAAAAAGCATCATTCATTTTCGCTATGATATCTCTGCCGATATGCAAATCCATTTCGAGTTCTTTGACACAGTTGATCCCTACTGGACCCCTTTCTGGGGAGGAAAAAAGATGTTTGAAAGAACAGAGGAGAATGCTTTGAAAATGGTCGCGTTTCATCTCTTGGATGGTCCGTTTTTCATTGACAAGCCATTTGATAGTCAGCAGTCCATTTATTCATACCTCTTACGCTTTGCATCAGATCCTTTTCCAGATAGTAGTGGGCCATGGCCCTTAAAGGAAACATGGCTTGACTACTATGGCGGAGAGAGAAAGTAGGAGAAGAGCTTCTCAATCCTCGAGTGAACAAATCAGTGCCGGATGGTGTGCATCCAGGATGTCAAAGGTAGAGGTTCCCCGGCATATTCTTTCAGTAAAGCAAGCAGGTCGTCCAATGCGGCCTCGATGTCATGGCGACCTGTAGCATGGTGTGCTTCGATCGTAATCAGGCACTCTCGCGTCTGCTCGACAGCAGCGCTTGCTTTACTTTGTCGCCAGCACCAGCGGCGTGCGATCACCAGCCTGGTTTCATCGGAAAACACCACCTCGTTTGGGGATCTAAGGGTTAAAGGGTTGATCCGCGTACAAAGATGTGCTGCGCCCAAAACTCGCTCACATAGCGCTGAAAAAAGGCCATTGCTTCAATACACACCCAACTTGTCCGCGTCAGTTCCTCGCTTCTCGCCTCCACGGCCGCGATGGCTTTTTCTGGCCGACCTGCCGCCAACTCGTCTAATACCGATAGGATGACCTTGGAGTCGTAGCCTGCATCTCTGAGCAGGACCACGATATGCAAGCGACGCATCTGTTGCTCGTCATAGAGGCGATAGTGGCTGTTCTGCTCGCGTAGTGGCTGCAAAAGGCCCTGTTGTTCCCAGAAATGCAGGGCCGAGACACGTACTCCTACCTGTTTGGCTGCCTCTCCCACTCGGAAGCGTTGGGGATGATACGTACCAGGCAGAGGAGCGGGTTGTGCGGCCAATGTATGCAGGGCGGCCAGCGTTTGCTCAATCTGAAGACGTTTGCTGGCAAGCTCGGCGTGGCGCGTGTCGATAGTCGCAAACGCAGTTGAGAGTTCTCCTCGATGAAGCGCCTGTATGATCGCTGCTGTCCACTGCCAGCCATAACCAGGAACCATGCTTTTCACCGTTTTGAGTGCAACAAGATGTTGCTGGGTGTAGAGACGGTAACCACTTGGACTGCGCTGTGCTTTCGGGATCAAGCCACTGGCTTCGTAATTGCGTACTTGTTGGACGCTGATATGCCCGGCCAGTGCGAGATCTCGTGTGCGCAGATAGAGATGATCTGTCATGTAAAACCCCCAGGTTCTTTTAGAGACTTCTTTCAATAAACACTCTTCTTTCTACCATATTTAACGAGGAAATTGAGCGTAAATAGGACTCTATTGTGTCTCTATGCAAATACTGAATGCTGCTCAACACTCAAATTGGGCATGGGTGTTGTATAGTAGAGATATGATCCAGATAAAAAGCCTGGCCAGCTTGGATCACAACGCATGCGTGCATCTAAATGAGCAATCTACTTAGAAGATAAAGGGGTGCTGCTCTTGAAGCGGGAACCAAAAGCTAGATAGATAGCAGAAGGAGCAATACCCCTGCATAAACGACGCACAATACGACAAGATGCTGCCTCCTATATTCGAGGCAGCCATAGAGAAAATTATGGAGGTAATTCAAATGTCTGAAGCGAGATTGCATGACGGAAGCACCATCGAGATCGAGGTCGCTGGCGCAGGACCGACCCTGCTGCTGCCGGTCAATCCGCACCCGGTCGAAGGACCGCAGGCGGAGCAAATGCTCAATTATGGCGTAGATCCAGCCCTTGGCCAATCTCTGATCAAAGGACTCCGCAATACTTTTCGTGTGGTTGTCTTCGACTATGAGGGACAGTGCCTTCGCACACCAAAACCCGACACGCTGACGCCAGCAAACATTGTCACTGATCTCCTCTCCGTGGCTGATGCCGTGGGAGTGGATCGGTTCGCCTACTATGGATACTCCTGGCTTGCGATGAGTGGTCTTCAACTCGCCATGCGGACCGACCGTCTATCAGCTCTCATCATGGGCGGTTTTCCACCTGTGGGCGGGCCATATATGGAAATGCTCCGCGTCACCACCGCAGCCAACGAGATGGCGGGGGCAGATCAGTCCTCGCAAACATCGGATGAAGATGAGTGGTCGACGGCGGCTCTCTCGAAAGGCCAGACTCAGCAGTTCGTTACTCTTTATCAGGCGCTACAGAAGTTCAACAACCGAACTGTCCAGTCCCGGATCACCTGCCCCCGCCTCTGATTTGTGGGTTCAGCGGACGAGATAGAGTATGGCAAGAATTGGGGTGACGTGCATGTGAGCTTAGCCGGCCCGATCATACACGAACAAGCACAGCTGGAAGAGCTTGGCTGGGATGTGAAAATACTCGATGGTCTCGATCATATCCAGGCCATGCAGGCGACGCAAGTTGTGCCAATCCTACATTCGTGGTTGGCTTCCAAATTGGAACGCTAAAAGGTGTCAGTGCAAGAATCTTGCTAAGCTGGACTTAGCAAGATTCTTGCATGATGCGGGAGGATGCATTTGCGAATACAACGCTGGCCTGGCGTGGGAAAACTTTGGAGAGTTGGACGCGCTGGACTTCTTCGTCAGCATCAGCACAGCAATCGGCTAAGACTGTCAGTTGATAATCTTTATCGGCCGCTTCTCGGAGTGTTGATAAGACCACTCCGCTGGTGGCTATCCCACAAAGCACCAGATGCGAGATATCTTGTGATCGAAGCACCACCTCTAGATCGCTCCCATTGGGAAAGAGATTTAACCTGCTTGAGAGGCTTCCATGTCAGACAACCCGGTTAACTGTTCACTGATCTGTCGGAGTCGGCGGCGTGCAGCTATGTCATACGCTTGTGGATGCGCGCGTGCCTCCTGTTGCTGATCAAAATATTGGCCTGTCACATTGTCTAGCGTAGGCGACGTTGCCAGATACATCACGGAACGGAGTCCCTCTTCGACCGTGGTCTGGGTAAAAGGGATTGTCTCACGAACCATTTTGGTGTTCATCAATGAGGCAGGATGGACACAGTTAACGGTGATATGCTCTCCTTTCAACACATCAGCCAGATCAATGGTAAACATCATCAGCGCGAGTTTACTGCGACGATAGGCTTCGACACCATTGTAGCGACGTTCAAACATGATGTCGTCAAAATCAAGCGGACTCTGCCCCACCGATCCCACATGGATAATGCGAGAAGGCGGGCCGTAACGCAGACTGGCTAATAGTAGATGGGTGAGTAAGAAAGGAGCGAGATAGTTTACCGCAAAACGAAGCTCATACCCGTCTCGACTGAGTTCACGTCTCGCACCGAGGAGCTTTCCGCCACCCACGCCTGCGTTGTTGATGAGCATATCAAGCTGGGGATGTTGCGTTTGCACCTGCTCAGCCAGCCTGCGAACTGCTGAAAGCTCGGACAGGTCAGCAAGATAAGCCTCCAGCCGTCTATTTCCTGTTATATCTTTGATTTCCCGTAACGTCGCATCCAACCGCTGCTGATTGCGGCCATGAAGCAGTACAGTTGCGCCCTGTCTGGCCAGTGCAAGTGCAGTCTGTTTCCCAAGTCCATCTGTCGATCCGGTAACCAGGATCGTTTGTTGCGCAAGAGGTTTCATCATTTGTTCTCTTTTCAAGCAAGCTATTTTTCTGCCTACGAGGATATTTTGCTCTGCGTCTCCTTCAGCTATGAGACGCGTCGGGTATTTGCAAGGCCAAATGCTCTCAGCAACAGCCCATCACGTACATGGTCAGGCAACAGGCGGAGAACAGCAATCATTCCGGTCCCTCGCCCAGCGAGATAGCGTGTTTTGGGACTGCGAGAGGTCAGCGAGTGGACAATGGCAGCGACTACCACACCAGGAGACTCCAGACGCTGGTTAGCTAAAGCTTTAGCTACTGCGGCAAGTGCCGGTGCATACAGTTGCAGAAGTTCTCCAGGCAACCGCTGCCTGAACTGTTGGGCGCTAGCCGCCGACTTTTTAAAGATATCCGTCTGCATAGCCCCTGGCTCAATGATAGAGACGGATATCCCGAAGGGGCGAAGCTCGCTCCGCAGCGCGTCAGTCACAAATTCTAGCGCAGCTTTGGAGCCCGAAAGCGCTCCCAGATAAGGCATCGCCACTTGTCCTGTCGGCGCGCTAATATTGACGATATGTCCTTTCGCTTTCCGCAACAGAGGCAGAAAAGCTTGTGTGACCGCAATATGTCCAATGACATTTACCTCGAATTGTTTGCGTATCTCATCGGTAGGGATCAATTCAAGCGGTCCTTCAACGATCATACCGGCATTATTCACCAGTCCAACAAGCCCAACCTCCCCAACTGCCCTGGTTACGATTTCAGCAGCCTGAGCGATGGAGGCATCGTCAGTGATATCGAACAAAACAGGGGTGATCCGGGCAGAGATTTCGCGCTGAAGCCTCTCACCATCAGAAGATTTTCTCACACCTGCAAAGACCCGAAATCCTAATTCATCAAGCCGTCGTACAGCAGCCATACCAATGCCACCAGCGGCTCCCGTAATCAAAACAGCTCCTCGCTGTGCCTGAGTCATTGTTGCCATAGAACCTACATTCCTTTCGCTGGAAGAAGAAGACTACTTGTCTCTCCATCCGGCTTCTGGTAGAATAAACTATACGTAGCGTGTCATATCTAACAAAGTAAATATATACGATACGAGTCGTATATGTCAAGAGAATTTTCTTGACGTCGAAAAGAGGTAAACAACGATGGCTGAACAGGAGAAAAATCAGGAGTCTTTCGCACGGGGTCGTCGGCGAAGTAGCCAATCTCACCAGGCAATTTTGCAAGCAGCTAGAGAAGTCCTGGAGCAGGTGGGTTATCAAGCCATGACGATTGAAGCGATTGCTGCAAGAGCTGGTGTGGGAAAAAAAACTATTTATCGCTGGTGGCCTTCCAAAGCAGCAGTGGCGCTTGAATCTCTGACCTCGCATACCGAGGTGTATGTGCCTTTTCCCGATACAGGTTCTCTGGAGAGGGATTTGACTCTGTACTTTGAGCTTTCTTTTCCGGGCTTGCAAGGAAAATCAGGAACAGTGCTGAGCGGGCTCGCTGCTGAAGCGCAGTTGGACCCGGTATTTGCTCATGAATTTCAACGCACGTTCATTGTGCCACGAAAGCAAGAGCTGGTTGCTCTCTTGCAACGCGGTCTCCAACGAGGGGAACTGGCCCCTGATACCAATCTAGAGGTTCTAGCGGACTTGATTTATGGAGCCAAATGGTATCGCTTTCTCTTACATCCTGCGCCATTGGATGATGTGTTCGCCAGGGAAATTGTCAAGCTGATTCTCCGCTTGCGATCAGAAGCGTCGCGCACGTAAGAATCATCGGTATGAAAAATACGCAATAAAGAGCATGACAGCAATGCCTCTTGTTATCTACAATGAAAAATGATGGGTATTACCATATTTCGATTATCTCATGTGCTTTACATAATGAGAGTAGATATGTCTAAAGAGGAGTAGTGTCATCATGACTTTGACTAATAGTCACCAACCGTTTAGCTTTTCTGCCCTCAAACGAGGCTATGCAAATCCACACAAACTCTATGATGATCTGCGTGCGACTGATCCAATCTATTTTGATTCCTTAAGTCAGTGTTGGATCGTGACAGGCTACGCAGAAGTTATCGCGATTCTGGAAGATGAGCGCTTTACTTCCGATCTGGGCACCTACTCACCAAAATCAGCCATGGGCTGGGATGCAGTGCAAGCGACCTTGACGCAGTCTGTCTTTTTTAAAGATGGCATTGAACATCAACACGCGAATCATTATCTACTCAAGCATATAGCGCAAACGGCTAAACGCTTAACAAACGATATTAAAACCATCGTGCATCAACGCTTCTCAACCCTGGCCCCTGACGGATCGATGGATATTGTCAAAGATTTTGCTTCAGCGATCTCTTTTGCCGCAACATTACGCGTCCTTGGTATCGATATTGATGAACAACAGAAGTTTATACGTTTCCTGGGCTATTCAGAAACAATCTCAGATATCGCTAGCGGCTATCCAGTCGGAAACGCGCAAGACCTCGCCATGCTTATCTCTTATCTGCGCCAGCAAGTTGCACAAAAAAAGAAGGCTCCATCTGACGATCTGATTAGCGCCTTTCTCGCAGCTCCTGATATTTTCCCTGATGAGGAAGCCGTACTGTCAAGCACGTTGATGATCTTGACAGCAGGACACGTCACCACGAAAAAACTGATCGGAACCGGCACCGCGAAAATACTCGATCGCTGGCCCGAGTTACAGGCAGAATTTGTAAATAATCCAGCACTGCCAAAACTGATCTGTGAAGAGGCATTGCGTATGAGCCCACCAACCCGCTATATCGCTCGCTGGGCCCGCCAAGACGCGGATCTATCGGAACAATTTCCCGGGAAACATCACATCCGTCGTGGACAAAAGGTGCTCCTCTTCCTGGAAGCCGCCAATTATGATCCCAGGTATTTTGAGAATCCGAAGGAATTTAATTTAGCCCATCGTCCAGTAAAGCACCTGACATTTGGATTCGGAAAGCATCGCTGTCCAGGAGCATCAATCGCTCGCATTGAAGCGCACGCGTCGCTTCAAGAACTCCTTCACCTTTCGCATCTAAAGCTTGATCCAGCTCATCCAGCGGTATGGAATCCTAATCCGATTCTGGGCGGCTTTCGTTCCTGTCCCGTCACCTTTGATCCACACCAATAAGCATTGGCGCTACTTTTATACAAGTTAACGGCTGAACTAACAGCTGCACTAACAGCGTAACAGTATGCTTGAAAAATAAAGCAGACAAAAATGGTTAAGCTCTATGACACAGCTACATAGACGCGGAGGGTGATAAACCTTATGAATACGATACATAATCCAGGCAGAGAGCCAATCGCCGTAATTGGTATGGGGCTTCGCTTCCCGGGTGCCAGTACTGCTCACGAATTATGGCAATTGTTACGTCAAGGACGAGATATGGTACGCGAAGTACCTCCAGAGCGTTGGAATATTGACCAGTTTTATGATCCTGATATAACGGAACCCGGTAAGATGACGAGCCGCTGGGGTTCATTTCTGAACCAAATTGATCAGTTCGACTGGAAAGCGTTCCATATCTCTCCTCGCGAAGCGAAATATCTCGATCCGCAACATCGCTTGCTCCTCGAAATCGTCTGGGAGGCGTTTGAGGATGCGGGCATTCCTCTTGAGGATGTAGTCCAGAGTCGGACGAGCGTGACAATTGGGCAGGTATGGAATGATTATCTGCGAATGCAGAGTAAGAACTGGTCTAAGTTAGACGGCTATACAGGACTTGGGGCCATGCCGTCACTCGCCAGCAACCGCCTATCCTATATCTTTGATCTCCAGGGTCCAAGCATTACACTCGATACGGCCTGTGCGTCCTCTCTAGCCAGCATCTACTATGCCTGCCAGAGCCTCTGGTCAGGAGAGGCGGATCTGGCGATCGCGGGTGGAGTCGAGCTCATGCTCTCTCCCGATAGCTCTATTATGTTGTCAAAAGCAGGTGTGCTTTCACCTACCGGACGTTGCCGTACCTTTGATGCCGAAGCCGATGGCTTTGTCCGTGGGGAAGGTGCTGGCGTTGTTATTCTTAAACCACTCTCACACGTGCGTTCCTCCGAACGTGTTTATGCGCTTCTCACCGGCATTGGCTTGAATCATAATGGTCATAATGAATGGATCACGGCAGTTAATCCTCAGGCACAAGAGGCAGTTATTCAACAAACTCATGCCCAGGCAGGTATTGATCCAAACGAGATTGACTATATCGAACTGCATAGTGCTGGTTTGCCAAAAGGCGATCCTCTAGAAGCTCAGATCCTCGGTGCTATCTGGCATGGCGAGCGGTCAAGCGAAAACCCTTGCCTGGTAGGCTCGGTGAAAACAAATTTTGGACACCTGGGCGCTGCCTCAGGCATGGCAGGCTTTATGAAGGTAGCGCTCTCGCTCTTTCATCGTGAGATCTTTCCAACCCTTCATCTGCAAACAGTTAATCCCGCCATTGACCTTGCCGCCAATAGACTCCAACCACAAACAACTTTAACAAACTGGCCGGCGAAAGAAGGGACTCCCCTGGCGGCGATGACTTCGGTTGGACTTACTGGCAGTAATGCCCATGCCATCCTTCAGGCTGCGCCACAGTCGGAGGATAAAAATACGACACATCCCGCTGCTACAAGCTATCTTTTGCCAATCTCAGCTCGTTCAACTGACGCGCTTATCGAACTTACCAATAACTATAGCCAGCTTCTAGCGCAGTCTGAGGCACAGCTACCTTCAGCCCATAATCTCTGCTCAAATGCGTCTATAGGGCGCAGCCATCACGCATATCGTCTTGCCTTCCAGGGAGCAACGGCGCAACAATTGGGAGAGAAAATACACAATTTTCTAGCGGCCCCTTCCTATCTGGCACAAAACAAAAAAAGTGGCAGAGAACCTAAAATTGCCTTTGCCCTTAGCACTAAACCTCAAAAACTCTGGCAGGGCTTTTGCAAAGAATTGCTGCGAGAACCAGCTTTCTATCAGCTTGTGTCTGAATGTGATCAACACCTCGATGCACTGATCAACTGGTCACTCCTGACCTATTTAGATAATACAGCACAAGAATACGAGCTGTCAGAAGAGACAACGGCACGCATAGGAAATTTTGTGCTCCAACTTGGTCTGGCCGCTCTCTGGAAAAAATGGGGCCTGGCTCCTGGCGCTATCCTGGGAGATGATGAGCTATTAGCCCATGCCATTTCGCTGGCGCTTGAAGGAAGATCATTAGCTTCTGTATTCCACACGTTCTGCCAGCACCATCAGTACTCCATTCCACAGGTACAACTGCTCCCTGAGATATTCATACCTGATGAATCCACGCCATTGCCAATCGTTCACAACGCAGAAGTGGCACAGTTATATGCCATGGGTTGTACGCTCATCCTAGAACTCACGTACTGTTCAGAATTCATAAGCTCATTCGCGAAGCTCAATGCAGAACACCATCAGCCCATGCTTATCCTGTCATCATTGGGGACGGTCAACCCATCCTCCTATCGGACCGCCTTGCTGGAAGTTGTGAGCATCTGCTATCAACATGGGTGCACTATTCAATGGTCACAGGTCAATTCCGAGCCATTCCAACATGTTGATCTCCCCCATTATCCCTGGCAACGCAAACGCGTCTGGTTAGATTGGTTGGACCAGGAGGAGATGAATACCCCACCTGAACACAAGTCATGGCGGCAATCTTCATCTGAACACCCACTTTTGCATTCATCTACGGCACTGGCGTATCCTGCAAACACACACCTCTGGCAGATCCATCCATTACAGCATGATACCAACCGATCAGCTTCTCCGTCCACAAAACTATCTGGCGAACAACTGAAAAATATCTATGAAAGCCTGGTATTGGCAAGCTTCGCTTCCCTGGCACAAAAAGAACAATCATTCCATTTAAACGAGCTGACATTGCATAATGCAGAGCAACCAGACGATGGAAGTAAAGGACAACTTTTAGTTACGACACAGCATGAGCAAAAACTGAGCTTTCAAATCTTCTGGCAGAGAGCAGGCAGCACACAATGGGAGATATATGCCAGTGGTCAAGGAGAAATCGTCGCAGAGGAACGGAGAGAAAAGGAGGCACAAATCCCAAATAGTTCGTTGCGTCGCCAGTTGGCGGATGCCACGGATACCAAAAAAACCACGCTGCTCCTGCAACATATCAGCACCTTGATTGCCTCCTTCCTGGAACTGGACGAGTTACCCACACTCCACCAGGAAAACGCTATCTTTGCCCTTGGCCTGGATTCGCTGACCATCTCACAGTTAATCAATAGCTTGCAGAAAAACCTGGAAGGCTCCATTCCTTTTACACTTCTCTTTCAGAGTAATACCCTGGGAGACTTTATCACAGCACTACTCCAGAGGCTTTTCCCGCTAGAGGATAGTCAGGCCACAGGTTCTACACTCGATCAGGCACTGCTACCAATTGTAGCAACACAGCATGAGCGTGAGATGCCTCTCTCCTTTGCACAACAACGACTCTGGTTCCTGGAAAAACTAACTCCCGGCACAAGCGTTTATAACGAGCATAGCGCTCTACGCATTCGCGGCAATGTACATGTCGCGGCACTGGCACATGGCATTGATGAGTTACACCAGCGCCATGCAATGCTGAATATGACCTTCCATGAACAAAATGGACAACCTGTACAGCACACTACCCCTGATGCCAGAGCGAGGCTATCACACGTAACGCTCTCCCATCTGCCCGAAGAGGCACGCGAAACGACTGCCCTCCAGCTCGCCCAACAGGCGCTCAGTGAACCTTTTGATCTTACAACAGGCCCGCTTACACGCTTCTGCTTATTTGAGATTGGTCCAGCCGATTTCATCTTGCTCATTGCCTTCCACCATATTATCGGGGATGGCTGGTCCCTGGGTGTTCTCTATAAGGAACTGGAAACCTACTATACGGCCTATATCATGGATCAACGTCCCGCAGTGCCTTCCTTATCTATCACCTATCCCGACTTTATCAGCTGGCAACATCAATGGCTACAAGGAGAGGCGCTAGCCGAACAAAAACAATACTGGATCAAACAACTGGCAGATGCACCTTCGATCCTGGAGTTGCCTACCGATTATCCTCGTCCAGCCGTGTTAGAGACACATGGGAAACATCATGTCTTCACACTCTCGCAGGAGCTCACGCAACGTATGCGAGCCTTTAGTAAACAGGAAGGCATCACTGTCTATATGACGTTGCTAACAGCTCTCCATATTTTGCTCGGTCGCTATAGCGGGCAAGAAGACATTCTCATCGGCACATCTTTAGCTAACCGCTCGCGACCTGAACTTGAAGGGATTGTTGGTCTCTTTCTGAATAACGTCGTGATGCGTGGACGCATGCATGGTAATCCTACTTTCCAGGAATGCGTACAACGAACAAAACGGACCGTTATGGAAGCTTTCCAACACGGCGATATGCCATTTGAACAACTACTCCAGGCATTACAGGTGCAAAGAGATCTTAGCCGTTCACCACTCTTTCAAGTGCTCTTTGTACTTCAAGATAAAGCCTGGTTTGATCTCACGCTGCCAGAGCTAGACATCGATACCTTTGAATTAGAAAGCCATGTGGCAAAGTTTGATCTGTATCTTTCTCTTGCGGATCGTGGAGACGATCTCTATGGATCACTGGAATATAATACCCATTTGTTTCAACCAGAAACCATTCAGCGTATGGTGGAACATTTCGTGGTAGTGTTAGAGACCATGACCGCACAGCCAGAACAGACTATTATGACCTTCCCGCTGCTCACACAGAACGAACAACAGAGGATGCTCAAAGAGTGGAATACAACCGCCACACACTATCCACTCGACAAAACAGTACCCGAACTGATCGCGCAACAAATGGAGTTACAGCCAGATGCCATCGCACTCGTAGATCAGAACCAACAACTAACCTATGCTCAATTACTAGAACAGGCCCAACGTCTGGCATATACACTCCAGCAAGCTGGCGTAGGTCCCAATCGCTTAGTCGGGCTCTATCTCCCTCGCTCCATCGAGATGGTCGTTGGTATTTTAGCTACCTGGCTGGTCAATGGCGCCTATCTCCCTCTCGATCCATTTATGCCAACCGAACGCCTTGCAACGATCTTTGCTGAAGCCAAACCGGTCGCCATCCTGACCATCTCTACCCTGCAAGAGGATTTACCGGCTCACTCAATTCCTCTCATCTGCCTGGATACGCAACAACCAGAGCTACAAATAAGCACAGTGCCATCGTTAGCAATACCTTCCCATCCACAGCAGCTGGCGTATGTGATCTATACATCAGGTTCAACGGGCCAACCCAAAGGAGTGATGATCAATCATCAGGGGATGGTCAATCATCTCTACGCCAAAATACATGCTCTACAGCTAGCACCACGGGACAAAATCGCCCAAACAGCATCTCACTGCTTTGACATTTCTGTCTGGCAATTCTTTGCAGCCCTGTTGAGCGGCGGAGAGGTTCATATCTTGCCAGATGAGATTGCTCACGATCCTCTCTATCTCCTACAAGAGGTTGAACATAGACAGATCACTATTCTTGAGGTCGTACCGTCTCTTTTACGTTCTCTCCTGGAGACAAACAGTTCAACAGACTTAGCACAAAAACCTCGGAGTTTACGCTGGTTGCTTGTAACTGGCGAAGCCTTGCCAACAGAACTTTGTCAGCGCTGGTGGCAAGCCAATCAGCAGGTTCCATTGCTTAATGCCTATGGGCCAACAGAGTGTTCAGACGATGTGACCCATCTGATTATAGATGATACACCCAACGCTATAGCACCGATTATGCCCATTGGACAGCCACTCGCGAATACACAATTGTATATATTGGATAGGTATTGGCAACCGGTGCCAGTAGGTGTCGTTGGCGAACTCTGTGTAGGTGGCATGGGAGTAGGACCAGGCTATCTCTTCAATCCACAACGCACCGCTCAGTCCTTTGTGCCAGATCCTTTTAGTCAGCAAGCAGGAGCTCGCCTGTATCGTACTGGCGATCTCGCACGCTTCCAGCCAGATGGAACGATTGAGTTTCTAGGACGCATTGATCATCAAGTGAAACTGCGTGGCTATCGCATTGAATTAGAAGAAATCGAGGCAGTATTACAACAGCATCCCAGCATTCGCGAAAATGTGGTGCTGATACGTGAAGATGTTCCTGGGAATCAGCAACTGGTAGCATATATCGTTTCCACAAGTTCGCACATACCAACGCAAGCAGAGCTACAGGTTTTTCTCCATACCAAACTGCCGGCGTATATGATTCCGAGCATGTTTGTCTCCCTTGAAGCAATGCCGTTAAGCGCCAATAGCAAAATAGATCGTCAAGCACTGCCAATACCAACCTATGAAAAACAGCCAGAGGATGAGGAGTCCATGCCTCTCAGCGCGCTAGAACAATCATTAACCGAGATCTGGAAATCCTTGATTGGTCGCCCCTGGGTGGGAAGGCGCGAAAATTTCTTTGCATGTGGAGGTCACTCACTACTGGCAACACAGCTGATCTCACGGGTCAGGGATCAGTTGCATGTTGAACTGCCACTACGTAGCTTGTTTCAAGCTCCAACGATCGAATCATTCGCAGCCCTGATTGAAACCTATCAGCAAGTAGTGCAAGAACATACACTACCAGCGATCCAATCAGTTACGCGTGATTCCTTACTCCCACTCTCATTTTCACAACAACGCCTCTGGTTCCTGGATCAACTCGCGCATGAGAGCGCAACCTATAATCTCTGTGTCGCGATACGTTTAACAGGAAAAGTGCATCGTGCCGGACTCGCATATAGCTTGCAGGAGATTATTCGCCGCCATGAAGCATTGCGCACAGTATTCCAGGCGACGCAAGGCAATCCGGTACAAGTTATTCTTCCGTCAATGCCCCTCGACGTAGAAGCCGTCGATCTGACACAGCTTTCTCCTGAACAACGAGCATCGACCCTTGAATCTTTAATGCAACGCAACGTACAAAAGCCTTTCGATCTGGTTAATGGTCCACTTTTGCGGGCACACCTGTTCCAACTGGATAGCCAGGAATACGTCTTTCTCCTCACCGTTCATCATATCGTTTCTGATGGTTGGTCACTGGGCGTGTTCATTCGCGAATTCAGTACCCTGTATAATGCATACCTGACCCAACAACCAGCTATACTGGCAGATTTGCCGATTCAATATGTCGATTTCGCGGTCTGGCAGCGCAAATGGATGGATAGTAGTACACTACAATCTCAACTGCGCTACTGGAAAGAGCATCTAGCAGATGCCCCGGCCCGGCTAGAACTACCAACTGATCGTCCTCGCCCCCTGGAGCAGACATTCACTGGCTCACAGATCGAATTCAAACTGTCAGAACAGTTGACCGAGGGGCTTCAGGAGATAAGTCGCCATGAAGGGGTCACGCTCTTCATGACACTGCTGGCAGCCTGGCACGTACTGCTCTATCGTTATAGTGGGCAGGAGAAGATAGCCGTCGGAACCGGGATCGCAAATCGGGACCGTGCTGAGATGGAAACCTTGATTGGCTTTTTCGTCAATACACTCGTTATGTATGCAGATATGACGGGCAACCCGGACTTTCGTACATTCCTGCAACAGATACGCCAGGTCTGTCTGGATGCTTATGCCAATCAACATGTTCCCTTCGAACAAGTTGTTGAGGTCATACAACCAGAACGCCATGCCGGTATCTCGCCACTCTTCCAGGTAATGTTTGTGCTGCAAAACACTCCCTTTTCTGATCTTCATCTTCAGGATGTAGAGCTTGAATTCCTGGCGGTTAATAAAGGTACTGCAAGTTTTGATCTTACTTTATCATTGACAGAAAACAAAGGAGGCATCACAGGAACCCTGGAATACAATACAGATCTGTTTGATGAGAGTACAATCATACGCATGGCTGAACACTATCAAATACTGTTGGAAAACATCGTTAAAGATACCCAACAAACTATTGCTTCTCTACCTCTATTGAGCCAGACAGAAGAGCATCAGCTACTCAAAGAGTGGCATACAACGTCGAGCAACTATCCACAGCAGGGAACCATTCCACAGTTGTTTGAAGAACAGGTGGCGGCAACACCACATGCAGTTGCCTTACGCTGCCAGGGTCAAGAGATGACCTATCGGGAGCTGAATGCACACGCCAATCAGCTAGCTCATTATCTACAAACACTGGGGGTCACAAGAGAGACACTGGTAGGATTGAGCATGGCTCGCTCTTTGTCTATGGTTATCAGTATTCTGGCAATTCTCAAAGCTGGAGGAGCCTATGTTCCTCTCGATCCCAGTTATCCACAAGAACGCCTGACTTATATGCTTGAGGATACCAATCTTTCACTCATTCTGACCAGTGAGGAGGTTGCCACACAGCTCCCCTTAGATGGGCGACACCAGATTATCTGTGCGGAGACATACGACGATCTACTCGCTGAATTCTCTCAGGAGAACTTGCAGCACACGCTAGATCCAGATCAACTGGCTTATGTTATGTATACCTCTGGCTCAACAGGACGACCGAAAGGAGTGGGCGCTGTCCATCGCGCCATTGTGCGTCTGGTACGCGAGACAAACTATGCTACCTTCAATGCAGAGGATATCTTTTTACATCTAGCACCCAGTTCTTTCGATGCCTCAACCTTAGAGTTATGGGGAAGTTTACTCAATGGAGGTCGCCTGGTTCTCTTCCCGGCTCATACACCATCTCTAGAAGAATTGGCACGGATCTTACATGAGGAACAGATCAGTATCCTGTGGCTGACAGCGGGACTGTTTCATCAAATGGTCGAACATCATCTGCCTGCTCTGGCCAGTTTGCGTCTCCTATTGGCTGGTGGCGATGTCCTGGCTAGCGCACAAGTGCAGAAAGTATTGCAGCAGAATAGCAATTGTACGCTTATCAACGGCTATGGTCCAACAGAGAACACCACCTTCACCTGCTGCTATCCCATGCAGAATAGTGAGCAGGTTGGAACATCAGTTCCCATTGGTATGCCGATTAGCAACTCGACCGTCTACCTTCTGGATGCATTGATGCAACCCGTTCCCATTGGAGTTGCCGGTGAACTCTATACAGGAGGAGCTGGTCTGGCTCGCGGTTACCTCAACCACGCCGACTTGACGGCCGAACGCTTTGTGCCAAATCCATTCAGTACATCTGGTACTCGTCTCTATAGAACAGGAGATCTCGCCCGCTATCGGAGTAATGGGTCGATCGAATTTATCGGACGACGCGACAACCAGGTCAAAATAAGAGGTTTTCGTATCGAACTGGGAGAGATTGAAAGTATCCTGTTACAACATCCAGCCATTGCCGATGGTACAGTCATCGTCCATACTGATGATATTGGCACCAAACGCCTGGTAGCATATCTGGTACAGAAAGCTCCTCTGTCAGCCCACGAGATACGTGGCTATCTGCAAGAGATCCTGCCTGATTACATGATCCCTGTTTGCTTTGTTCCCCTGGAACAACTGCCTCTCACCACGCATGGCAAAATAGATCGCCGGGCACTTCCCAATCCAAACTTTGGCCAATCCAATGAGATAGCGGGACCGGAGCCGGAGGCTGCACAAAATGAGGTGGAAACTATTCTCATAGAGCTATGGTGTCAGGCTCTAGGAATAGAAAGTATTGGCCTGCACGATAACTTCTTTGGATCGGGCGGAGACTCCATCCTCAGTATTCAAATTGTGGCGCAGGCTGCACAGCATGGAGTGCGCATCCATCCCAAACACTTCTTCCAATATCAAACGATCGCTGAGATGGCTCAGATGATAAGGGAACAGCAAGCCACTACCATCACCCAGGATGCCAATGCAATAGCTGAGTATGGTCTGGTTGAAGGAGAGGTAGCACTGACGGCTGTTCAACGTTGGTTTTTTGAACTTGATGTCCCTGTACATCATTGGAATCAAGCGGCCATCCTGCGGCTCTTTTATCCTGTTGAACCTGAGATCATTGAACAGGCCTTTGCTTATCTGATGCGTCATCATGATGCGCTCCGCATGCGCTTTACCCGGGAGGACGGCACCTGGCGCCAGGAGATAAGCGTCGACGAAACATTAACGTCTTCCGTTCTCTGCCAGGTTATTGATATCTCACATCTATCACCTGAGGAGCAATCACAGGCCATGCTCACCCATACAGATGAGGCACAAAAAAGTCTGAATATTGAACATGGCCCGCTCCTACGCGTTCTATATTTCAAGCCTGGAGAGAATGAGCAGGTGCGCTTATTCATTACTATTCACCATCTCATCATTGATAGCGTTTCCTGGCGCATCTTGCTTGAAGATCTTCAGAATATCTGCGAACAACTCGATATCCAGCAAGAGGTCCAACTTCCCCCTAAGACGGCTTCGTTCCAACAATGGTCCCGGCATATGCAGGAATATGCGCAGGAGGAAGCATGCATTCAAGAGTTCGCTTACTGGCAACAGCAAGGTCAGAAATTCACAGTTGAACTCCCAACAGACAGAGCCGACGGCAGAAATACCGTCGCATCTGCAGACACGCTTGAGGTTGCCTTCACCCAGGAGGAGACACATGCACTCCTCTATGATGTTCCACCACTCTATCAGACACACATGAATGATATCTTACTGACAGCCCTGGCACTCACACTCACCCGCTGGAGTGGAAAAGAGCAGATCACCATTAACCTTGAAGGTCATGGGCGGGAAGATCTTTTTGGATTAGATGTCTCACGTACAATCGGCTGGTTTACCAGTATCTATCCAGTCCACTTTGATCTCAGCGGGTGTAATGCCCTGGACCAAGCCATCAAAACTGTGAAAGAGCAACTTCATAATCTGCCCGGGCATGGTATTGGCTATGGTTTGTTACGCTATCTCGCGCCAGAATCTATAAGGTCCCAACTGGCTGAGCTTCCGACACCAATGATCAGCTTTAACTATCTGGGACAATTTCATCAAGTACTCTCCGAAGACCAAATGTTTGCGCTCGCGAAAGAGAAATTCGGTTCAGATTATAGTCCACACGGCTTGCGCCGTCACTTGCTGGACGTAGCCTGTCGCATCATCAATGGTAAGATCCAATTTGAGTGGACGTATAGTCAGAACATCTATCATCCCGAGACCATTAGCGAACTTGCGGAAGAATTTATGGCGACCCTGCGTGCAATCATTGAGCATTGTCAGCAACCCGAGGCCGGTGGCTATACACCTTCAGACTTCCCAATGGCACTTCTGACACAGCCACAGATCGATTTGCACTTAAAGAATAGTCGTCATATTGAGGATATCTATCCGCTCACACCACTCCAACAAGGTTTGCTCTTCCATTCTTTCTATGAGCCTGACCATGGTGACTATGTTATTCAGGTGGGCATGACCTTTGAAAAAGGTTTCAATGAGCAAACCTTCTTCGATGCCTGGACACATGTTATACAGAATCATACTATCTTGAGAACAGGTTTCTGGTGGGAAGGATTGGAGGAAGCTCATCAGGTGGTCTATCAAGACGTTTCTCTACCAGTCGAACGACAAGACTGGCGGCATCTGACCGGCGAACAACAACAAGAACGCATAAAGGAATACCACCATACAGACCGTTTGCGCGGCTTTCAACTCTCCCAGGCCCCGTTGATGCGTTTGTTTATCGCCCGTCTAAGTGATGAAGAGTATACTATGGTCTGGACATATCATCACTTGCTACTCGATGGCTGGAGCCTCCCACTCGTACTTGAATTGTTCTTTAAATCCTATGCAGCACTGGAAAAACAGCAATTGATAGGTCAGGTAAATCGACCACCCTATCGAGAATATATCCGCTGGTTACGCCAGCAAGATATGCAGAAAGCACAGGAGTTCTGGAAGGAGACATTGCGCGGCTTCTCCGCACCGACTGCACTTGGTATCGATCATACACAACAAGAGGCTCAACAATCTGGCTATGATGAGTGGGCGGGCACACTCTCGATACAGGCAACACAAGCACTGACCCAATTGGCTCGCCAGGAACATGTCACTATTAATACACTGATACAAGGTGCCTGGGCTCTCCTGCTCAGCCATTATAGTGGTGAAAACGATGTCATCTTTGGCGCAGTCACGTCAGGACGGACCGCCACAATCACAGATATTGAGAAAATGGTAGGTCTGCTCATTAATACACTCCCAGTTCGCGTACAACTCGAACCGCAGATCTCCGTTCAGAAGTGGCTCTACAAGCTCCATGAACAACAGACCGAAATCTTGCAATATGGATACACACCACTGGCACAGATACAATCCTGGAGCGAGATCCCACACGGTACACAACTTTTTCAAAGCCTGCTCGTCTTTGAAAATTATCCGCTCGACTCCTCTGCAATCAGTGGCGAGAATGAACATATCGCAACAGTTCTTGAGAGCATAAAAGTAGCAGAGCAAACGAGTTATCCCATCACACTGATAGTGATACCTGGACAGCAGCTCAAATTCAAAGTGCTTTATGATCGAGAGCGTTTCTCGTCTGCTCCCATCACGCAGATGTTGCAACAGCTTGAACAGATATTAGTAGACTTCACGCAGAAAGCGGATCGCCCACTCACAGAGATACAGCTCTGGACAAAGGGCGAGCATGAACACCTCAAAGCGACTATCGCAGAGACAACACGCTCATTCCCGGTGGGGCAGACCTTACATGAGATCTTTGAAGCCCGGGTAGAACAAACGCCCTTCTCTACCGCAGTTATCTGTGAACATGAAACGCTGAATTATCAGGAACTAAATCGACGAGCGAATCAAACGGCCTGGTACTTACGTCAGCTTGGAGTCGGACCCGATGTCAACGTCGGCCTGTGCGTGGAACGTTCTCTTGAATTGCTCATTGGTATTCTGGCCATCCTTAAGGCAGGAGGAACCTATGTTCCTCTTGATCCAACCTATCCACCTGAGCGCCTGGCCTATATTCTCGAAGACGCCCATATCTCGATTATACTCACGCAAGAGCACCTCAGGCAGAAGCTGCCGATCATCAGCGAATACGTCATTGGTCTGGATGCAATTGATCCACTCCTCTCACTGGAGGAGGTGTTCAATCCAATCCAGACGGCAGATCCAGAAAATGCAGCGTATATCATCTACACCTCTGGTTCTACCGGCAATCCAAAGGGCGTGGTGGTCTCACATGCCAATGTCATCCGTCTCTTTACAGCGACAGCGTCGTACTATAACTTTGATAATCGGGATGTATGGACACTCTTCCATTCGTACGCCTTTGATTTCTCAGTCTGGGAGATCTGGGGAGCCCTACTTCATGGAGGAAGCCTGGTCGTTGTACCATTCTGGATCAGTCGTTCGCCAGAATTGTTTTATCAGTTATTACATACCCACAGGGTCACTGTACTTAATCAAACACCATCGGCATTCAATCAATTGATGCAAATTGAACGTGTGGCGGAACAACGGAAGCAATTAGCCCTGCGGCTCGTTATCTTCGGAGGAGAGGCATTAGAACTCCAAAGCTTACGCTCCTGGTTCTCTATCCATGGAGATCAACAGCCCCAATTGGTGAATATGTATGGTATCACAGAAACAACTGTGCATGTTACCTATCGTCCAATCACAGAAAAAGAGCTCTCCAATAATCTCGGAAGCGTGATTGGCCTTCCGATTGATGATCTCCACGTGGTCATCATGGATCATTATGGCCAACCAGCACCGCTGGGTGTGGCCGGAGAGATGTATGTGGGAGGCCCTGGTATCGCCCGCGGTTACTTACACAGACCAGATTTAACAGCCCAGCGCTTTGTCCCTCATCCATTTAGTAGCGAACCAGGTGCGCGACTCTATCGCTCTGGGGATCTAGCACGTCGCCTGCCCAACGGCGATATAGAATATCTGGGCCGTATTGATCATCAAGTCAAGATACGCGGTTTCCGTATTGAGCTTGGAGAGATTGAGGCGACGATAGGATCGCAGCCTGCGGTACAAGAGAATATTGTGCTGGCTCGTCAGAATCATATGGGCACCAAACAACTGGTCGCATATGTCGTCAGAAAACCAGGAGAGGAGCTGAGTGAGGCAGAGCTACAGGCTCACCTGCAAGAAAAACTGCCACACTATATGGTGCCTTCCACCATCGTTTTCCTGGAGGCACTACCACTCAATCACAATGGGAAAGTTGATCGTCAGGCGCTCCCTGAGAGAGAGAGCATTGTGCAAGAGAGTGAAAGACACTATATTGAACCACAAAACGATATTCAGCAAAAACTTGCAGATGTCTGGGCTGAAATCATGCACCTGGAACGCGTGGGAATTCAAGATAACTTCTTCTCCCTGGGAGGCGATTCTATCTTGAGTATCCAGATTATCGGACGAGCAAATCAGCTCGGATTACACCTGACACCCAAGCAACTCTTTCAATATCAAACCATCGAGCAATTGAGCCAGGTTGTCAATCATACACCCACGGTACAAGCCCAACAGGAACCTGTCACAGGGCCGGTGGCATTAACGCCAATTCAACAGTGGTTTTTTGCACAACAACAACCTCATCCAGACTACTGGAATCAATCTGTCCTGGTTTCAATCACAGGAGCTATCAATTATCACTATCTCACACAGGCGCTGGCAGCACTACTCGAACACCATGACGCGCTACGCTTGCGCTTCACCTATACAGAAACAGGCTGGCAACAACGCAACGATGCACCAGGCGCACCTCTTGATTTCGACTATGTTGACCTTTCAGCGCTACCAGAAGCGGAACAACAACGCAAGATGTTGGATAAAGAGGCTCAAGCTCAGGCGTCATTAGATATTGCGCAGGGACCCTTGTTTAAAGCCGTTTACTTCCATCTGGATCAAAGAGAGACGCCGGATCAACTGCTCCTCATCATTCACCATCTGGCGGTTGATGGTGTCTCATGGCGCATCTTGCTCGATGATTTGCAAACAGCGTATCAACAATGTTGCCAGCATACATCTATTCAGTTACCAAAGAAAACCACTTCGTTTCAGTGCTGGGCAGAACATCTGGTGACCTACGCCCAGGCAGAACAGGCTCAACAAGAAGCCGAATACTGGTTGCGTGAGACCAGCGGTACTCATCAATCAATTCCAGTTGATTATGATACGCAGGAACAAAGTCATGATATTGAACAGGTTGAAGTTATCCTTCCAACTGCAGAAACACGTATATTGCTGGAAACATTACCAGAAATGTATCATACACAGATAAATGATGTTCTGCTGACAGCGTTAGCACAGGTACTTGCCCGCTGGAGTAATCACGAAGACGTTTTGATCGACCTGGAAGGACACGGACGAGAAGAACTCTTCGCCAACAGTGATCTCTCTCGTACCGTTGGCTGGTTTACCTCTCTCTTTCCAGTCAAACTTACCATACCAGCAGATGCAAGTACGCTTGAAACACTGAAACAGCTCAAAGAACATTTGCGTTGTATCCCACAACATGGCATTGGCTATGGTATTCTACGCTACCTGAATACAAGCACTTCGTTGAGCAGAGAACTTCAGGGATGCCGACAGCCACAGATTGTTTTCAACTACTTAGGACAACTGGGGGCCGCTTCATCGAATCCAGGGACTGCATTTAGCCAGCTCAAACCATCACCTGGACCCACGCATCATCAGGAGAGTACACGTAGCCATCTGCTGGCAATCAACAGTCTCATTCAAACAGGAGAGCTGCATGTTTCCTGGGAATTTAGCCCACAGATTCATAAGCGCGAAACGATTGTCGGCCTGGCTCATGCCTATATACAGGCCTTACAAGCTATCATCGCACTGGCCCAGACACCACAATCCGAAACGATCTATACACCATCCGATTTTCCCGATCTTGAAGTGAGCCAGGAAGAATTGGAATATCTGCTAGCTGAAATCGATCTGGGCGAATAGGAGAAGAGGAGAAGACAGGACACTTTAATTGAGGAGATAGTGAAAGAGGAGAGGGCTGGCGCCGCCAGCCCTCTCCTCTTTCACTATCTCCTCAATTAAACAGGAATGCTTAACCTTTTTTTCAACCCTCAAGTAGGCAGCTCAGGCTTTCCATTCCTGATATTCATTGCGTAAAAAGGCTGCTCGAGATGAGCGTCTCTGAACTTTACCACTCGATGTCTTGTGAACACCATTCATACGTAATAAGACAATTTTATACACAGACAGATCATGATAGTCAGCAATCGCTTTACGAATAGCACGCAGAATTTCTTGCCGGCCCGTGGCTAAGGTCTGCTCAGAAGG
This sequence comes from Dictyobacter arantiisoli, assembly GCF_008326305.1. GTDB lineage: Bacteria > Chloroflexota > Ktedonobacteria > Ktedonobacterales > Ktedonobacteraceae > Dictyobacter > Dictyobacter arantiisoli. The sequence goes on along the minus strand of NZ_BIXY01000008.1, from coordinate 80,764 downwards.
AGTGCCCTCGGAGAACTTATAGCGATGATCAACCTCTGCCATTACAACCAGACGTTCCTCATCCTCATGTTCAACAGAGAAGGCAACACTACAACCCGGACGGAGCGCTGGATGACTATATTCCAGAGTTTGCTCTATGTCCTGTGGATAGTAATTACGTCCACCCAGAATAATCAGATCTTTCAGACGTCCAGTGACAAAAAGCTGTCCATTCTGATAGGCACCAAGATCACCCGTACGTAAAAAAGGTCCTTCACCCGTTGACAGATGTGCCTGCATCGTTTGAGCGCTCTCTTCAGGCCGCTGCCAGTATCCCTGGGCGACGCTAGGGCCAGATACCCAGATTTCGCCAACTTCACTTGCATCGCATGCCTGTAACGTTTCTGGATTAACAATCACAATCTCTACACCTTTTTCACGTACCGCCCCTCCACAGCCAACCAGTTGCTGTACATCATCGATCGTCGCACCGGCGGGAAGGACCAGGTTCTCTTCCAGAGCTGATCTACTGATATTCTTAATATATGGCATCTGGTCAGCCTGTTCACAACAGACCATTAAGGTATTCTCGGCCAGACCAAAACCAGGCGTAAATGCCTGAGGACGAAAACCACAGCGGGCAAACATTTGCGTAAAACGATGCAATGTCTCGGCTCGAATAGGTTCGGCTCCATTAAGTGCAACCGTCCATGAGCTCAGATCAAGATCAGAGAGTTCTTGCTGAGCAATACGACGCAGGCAAAGTTCATACGCGAAATTTGGGGCACAACTAAACGTGCCTTGATAATCAGTGATAGCCTGGAGCCAGCGTAACGGACGTTGGAGAAAATCAGCCGGGGTCATAAAAACAGAGGGCACATTCCCATATAGCGGCAATAACATGCCAGCAATTAACCCCATGTCATGAAAAATCGGTAACCACGAAACACCAACTGAATGAGTATCAATACCAAGCTGATCATGAAGCATTGAAAGATTGTGCAGCAAATTGTTATGGCTGACCATGACACCCTTGGGAGTAGTGGTAGAGCCCGAGGTGTATTGGAGAAAGGCTACCGAAGCGCCATCAATGTCTGGTGCCACCCATGCGTCAGCAGTAGACACATCTATAGTATCGGTCTCCAGCCACACCAAATGAGATAATTCCGCAACATTTTCTGTCCATTGCTGAACTTTATGCAAAACAGCCGCTGTAGTTACCACAATAGCAGCATTGGCATCCTCAACAATCGCCTGAATACGTGGGAGCGCTCGTTGTGAATGGGGCGGATAAGCAGGGATGGCGATAGCACCAGCATACAAACAGCCAAAGTAGGCCGCCATATAATCGATGCCCGAAGGATAGAGCAAAAGAACCTGCTTGCCTTCACCTCCATGCTGACGTAGTACATTGCTAATCGCACGTGCTCTCCTATCCAACTCCAAATAATTGATGCATTCATTCGCCGCTCCACCATAGCGCAAAAAAGTATAAGCAGCATTAAATGGATTCTCTCGTGCACGCAACTGTAAAAGATCTACAATCGTATCCACTTCTACAACTGTAGAAGTCATTGTTTGGCTCATGCTCTACTCCTTACCTCTGCAATTTCGAAAGGCCAACAGCAAAACTAGACTTTAGCTCACAACGTACCGTATCAGCAGGCACATTGCTCTACCGTCTGATTATAAACGCTGCCTGGGAAGGTCCGTATTATGTAGATAGAGCATATTCTTACACGTAGTGAAATACTTTTCGGTAGGAGAGTAGATAAAAGAACCGCATCACACCCCTCAACGACGAGCGAAACCTAACATTTTTCGCTGCTTCATTTGCAAAGTATAAATATGCTCCTGATCAAAGCATGCCACAAAGGGTATTCGTGCAGGAACTAATGATTTATGCTCTAATTTTTCAAAGCCGAGCTTTTTCACCAATCGTTCCCCTGCACCTGACGAAGTAACTGTATATATTTTATCAAACAGATAGCCATTGCTTCTTAAATGCAAAAGGAGATCCACAAAACGAGAAATAAGAATCCCGGCATACAATTTCTGAAGGTGGTTGGAGAGTGCTGGATCAATGACCAGGACATCAATATAAATAGTAAAAGGCTCAAGGCGTGGGAATGGCAGCACATCATTGACTTTAATTTCGCGCTCAATTTTCTTACCAGTCAAAAGGTGATCCAGCAACTCATCAGAAAAATGAAACATAGAGATATACCCGACTACCGACCCCTCAATCTTTAGCGAATGAAAGGTGAACTCGCTTTTCTGTTGAAAAGCGATGCGCTCAGGCAACGGTGTAATAAAATTCCGTCCAAATGCCCGCGATCCTATCTCCAACTCTTCTACCTGATCAGCGATCATCGAGCGACTAAATGTAATGCCCTGGTCCTGCTCAAAAAGTATTTGCATTGAGAGAGCCAATCCATCGATATCTCGTTTCGGATAGACCCCCTGCTTCATCCCTGGTGGAACTACTTTCCTGATGAAACCCTGCTTCACTTTCCGAAAAAACATGGCCTTTGATAATCCAAGCCGCTGTTGCGCTTCTGAAGCTGTATAGTATTGATCTGCCATGGAATTAGCCTTTCTTGTCCTATAATTAACCATTATAAAATATAACATATTGTCGAGACTTTGTAAACTTTTGGAAATATGGAAACACTATGGCTACTCAGCTTCCTGATTGAAAACAATAGTGATGAAAAAAACATGAAGCACCCTGGTTTACACTTCGGTTTTGTTAATCAACAGGTCGATAGTAATTAAACCTTTAGTAGCCTTGAGAATCTTTAAACTATCTTAAACCAGGTTGATTTATTATCTCTATTGTATACATCAAAAATTATCTATGCTATAATAAACACATTATGAAATATTCCGATTTACACCTAAAGGAGATAGAACAAGATAATCTGGTTTACGCCTAAAGGAGACAGAGCGAGATATGCCCCAACAGTACTATACCGCCTCAGAGGCACAAAAAAAACTTGGTTTTTCCAGAGCTGCATTCTTCCGCAAAGTGAAGCAGGGCATCATCAGGAAAGTAGTTCCACCAGGAATGAAACAGGGTGTTTATCCGAAACGAGATATCGATGCGTTAGCTCTTTCAATGCATACTATTTTTGAACAATTCCAAACAATTGTTTTCAGCTGCTCTAGTCCTGAAGACCAGAAAGAGGAGATGGAAATTGGCATTCGCGCCTTCGGCAAAGATTTTATTACACCTCTTGCAGAACGGATCTCCTTTCAAAAAAAATGCGAGTTTACCTTTCATTCTCTAAAAGCTCACGGTAAAGTTGTCGGCTATTTCTCACTATTTCGCTTGACAGATACTTTTCTGGATCAGCTTTTACACGGAGAACAGATCGAACGTAGCATCAGCATTGATGACATGTTATCTTTTACACGGCTTGAGCCTTTCCATATCTATATCGATGTTCTGGTAACTGATCCTCTTCTTTCTCATCACCTGAGAAATCTTTATGCCGGTCTCCTTGTATCTCATCTATTCAGTTTACTGCGCTCTTTGCAGAACAATGGATATTTGATTGACAAGGTATACACTATTACCAGCACAAAAGAAGCAGATAAGCTCGCAGCTCATGCTGGTTTTCACAAGGTTCAAACCAGCTCATTGACACCAAACCGCGTTGTGTGGGAACTTCCACTTTGCGAACAACACCTTCAAACGCTTTCTTCTTTCTGGCAAGGATAATACTCTATCACACGCCTCACAATCAGGATAGCACATACACTTTTGTCATGCGCCCGACTATACCATAGAATAAAAAGAGTGCGGGCGCATAATCTAATGAGCAAGCAACGAGATTCCACTGGGAGTGAGCTGCCAATATGCGCTCAGGCAGCTGAAAGATTCTGCGCCTGTGTGCCTAACGAGAGAGTCAGAAACCGGGCCAGTTCTCGTACATATGGCTCGTCAACCATCTCACTATGCTTCCCTGGCACAACATAGGCAATAATCTCTTGCTGACAGAGCTGTTCCCAGCCGCCCGTCAAGGCATTCGGCTGGCTTTGCTGCAATTGCAGAACTTCACTTGAGCGGAAAAAGGTAATGCGACCGGGATATACTTCCGGCTCATACTGCTTGACCGCTAAAAGGTTGCGACAGTTCATATAAGCGAGCCGACGAAATTGCTCAAAACCAATGTCTGCTGGCAGCAAATTAGTCTGCCTGGCTTGCTCCCATGCATGGATCAGTTGTATCTGTGGCTCGGCGCGCATCACATCCTCTTCACTGAGAGACAAGACCCCTTCTTCCCGCAAGACATTGACTACTATTCGATCATCGAGCAGCTGGATACCAGGAGTGCGTGCGGATGGTTCTAACAGGCATGAAGGTGGCAGGCTACTATCGAAAAGCGCCAGCAGTGAAACGCTCTCTCCTTGCCGTGTTAATTGCTGCGCAATCTCAAATGCTACCACTCCTCCTAACGACCATCCTCCTATTTGATAGGGACCTGTGGGCTGAATATTTTGTATAGCCTGCACATACTGAGCGGCCATATCTTCTAAACGCAGGCTACCTATCTCATACTCCGGCGACTGAAGTCCATAGAAGGGCTGCTCAGCTCCTAGCGCCTGCGCAAACGCCTGATAGCGAAACACGGTCCCACCTGAAGGATGCACGCAGAAGAAAGGTAGACGCTCGCCATGCGTTTGTAATGGTACAATGATGGCAGATATTTCTTCCAGCCCATCTTCACGCAAAATATGAGCAAAGGCACCCAGAGTAGGATGTTTGAATAATGTGGAAAGAGCTAGATCACAATGAAATTCTTTATGGATCAATGACATTAAACGGACAGCAATAATAGAGTTTCCCCCCAGATCAAAGAAATCGTCCAGCACACCAATCGTATGCACATTGAGAATCTTTGACCAGATAGTGGCAAGTCTCATTTCAACATGATCACGTGGACGGATATAGGTTTTCTCAGTAGGAACAGACGCGCTACTACCAGTAGAGACGGGTTGTTGCGCAGGTAACTGCTTGCGATCAATTTTTCCATTGAGGGTTAATGGGAAGGCTGCAAGCTGAATGATGCTATTGGGAACCATATATGCTGGTAGGTGCTCTTGTAGAAATGCTTTCAACTCTTTTTCAACCAGGATTGAGGATTGGGTCGCGATGACATAAGCAACAAGCCGTTGTTCGCCCGGCTGTGCTTCATCCAATAAGACGATACATTCCTGTACTTGCGGCCACTGCTGCAATGTCTGTTCAATCTCACCCAGTTCTACACGGAAACCACGTATTTTTACCTGCGTATCCGCTCGACCTAGAAACTCGATAGTACCATCGAAAGTAGCACGAGCCAGATCGCCTGTCCGATAATAACGGACGCACTCCTGCTCGCTCCATCTTTTCAGCACAAATTTTGCCTGCGTCTGATCTGGCTGATTGAGATAGCCTCGTGCCAGCCCCGCACCGGCAATATACAGCTCGCCAGCCGCCCCGACTGGAACCATATTCCCTCCAGCATTGAGAATCACGGCTGAAAGATTGCTCAGAGGTTTACCGAGAGGAATAATCTCATCCTCTTGGATGTGCACATGGTGGTTAACCAGTACCCCAATCGTCGTCTCCGTTGGACCATAGTGATTAATGATTTGACAGCCAGCCTGCATTTCGATCAGGCGCGCTAATAATGTGCGCTTCAGCGCTTCACCGCCAAGAATAAGCTGTTGGCGCGGCAAAAATGCATTGGCTGATACCTCTGTCTCAGCGGACAGGAGCGCACTCATATGAGATGGCACAATCTTTAGGACGTCAATGGGATGCTGCTGAAGATAGCGACTCCATCGTGAGGCGGAAGTTGCAATCTCATAATCCAGAATATGCAGGCAACCACCTGCAATAAGTGAACCAAAGATCACGGTATTGCCAAGATCGGCGGCCAGCGTCGAAACCGTCGCAAACTGCCAACCAGCTTGCCAGGCCAATTGCTGCTGCATACCCTGAATATAATTGCTCACATTCTGATGCTCAATCAGTACACCTTTGGGATTACCAGTTGAACCAGATGTATAGATCACATAGGCGAGATCGGAGAGCTGTATGCCAGCCGGGACGTTCTCAGCAGCGCCAGGTACGTTGTGCTCATACAGTGTAGAAAGTGTGCAGGTCTCAACTGGATAATCCAGAAAGAGCGAACTCAACTTTTGCTGTGTCACCACCATAGCCACCTGAGCATCTTGCAGTTGATACTGCAGCCGTTGCAACGGCAATTGCGCATCCAGCGCCAGATACGCAGCACCCGCTTTGAGAATCGCCAGCAAACCCACAATCATATCAACGGAACGCTCAACGCAGATTCCAACCACGGTATTCCGTCCAACGCCCCGGGCCCGCAAAGCATGCGCGGCAAGATTAGCTCGATGGTTCAGCTCACCATAGGTCAGGGTGCTGTCATTATGTCTGACCGCCAGCGCCGAGGCATTACGTGCCACCTGTTGCTCAAAGAGATCCACCAGATGGAGAGCGGGAAATTGGACGATAGGACCTTGAAATTGTGTACGCAACTGTTTTTCCTGCCAGGGTTGAAGCAGGTGCAGATTTTTCACTGGCAGATGAGGATGGGACAAAGCATCCTCTAAGATGGTTTGAAATGCAAGCGCAAGCAGCTCGATCTTCTCATGCGTAAAGCGGTTAGCCGCAAAGTGTAATTGGAATTTCAGGCTTTCAGCAGTGTGTACCGCCTCTAACTTCAGCAGAAACGGTTCACTACATTGATAACTTGCCCGCAATGAAAAATGGACAGGCTCAGCGTTAGTATGACTATACGACGATGAAGCCTGTTCATAGATATACTGAACTGGTAATTGTTGGCTCTGCTTGTGCTCATGCGCAGCCCAGGAAAAATAGTTTTGCTCTTCTATAGCATTTTTATAGGTGCTGCCAATCTGGCTCACGATATGTGCAAATGTTTCTTCTGCATCGATAACAGCGGGCAAAGGCACAAAGCGGGTATATAATCCCAGGGCTGTTGCAAGTTCATCATAGGTGCGACCATCATTCCCTACTCCCATGATGATCTCTTCCTGATTGGTATACGAGGCCAGGAACAGATACCAGACAGATAAAAGCAGCGTATCAATCGAGGCATGGAACTCAAGGGCCAGTGCTTCAAGGGTCGGCATCAGAGAAGCATGAAAAGGAATATGATAAATTTCTGGACGAAAGGCTGCTTCCGTCGCAGCAGTGGCACCTGGCATGGAAAAGGTATCGAGCAAGGTTAAGTCCAGATGCTTCCAGAACAGACTATGCTCAACAGCATCTTCTTCTGCCAGCAGCTCGTTCTGCCACGCGGATACATCGATATATTGTAACGGTTCATCCTCTTCTTCATGCTCGCTAGTAGCAGGAGAGAGCAAGCCATAATATGTTTGCTGCAATGCCGACGTCAAAAGCTGGAGGGTTTTACTGTCCGCACAGAAGGCTGGCAGGCTGAGAACCAGGAAATGCTGATTAGCGTTCAGCGTGAGGAGATGGCAATGCAGACAGGGCATCTGACTGATAGCAACTGGCTGTGTGCGCAGTTGTAGCACGATATTCTTCAGAAAATCATCTTGATCAACCGGCAATAAGTGTTCAAGCGACGTGACTTGATAGCCATAGTGTGGCTTACTCACAATCTGCATCGGCACATCCATACCTGGCAGGGCAGAGAAGGCTGTGCGTAAAATCTCATTGCGTGCAACGATGTCCGCAATAGCCTCCTGAAGAAGATCCAGAGCAACCGCACCTTCCAGCTCAATGACGCCGACCGCATGATATATAGCAGTATGCTGATAAAAGTCCCATAAACGCGCCTGCTGCATTGATAAGGGAGAAGCATGAAGTTGAAATGTTTCCATGGAATCGTAGCTCCTTCTATTTCTATTCGGGTCTGATTAAACATCGAGAGCCACGGATCACAGAGGGATTGCTCCTTCCATGATCCGCCCTACCACTTAATGGTTGGTGAGTTTCGTGCGATTACCTTTGATGCTGCCTAATTTGCGCAGATTGGCAGAGCGACGCTCTTGCTTGCGCACACCATTATCTACATGCAACACCTGTAGTGCATTTCCAGTTGCATCTGTTCGATTCATTTCGGCGCTGAGAGGCAGTGGAACCTCATAAATCTTACGATCAGGTTGTGCTAAGACAGCCTGGAGAAAATGCTCAAAGGCCACAATCAAATTTTGCATGCTCACAGCGTCAAAGAGATCTGTACTATACGTGATAGAACCAGACATGCCTCCTTCTACTGTTTCCGCCATAAAAACAGCAAAGTCGAATTTTGAACTGGTCACTTCATTTGGTAAAGAGGAAATGCGCAAGCTCTCCTGCTGCTCTTGCGGGATAATAGCGGGTGCAGCACTAATGTTTTGTAACACAAAGAGCAAATTAATCAATGGGGTACGATCATAGCTACGCTTGAGGTGCAAACGATCTACCAATACATCATATGGCAGATCCTGATAGGTAAATGCCCCCAACACATTCTCTCGGACACGGGCCAGCACCTGACGGAAAGAAGGCTCTCCGCTCAAATCCGTTCGGAGTGCCAATAGATTGACAAAAAAGCCAATCATCCCTTCTGTCTCTTGATGCGTTCTATTAGCAATATCAGTACCAACCACAATGTCGTCAACTCCAGTCTTGCGGGCAAGCACACATTTAAAGGCCGCCAGTAGCGTCATAAAGATGGTTGCCGCTTCCTGCTGACTCAACGCTTTTAGGGACCGGGTTATCTGCTCAGACAGCGTAAAGGTATAGTTTGCGCCACGATGGCTGCTTACTTCAGGCCGTGGATGATCTACAGGATATTCAAGGGCCTGAGCACCATTCAGGCGCTGCTTCCAGTAGTTCAAATGCTCAGTACAGGCATCTCCCTGTAACCATTGCCGCTGCCATACCGCGAAGTCGGCATAGTGAAGAACTGGTTCCGACAATGGAGATGGTTGACGTTGAACACGCGCCTGATAGAGTGCCTGAAGCTCGGAGGAGAAGATGCCAATTGACCAACCATCAGTGATAATATGGTGCATAATTAGCAGGAACAGATATTTCTGTGGCTGTACCTTGACGAGCAGGGTGCGCAAGAGGCGATCCTGGGCAATAATGAAGGCTCGGCCTGCCTCCTGCGACAGTAACTCTTTGACCGCTTGTTCCTGCTGGTCTCTCTCCATAACGCTAAAATCCAGGTATGGAAGCACAAAATTCTCGTCAGGAGGAGCAATACATTGGACAGCCTCACCTTCAATCGTTTGAAAGGTTGTACGCAGGCTCTCGTGACGGCGTATAATCTCCTGCACGCTCCAGCTTAGTGCCTCTTGATCAAGCATGCCTTCCAGTTGCAAAAACAAAGGAATATTTTGTGATGCGTCACCTGGATGCAATTGATCCAGGAACCAGAGGCGTTGTTGAGCAAAGGAAAGCGGTATGTGCTGGTTTCTCGCGACGACCGTCAAAGCAGCCTGGTGCATGGATTGATTGCCATGCAATTGCCTCTCAAGCAGGGTGGCTTGTTCCGCGATAGTCGTTGCAGTGAAGATACTACGGAGTGACAGTTCCATGCCTGCCTTATGCAGGCGTGTCAACAGTTGGGTAGCCAGCAAAGAGTGACCACCAAGCTCAAAAAAGTTATCATGGATACCGATATGGGTCCGTCCCAATATCGCTCGCCAGTGATCCAGTAACTGGATTTCAAGAGCGCTACGTGGCGCGACCAGGGATTGCTCTGTAGCGCGATCCAGTGTTTCAGGTGCAGGCAGTGCATTGCGATCAATTTTGCCATTGGGTGTCACGGGAAACGCATCCAACAAGATAAAGGCAGACGGCAACATATATTCAGGGAGACACTCACGCACCATTTCGCGTAGCTCAGCAACCACCGTTGGCAACAGGGATGGGCCGACCAGATAAGCGACCAGGGATTGATGGCCCGGTCGATCCTCACGAACCAGTACCAGGCATTCACGCACTGCATCATGAAGGTTGAGGACATCTTCAATTTCCCCCAACTCGATACGCAAACCGCGTAACTTCACTTGATGGTCAATACGTCCTAAGAACTCTATTGTGCCATCCGGGAGATAACGAGCCAGATCACCGCTACGATAAAGCCGTGCTCCCGGCTTTGCGCTGAAATGATCAGGAATAAATTTGGTTGCCGTCAATTCAGGCTTATCCAGGTAGCCCCATGCCAGACCAATGCCAGCGATATGCAGTTCGCCGGCAACCCCTACGGGCACTGGCTGCAAAGAGCTATCTAAAAGATAGATTTGGAAGCGCGGAATTGGCCTCCCAATCGGTGGACGGCCTTGCAACTGCGGCGTACACTCCATGATGGTCGCACAGATAGTACTCTCAGTCGGTCCATAAGCATTATAGAAGCGGCGCTTCGCTGGCTCGACCCAACGACGCATCAATTCCTCTGAACAGGCCTCCCCCACTACTACAATTCTGGACAGGCCAGGGACATCTTCTGGATTTAACTGTGCCAGCATCGATGGCGCTAGCGTGACCATGCTGATGCGCTGCCGACCAATCAAAGCGATCAGCGTATGAAGTGAGAGTAACTCGTCAGCTTGAGCCAGGCAGAGCGTCGCTCCCGTACAGAGTGCACCCACGATATCCCAGACAGAGGCATCAAAACTGATGGAAGCAAATTGTAAGATCCGATCTGCTGGGGTGAGGGCGAAAGCCTGCTGCTGCGTCTCAACCAGATTCGCAAGACCATAGTGTGGGACAAGCACACCCTTGGGTTTGCCGGTAGAACCCGAGGTATAAATGATATAGGCCAGATCGCTCGCCCCGACCTCGACATCGGGTGAACTCCCTTTCTCTTGCGCCAAACGTGGGGCCAGCATGTCCAGATACACTAACTGTGCCTGTCTGAATGATAGCTGGTTGGCAAGCGATTGCTGACTCAGGATAAGCTGGATCTGCGCGTCCTCGACCATATAATCCAGGCGTTGGAAAGGATAGGCAGGGTCCAGAGTAACGTAAGCGGCGCCAGCTTTTAAGATCGCCAGAATACTCACCACCATCTCAAAGGAACGCTCCATACATACTCCGACCCGATCCCCACGTTGAATACCCCGCTGGAGCAGATAATGGGCCAGCTGGTTCGCGCGCTGATCCAGTTGCTGATAGCTCAAGCTCTGCTCGCCAAAGACTAAGGCATCCTGTTGTGGTGTACGCGCAACCTGGAGTTCAAACAGATGATGCCAGCAAGCTGGTGTATAAGGACGATCAGTATCATTCCAGGTACAGACAATTTGTTCCCGTTCACGCTCTGAGAGAAGCGTAAGTTCACTGAGATGCTGTGTGGGATTACTCACCACGCTGGCTAAGAGCGTCTGCCAGTGCGTAAAGAGACGCTCAATGGTAGCTTGCTCAAACAGATCGGTATTATATTCAATTGCACAACTCAAACCCTCCTCAGTATCCGCCAGAATCAGGCTTATATCAAAGCGTGCAGTCTGTCCGCTCACTTCAAGCGGACTGATTGATAAATCATCAAGAACCTCGATAACACGGTTTGTCTGTGTCCCACTCTGCAGGCTAAAGAGCACCTGGAAGAGGGGAGAGCGGCTGGGATCGCGTTCGGGCTGGACAGCTTCGACAACCTTTTCAAACGGCACATCTTTATACATGTAGGCATTTAAGGTTGTCTCGCGCACCCTGCGCAGAAGTTCGCTAAAGGTTGGATTGCCAGAGAGATCGCTCCGCAGCACCAGGGTATTCACGAAGAAGCCGATCAGGTGTTCGAGTTCGACCTGGTCGCGATTAGCAATCGGTGTACCGACGCTGATATCGTCCTGTCCACTATAGCGACTGAGCAGCGTTTGAAAAGCGGCCAGGAGCAGCATAAAGAGTGTTACGCCCTCTTGCTGGCTGAGTTGTTTCAGATGTGTAGCTAACTCGGCTGGCATTTGCCTCAACAGAATGTTCCCATTCTGAGTCTGTTGCGCTGGTCGCGGATGGTCACACGGCAACTGCAAAACATCAGCACCCGCCAGTTGCATTTTCCAGTAGGCAAGTTGCATGTTCAGATGTTTCCCCTGCAACCAGTTGCGCTGCCAGCTCGCATAATCTGCATACTGTACTGGAAGGTGCGGTAGATGAGCATCTGATTTTTCGTGCTCAGCTTTATAAAGCGTGGTCAACTCACGTACAAATATACCCATTGACCAGCCATCCCAGATAATGTGGTGCATTGCCATAACCAGCACATACTCGTTCCCCGCCAACCAGAAGAGACAGGCCCGCAATAGCGGTCCATGTGCAAGCGAGAAGGGTTGTTGTAGCTCGTGCTGAATTAAACATTCAAGCTCCGCTTCACACGCCACAGCATCAAGACCACGCAGGTCTTGATGGCGCAAATGGACAGGCGAGACAGGCAGGATAACCTGGACAGGCACACCATCGCGATCCAGGAAGACTGTGCGTAGCGTCTCATGGCGTACCACAATACGCTGTAAACTTTGTTCTAGCGCAGTAACATCCAGGTTGCCCCGCACCTTCAATGCCAGTGGCATTGTATAGGCACTGCTCTCTTCAACCAGTTGCTCCAGTAGCCAGAGACGCTGCTGCGCAAAGGAAAGAGGTATAGACTCATCCCGAGACAATGGCAGGAGCGGTGGAACCAGAAGATCCTGCTCTGTCTGCAACAATTCCTGGATCACCACAGCCTGCTCTTGAATTGTTGCAGCTTGAAAGATACTACGCATAGAGATCTGCACATGAAAGGTTGAGCGCAAACGTGCGATAAGTTGATTGACCAGCAGTGAGTGACCTCCAATCTCAAAGAAATTGTCGTCAATGCTGATCTGTGGATAACCCAGAATCTCACGCCAGAATGTTAGAATAAGCTCTTCAAAGCTGTTACGGGGAGCCACCAGTGGCCCTTTTTGTGACTCCGGTAGCGCAACAGGTGCTGGCAGATTCTTCCGATCAACCTTGCCATTGGGTGTGAGTGGTAAGGCTTCCAGCAGGACACAGATATTCGGCACCATATATTCAGGCAGAACGGCAAGTAAGTAGAGGCGTAGTTCGCTCTGCGTCGGATTCGCACCTGACACAGGTACCACATATCCAACTAATTGCTGATTGCCAGCCCCAATTTCATAGACAATGACCGCACAGGACTGCACATCTGGATGCTGTGCCAGCACCGTCTCAATCTCTCCCAATTCGATGCGATGTCCGCGCAACTTCACCTGCCGGTCGGTACGACCCAGACACGCTAGCTTACCATCGACATTCCAATGGGCAAGGTCGCCAGTACGATACATGCGCGCACCAGGAATAGCACTAAAAGGATCGGGCAGGAATCTTTCCGCGGTCAAATCTGCTCGATGGAGATATCCCCAGGCCAGGCCATCACCTGCAATATACAGTTCACCTGCGACCCCAACTGGTGTTGGTGCGAACCAGGCATTAAGGATATAGATCTGTGTGTTAGCGATCGGCTGACCTATCAGAATCTGTTGCTCAGATACCACCTGAGCAAGCGTTGACCAGATGGTGGTTTCGGTAGGTCCATACATATTCCATAAGCTAGCACCACGCTCAAGTAATGGCTGGACAATCTCTTGTGGCAAGACCTCGCCACCACAGAGCATCTTCAAACCCGGAGCATTTGAAGTTTGCTCTTCACCTGACCAGCCGCTCGCCAATAGCAGCCGCCACGTTGCCGGGGTAGCCTGCAACAGGGTAGGACGCGTTTTCTCAAGCCAATGCACGAGATCAGTTCCATTTGTCGCCACCGCACGACTCACGATAAACACCTGTGCACCAAGAGTTAAGGGCAGGAGTAGTTCGAGGACCGCAATGTCAAAAGAGAGTGACGTTACGGCTAGAATACGATCTTCCGCGCTCATACCAGGACGCCGGGCAATACTCTCAAAGAAATTAACCACAGATTGATGGGGCAGAATTGTCCCCTTGGGTTTACCCGTTGAGCCAGAAGTATAAATGACATACGCCGGCTGTTGCGGAGAAAACTGAATGTCAGGATTACTCACAATCATGTCAACGGGAAGATCTTCCAGGCAAACAATCTGAGCTTGATGTGCTGGTAAGCTAGCAACAAGCCAGGGCTGTGAAACAATTACCTGAACCTGGCTATCCTCTAACATATACGCTACCCGATCCTGAGGATATTCAGGATCAATAGGAACATAAGCGGCCCCGGTCTTCAGGATACCCAGTAAAGCCACCAGCATCTCGGCTGAACGCTCCATACAATGTCCAACCAGCATACCTGGACCGACTCCTGATGCCAGAAGCTGATGCGCAAGCACATTCGCCAGTTGATTGGCTTCGCGATAAGTAAACTGCTTATCCGCAAAATGGATGGCTGGTGCATCTGGTGTGCGCTCCACCTGCTCCTCAAAGAGTTGATGAATACTCTTGTCCCGCGCATAAGGCTGTGTCGTGGCATTCCAGCGGCGCAGAAGCCACTCCTGCTCTTGATCAGGCAGCACATTTTGCGACTGGTAGGCATCCATAGCATTATGAGCGATGGCTGCTAAGACCTGTACATAATAGCCAGCAATACGCTGTAAATGTGGGGTAGTAAAGGTCTCCCCATTACTTTGCAGAGACAGGCGCACCTGATCTGAAATCGGATCAACCATTACATTGGTACTTAAGGCAAAGTTATTGCGCTCAAAGCCATGTTGCCCAAGCACTTTCACCTCGGAGGCCCCGGGAGAAGAGAGCAGATCTTTGTAGATATGGAAATGCGTATAATTAAAGATGACATTAAAAAGAGCGGTCCCACCATAGCGGCGCTGTATTTCTGCCAACGGATACCAGCGATGAGCCAGCAACTCCTTTTCCTGCTGAAAAACCGCTTGAATCAGTTCCCGCCAGCTGCCACCACCAAGATGAACCCGTAAGGGCAGCGTATTCAGGAACAGACCCAGGATGCGTTCACTATCCATTGTCTCAGGACGTCCATTCGAGACATAGCCAGTGATAACATCGTGTTGTCCGCTTAACATCGTCAGGACAAAAAGATGAGCTGCTAATAAAACACTTTTATAGGGAACCGTCAGTCGTTGCGCAAGCTTTCTAAGATCTCTTCCCATTTCGGCACTGATAGTGACGGTAAACTGAGGAACATCCTCTTCGTCAGGCTCTACAGATGACCATATGGGCAGAGGTGTCACACTATAGTTCGCCAGCATCTCCTGCCAGTAAACATGTTCAGCGGGCGCAGATAATTGCAACCGCTCTAAAGCAACAAAATCGTGATGCGAATGGGTAAGAGGCGCAACAGGCAGATCCTTTTTACCCTGTAAGAGATCCAGATAGACTTTAAAGACTTCAGTCACAAACGAAGCGACACTCCAGCCATCCAGAATTGCATGATGGCAGGTCAGCGAAAACTGGAATGAATTTTCACTACGCAGATGAACCGTAATCCTAATGAGTGGAGCTTCAGCAAGGTTGAGCACCTGCAGTTTGTCCTCTTCAATCCAATGCAAGAGTGCCTCGCGCTGCTCCAACTCGGTCATAGCGGTGATGTCATGGATAGAGAAAGGGACCTGCACATTTTTGTGTACTAACTGCAAAAATTCACTATAGTTCGTAATATCAAAAGAAGTTCTTAGCACAGGATGCTGCATAGCTAACAGTTGGATTGCCTGCTGAAAATAGGCTGGATGAAACACTGCCTCAAGATGATAGCTGGTTATATCATGATACATACCATTGGCAGAATTGAGTTGACTATGATACAACATCCCTGCCTGCATTAAAGCCAGAGGATAGGCATCTTCAACATCTTCCGGTAGCTTCAAACGATCTTTTTCAGAGATCAAGGCAAATGGCAAAACGCTCTCCTGAAGCGGGAGCTGCGTTTGTGACGTCTGAAGTTGTGCAGCCAGCTCAGCAATAGTCTGATATTGAAAGAGTTGCTGCAAAGTAAAATAGATTTCCTGCTCCTTCGCCTTTGCAACAATCTGGATACTGCGAATAGAGTCACCACCCAGGGTAAAAAAGTTGGCATGAATGCCAACCTTTTCATGCTGTAACACAGCACTCCAGATGGCAGCGAGTCGCATTTCAAGCGGCGTGCGTGGAGCGACATACTCAAGTGCCAATTGCGCCAGACTACTCTCAGGCGCAGGTAAAGCGTTCCGATCTAGTTTTCCATTGGCCGTCAGTGGCAACTCGGGCAAGCTGATAAAGAGGGATGGCACCATGTAATCGGGCAGGTCGGTTCGCAACTGCTGGCGCAACGAACCCGTTTCCCAGGCCCCCTCCTCTTCCTGCACGATATAACCGACCAGACGCTTGTCACCCTGAGCATCACTTGAGACCTGCACCGTACAGGCTCGGATGCCAGCAAGCTTCAGCAAGCGATCCTCAATCTCTCCTAACTCAATGCGGAAACCACGGATCTTGACCTGCTGATCGATCCGGCCCAGATACTCTAACTCGCCATTGCTGCGATAGCGCACCAGATCCCCCGTCTGATAGAGGCGCTGGTCCCCATGACTGAACGGCGAGCGGATAAAGCGTTGCGCCGTCAGTTCCTCGCGCTGGAGATAGCCTGCGGCCAATCCTGCCCCTCCAACATAGAGTTGACCAGCTACCCCAATCGGCACAGGTTGTAACCACCGATTGAGTACATAGAGCTGTAAGTCTGGAATCGCCCGACCAATCACACTTCCACGCCCCTGCTCCATATCCTCCCAGCGAATGCGGCGATAGGTGACGTGAACAGTCGTCTCCGTGATGCCATACATATTGATCAACTGCGGGTGCTCGTCTCCATGTCGCTGCAACCAGGGGCGCAGACGCCCCAATTCCAGCGCCTCGCCCCCGAAAATCACGGCCCGCAGCGCACCCGGCGTCTTCGTCGAAGAGTCTGCAAACAGGGCTTCCGCCTGCTGCAACTGCTCAAAGGCCGAAGGGGTCTGATTGAGAATCGTGACCTGCTCATCCAATAGCAACTGATAAAAGGCTGACGGAGTCCGACTGGTCTCATAGGAAACCACGACCAGTTTGCCGCCATAGAGCAGCGCTCCCCAGATCTCCCAGACCGAGAAATCGAAGGCATAGGAATGGAACAAGGTCCAGACATCACGGGCATCAAAGGAGAACCAGTGCTCGGTACCCGCAAATAAACGCTGGACATTGGCATGCGGAATACAGACCCCTTTGGGTTTGCCGGTCGAACCCGAGGTATAGATGACATAGGCCAGATCCTGTGGCGTGTTCCGGTTCTCCAGATTCTGGATGCTCTCGTCGACAAAACACTGTTCGCTGGGATCGAGCAGGAACAGCTGCAGATCGGGCCGCGCAGCAAAGAGCCGGGTATGAGCTGGCTCGGTCACGATGCGCTCTACCCCGGCATCGGCAAGCATAAAATGCAAACGCTCGGTGGGATACATCGGATCGAGGGGCAGATACGCCCCGCTCGCTTTTAAAATCCCCAGCAGACCGACCAGTAGCTGCACAGAACGGTCCATACTTAACCCGACCAATTGATTGGGCTCAACTCCTTGCCGTCGCAGGGCATGCGCCAACTGGTTCGCCCGGGCATTCAGTTGCGCATAGGTCAGGCTCTGTTGCTCATCACTCACTGCGATCGCCTGGGGATGCATCCGGGCTTGCTGCTCAAAGCGCTGTACCAGGGTGTCCACTACAGGAAATTGCTGTTGCGGCTCATTCCAGTCAAACAACAGTTGTTGCCGCTCCTGCGAACTGAGGAAAGTAAGTTCCTGTACTGGGATCTCTGGTTGTGTTATCAGAACTGACAGCAGGCGTTGCCAGTGGCCTAACAAACGTTCAATGGTCTCAGCATCAAATAGATCAGTATTATATTCCAGGTCAAAAATTAATCCCTGTGGTGCTTCTGAAGCCGCCAGGCTCAAATCAAATTTGGCGGTCTTATGCTCGATCTCAATCGCCTCAATGCGAATATCTGTCCATGTTTGCTGCTTCTCAGGCAGATTTTGCAGCACAAAAAGGACCTGAAAGAGGGGGGAACGGCTACGGTCACGTTCCGGTTGTACCACATCAACCAGTTGTTCAAAGGGAATATCCTGGTGAGCATAGGCTCCCAGAGAGACCTCTTTCACGCGGCGTAAAACTTCACGAAAATCAGGATTACCAGAGAGATCACTGCGTAAGACCAATGTATTGATGAAAAAACCAATCAGATCTTCGAGCTGAGCTTGCGTGCGGTTAGCAATTGGCGTACCCACGCTGATATCGTCCTGTCCACTGTAATGACTCAACAGGACCTGCCAGGCGGCCAGCAATGTCATAAATAACGTACAGCCTTCGCGCTGGCTGAACAGTTTAAGTGCCTGGCTCAGCTCACCAGACAGTTCAATGCGCTGACTGGCACCTCGATGTGTCTGTATGGCTGGGCGCGCACGATCAGTGGGCAATGCCAGTGGCTCGGCCCCGCCCAGTTGCTTTTTCCAATAATCCAGTTGTACATCCAGAACCTCTCCCTGCAACCATTGGCGCTGCCACAGCGCATAATCAGCATATTGCAGCGGCAATTCTGGCAGTGGTGAGGGCTGACCAGCCACAAAAGCTGGATAAAGTTGACCGAGCTCATGCGTCAGGACACCCATTGACCAGCCATCGGCGATACTATGGTGCAGTGTCAGCAGTAAAACCGCTTCCCGATCTGAGAGCAACAACAGACATGCCCGAAACAAGGGACCCTGCTCCAGATCAAAAGGCTGTTGTGCCTCCTGCTCAAGCAAGCTCTGTACCTGCTCCTCCTGCTCAACAGGGACAATCGAAAAGACAAAACTCTCGATAGGATCAATCTGTTGATACGCTACACCAGCGCGAGAGACAAAGCGCGTACGCAAGCTTTCATGGCGACGCACAATTTCGCGTAGTGTCTGCTCGAGAGCAGACACATTGAACGCGCCATGTAAACGTAAAGCCAGCGGAATAGTATAGGTAGAGAGACCAGGCTCCAATTGCTCAAGAAACCAGAGACGCTGTTGAGCAAACGAGAGTGGTGCCAGATCATCATTTTTACGCCGCATTAAGACTGGATAAGATGCCGTATTCTCACGCTTCTCGGCGATATTCTTCAGAAAAAGCTTGCGCTTCTCTGGTGAAAGGGTTGCAATGCGTTGAGCAAGACCAGGCATAATTCTACTCCTCTATGGCACTCAGGCATTCTTCTCAAGGAAGTACTGCTCGACTTCCTGTTCAGAAAGCTGTTCGATCTCAGCTAACATCTCTGCGGCCTCTGCATCAGCAGTCTCATCAACAGCAAACGATTGCAGATGCAAAGCGAAATCCGCCAGAACTGGTTTTTCAAAGAGATCACGTAAAGGTACATCCAGTTGTAAGAGCTGGCGCAGATGTGAGAGTAGCCGGGTTGCTAACAAAGAATGGCCGCCGATTTCAAAGAAATTATCGTACACGCTAATCGTTTCTAACCCTAGAATGTCTTTCCAGAGATCAACCACAATTTCCTCAACTGGATCGCGCGGAGCCACACATTCCCGAATAGTATGCGTGGCAGCTTTTTCCGGGGACGGTAAAGCGTTCCGATCTAGTTTTCCATTGGCCGTCAGTGGCAACTCGGGCAAGCTGATAAAGAGAGATGGCACCATGTAATCGGGCAGGTCGGTTCGCAACTGCTGGCGCAACGAACCCGTTTCCCAGGTCCCCTCCTCTTCCTGCACGATATAACCGACCAGACGCTTGTCACCCTGAGCATCACTTGAAACCTGCACCGTACAGGCTCGGATGCCAGCAAGTTTCAGCAAGCGATCCTCAATCTCTCCTAACTCAATGCGGAAACCACGGATCTTGACCTGCTGATCGATCCGGCCCAGATATTCTAACTCTCCATTGCTGCGATAGCGCACCAGATCCCCGGTCTGATAGAGGCGCTGATCCCCTTGACTGAATGGCGAGCGGATAAAGCGTTGCGCCGTCAGTTCCTCGCGCTGGAGATAGCCTGCGGCCAATCCCGCTCCTCCAACATAGAGTTGACCAGCTACCCCAATCGGCACAGGTTGTAACCACCGATTGAGTACATAGAGCTGTAAGTCTGGAATCGCCCGACCAATCACACTTCCACGCCCCTGCTCCACATCCTCCCAGCGAATGCGGCGATAGGTGACGTGAACCGTCGTCTCCGTGATGCCATACATATTGATCAACTGCGGGTGCTCGTCTCCATGTCGCTGCAACCAGGGGCGCAGACGCCCCAATTCCAGCGCCTCACCCCCGAAAATCACGGCCCGCAGCGCACCCGGCGTCTTCGTCGAAGAGCCTGCAAACAGGGCTTCCGCCTGCTGCAACTGCTCAAAGGCCGAGGGGGTCTGATTGAGAATCGTGACCTGCTCATCCACTAGCAACTGATAAAAGGCTGACGGAGTCCGACTGGTCTCATAGGAAACCACGACCAGTTTGCCGCCATAGAGCAGCGCCCCCCAGATCTCCCAGACCGAGAAATCGAAGGCATAGGAATGGAACAAGGTCCAGACATCACGGGCATCAAAGGAGAACCAGTGCTCGGTACCCGCAAATAAACGCTGGACATTGGCATGCGGAATACAGACCCCTTTCGGTTTGCCGGTTGAACCCGAGGTATAGATGACATAGGCCAGATCCTGTGGCGTGTTCCGGTTCTCCAGATTCTGGATGCTCTCGTCGACAAAACACTGTTCGCTGGGATCGAGCAGGAACAGCTGCAGATCGGGCTGCGCAGCAAAGAGCCGGGTATGAGCTGGCTCGGTCACGATGCGCTCTACCCCGGCATCGGCAAGCATAAAATGCAAACGCTCGGTGGGATACATCGGATCGAGGGGCAGATACGCCCCGCCCGC